>CAYPEM010000061.1:18854-26579 GCA_964409765.1 uncultured Chitinophagaceae bacterium
TCAGCAATCATAATCTTACCTTCACGTCCTTCACGCCGAAATCTTTTCAGGAAGTAATTTCGATCGCTGATAGTTTGGCGAAGAACCTTCCGGCAGACAAATCACTGCGAAGAATTTCCGGATGGGATGTTGATACATTGGGACGATCACGATCGTGGGAGTTTGCTTATATCTACAACAATAATACCGCGGGAGAAGGAATTCGAATAAGCACCGGAAGTTCAAGTACTAGTCCGCTTGATCAAGGATATATCGATTGGATTAAAATGTTAAAGCCGATCACTAATTATCAATCTGCGGCATCCAGTGCAATGGTTATAGCTAATGCGGAAAACGGCGGGGGAAAAGCGTTTCGGCAATTGCCGATTCCCGATTCGCTGGAGTTTCGTATTGAACTTTCCATTGCCGATCAAAAGAACGGTTGGTTCGGACAATCAGAATTTGACACCAGTAAGATCTATTGGTCAGTTGCCTATACACAGGTGTATCAAGTGTCAAACGATCAATCAATGTGGGTGAAGGGAAAATTCTTTTTATGCGATCTAACTACCGGCGCGATCTTATTAACACAGACAATGACGGATGTGAAGAGTGATCCGCGTATTCCCGAACAGTTCTCGCTGTTCCAGAATTTTCCGAATCCGTTCAATCCGACAACGACTATCAAGTTCACCATTCCGTCATCGAATTTCACATCGTTAAAAATATTCGATCTGCTTGGAAAAGAAGTTGCGGTATTGGTGAACGAGAACAAAGAGGCTGGAGAATTTACCATTCCGTTCAACGCCACACGATTGCCGAGCGGGATCTATTTTTATCAACTGCAGTCTGGGAATTTTGTTGAAACGAAAAAAATGCTTCTCTTGAAATGAAGAAGTAACGAAAGAGAAATGGAAAAAATTTACCAAAAGCCGCTTACACAGCGGCTTTTGGTGTTTATCTTCATTGCTGAGAAATAGACTGTTTCAAACAATATTGCGAACCATTGAATGACAAAGACGACTAGTGTTCCTTCCGAATATTCTTTGATATTCAGCGATGTGATATAGTATGTGAAGATCAGGAAAACCAGACTCATCAGAATCCGCATTGCCGTAAGCGTTTTTTTATCCTGCAATCGTTCCGGTTCAAAGAAGGTAAGAAAAGCGATCGCCATTGCTGAGACGATAAGCGGAAGTGCGTATTTCTGTGCCAGCATGAACGAAGGTAAATATTTTTCTTTGAACACTTCAAACGATGTTGTGAGCATCACAAGAACTGTTATACTGCAGATAATGAGATAGATGATTGCCGAAACGCTGCGAAGATTTTTCATTTTTATTGTAAGATACAGAATATTACTTCTTTATTCTCTTAAAAATGCCATCCATGATTTCTCAAGGATGGCATTGATACGCTATAAGTACCAGTTACATTCTCCATCTTAGTCCAACATACGCTGTTCGTCCGTAGACCGGTCCCCAGATCAAGGCGCTGTCAAAATATGAGTGATGACTATTGGGATCTGCCGCATCCAGGATCGGATTGGCTTGTTTGAAGTTCAAGAGATTCTCAATGCCGAGATAGAGATCGAATCCCGCAAAGAATGAACGGGTCACCTGACCATTGAGCAGTACAAAGTTCGGAGAATATTTTCGGGTTTGAAATCCTACCGGATTCAATTGTGTATCCGGCAATCGTTTTTTTCCGAACCACTGCAGTGTCAGATCGTATGACATTTGCGGCTCATTCTCTTCTTCACGTTCTGTGACATAGCCAAGATTAATGAATGCCCGGTGTTGAGCAACGAAAGGGCGTTCCCGCAATGCTCCGTTGATCGTTTGACGCACATCGTAAAAACGATAGGCAATGCGCGTATCCAAATGTTCAATTGGTTGAATGTTCAATTCTAACTGAAAACTGTTCGAATACGATTGACCATTCAAATTATAAAAATGGATCTGCTGCGGATTTCTATCCAGATCGACAACGATCTGTTTCTCGAATGTTGTCCGGTAAAAATCAAATGCGATCGTTGCTTCGCGGTAATCCCAGAAAAAATAATGGGTCGCATTGAATCCGATATTCGTTGCAATTTCAGGATCAAGTCCGTACGCAGACGAACGCGGATTTGGAGACGTTACGAATGCTTGGCGTGCACTGGCAAAGTACGCCATATTTTCCGAAAAGATATTTGCTGTCCGTTGACCCCGTCCTGCAACGGCTCGAAAGACCCAATCTTCGCTCGGAGTGTACCGGAAATGAAGCCGCGGTGTGACGAAAGTTCCGTACAGATTATGGTTATCAACTCGAATTCCCGCGATCATAGAGAATTCATCGCCGGGAGTATAAGTGTATTCAAAGAATGCTCCCGGAACTTGTTCCGTCCGTTGATATCGGATGACATTGAATGTCTCATCGTACGTATCGTACAAAAAGCTCAAACCTGTCCGGAACTTGTGCATTGTATTATCAAAGATCGATTGATAGATCAGATTCATATATCCCGCTTCTTCATTGGCATGATACTCATGCGAACTGAAGAAGGAATGCTGCTCGTTTCGTGTCAGCGACCACTGCAGACCGATGCTTTGATATTGTTTCTGTGGAAACACGTAACCGGTTTTTCCCCACAGCCGTAATTGTTTCCCATCCATGCGGAAAGCATACTGCGTTGTATCGAGAGCTAATCCCGATCGATCAAGATTGTATCCGCGTACTGTTCCGCCGGATTTTCGATCATCAACAATCTGAAATCCTAATTGACCTTCCCATCCAAGATGACTTGAAAAATGGAAACGCTGGACGGCGTTCACTGTTTTATAAAGGGGCATATCCAAAAAATTATCGCCGTTGCCATCGATCTTTTGCTGTTGTGTGCTTGCATGGAACATCGTCATCGAAGACCAGTTCTCATTCAACGGAGTGCGCAGATTAAGATTTCCTTCCATCCGAAGATCCTGATTTCCGAACAGATTCATAAAGAATTGTTTCTCTTCTTCTTCCTGTGGCTTTCGAAGTTCAACATTGATCTGTCCGGTGATCGATTCGTACCCGTTGGCAACGGAACCTACTCCTTTAGAGACCTGGATATTTTCGATCCACGTTCCCGGAACATAGGTGAGCCCGACATTCGATGTGAGTCCGCGGATGACGGGAAGATTTTCAAGAGTGATCTGAGTATACGTTCCTGCCAGTCCGAGCATCTCTATCTGTTTTGTTCCGGTGATCGCATCGGTGAACGAAACATCGATGGACGGATTCGTTTCAAAACTTTCGGAAAGATTGCAGCAAGCCGCTTTGAAGAGTTCTTTTTCCGTCATCACCAAAGTCTTCTGCGGAGAAAGATAATTGACGAATGTGCTTTGTTTCTCTCCGACAATCTCCACTTCGGCGACTGTTGCCGCGTCGGACTTGAGAATGATATTCACTTTTTGCTGATCTTCGATTGTCACGGTGTCCGACAAATAACCGATGTAACTGACGATCAACTGATCGCTTGCCGCATTGATCGGAAGACGGAACACTCCGCTCGTATCGGTTGTCGTACCGGTTGTTGTGCCAAGCCAGTATACACTGGCGCCGATGATCGGGTGAAACATCCCGTCATCTGTTTTTTCCAATACAACGCCGGTCAGCTGCTGTGCGTTGAGAAAAGAAAAAATAATAGATAAAAATAATAATATAGTTTTCATAATCCTTCTAAGAAGTAAAAAGTGTAAAGTATAAAGTTAAAATGATATTACTGAATACCGACAATGCTTCATTGGTATTGAAAGTACTCTTTTAACTTTTTCCTTTGGACTTGATTTAGTGTGTCTCTTGTCCGTCGCGGTACAAGCAGCAGCCGGGAAGATTTTCATACACACTGTCCGCCGCCTTGAACTTTTCGGTATCGTGTCCGACCGAAGCTACAAGCTGTTGAAGCGAATCAAGAGTGATCTTTTCAGAGAGGAATGCAACTTTAAGCATTTTGGATTTCTTATCCCATTTTGCAAGCTTTACTTCGGAGATCTTCAACGTTTTTTCTATGCGTGATTTGCACATACCGCAGATGCCCGAGACTTTGAACTCGGCTTCTTTAACGGTATCGCCGGCAAAAGTAAAGAGGGAGAAGAGAGAGATGATAGAGATGGTTTTGAGAATGTACGTTTTCATGGTGTTATTCCTTATTTAAAATAGTATACGGATCTGTGGTTTAATACTAGTTCATGGAAATGAACGTTGGAACCGCAGAGAAATTAAATAAGGAACACTGAATTGACGATAGTGAGATCGTTTTTGGGAGGGGGTGAAACGTTTGGTTCGAACTGAATTTCCTGATTTGAGTTGTGATTCAGCAGTGCAAAAAATAATGGAACCTGAACTTGACCAACACTGGTCAATTTTTCAACGATGGCTGCAGTACTTACTTTCTGCGCATCGTCGAGTTTTGCTGTTACTATCTCTGACGTACAGCATTTATCCGATGTTGTTTCGTCGTCGCAGCCGCACGGATCTTCAATTGTTGAGACGGCAATGATCGTCTCGGATTCTCCACCACAGGTGTGAACGATCATCGTCATCCCTGCGGTCAGAACCGTGTAGACGAACAACATCAATATGGCAATTGTTTTTTTCATTGAAGAAATTCTCGTACTGTCTCTAACACACAATGCAGAGGTATTCGTTCCCGCACAGACTTAATGATGGGGAAGCTGTACAGTATCCGTACCGTGCGGAAAGTTCTTCATCGTCACGGCAAAATAATGATATGCTGCTAACCAACTTTCTTCAACTTCCTGTGTGAAGGCATCTTTTAAGACCGATTTCAATGCAAAGTTCAGGCTTTTTCCAAATGAAACAAAATGATGTTCTTCAACGCCGTAGGACTGATGGATCATCCCCAGATTGAAGAGCATCGACTGCAATTCAACTTTGTTATCCAGGTTTTCCACTGCGATCTGAAGCATCCGCATCAGTTTCTTCTGCTGTTCGCCGATATCTCCGCGAAAGAGCGCTTTGCTGGCCGGTTCCAATCGGAACAATTCTTGGTAAAGCAGTTCGGTGATTCGGTTTTGTTGTGATTGCACCAGTAAAAACGATGTGCGAACCAGTTCCTGTTGTCTTGGAGTCATATCATTTCCTTTCATTCCATCCATTCAATTGTGTCATTCTATCTTCTCTATATAGAAATTTCGTGCCGAAAAAAACAGTGAAAATTTCCCCAAAAAGCGATATTTCAAATCCCAACAATGGTAAAACAATACTAAAAATTGCAAATTTAACAATGAAATTATCGGAATAGAACCTCTATCACGAAGGCACAGAGACACAAAGGATAAAATGTATTTTCATAAAATCCTCCGTGACTTTGTGTCTCTGTGATTATTAATTTGACGAACTGACAGAAAATTTATCATACAATCTTCAATTGCATTTCCGTCATTCTCTCCATACTTTATTCACATCAAAATTATGGAGTAATAATGAAAAATTTACTTATCATTGTTGTGATTCTTTCTCAACTTTTTGCTCAAAACAAAGATAAACCAAAACAACCGAATATTATGGAACGAAAATATACCATTGAAAAATTACAAATGGGAGATGTCGGTCCCGTACGCATTGTGCAGCTGTACGCGGATGGATTTGAAAAACTCTCGCTGAAAGAGAAAGTATTCACCTATTACTTGTATCAGTCAGCACTTGCGGCGCGCGATATCGCCATCGATCAGCGCCACCGCGACGCATTGGAGATCCGCGAACTAATGGAAGCCCTTTATACTCATCCGAAAGGGATCGATGCTAAGAGCTATGAGAATATTGTGTTGTACACAAAATTATTCTGGGTGAACAATTCACAGTACGACAATATCACATCTCGAAAATTCGTGATGCAGGGCTCGTTTGAAGAATTTGTGGCCAATGTGAACACCGCCGTCAAGAACGGCGCGGCAATCTCATTGAAAAAAGGAGAGACGCTAACGCAAAAACTTGAACGGCTTCAGCGGGCATTGTTCGATATCACCTATGAACCGGTACACACGAACAAAACTCCCGGTGAAGATATGATCGCCGGCAGTGCGAACAATCTGTATGACGGAACGACCTTTGCCGAAGTTGAAGCATGGGCAAAAGCAGGGAACGAAAAGAATCCGCTCAACTCCAAGGTCGTGAAAGAAAATGGAAAGCTTGTTGAAAAAGTATACCGTACCGGCAACAAACATCTCGGAGGAACAATTGAACCGGGATTGTATGCAGAGGACCTTCAAGTAGCCATTTCCTATTTGGAGAAAGCCAAAGCGTACGCAAGCACACCGTTACAGGCAGAGAATCTGAGCAAGTTGATCAAGTTCTATCAGACCGGCGATCTGAATGACTGGCGTGAATACAATATCGGCTGGGTAAAAGAGACGGAGTCGCAGGTGGATATGATCCACGGATTCATTGAAGTGTATCTTGATGCACGCGGAGCAAAAGGACAATTCGAATCGGTGGTGAACTTTGCAAATCCGGAGCTGACAGAATTGTTCCAAAAGGTCGGAACGAACGCACAATATTTTGAAGACCGCATGCCGTGGGATGCGAAGTACAAAAAATCGGATGTGAAGCCGTTGAAGTACACTGTGATCAACGTTGTGGTCGAGACGGGTGATGCCGGTCCGGTCAGTGCGATCGGGATCAATCTTCCGAATGAGCAGGATGTGCGGGAACAATATGGAAGCAAATCGGTTACGCTCTATAACATTGTTGATGCGTATGATAAAACGGGAGGGAAAGATATCCTGAAAGAATTCGCGTACGATGCAGCGGAAGTGGAACGAGCGGAACAATACGCAAGTCTTGCAGATAATATGCACACCGCATTGCACGAAGTGCTCGGCCACGCGTCTGGAAAAGTTTCTCCGAATCTCAAGGTCGATCCGCAGGCGGCACTGCCGGGATATTATTCCACACTGGAAGAAGCACGCGCTGATCTTGTAGCACTATATCACATCTGGGATCCGAAACTGGTGGAGATCGGGATCATTTCCAACACGATGGAAACGGTGAAAGCAATGTACGATAAAGAAGTGCGCAATGCGGGATTGGTACAGCTGCAGCGTGTTCCGAAAGGGCATGACCAATTGGAAGAAGATCATATGAAGAACCGTCAGATGAACATCCATTGGCTCTGGAGAAATGCGGATTGTATCGAGCGCATCAAAAAAGATGGCAAAACATTTTTCCGTGTGACCGATTATGAAAAAATGCGTGTCGGTGTCGGGAAATTACTGGCAGAGATCCAGCGGATCAAATCCGAAGGGGATCTTGCGGCTGCAAAAGTACTGATCGACAATTACGGATTCAAGATCGATACAGCGCTGCGCGATGAAGTGCTGCAGCGCATGGAAAAACTCGACCGCGCAGTCTATACCGGATTCGTGATGCCGAAACTCGAACCGGTGAAGGATAAAAAAGGGAACATCACCGATGTCAAAACCGACTATCCGCTCGATCTTGCAAAGCAGATGCTGGAATATTCTACGTTCACGAAGAGTGAGAAAGAAAAAGCGAAAAAACAATTATCAATTAGCAATTAACAATTTAACAGCGATTAGCTATTAGCCGTTAGCAGTTGGCAATTAGTAGAAAATAATAGACCCGGAGTGTGAATGCTTCGGGTTTTTTGTTACCACAAGTTCATCAATGATTTTAGACCGACCGGTTTTCTCCAACTTGCAATTCTGATTTCAATCGAATATATTCTATCCAAATAAAAAT
>CAYPEM010000061.1:26679-28155 GCA_964409765.1 uncultured Chitinophagaceae bacterium
AAGAAGGGGTCATATTTCGTTGAATTGGAGCGCAACAATTGATGATGTAAAGTTGATGGTAGATTTACATCTTACCGAAGCCAGTACGATCTCCGGTGTAGCGACTATGGTGAACATTCCTTCTGAAACACTGAGGAAGAAATTTTTCCGGAAGGAAGGGGTTCATCTTAACGTCTATATCCACCGGCGGAAAGTCCAGGCAATGAAAGAGCTCCTGCTGATCAGCGACGAACCATGCTATGTGGTCTGTTACAATGTCGGACTGCGGGAAGATTCCGGAGCAAAGATCTTCAAACGCATTACCGGTATGACGATGCTCGGATTCCGGGAGAAATATAAAAATGAGTGCGATACACTTAAGAATATACCCGACCAACACCATCGCCTGCGGCAGATTCTGGCAGAAGCGTTCTGCATAGACCCGCAGACGGAAGAGATGCTGGAACCTGCGATATCATAATCATAACACGGAACGACCCGCAGCAACTCTTTTTCTCCTCCCACTTGCAACACAATACTATTCCGCCAATAATCATATCCGAAATGCATAAACAGATCACGGTTTATAAGTTGACCGCTATCGGCAATTGAATTTTATTGATTAACGACTATTGATTTGTTAAGATTATCTACATTTAAATAACAATGTCATATTCTTTTTCAACAGAGTTAAACATTAATCCACAATTCAAACATTGCTGTACGTAGTTTAAAAGACCCCATTGACCGCAGATTGATGATTCGCAGTATATAATTATTCCCTTAAAAATCGGTTTTTAATGAGTTGCACAATTACCATTTGTATATATACGCTGACTTACATCAGTATAATTACTATTTAGAAATAAATTGAAGAGGCATTTTATGAAAACAAAATTAATTATTTTCGTATCACTGATTTCTACTGTTATATTTTCTTGTAAAGAAACAATCAATGGTCCAAACGATGGTCCTATACAGTCAAACGTAAAAAGTTTTTTTGTTGGACAAAATATCACCATTCCTGTGCAGATTATAGGAACTGTTACAGAAGATGAATATCCGCAATTTGAGAAGTGGGATTATGATTATTTCACCGTAGGGTATTCGTTTATAAATGGGAAAAAAAATGAACTTAACCTGAACATTTATGGGAGAAAGATTTCAAATGGTGTGGTAAATTCAACGGTGACATTTACCTATGCAAACCAAAAAATATACCAACCAGTAAGTGTTAACATTATAGATTTTTATTACGCATCAACTTTTGAAAAAAATACGAACGATACTTTGATTTTAAAAAGCGGGACGAACTTTTTGCTCCAAGTAACCTGTAAAGATAGCGCAAATAATCACGTACTTAAAAACACAATATCTCGGTTAGTAAGTTATGGATATGGTACAAACACGGAGAAAGTTGTTGTTAATGGTCTTTATCAGGACACTACAAATTTTTCTTTTTTACTAGCCGCACTTCCCAATATTACACCGAGTTCA
>CAYPEM010000062.1:0-27277 GCA_964409765.1 uncultured Chitinophagaceae bacterium
AAGTCGCCGACATGATGAACACACTTGTTTCTACTGTAGCGGATGATCTTTATGTCATTGCGGATGTTGCTCACTTTAAGACTAAATATAAAGGGAGACTCGTTACCGCGCTTCTGGAAAAATTTGATTCCATCCGCGAAAACGAAGCGGCGATCATAGGCGCCGCACGACGGTTTGATGATCTTCCGTTTGATCTTCGGAAGAAGGTGATTTTTGGAAGTGCAAAAGAAAAGGATCAATCGGACTACAAACTTAAAATAGATCAAAGCAAACAATCAATACTTGAATCATCAAAACAAGCACCGGTAAATTCCATTGCCGCTGCTGATAAAAAATTAAAATCGGAGATTCGACTTGCAAGCCTGCGTGTCCTTGCACATCGCGACATGATCAATCTGATCACACAGTATCTCGGAGCGCTTCCGTTGTACAAAGTGACGATGGAAACTCAAAATTATGCAACGGTACTTCCGGAATGTGAATGTCAAAATGAAAATGATTTCAAACTCGTCATGGATATGTGGAATCTGTTGATCTATGAAACAAGTGACGTGAGGAAAACTGAACATCCGCTCTTTCAAAAAGCACGGGTTGATTCAAAAGTACCGATCGATTTACAACAGATCCATTCTTTCTATCACTCCGATCTTGAAATGGTGGTTGAAGAAGGAAAACACCGCCTTGCGCAGAGCATCCAGAAGATCTTCAATGACTGTATCGGAAAAAAACCGGTCACACCGGTCGACTGGATGAATGCTTATATTGTGTTCCTTAATCGCATGGAAAAATATCTTGATACGATCATCAATCAGATCCGCGCATAATCCTGCATTGCATTTTACTTTGTTTTGTGCTACTTTGAAGCAATATTTTTATCAATTAGCTTAATAATATGGCAGAAGAGACACCAGAACAAAGCCCGGACACATCACCGGAACAGCCCAACAACAATCCGAAACGTGAAAATCCGTTTCGACGTAAAAATTTTCGTGGAAAATATCCCCGCCCGCAGAGAAAACCGGAATCAGAGTTCCCGTCACTTGAAAAGGTAGAAGAGTTACCCGCATCAATTTTTCCGGAGGTTGCCGAAGAAAAACAAGTTCAGCCCCAGCCCCCAAACACGAAACACCAACAAAGACCGCATCAACAACCGAGGCCGCCAAAACAACCCCAGCCTCAGCAACAAGGACAAACTCAATCTCGAAACACGCTTGTCTCGGTTATTATCCCGTTGTTGAATGAGGAAGAATCGCTGCGCGATCTTCATGAACAATTGAAAACGGTTATGTCACGCATCGGCGGTAATTACGAACTGATCTTTGTTGATGACGGTTCAACGGACAATTCATTTAAAGTGCTTCGTGAACTTCGGCAGAGAAACAACCGGGTGAAAGCGATTCGGTTCCGGAGAAACTACGGTAAAAGCGCTGCTCTGGCGGTTGGTTTTCAAAAAGCGCAGGGCGATTTTGTGATTACAATGGATGCCGATCTTCAGGATGATCCGGCAGAGATCCCGAATCTTATCCGCGAACTCAAAGGCGGACTTGATGTTGTCTCCGGATGGAAAAAAAGAAGGAAAGATCCGCTCGGAAAAACCATTCCCTCAAAATTTTTCAATTACGTTACCGCAAAAGTCACCGGGATCAACATCCATGATTTTAATTGCGGACTGAAGGGGTATAAGAATGATGTTGTAAAAAGCGTTAACGTGTACGGCGAACTTCACCGATACATACCCGCATTGGCACATTGGCTCGGATTCAAAGTTGGGGAAACTGTTGTGAATCACCGGCCGAGGAAATTCGGGAAAACGAAATTCGGCATGGCGCGATATTCCCGCGGGTTTTTAGATCTGCTCACCGTGGTTTTTACAACTCGATATGTTTCGCGTCCGCTGCACTTATTTGGCGGATGGGGAATTTTGTCGTCTCTTATAGGATTCTTCATCAGCGTATGGCTTGTGTATGAAAAATATTTCAATGATCAACCGCTCAGCAATCGTCCGCTCTTTATTGTTGCCCTGATCATGATTATTGTTGGTGTGCAATTTGTTTCAATGGGACTTCTTGGTGAACTTATTACACGGAACCAGCAAATGGAAAAACAATACTCTGTTAAAGAAGAGATCAACTGATCGATGTGGTAAATATTTTTCTGTTTTACAATGCCGAACATTGTTCGGCATCTTTTTTTCGGACAATGGAATCTATAATGTGTGATCGTTCATGAAAATCCTTCTCTTCGGTCCTGCATACCCGCTTCGCGGCGGAATGGCGCACTTTATTGCGATGCTGTACACGCACCTGACTAAGCGCGGACATGAAGTTTCAATTATTTCATATACCCGCCAATATCCGAAGATATTATTTCCGGGAAAAACACAGGAAGAGAGCGGTGACGCAGGGATCCCAGTTCCCAGTGTCGCATTGATCGATTCGATCAATCCGTTCAACTGGATCATTCAAGGATTGAAATTGAGAAAACTGAACGCTGATCTTGTTCTCTCAACATTTTGGATTCCGTTTCTTGCACCGAGTTCGGGAACACTTCACGCATTGCTTCGAACAAAGAAAACAAAGACGCTGACGATCCTCCATAATTTAATCCCGCATGAAAAACGTCCCGGTGATATGTTCCTCACCAGATGGCTCATCAGGTTTACAGATTATTTTATTGCTCAGTCTGCTTCAGTAGAAAACGATCTGTTAATGCTTCTCCCCGAAGCAAAATACAAACGTGTCGCACTTCCGATGTTCGACCTGTTTCACGATCGGATTCCAAAAGAAGAAGCACGCAAACAACTCGGAATCACCGATGAAAAAGTGATCATGTTCTTCGGATATATCCGGCCGTATAAAGGATTGCACGTTCTCATCGATGCGATGAAGATTATCAAACAAAAATTGAATATCCGTCTTTTGGTCTGCGGAGAATATTACGGAGACGAAGAAAAATACCGCGACCACATGAAAGTTGCCGGTATCGAAGATGTTACAACGGTGTTTTCAGATTATATTCCTAACGAAAAAGTCCATATCTTCTTTTCGGCGGCGGATGTTGTGGTGCAGCCGTATCTTTCGGCAACACAAAGTGCCATTGCGCAGATCGCCTATTTCTTTTCATCGCCGATAATAGCAACGAACGTCGGCGCGCTTCCCGAAGTGGTGATCAATGAAAAATCAGGATTGATCGTGCCGCCAAACGATCCGCAGCAATTAGCAGATGCAATTGTGAGATTTTACAACGAACAGATGGAAGCGAAACTAACCGCGGGGGCATCGGAAGAACGAAAAAAATATACGTGGGATGCGATGGTGAATGCGATAGAGCAATTAACAATTAACGAATAACAATTAACAATGAGCAGTGTTTTGTTAAAATCTCAATTTCTTGTTGTCAATTATTCATTATCAATTATCAATTGAATTTATGCAGTACGATCCTATTAAAAATGTTATTGGTGATGTAGCAAAGAAAGCACCGATCCTCCGAAAATTCTTCTACTGGATTCTTGGCGTGATGTTTCTACGAACATGGTATGTAAAACGAGCGTTGCGCGAATTACTTTCCAACACGAAAGAATCATTCAATTTGTTCGACGCGGGAAGCGGCTTTGGGCAATATTCGTATTTCATTGCAAAGACATTCCCGAAAGTCAATATTCACGCAATCGATGTAAAGGAAGATTATATCGAAGACTCACGACAATTCTTTTCTGCGGTTGGAATTTCGAATGTGCAGTTCGGCGTTGAAGATCTTACAGTTCCATCGCACAACAACCGATTCAATTTTATTCTTTCTGTTGACGTTATGGAGCATATTGCTGACGATGTTCAGGTATTCAAAAATTTTTTTGCGGCGATGAAAAGCGGCGGACGATTATTGATCCACACCCCGTCGAATCTTGGCGGTTCGGATGTGCACCAGGAAGGTGATAAAAGTTTTGTTGAAGAACATGCGCGGGATGGATATGATGTGAATGATATCAAAACAAAATTACAAAACGCTGGATTTACCGTTCTCTACACACGTTATTCATACGGACCAGTTGGAACATTTGCGTGGCGCCTGGTGGTGAAGTATCCATTACTAATGGTGAATGCAAGTAAAGCATTCTTTATTGTCCTTCCGTTCTATTATCTGTTTACGCTCTGGTTCTCGTTGATCTTAATGTGGATTGATTTCAATTCAACAAACACAACGGGAACGGGATTATTGGTAGCGGCGGAGAAAAAATAAGCATTTCTTGAAAACAAAATCATGCGAAGACGACCATATATTTCTCTTAACGGCCATCCATAGAATGGATTCCCGCTAATAGCACGCGGGAACGACATTGTTCTTTAATAAAGTTAAACAAAGCACATAATCGCCTTCGTAAGTTTATTCGTTATTATTAATCCGATCACCTCTTTGTGTTTTCCAATGAAGTTGTTTTCTTTCCCCTGCCCCTCTTCTTTTTAGATATTGATTTCACTATCGTCTGCCCATGCACGATTTGTTTTTTGTCTTTAACTTTTGCGAGAGAGTTTGCGTAGGCTTCTTTTACAAGTTTTTTGATTATTGTTTTTGGAAATTTATTTTTGTCCGGAACAAGAATATAGCGGTACTGATTTCCCTCACCCAGCAGAATTTTATCGGGATCGGAAAGTTCGTTTCCCCAATAAAATCCAAAATGAACATTATAACTTGACCTTCCAACCGCAATAGAACAAAACGTATGTCCAAGTTTATCTGTCGACGACCAGCCGAAGGCGACTGCATTATAGTTGTCGTAGATCAGTTCGTTCGTTTGCGGATAGAGATCCCAGACAAAATCCCGAAGCCATAAAACGGTCTTTGTAATCTCATCGGGAAACGGTTTAAGGAATTTCAACAGATCTTTCGTCTCTTCTTTTCCCATATGATCGCTTTCTCTTAATGATGAAATACTTTTGAGAAAACTTTTAAAATTATCTTTCATCTTCAGAGAAATCTGAAAAAGTCATTGCGAAAAGCGAAGAAACGAAACAAATCTCCTTAAAATAAACAAAAAAAAGATTGCTTCGACAAAAAACGTCCCGCAATGACACGGCCTGGGGAAATTTCAGATTTCTGTATCAATTATTTTCTGTAACAGTAATAACTACATTTCCAATTTTTTTACCCGTCTCTACATATTTTACGGCGTCAATAATTTGCTCAAGGGGGTATTCTCTGTCGATGACCACCTTATAGTTTCCGGCTTCAATCAGTTCTTTGAAAAGAATGATATCCTCTTTGCTCTCTTTGGGAATCGGGAATTTCACTTGTTTACCGCCGATGATCGGCGTTAACAGCGCCCAAAAAATATTCTGCGATAAATACCCAAGGTCTGTTGAAAAATAAATCCCGTTTGGTTTTAACAATTTCGCACAGTGAAAAAAAGAACTTTTGCCGACCGCATCAATAACAGCATCATACACTTGACCGTTATTCGCAAAATCTTCTTTTGTGTAATCAATAACTTCATCGGCGCCAAAAGATTTTACTAACTCAAAATTTTGGGTATTACATACCGCTGTAATTTTTTTTGCACCATAATGTTTGGCAAGCTGCACACAGGCAGATCCAATAGATCCGGTGGCGCCATTAATGAGAATTTTCGGTCTGTTTGTAAAATCTATTTTCCGAATAAGGTTCATTGCTAGAAATAGCCCGTCACAGACTGCGGCAGCCTCTTTGTAGGACAGATTAGACGGTTTTATTGTGATTGCCGAATTTTCGGGCAAACAAATGTATTCTGCATGTGCGCCAAAATTGTTTGCGCTTAATCCGAAAATTTTATCCCCCGGCTTGAATGTTCTAACGTTGTTCCCCACCGCTTCAACTTCTCCTGCCAACTCAGTTCCCAGGATTGTTTTTTTTGGTTTAAAGAGTCCATTGATTAATCGGATGATAACAGGATATTCAGGTTTGCGAAAACCACAGTCATTTCTATTAACGGTTGTTGCATGGATTTTTATGAGAACTTCATTCTCCTTGGGGGCGGGTTTTGGTACGTCTTTAAGTTGAAGAACTTCGGGTGGACCATATTTTGTGTAAACAGATGCTTTCATTTGAGTATCCATCGTTATATTATTTGTGAAGAACTATTTCGCAATTTAAGATTCACAGCTTAAAACCAGGCGCATTTCTAAAAATAGTTTGGGACAAGATGATTGTCAACGATTACGTGTTTTTGAGATGGTTTCTAGTTGTTTTCAAATGATGTCGTATTGTTAAATACCCAATAACCAAAAATGGAATCGTAGACAACAAAATTTTAAAATTTAAACTTATCAAGCCTATGACAAACATTAATCCCAGTAACACGCCTATTTCTCCAATCCCAATAAAAGTTAATATTTTATTCGGGCTCTTTTGAAACAAAGTTGTAACCAATAGTATTTGTCCTGCCAGGGGAAGTATTGTAAATGGATGAATGACAGAAGTCGGATCATTGAATAGTTTTGAAACTATTTCCACTTCTGCTTGAAGGAGAAAAATTTTGTTGTTCTTTCCCCATTCTAAATATCCCAGGAGAGAAGCATGAACTATGAGTAAGTTTAATATTTTGGCTTTCATTTGTTCTCTAGAAAAGTGTGTCTATTTTAGCATTTTGACAATTTATACGCAACATGGTTCTGCGAATATATAATTAATGATTTATAATCTTCAACCGTTTTTTCCCGCTACATTTCTCCGTATATTTATGCCGTAAACCGTTGTTTTCTTCATCTTTCTTACTTCGTCTATCACTATGAATTATTTTATTGAACTACTGGCTGCAAATCAATTATTATTACTGTTTGTTGTTATTGGTCTCGGCTATCTCATCGGTAACATCAAAATGTTCGGCTTCAATCTTGGCATCACCGCCGTACTGTTCGTCGGCATGGGGGTCGGTGCGCTCGATCCGCGCCTTGCCCTTCCCGATCATATCTATATTCTCGGCTTAGTCCTGTTCGTCTATGCCATCGGACTGCACGCCGGTCCAAACTTTTTTGCATCGTTCAACAAACATGGATTAAAATCGAATATCTTTGCGCTTCTCGTCATTCTCTCCAGCGCGCTGGTCGCGGTGCTGATCTCAACGCTCACCGATATGCCCGCATCGATCATCTCCGGCATCTACTGCGGCGCGTTGACGAATGCACCCGCGCTTGCAGCTTCGATCGAAACAGTAAAATCACTTTCAGTTGGAATGTCAGCAGCATCGCGTGACACACTTGCCAATAATTTTGTCGTCACATTCGGACTTACCTATCCGTTCGGAGTTCTTGGATTGATCCTTTTCTTTTACGCGTTCATCAAGATCTTCAAGATCGATCTTGCAAAAGAGGAAGAAGATCGCATCAGTCAGTCCGATTCGAACGACATTATCAGCAAAACGTTCCGCATCACTAATCCGGCGGTGATTGGAAAATCGGTTGATGAAGTGATGCATACGCTGGTGAAGACCGGATTTGTTCTCAGCCGTATCAAAAAGGGAAATGATATTGTTGTTGTTACACCGGCGATTATTCTCGGCGCCGGAGATGAGATCGTTGTTGTCGGAACAGAAACTTCGCTGTCCCGCGCTGCGATGCTGTTCGGCGAAAAATTAGATCAGCATCTTGGAACCGAGCACGATGGCATTGAATACAGAAGAATCTTCGTTTCGAGTCATAAGGTTGCCGGGAAGAAAATCCAACAATTGAATTTGGAAAAGGATTTCGGTGCAACTATCACCCGTGTTCGGCGCGGCGATATTGATCTTGTGCCATCTCCCGATATGATCCTTGAGCTCGGCGACCGCGTGCGTGTGGTTACGCGAAAAGAAAATCTGGATACCGTGACGAAATTCTTCGGCGATTCGATCAAAGGAATTTCGGAAACCGATTTTCTTTCTCTTTCATTCGGGATCGTGATCGGCGTGTTCGTCGGGATGTTCCCCATCCCCCTTCCGAACGGAACATCGTTCAAACTAGGTTTTGCCGGAGGACCGCTTGTTGTTGCGCTGCTTCTCGGTCGACTGCAGAGAACAGGCTCCATTATTTGGACGCTTCCCTTCAGCGCAAATATGGTGCTGCGTCAGATCGGTTTGATCTTTTTTCTGGCAGGCATTGGTACCAAAGCGGGATTTGGATTCGGAAGCACATTCCAGTCGGGCGGATTTGGATATATTCTTGCCGGTGCCGCGATCACCAGTTTTGCCGCGGTCACCACGATCGTGATCGGATATAAATTCCTGAAGATCCCGATGACAGCATTGATGGGAATTGCAAGTGCAATTTCCACACAACCCGCCGCGCTGGCGTATGCGAATCAACATGCACAGAACGAACAGCCGAATCTTTTCTATACAAGCGTGTATCCGGCATCGACTGTAGCAAAAATAATATTGGCGCAGATATTAGTAACGGCGTTGTGGAGATGATGCTTCGACGCGATGTCGCCACCATAGTCATCCTGAGCAAATCCGCCAAACCAAAGGATCACTTCGTGAAGGTGGATGAGCCGAGGGGTGATCGAATTGGCAACATCTTGCTCAGAATGACTATTATGAAATTCTCAGTTTGCCTTAACCGTTTGGTTGTGTATATTAACGATAAAATATCGATGTCGCTTTAGACCAAATAAATTTTCCCATGAAAATATTTTTAAAAAATATCATAAAAATAAGTGGTCAATGCGAAGCGTTTTTAGCCGAAGTTCCGCTTTTTGAATCCCACGCTGAGCGGAATCTAAAAAGCTGGACAATCTCTCGTAATGTCCAAAGAACGAGATCGCCGCGTCGCTTCGCTCCTCGCGATGACACGACGAGAGGGATTTTGAGATCACTTGTAATTTTTCTTTGCTTATTCTCCATTACCGCATTTTCTCAAAATGCATGGGAAGTACATCAGCAGTCGCTGAAGAAGCTTTCGGAAAAAGATACCGCTGCATTTTTACAGCTGGCGCAACAAGCTTATACGCTTGCTCCAAAGCATCCGGGCATCATGATAAATCTTGCAAAAGCATTTTCCATGACGGGTAAAAAGACAAAAAGCATCGAATTGCTTGATGATATTTCCGTTATTGGCGTTGATTATCAGGTGGAGAACGACAGCGGCTTCATGAATATTTGGAAACATTCTCTTCTAAAGAATATATCGTCGCGAGCAAAAAAGAACAAAGAGCTTATATCAAGCGATCTGGCATATACACACAACGAAAAAGATCTTATTCCGGAGGGGATCGCTTACGATCCGCGTCAGCAGCGGTTCTATCTCAGTAGTGTGCATAAACGGAAGATCGTTTTCATCAATACCGACGGAACATCAGGAGATCTGTTTTCCGAAGCGCAGGATGGATTATACAGCACGTTTGGAATGAAAGTGGATGCTGCGAGGAACCAATTGTGGGTTGCCGGCATGCTGAATCATCCCAAAGCGCGCATCGGTAACAAGAATGAACCGGCGAAGGCGGCAATATTCCAATTCAATCTCGAAACGAAAAAATTGATCCATCAATATTCATTGAACGATACACTTCAGCATTTTTTCAATGATCTTGCGATTACCGGAGGAAACGTTTTTGTTACCGATACACGACAATCTGCGGTATATAAAATCACACCGTCAAAACAGTCAATAGAATTATGGTTTCAAAATAATGATTCTTTCCGTCCAAACGGGATTGCAGTTTCGCAGGATCAACAGTTTCTTTTTATTGCACATTGGAGCGGAATAACGCGGGTCTCTCTTGCCGATACTCAACACGCTCAAGTGCAGACAACATTGAATACAACGCTTTCGGGGATTGACGGTTTGTATTTCCTCAACAATAATTTGATCGCGATCCAGAACAATGTCGGTCCGCAGGCACGCGTGATGCGGTTTGAATTGAACAAAGAAATGAGCAGCGTTATCCGTTCGACCATTGTGGAGTCGGGAAATCCATTGTTTAATTTTCCGACAACGGGGGTGATTGTCAACGATGAATTTTATTTTATTGCGAATAGTCAGTTGCGAAGCTTTAATGCCGATGGGACAATCTATGCCGACGATCAATTGAAAGCGCCAATCATTCTTAAACTGCCGTTGAACAATTGATTTTTTACAATACTTCCCGTAAACAAAAAGACCCGCACTTGGCGGGCCTTTTTGTTATCATCGAATAGCATTCGGTGTTATTGATTATCCACAACACTTTCAATTGACGATTGAATTGCAGGAGAGACTTTTCCGAGAAAATCATATCCGGTTGCCGCTTCGACTGCATCAACGCTTACACGGAATGTTTTCCAATCTGCAGTTCGGCTGATCAACGCATCCGCGTTCGGCATATCAACCGCAATCACACGTGTTGTTGTTGTTACTCGTCCAAGATCGTTTGTTCCCTCGTCGATTACTACAACAATCTTCCATGTTCGAGTCGGAACATTCACATGTCCGGAGTTGATCGTTCCCTGTGAACCGTATCCGCCGGAATAGATGTAGAGTTCTTTTCCTGCAGTAACAAGCGTGCGCAGATAATTTTCCATACTCGCCCACGGTCCCTGATTGTTATTCGGTGCCTGAGGAATCATGTTCGTCATTAAAAATGTCGAAGAGTTATCGGCAACGGTTTTTGTCCTATCGGCGGAAGGACACATATGTCCCCGATCGTATCCGCTTCCGCTGTAACTGGTCGAACCGACTTGATACCAGCCAACGGGAAGTGTTGCATCTGCCCTAAAGTCATCCTGGCGCGCGGTGCTTCCGATCCACGATGCGTTCAAATGCCACGCAACCCAGTTTGCGGTCCCTTTATCGCGATGGTAGGAAAGCACATACTGTGGTTTTTCCATCAGATAATTTGTCGGCAGATTGATATCGTTTGCGGCATTGCTTGGGTTTCCAAGAATTGTATGAACACTTGTTGATGTTGTTGTGTCACCGCCTCCTCCCCATCCGCCGTAGGTTGAGAGATTTGCCGTCAAGGTATACGCAGTGGTTGTACTCGAACCGGACGTTGACAGAACTTCAATGTAATATGTTTCGTTGGTGGTGGAGTTATACGAAATACTTTCTGAAACACCCGCAGCATTTGCCGAGCTTGCCACGGTTGTTCCCGCAGAGTTCAATAACAGCAGATCATAATTCACTCCTGCCGGAACCGTTAAACCGAGCGCAATAGTCTGTGTTGATGTTGCGCCAAGCGAGAAGAAATCAATATCACTTGTTGTGCTGACCAAACCTGTTTGTGTTGTGGGAACGGCAGTGATCACGTTTGCCGATGCCGTTGTGTTGTTTGGTTCCACTTCTGTTACCGTTGGAGTAGTTGAGTAGTCTGAGATATTGATCTCATCAAAGTTCAAACGAACAGATGTGGTGCCGGTTGTTTTTCTGATCTCAAATCGAATTGTACCGGCAATATTTACAGTAAAGGTTGCGGTTGAAAGAGTCGTTGATGTTGTTGTGATCGTTGCACCGGTCTGCGTCCATGACGTTCCGCTATTGGTGGAGTACCACAACTGCCACGAACTGTTTGCATCGGTTCCGTATTTTGCATGCTGGATTGTTACGGTGCCGGCACCTGCAGTTCTGTCAAATTTCATTGTTAATTTACCCGTGCTCTGAACGCGGGCGCTTTTTGTTGCAACCTTACGGTCGCTTGTTGATGTTCCCAGAAGAGCGCTATTAAAATTCCAAACTCCAGAACTTAGAGTAACATCTGCTGTCGTGTAAGAGGTTTTTGTTCCGGTTTCAAATGATTCCCACGCTGTGCTTCCACCTCCACCGCTTCCGGCATAATCATTAATGACAAAATCATCAAAGTTCACACGGGCCGATGTTCCGTCTGTTTTTCGAATCTCAAATCGGATTGTTCCCGTGATGTTGACAGTGAACGATGCAGTTGCCAATGTAGTTGATGATGTTGTAATTGTTGAGCCGATCTGCGTCCATGTACTTCCGCTGTTAGTGGAATACCACAACTGCCATGTTGAATTTGCATCGGTTCCGTATTTTGCATGTTTTACCGTTACAACACCCGCGCCGTCTGTCCGGTTAAACTTCATTGTCAGCTTTCCGCTGATGCGTGTGCGGATACTTTTTGTTCCATTTTTCGGATCACTCGTTGATGTTCCGACCAAGGCATCATTTAAATTCCAGATGCCCGAGCCAAAGGTAACGTCTGCAGCGGCATAGGATGTTTTTGTTCCTGCCTCAAAATCTTCGGAGACGGTTATCTTTTGAAGCGATGTATGGTGATTTGTGATAGATTCTTGCGGAGCTGGTGTTACGGGTGTTTCTTGACACGATGGAAGAGCGAGAAGAAAAACAGCGGCAATTGTAGTCGCCAAAAGACGGAGAGTACATTTCATGCGGACCTCTTAGTTAGTTGATGGGTTTGTTTAGATCACACGGTGCAAATATATGTATTTCAATGCGCCTTGTAAAGCATTGGCGGGTTATTTTTTTGTTATCGGAGTGTGATGGACCGAGATTACTCTGAATCAACCAATCGCTCAATGACCACTTGGATTGTTTTAGGAAGGGAAGAAAAGAAATTGTATCCGGTAAGAGACTCAACCGAATCAACACTCACACGAAATGTTTTCCAATCATCCTGTTTACGAATGAGAGAATTATCATTCGGCATCACCACCGCAATAGTTCGTGTTGTAGAGGTGATACGTTTGACATCATCATTACCCGCATCCACGACAAGAATAGTTTTCCATGTCAGCTTTGGAACGAGAACCCTTCCGGTATCTATGAATTTTTCTTCTCCGGATCCGCCGCAATAAATGTATAGTTCTTTTCCCTGCTGCACTAATTCACGGCAATACATTTCCAATGCAGCCCAAGGACCTTGATTGTTATTCGGTGCCTGCGGGATCATATTGGTCATCAAAAAAGTAATGGAGTTATCGTGCTGCGTATTGGTTCTGTCGCCGGAAGGACACATGTGTCCGCGGTCGTAACCGCTTTTACGATAACTTTTCTCATTCACATGATACCATTGTTCCGGAAGCGTACTGTCCGCACGAAAATCATTCGAACGTCTGATGTCTCCGAGCCACGCACTGTCTACATGCCACGCAACCCAATTTGAAATTCCATAAAAACGATTGTAAGAATGAACAAACTGCGGTTTGACCATTAAGTAATTACCGGGAGAAGTTGTTTTGCTGACTGCGTTGCTTGGATTTCCCATCGCAAGATGTTCTGCAAGATATACAGAATCATTCTGAGAATAAGTTATCGTTATAAAAAAAAAGAGGTACAACAAAATTCTTTTCATCTATACGGATTCCGATTCAGGTTCATACACAAAACACC
Organism: uncultured Chitinophagaceae bacterium; assembly: GCA_964409765.1. Taxonomy (GTDB): domain Bacteria; phylum Bacteroidota; class Ignavibacteria; order UBA10030; family UBA8401; genus UBA8401. The sequence goes on from CAYPEM010000062.1 coordinate 13,293, forward strand.
CGGCATTTACAGGATGATCTTCCACCAACGCAGCCCAGGAGACACTGCGGATAAGATAGACAATAAGAAAATCGCCAACGGCGGCGAAGGTAAACAAAATACCAAAAAGAAAAATCCAGCCGTTTCCGTTGATCAAAGAGAGCAAGAAAGGGAAAATGCCTAGAATGAGTGCAGGCATGAGTGTTCCGAAAACGTAGGCGCTTTTTTGTATTGGAACAGTGCAATGTGCGTACGGAGTTAATGTCTTGATCTGAAATCCAAACCTCATCTGTTTGAAGGAAAGTTTTGCGGCAAACATCCATGAGAATCCATGAATGAGTTCATGAATCACTATTCCAATAATAAAAATCGGAAAGAAATACCACGGGAGTAAAATATCACTCGATGATTTGATCGGCTCAAATCCCCATACGGCAACGAAAAGAATAAATTCTCCAACGGCGAACACCCCAAACGGCAAAGAAGCAGTTTGGGCTTTGAGCATTGAGACGGAATAATCTTTCTTGATGTTTGAATCCGTCATACCTTCACAAACCATTTCTTCTTATACATCACCCATACGACCAGATACATCACGCTGATCCACACGATGGCATGCATCAATGATGCATTGAGTGGAGAAAAATACGGATCAAACAGATTTTGAGTCAGAATTGTTTTAATGGAAACATCGGCGTATGTTCCGTCGCTCAATTGAACATTCCATTTCCACATTCCCATTGTCCGTGCCGCAACACCGGAAAGGACAAATACAAAGATCGCATTCATTCCATACACTGTAAGCGGGTACGCCCACTTTTTAATTCCTTTAGCATCGATCAGGAAATAAAAAATTCCGAAGATGCACATTGCCCATCCTGCCATAAAGATCGTATACGAAACAGTCCAGAGACTTTTATTGATCGGCATCCACATATCGAAGATCGTTCCGAGCAGAAGAAATCCTGCTCCAAACGTAAACAGCCATGTCGATTTTTCGATTTTTGAATGTTCCGAAGTGCGAAGATAATCACCCACAAGCGTGCCAAACAATGTTGATGCGATAGCGGGAATTGTGCTGATAATACCTTCCGGATCCCATGTTTTTGATGCGCTCCACATATGCCCGGTCAATAAAATGGAATCGATATACGATGCAAAGTTCTTTCCTTTTTCAAACAGTCCGGCTCCGAATTCCGGAATTGGAATATAGAACATCATTACCGTATAGGAGATGAACAGAGCACCGATTGCGATGATCTGTGCACGAATGCTGAGATATAAATACATGAACGATGCTATCAAGTAACAGATTGCAATTCGCTGTAATACTCCAGGAATACGGATAGAATCAATGTTGAAATTATGCCCCCACAACAATCCAAATGGAAATCCGGTGAGGAAAAGTCCAAGTCCAAAAATAATTGCGGACCGCCGAAGAACGCCAAGCAGCAGTTTTTTATTATTGTCGCCTTTATTCCGCCGTACAGCAAATGAAAAAGTCATTGAGACACCGACGATCCAAAGAAAGAACGGAAAAATAAAATCGGTAAATGTCCATCCGTGCCAGGAGGCATGAGCCAGCTGCGGATAAATATGTCCCCACGAACCGGGGTTATTGACAAGGATCATTCCTGCGATGGTAAATCCCCGGAATGCATCGAGAGAAATGAGTCGTTCTGGTTTCATGATATGCTTCCTGAATAAGTAGTCACCCTAAGTAAGTCTCGATGTTTTTTACCGAGACGCATCGACGCTTCCCGCAATTGCGCGGGACTTGCTCAGGATAGCTGATTGTTTATTCCACAACAAACACCCTATAACCGAATTTCGGCAGAGTGATCTTTTGTACATTCTTGTACGCAACTTTTTTTCCGGTAAAGGCATTGGTAAACTTCAACGAAGAGAATATCTTAGGAAGCTCAAGCTGCGCGGTTCGTTCACCATTGGAAAAATTGACCGCTGTCAGGATGGTGTTCTTTCCATCCGTTCGAATGAATGAATACATTTGATCTGGGCGATTATTCTTTACCCCTTGAAAATCACCTGTTGCCAGCGAAGGATTATTTTTCCTGATCTCAAATAGTTTCTGATAAAATTGTGTGTACGAATTCTTTTTCATCCAATCGATCTCGAACTTTTCAAATAATCCGAGCTTAACGTTGTTCCCAACTTCCTGTCCGTTATAGATCAGCGGTGCACCGGGGAACGTATTCACAAGAACCGCAGCGAGTTTTGCTCCTTCCGATCCCAGCCGATCAACGTCGGGCATGTCCCATGCATTCTCGTCATGATTCGAACTGAACCGCATGCGGATGGATTTTTTTGGAAATGCCGCCGCTTCACGGGAAAGAACAGAATCCAATTCCGCCGCCGATTTTTTGCCGTCAAAAATTTCTTTAACGGCATTATAAAAATTCCATCCATACGTAAGATCGAACGCTTTCAAATGATGTTCGGGATATTGTCCTTCGGAAAGCATGATGATCGGTTTGATTGAATCGAGAGCGGCGCGGGCATCATCCCAAAAATCAATCGGGACCATTTCAGAAACATCACATCGGAAACCGTCAAGATCAATATCGCGCACCCAATATTTCAGCATCTCGATCATATAACGGCGCAGTTCTTTGTTGTCATAATTCAGATCCACGACATCGGACCAATCGGCCACCGGAGGAATGAATTTTCCGGTTGAATCCTTTGTGAACCATTCAGGATGTTCAATAAACATTCTGCTGTCCCACGATGTATGATTTGCAACAAGGTCGATGATAATTTTAAATCCTAATTCATGCGATCTGTTGACCAATTTTTTAAAATCATCAAGGGTTCCAAATTCCGGATTGATACCATAATAATCTTTAATAGAATACGGCGAGCCAAGGCTACCTTTTCGCTTTTCAATTCCAACGGGATGGATCGGCATCAGCCATAATGTGGTGACACCAAGTTTCTTTAACTCAGGAAGTCGTTTCTCAATTCCGGAAAAGTTGCCTTCTTTAGAGAAAGCCCGCGGGTAAATTTCGTAGATGATTCCTTTTGTTACCCATTCTTCGGATGGGCGCGCAGTTTCCTGTGCGTACTGAGTGGGATGTTGTGCAACAAGAAATGAGGAACATAGAAGCAGAGAGAAAAATATTTTCATGAGAGTAAAAGGATTGATGATTGAATGTTTCTGAAAAGTAACGAAAGAAATTTCTCAATGCAATGAGAGACAATTGTAAAACATACTCGATCTAGGGAAACACTTTCTCCCTTCACACTGTTAAAGAATAATAGTATATTAAACAAATTGTGTCTCTTGAATGTCTAACAAGGAAAATATCCTTTATTCTATGATGAAATTCTCTTCTCTTTTCTCTCTTTGTATTCTTTTTACAATAGTATTATGCATTTCTTCATGTGGTTCAAAAAATCAGGAAGCAGACCCCCGTTCAGGTCAAGGTGGATTGTTGACAGTGAACGGGGTTGTCATCAAGGTTCAGGAGCTGGATAACATTGTCCGTTCTTCGGGAACGGTTCTCGCGTCAGAATCGGTCGATCTTGTTGCCGAAGCAGCAGGCCGGATCGAAAAAATATCATTCAATGAAGGTGCTCGCGTACAGAAAAACGACCTGCTGGTGAAGATCAACGATGACGATCTTCAGGCTCAACTGAAAAAAACTCAGCTGCAGATACAACTTGCATCGGAACAAGAGAAGCGACAGAAACAATTGTTTGAGATCAACGGTATCAGCAAGGAGCAATACGATATTTCCGTCAATCAAGTGAATACCTTAAAAGCCGACAGAGAAAATCTGATTGCGTCAATCCGAAAACGGGAGATTCGCGCACCGTTCGAAGGACGCATTGGCCTGCGGTATGTGAGCGAAGGTAGTTATGTCTCTTCCACGACGCGTATCGCCTCCATTCAAAAGATCAGTCTGCTGAAAGTAGATTTTTCTATTCCCGAAAAATATTCGGATAAGGTTTCCGTGGGAGACATTGTTCAGTTCAACAGTGAAGAAACAAAGCAGCGTTTCACCGGAAAGCTCTATGCCATAGAACCAAAGATCGATGCTGCGACACGAACATTGCAGCTGCGTGCACTCTGCGATAATAAATCCGAAACGATTTTTCCCGGCTCGTATGTGCAGATAGAGTTGAAACTAAAAAAGATCGATGACGCGATCATGGTTCCATCGCAGTCGGTCATTCCTGTTTTAAAAGGTCAAACAGTATTTATCAAAAAAAACGGCAAAGCCGTTTCTATTCCGGTCAAGACGGGAATACGCAATGCATCGTTTGTGCAGATCCTGGAAGGAATATCGGCGGGTGATACTGTGATCACAACGGGAATTATGCAGCTTCGTACCGGAATGCCGGTGAATGTTGCGGTGAAGTGAGCGGGATCGGTTTGTGGTTTGGGTTTTGGGATTGGAAGTTAATGATGAATGAGACCTCAAACACGAAACTCAAACCAGAAAGCTGTTTTGATTTTATTTTAACTTTAAAGAAGAAACAATGAGTCTTGCCTCTGTTAGTATCGATCGTCCCGTTCTCGCCATCGTCATGTCGCTGGCAATAATCCTCTTTGGGATTATTGGATTTGAATTCCTTGGAGTGCGCGAGTATCCCGCTATCGATCCGCCGATCGTCAGCGTGCGGACAAGTTATATCGGAGCGAACGCGGATGTGATCGAATCGCAGATCACCGAACCGCTGGAAAAAGCGATCAACGGCATCGCCGGTGTCCGCAATATCTCTTCCAGCAGCAGCCAGGGAAGCAGCAACATTACCGTAGAGTTCAATCTTGATACCGATCTTGAAGCGGCTGCAAACGACGTCCGTGATAAAGTTTCAGGCGCGACGCGCCAACTTCCGCAGGATATTGACGCGCCGCCGGTCGTGACAAAAGCCGACGCCAACTCGGATGCGATCATTTCCCTTACGGTTCAAAGCGATACACGAAACCATCTTGAGTTGAGCGATTTTGCAGAAAATGTCATTGCACAAAACCTGCAAACAATTCCAGGTGTGAGCGCAACACAGATATGGGGACAGAAACGGTATTCAATGCGGCTTTGGATGAATCCGGCAAAGCTTGCTGCGTACGGATTGACAGCGCTGGACGTACGGACCGCACTATCAAAAGAAAATGTTGAACTTCCATCGGGCAAAATCGCAGGAAATCAGACGGAATTGATCGTTAATACCAAAGGGCGAATGAAGACGGTTGATGAGTTCAACAATCTCATCGTCAAATCCGACGGGACGAAGATCGTGCGTCTCAGCGATATCGGCTTTGCCAACCTCGGTCCTGAAAACGAAGAGACGGTCTTGAAACAATCCGGAACTCCGATGGTCGCCGTTGCGATTATTCCGCAGCCGGGAAGCAACTATGTTGAGATCGCCGATCAATTTTACAAACGGTTTGACCAGATCAAGAAAGATCTGCCTGAAGATGTGAAAGTTGATATCGCAATGGACAATACACGCTTTATCAAACTTTCCATTGCCGAAGTTCAAGAGACGATTTTTATTGCCATCCTGTTGGTGGTATTCATCATTTATCTCTTCTTCCGTGATTGGCTCATTGCCTTCCGTCCGCTGATCGATATTCCAGTGTCTCTCATCGGAGCGTTCTTCATCATGTATCTGATGGGTTTTTCCATCAACGTTCTTTCTCTTCTCGCCATCGTTCTTGCGACGGGACTTGTCGTTGACGACGGCATTGTTGTTACCGAAAACATCTTCAAAAAAGTTGAAGAAGGTCACCCGCCGCTTCGTGCGGCATATCTCGGTTCAAAAGAAATTTTCTTCGCCGTGATCTCAACCTCAATTACACTTGCGGCGGTGTTTCTCCCGATTATTTTTCTTCAGGGATTTGTCGGACGATTGTTCCGCGAGTTCGGCATTGTCATCGCCGGCGCAGTATTGATCTCTGCATTCGTTTCCCTGTCGTTAACGCCGATGCTGAATGCCCGGATGATCCGAAAGAATCAAAAACACAGCCGGTTCTATGATATAACGGAACCATTCTTCGTAAAAATGAATTTGATCTATGAAACACTGCTTGAACGGTTTATGAATCACCGCTGGATTGCAACGGCAATTGTCGGAGCATCGCTTCTTATCATTGTTATTTTCGGATCAACGCTTCAGACGGAACTTGCACCGCTGGATGATCGGAGCTTTATCCGGTTATCGATCACCGGTCCCGAAGGTGCTTCATTCGAATACACCGATGTCTTTGTCGATAAAATCGTCACGATGATCAATGATTCGGTTCCGGAAAAACGGATAGCCCTCAGTGTCACCGCTCCCGGATTCGCCGGTTCCGGAGCCGTCAACACCGGTTTTGTCCGTATGATGCTTGTCGATCCATCTCAACGAGAACGAACGCAGCAACAGATTGCAGATTATGTCTCCGCAAAGACGCGGCCGATGACCGAAGCGAGAGTGTTTGCATTCCAGGAACAAACGATCACCGCAGGCGGCGGCGGACGCGGAGGATTTCCCGTTCAGTACGTTCTTCAAAATCAGCAGTTTGAAAAGATCCGGCAAAAACTTCCGGAGTTTATGGAAGAAGTGAACAAGAGCACGGTGTTTCAAGGAGCAGATGTAAATTTGAAATTCAATAAACCGCAGATCGATCTGACGATCGACCGCGATCGAGCCCGGACACTCGGTGTTTCAGTTATCGATATTGCGCAGACGCTGCAGCTTGCGTTCAGCGGGCAACGGTTCTCCTATTTTGAAATGAATGGATTCCAATATCAGGTGATCGGACAAGTAAATCGCTCGGACCGCGATGAGCCGCTTGATCTAACCTCTCTCTATGTTCGCAACAATGTCGGACAGTTGATACAGCTTGATAATCTTATTCAATTGAAAGAACAAAGTGCTCCTCCTCAACTATATCACTTCAACCGTTTTAAAGCAGCAACCGTATCAGCCGGGCTTGCTCCGGGAAAAACGATCGGCGACGGTATTGCAGAAATGGACCGTATTGCAAAACTAATTTTAGATGATTCGTTCACCACAGCGTTAAGCGGCCCGTCGCGCGATTATGCGGAAAGTTCTTCGAATATTATTTTTGCGTTCCTTCTTGCATTGGTGTTGATCTATATTGTCCTTGCGGCGCAATTTGAAAGTTTCATTGACCCGTTTACAATTATGTTAACAGTTCCATTGGCATTGGCAGGAGCAGTATTATCGTTATGGATCTTTGGCAAAACACTGAATATCTTCAGTGAAATCGGTATCATCATGTTGATCGGTCTTGTGACGAAGAATGGAATTTTGATCGTGGAATTTGCGAACCAGCAAAAAGATAAAGGGGTAAAATTGTTAGAAGCGGCAAAGATTGCAGCAGCCTCTCGCTTTCGACCGATCTTGATGACATCACTTGCAACAATGCTCGGAGCACTGCCGATTGCATTAGCGCTTGGAGGCGGAGCGAAAAGCCGCGTGTCGATGGGAATTGTCGTTATTGGCGGGTTATTTTTCTCGCTTGCATTGACGCTGTTCGTTATTCCCGCAATGTATACATTCTTTTCAAAAGAAAAGAAACACGTAGAAGAGGATCTTGTTGCACACGAAACCGTTCCCGAAGTATCAAAATGATAGAAACTAAAAACGCGGACCGAAGTCCGCGTCTGCAAAAAGTTGCTTGAAATTTATTACGATGGTTTTCTTGGGGGTCTTTTAAAATTACCCGGACGTTTTCCTCTGCTTCCGGTGCGAACGCCGGAGGGTCTTTCCTTTTTCATTTCTTTCCGCGGAAATATTTCGGTTACCGGCGTCAGCAATGTTTCATCCGGATAGATACATTCGATCTTCCGCTTCATATACTCTTCCAATTTCGGAATTTCATACGAATCTTCCTCATCGGCAAAACTGATCGCTATTCCTGTTGCCCCTGCTCTTCCCGTTCTTCCGATACGATGCACAAATTCTTCTGCATCCTGCGGTAAATTATAGTTGATCACGTGAGAGATCGCATCAACGTGAAGTCCGCGTGATGCAACATCGGTTGCAACAAGCACGCGCACTTTTCCTTCGCGGAAATTTTCCAGCCGCTTGATTCTCTGACGTTGATCGACTTCGCCTGATAATAATGTGCACGGAATGCCGTATGTTTCTAATTTGTCTTTCAGATCTCTTCCAACATCTCTTCTGTTCACAAAGATCAGCACACGCTCCAGATGTTTTTGCTGCATCAAATTATAGAGTAAGGGAAATTTTTCATCTTTCGTCGTGATGTACGTTATCTGCTCGATCGCTGAGACCGCCATTGTATCCGGTGTAACAGTCACTTCAATCGCCTGCCGAGTCCATGATTCTGCGAGACGTTTCACTTCGCTATTCATGGTTGCAGTGAAGAACATCGTCTGCCGCTCTGATTTTTGCGGTGTACTCAACACGATACTTCGCACAGCCGGAATGAATCCCATATCGAGCATTCTATCTGCTTCGTCGATCACAAGGAATTCTGCCTTCCCCAGATCGACAAATTTTTGTTTTTTAAAATCGATCAATCGTCCGGGAGTAGCTACAATAACATCGACTGTTTCATGTTTCAAATTCTGCATCTGCTTGTTATAGTCTATTCCGCCGACAAGAGAAAGTACGGTGCACGGTGCATATTTTCCGAGCAGCCTGGCATCTTTTTCAATCTGCATCACTAATTCGCGCGTCGGCGCAAGGATCAATGCTCGGGGAGTTCCCTTCTTCTGATCCTTCAAAGGATTTTTTATGATGTGGGAGAAGATCGTAATAAGAAATGCCGCGGTCTTCCCGGTTCCAGTCTGTGCCTGTGCGGTAACATCGTCTCCACGGAGTGCAATAGGAAGAACCTGTGCCTGAACTTCTGTGCAATATTGAAAATTAAGATCGGCGATTGCATGCATGATATCTTGCGGAAGTTCGAAATCCTGAAACCGAGTCTTTCCGTCAACCACGGGTACTTTAAATGTAGTTGAATCCCATGGTTCAGAAGGAACGAATTTCTTTTGCGTTTCTTTTGCGGTGACAAGAACCTGTGCGTTTCCCTTTTCTCCTTTTTCTCTATCTTCACGTTCGTGACGCAGCCGATATTCTTCCCGTGTTTCTCTTTTTCGATTTTCCCGGGGACGATGAGCCGCCGCTCCTTTTTCGGTCGGATATTTTTTCTGCGTATGCTGGTGTTGTTTCGGTGCTTCTTTTTGGGCGGAAGCTTTGGGAGGCAGAACTGTTTTCGGTTTTGCGCCGAAGATTGTCTTAAGCTTTGTTACGAATTTCTTAAACAAAATGTTGTTCCAATAATTATTCTAAAAATGAGTTGCTGTATTAATATACAAAATTGAACGGTTGCTTCATACTTTGCAACTGTCCTTTCATTTATCCGTAAGAAATAACTCAATTTTAACGAAGAATTTGTATGAAATACAGAATTAGCACAGCAGCCATAACACTCTTCTTTATTTCCTGCGGTCCAATTTGGACTTCCGTTGATCATTATACAGGATATGGAGAAATTGAATTACGGGAACCAATTCTGACAATGGATCAATATGGTGAGCTGGCATCAACCCACGCAAGACCATATATAGTCCGATTATCTTCCGACAGTGGGGCGGTGACATTGTTTGGAGCGACTCACACCAACGATCCCGTTGATGTTCAACTTGATTCCATTCGTGCTGAGTGGACGCGGTTACAGCCAACCGTTGCGTTGATCGAAAACCGACTTGGATTCTTTCTCCGCTGGTTTTCGAATCCGGTTCAGAAATTCGGAGAGAGCGGCTTCGTGTACGAATATGCAAAAGAGAACGGAATCCCATGCTACACGTGGGAACCGTTATTCGAAGATGAAATTGCTTGGACACTCAAAAAATTCCCACAAAAACGAGTTGCATTATTTTTCATCCTTCGTCCCTATTTCGGTCAGGTGAGATTCAAAAAACCGGACGATCCGGACGGAATGGTTGAAGGAACGATCGGACGACGAACGAAAATTAAAGGGCTTGAAGGTTCCATAAAAAGTATTGCAGAGATCGATTCGATCTGGAAGGCAGATTTTTCCGATACAAAAGATTGGCGTGATACCGACGACAAGTACGGCTGGGTCGGTTATTTGAATGATATCGCCGCTGAATCAAACGCATTCCGTGACGAACATTTTGCCCGGGTAATCATTGATCTTACGCGAAAAGGTGAACGGGTGTTTGCAGTGTGCGGATCAAGCCATTCCGTAAAACTGGAAAATGCGTTGAGAGCTACAATGAAAAAATAAGATACAAATGTTCTCACACCAACAAGGCAGGAGTGTTCATATGGAATTTCAGCATGATGATTATTTTACAAGCATCAATTTTACTGCGGAATAATATTTTTCAGTTTGTATTCGAAGCACATACATTCCGGTGCCGACCGGATATCCAAGCATGTTGTTTCCATTCCATTGCAATGAATATGATCCTGTCGACCGCATTCCTTCTGCCCTACTCCATACGTCTCTTCCAAGAAGATCATAAATTTTGAGTGAAACCTCCTGCGACTCGGGAATTGAATATCGAATTGTTGTTGATGGGTTAAATGGATTGGGAAACGCTGTTAACGAAAACTGTGTTGGAAAATGATTAGTATTTTCTACGATATCGATTGCAGAATTCATATATCCCGGTGTCGGCGGCATTAATGCCCACGCCGTTGAACCATTTGGATATCTGCCGAACGAAACAAACTGGGATTGTGCACCAAAGGTGATTGAATCAATCACTGTGACACCATCGCTATCAGTCAGCGCGAGGAATTCGCCGCCGGCACTGAGTTTAAAATTGGCATGAAATTCGCTTTGCCATTTTTGTTCGTCACACCAAATTAGGAGAAAACTTTTTGCATTCAGCGTAAGATTAGGCTGAGTAAATTTCCATTTTGTCAGATTATCTTTTTTATCGGTCAAATATTTTCCTGTGAGAACGATGCCAGAATCTGTCGGGTTAAACAGCTCAAGCCAATCATCATATTCTCCAATAGAATCGGCAAACGTTTTGTTGTCTGCCATGAATTCATTGATAACAATATTTGCTCCTGTATTGGACGGAGTTTGTATCGTTAACGATGTATGGCGCGGATATATTTTCGTTTGATCCATAAAATCGGTGACAACAATTTGAAATGTTCCGGAACTTCCGGATCCCATCGGCGGAACAACTCCAATCCATCGATCAGCTTCTTCAACCTTCGTTGTTCCCGGTACAGGTTGAAAACTCATAGGATACGACTTCTTGACAACTGAACCCTGGGCAAGAAATGAAATAGAAACCTCTTTCAATCCAACCTTCCCAAAGCATGATGCGGTAATGATGATAGAATCATTCGGTCCCGGATATTTCGGTGCATAATCAATGACATATGCAATCGGGGGAGCTGTTGCAGAGCTTAACTGTGCGGGGAGACTGGCATTCCTTGCATTGACAAATTGTTTTAAGCCGAACTTCACATGTTTGTTCTGATACGAAGTTGAAGAATAGGAATTATTGAAATCATTCACAGAAAAACCATAATCCAATGTTCGATAGACATCATTGATCGCAGCGGCCGTGATCGTATCTTTTAATCGATTAATGCGCTGCTCCCATAAAGGAAGCGAAGTTACATTAGTGCTGTAGAATGAAATGATATGAGTGAACAAGTCTTTGTATTGATTGTTCGCCAATATTTTTTCCGATAACGGGCGGCTGCCGGATGCTACCTTTGGATAGCTGTATGGGTTTGCAGTTGTCCAATTATTTCCCGACCAATCAACTCCAAAAGTGTTATCATAATCGTACGGAATCAACGTGAATTTGTCTTCGGATGGGATATGATAGAGATAATAATTGTTCATCAATGATCGATAATCATCCCAGCTTCCGATGAGCGTATTCATTGCGAAATATTCCAAGACACGACGGACATCGAGATATTTTTCAATGGAATCAGGGAAAGTATTGGTCGGCGTGTTGTTGATGACAGCGATCAGTTTGGCAAGTTTTGTAAAATCACCGGATTCTTCATTGGTGGAAAGTTCATACGCCGGCACTGTACCGTTCTTGATGTTCTTGTACAGCAACGGATCATTTCCAAGATATTTTAAATCTGCCGGATAAAGACATTTCCACAAATTTCCGCCGTCATCAGCAAAATTCTTTTGAATGAATTCCTCATCAATATGCTCAACGGAAACATATAATCCATAATATAAACCGTTGATATATACCGTCGCATGGCTTGCTCGTGATGCCATGATCCCCGCATCTCTAAACAGATCGAATGCAAGTTTGCTCCTGATAATGGAAGGATCATTGTGTTCTCCGTTCAGATCGAGCTTTTCGATTCCGTGGAATTTTCTTCCTTTGATAAATGAATTGAACGATACCTTGAACGATTTTTTCTTTGCGTCGCGGGATGTATTTCCACGAAGCCGAAAACCGATCGAATCGACTGTTTCATCGATCCATTTATTTCTAAAATGAATTGTTGCGTGATGCTCACTGTCGCTGTGAGTATTTGCATACATATACTTCAGCGCCGATGTATCGATGGTAACATCAATACGGGCAAGGGAAGTATCAGAATAGACTTTCCAGCTTTGGTCTGTTTGGGCTACTGTTACGAAAGCAGGTATAACGAGTGCAAGAGCGAGGTATATTTTATTCATGATGATGTAATATACAAAGAGATGAAGCCAACTCAAAAAAGGTTTGACACACAAAAACCGTCAATCCCGATTCTTCCGGTTTTTCTTTTTTTTTTTAGATTCCGTTCATCGCAGGATTCAAAAGAGGAAATATTTGTCGGATATCTAAATATGCCTGCCCGACGCAGGATGGGTTTCCGGTATTTAGGATTGATCGTGTTGTGCTTCTGCCAAACCGTGATGGTGATGTGTGAGAAAAAAGTATTGTTCCTTGTTTTACGACATAACTTCCTGTGTGAAATGTTTATGTGTAATTAAAGAAATCGGCAGACCGACGCAGACCATGAGTATTCCAATACCGGTCAGCACACCTTGCAGTGTAAATTGTCCTTGTGTAACATTAGAGAACGGAAGAACAACCAGGTTCATAATCAACCAAACGACAATACCGTAGATCAGTCCACTGATGATTCTTTGTCTTTGGAGAAATGAAATATTTGGAAAGAGAAAAAAATAGGCGGCAGCCCACGATGTTGCGATACTATAATGGAAGAATAATCCATACAATGTTGTTTCCATTCCTCCGGTGAATGCCGCTTTGCCATAGATGCCGCTGGCGATGCTCTGTAAAATCCGTACAGCAGTCGTCCTGTCCAGAAGAACGGCATAAATACTGATCGCCGCAATAATATCAAGAGTTCCGGCAACGAATCCGCTCAGTGCAACTGTCTTTAATTTTTCAAGTTGAATGGCCGGTTTATTCATTCGATTTTTATTTCAATTCCCACACCATCGTTACATCGTCGGTCAGCGTCAATTCTTTTACATCGAATCCTAGCGATTCATTATCTTGCACTGTGCGGTTCATCATCATTGCGGATTTGTACATCGGAACGGCATTCTGCGCACCGTACGTAATGCGGTGAATTGCTCCGAGCGTCTGCTTTGCTGTTGCGGCGATCAATTCCGCGCGGGATTGGGCATCACCGATTGCAAGGGTCAGAAGCGCATCGTTGACCTGTTTTTCTTTTTCAGCAGAGAGAATAAAATGGAAAGTGAAACGGACATCGTTGCTGCTGTTCATAAATGAAGTGATGATGACGCCGATCTTCTCTTTGGTATTTGGAAATTCCACCGAAATGTTTTGCCGTGCAATATATCCTTTTTCCACATTCTTGTTGTTTTCCCACACCAGATTTTTTGCAACACTAAAATCGGTTGTTTTGATAGCATCCTTTTTGAATCCGACCGTCTGCAGCTGCGCGATCAAATGTTCTGTCTTTGAATTAAGTCCTTTCACTGCATCGGCAAATTTGGAATGAACAATAGTTGCTTCAATAGTCAGTACGCCGATATC
>CAYPEM010000063.1:0-26362 GCA_964409765.1 uncultured Chitinophagaceae bacterium
TGGTGATGCCGAGAATTCTCTGTCAGATCATCAACGAAGCGTTATTCACCGTGCAAAACGATGTTGCAACACCGAAAGAGATCGACGAAGCGATGAAGCTGGGAACGAATTATCCTCACGGACCAATTGCGTGGGGTGAGATGATCGGATTCGCAAATGTTGTTGCGGTACTGGATGCATTATATCATTCGCATCATGAAGAACGTTACAAAGTTGCTCCGGTGTTGCGCCAAATGGCGATTGCGGGTGTGTTCTGGAAAAAAGAAGAATAAATAGCAAAGCGAGATTGCTTCGCCCCGATAAAAAACATCGGGGCTCGCAATGACAGTGATGCAGAGATTTTAACAACCTTCCGCCAAACAATTCCAGCATTATTCCACCGGCATCATTACCGATTCTTCCAATGGCAACATCGGCAACGGTTCGCCGTTATGCTGCAGACGGAATTTCAACAGATCAATCGTCGGGTCAGACATCAGTTTTTCCTCAATACCGAAAAACTTCGGCATCAACGAACTGAAATTAAAGAGTCCCTTCTTCGGCATTTCCACAATAGTCACCTTTTGCTCTTTAGAAATTCCTGCCCGTTCTTTTGCAATTGAAATTGCAATATCCAATCCGCCAAGAACATCAACAAGACCGTTTTGTTTACCATCCAATCCGCTCCATACTCTCCCCTGCCCGATCGAATCGATATGTTCATAACTCAGTTTTCTGCCGTCAGCAACTTTGGTGACAAATTCTTTATACATGGATCTGATCGAATATTCCATTCGGGAATGTTCATCGGCAGTCAGGTTTCGGTCAGGAACTCCGAGTCCGATCAGCGGAAGCCTGAACCCAAAACCGAGATCGGCATGATCGCCTGCTTTTACGTGATCGGTCGAGAATCCGAGAGTCTCTTTTAAATTTTTATTATACATCCATCCGCCGATAACACCGATGGAACCGGTGATGGTACCGGGTGCGGCAACGATCGTATCCGCATACATGGAAAGCCAGTATCCGCCGGAGCCGGCAACGAAACCTTGCGAAACGATGATCGGTTTTTTCCCTTTTGCTTTCCGCATCACTTCAGAGATATAATCGGATGCCATCGCATCGCCGCCGGGTGAATCGATACGAAGTACGATTGCCTTGATCTCTGAATTGTCCACTGCTCCTTCTACAACTTTCACCAAACTGCGCGCATTGATCCCTTCATCCATTGCACACGCGCCGAGCACATAGATCACTGCGATCTTCGGAGGTTCGCTCCACCGCGCATCATACGGCTCGTGAAATGCAGCGAGCGATTTCACCGGCTTGAATCCGTTCTCTTCTTTCGTTTCTTCCTTAACAATGTCCTCAACAATGTTCCATCTCCCGATACTGTCAATCAAACCCATTTCTTTAGCATCCGACGCAAGAAACATTACTTTTGTATTAACGAGGGAATCGAATTGAGTGGATGACAACTTCCTTGCTTCACAAATATCGGTTTTCGCAATTGCATACCAATCGTCAATAATTGCCTGACGCTGTTCGCGGTCGGCATCGGACATTCTATCGCGGACGAGCGTCTCAACAGCAGATTTGTATTTGAAGAATCTCCACTCTTCAAAACCGATCCCGATCTTTTCGAGCGTTCCTTTCAGATATGTTCCACCCATCAGATATCCATCCAGCATCACTGATCCAACCGGATCCATGACGATCTTATCCGCAACAGATGCAAAATGATAGAGATCGATATTTCCGCGGTCGATAAAAATAATGACTTTCTTGTTCAGCGATTTGAATTCCTTCAATTTTTCACGGATCTCCCACAGTTTCTCTCTATCCACATTCATTCCGGAAGTATTGATTGCTATCCCGCCAACCGCCGGATCGTTTTTCGCCGCTTCGATCAATGCAAGAATACTCGTGAGCGTTTTTGTTTTATCAAATAATTCGAAACGCTGATAGCCGATTGAGCCGTTGAAATCGATATTGATATACTTTGGCTGGGGAGAAAATATTTTTGTCATAACCGTTCTGTCGAATGCGCCAAGACGTACGCCGTATGTGTTGTAGGATATGCTTCCATTCGAATTATGCTGCGATTGTGTTTCTACCCCGGCATTGCCGAAACTGAATTGAAATCCGACATTGAATGCATCAGTATCATAATACCGCCCGGTAATTCGAATGCCCGGCAGAGCTTCAACTGCAACCCCTGCACTCCAATAGTCCTTATTGAACTGCGGTGTGCGATGGAGAACATAATCTGCAAAGGCTGTAATCATTTCATCCCCAAAGGGGCGGACTCCAACCTCACCGACTGCTTCCCACCCTTTTACATTCACTGCTGAAGTGTAGTTTGCGCCAACGGAAAGAAACGGCATTGGTCGTGACAAAGCAGCGAGTGTGAATAAATCCGATCTATCATGAAGAATATTGTTCGTACTCGTCCAATTGTATGAAATACCTGTACTGAACGATCTGTCCCCCGCACCAGCAGAGATGGTGTAATCAGCGACATAATCCGACAATACCTTCTCCCGCACAACACCAAACCCAAAATTTGGAGCCGCAGCAAATAATCCCCAGCGGTCAATAGTAAAAACATCATTGCCGTTGTTTTTCCAAGCAAACAGCAGATCAGGTTCTCGCAGATACGAAAGAAGCGCAGGATTGTCGTAACCGTACATTCCGAATTTTAGCGCACTGGGCGAAGAAAATTGAAAATCATTGCGAGTGTGATACGGTGTAATGCTGGTATTGACTTGAGAGAATAACGAAGGTGAAGTGAGAAACAACAACGTGCAAAAAATGAATATTCGTTTCATAGATTCTCCAAAGATGATGAATGACAGATAGAACTTACGAAATTGCAGCTAAAAAGTTTGGTCTTCTTTTACGATAAAGAAATAACATCCTTAAATACGGAGGAATTCATCTTAATTATTTTTTGAATCCTTGTCTTTTATCAGGTATTTTCATACGATTGTACGATTAACTCTTCACACATTGCGAGAATTACTATGAAAATCACATCATCTGCCTTTCAAGAAAGTCAAACAATTCCAACTAAGTACGCGGATCAGATGGTGAATGGGGGAAAAAATATCTCTCTTCCATTCAGTTGGATCGATATACCGCCGGCAACAACATCATTCGCACTTTCTATTATTGATCCTCATCCTGTCGCCAAGAACTGGATCCACTGGTTTGTCATCAACATACCAAACACTGTTACTGAACTTGCAGAGGGAGCGTCGCAACGATCAATGCCGGAGGGTGCTAAAGAACTGCTCAACACGGACAACAAAATCGGGTACGGCGGACCAGCACCACCCAAAGGATCCGGAGCACATCCGTATATTACGACTATTTATGCATTGAATGTTGATAAACTCCCTCTTCCTGAAAAGACAACGCTGACAGAGTTCAATAAAGCGCTTGAGGGAAAGATCATCTCAACGGCTGCATTAACGGGAATATATGAGAGGTAACGGGCATGAAATACGGACAAATAGGTAATGATCAATTTAAAGTGTAGTTTGAATAGAGCGAAAGGGACAACATTATGGAAGATAATACTACACACATCATTGCCGGCAATCTTACAACTGCATATTATACCGTCAATGCAGCAGCAATTAAAGGCGAGATCAATAACAGCGGAAACAGACAGCCGGTACCTCCTGAAGCAATTTGGGGAGTATTCCAACAATTCGTTACACTGGTTGAGAACGAGCTTAAAATGAAAGCGTAACAATAACTATTTATTTTCTATTTGGGAAATATTGATCTTTTAAGAATGGAATGCTTTTTTAATTTATATTTTAATATTGAACATTTTATTCTTCTTCCTTTTATTTAGAATGCCTTTTTGCTCAAGCACTGCCCTGTAACCATCTTTCTTGAACCTCTGCTTTTTCTATTGGTGCATACGATGTTTCACGCCATTTGAATAGTACTTTCTGCAATTCCAACCGACTAGAGTAATTCGATCTAGATTTATCAAGTAATTTTTCTAATAATATTCTTGATAATTCATCATTTTCAGATCCAAAAAAATACATATAAATTCGAATGCTTGTAAAAAACCATTCACCAATTTCTTGGTAAAACGAATCATTAATAATTTTAACTATAACATCTTTTTCAATATTCATATTAGGAAATAGCAATAATAATATAGCGGTTGCTATCTTAACATCGGGATGCACATTAGATTCATGCAATATTTTTTTATATTCATTAATATCAGCACATATATTAGAAATGTTTGATTCAATATTTTTTAATATTTCAATTGAGTTTTTTCGACCTATGGAATGTTCATGGGATCTTAATAATGCAGTAAGCAAATAAGGTATTAGGTTTTGATCCAAAGGTAGAGTGATCGCAAATGAATAATAATTTCGATTTCGAATTTTAATTCGCATGGGAATTTCAGCTGCTTTTCTTATTGCATTTCGAATCTCCAACTCCATAAAAGATCCGTCTTTTATCAATTCTCCCCAACTTCCAGGGCTTAATTTTAATAAGTGAGGACAATCAATTAATCTATCAATAAGAGTTTTTGTTGATTCAACTGAATGCAATGATTTAACCGTAAAATCATTTTTTGCTCGAGGTACATCATTCCAAAAATTTTCTGGCCAAATAATAAACGCAATGTCAGGCCATTCTTCAACTAATTTTTCCCATTTGGAAGGATCAAATTTATATTCCAAACGAAACCCCGTTAGCGGACGGATTATTTTTTTTTCATTAACTTTCAATTGTGTGAAAAGGGTTTGGAATTTTTTTTGCGTCAAAGAATTAAGTTCTTTTATTTGATCGCTTAATATTATCGATTCATCAATTGGCAAAAACGCACGAACATGTCCTGGTAAAACCTCCAAAACATTTATGTCCATATTGTTTAGGTAATTTAAAATATCTTTAAAATTTGAATAAGTTTTATTAAATGAGAATCGATATATTTTTATACCCAATTCTAAAATACCAGTAACGATTGTAAGCTCATCTTCATGTCCAAGCCACCAATTAGGTATAACATTTTTCGAATTAGTCCAATCTGTTTCGTAGTGCATACCTACAACCAGACCATAATTCTCATCGGAAAGATTTTCATCCCTAGAAGAATTCGTTGTAATTAATAATGAATATAATAAATGCGCTTGCGTTTGATTAAGTCCAGCATTTTTTGCAATTTTGGTAAAAATATTTCGATGTTTGTTTAATAGAGTGATAATAGAGTTTAGACCATCTTTCCCTAAAAAATACCAATTAGATTTTAACAACAAAGATATTGCAGTTTCAATTACCCAATCATTGCATTTAGGATCATCAAGAGAAAACTCTTCTTCATGAAATGAATGAAATATCATGTTAATATATTCTGGAGGTGATGACAATAAATACTTCTTAATTTGTAATATTCTTGAATCACCATCTTCCAGCATATGCATCAATAATATAGACGCTCCAATATTTTCCGTTCTATCTGCTTCTGAAATTAAATCAAACAAGAATGAGATGAACCATGAATATGAATTACTAGTTCTAGTATCAATTAAAAATTGTATCGTTCTTAAATCAACAAATCCACCTAACGGTTCAAGACATTTTCTAAATTGTTGACGAATACGTTTATCTTGTTCAAGGACACCTTCCTGCAATATACGTCCGGCAATTAAACTTCCTCGTCCAATTCTTCGGCTAAGCAATCTGTTACTTCCATCACTGGCACCTTCATTTAATTCTTCAAGAACTTTAAGCGCAACAGTTAATTCGGTAAGTCGATTATTTTCCACCAGCGCACTTAATAAAAAGTGCATCACTTCTCTCCAATGGGCATCTCCAGCAATTATTTCAATCCTTTTGCGTAATTCATCTGCACTAATCGATTCATAAATAAACTCTGCTGCGAAAAACTCTTGTAAGGGACGGATATCAAAACGAAGATGATTCCCATCATCCGGAGTATTTACTAAAACTAACCTATTTGTCGTGGCATCCATTAACACTTTTACAGTATCGGTGGTATCTCCTTCGATCATTTGTGTTACAGCATTTGTAATTAGAGTACTAAATTCTATACGATTTAGACGGGTCTGAGCACCGCTACTGGTTTCTGCTCTAGCATGTAAAATAAAACCCAATCGATTGTGAACTGTTTTTAATAGCTTCTCATCTTCCCTTAGAAGCTTTGCTAATTTTTTATCAGGTAAATCTCTATTTGCTTCTCGACGTTTTATGACCATATAAAAATTACTATATAATTGCCAACGTCTCTCAGGCGGTTTACCACCATCCCTAATTACTACTGCCATAATATGTGCTTGAAGGGGTGAAGTCATTAACTCTCTTACAGAACCTGAGCTCATTGCTGATTCCAATATTTGAAAATATTTTTCAGCTTCTTCTACAGATCTACCCAAAGCTAGAACTGGTCTTGCACACTTTAGCGCTTGTTCTTTTGAAAGTGCAATAAGATCTACCTCCGGTCCATCAATATCAGAAAATTGGCCAGAATAACCTTGTGGTCTTGAAGTGCAAAGAGCTAACATATCCGAATTAGCTTCTATTACAATATCATTTAAAAAATGATTTACCTCAGAAGCTATCCCTTCTTTTACATCATGTGGCACCTCATCTAATCCGTCAAAGGTCACAAACCAACTTCTTGAACTCAATGCCTTCTTGAGTGTTTTGACACTTATAACAGTTTCAATACCAATAGATAGTTTATGTGCTAAAAAAGATAATACTCCCTTCGGTTCGGTTTCATTTTTTTGTCCAAACCAATGGGCATACTCTTTTAGTTCAATACTAATTGGTATTCTGGGAACTATTGGCCAATGCCCTGTCAACATTGCTTCTTTTTTAATCTCTTCTGCCAATGTTTTTATTACTGGAATTACTGGGAAGCAATCATCTTGAAGAATTAATGCTGCACGTTGAAGTTGGCAAAAATATTGACCAACTGTTGACTTACCCTGACCCGGCCCTCCTTTAAGAAACCAAACACGAGCTCGCGATGGATGTCTATACCATAATCTCCAAAGAGGTGAGTCTTTTTGCTTAAAATTAATAAGATGTGATCTCGAAGACGTGTGAAATAAGTAATCTAAAACCATTCCCTTAGTTTCATAATCACTTGATTGAAAAGGTAAATCAATAAATAATCTATGGATACCTGGTCTTGTATCAGCATCAGATCCTGCTTGCTCAAGCTTTGTATATTGTTGTTCTGTAAATTGTCTAACTATTAAATGTCTAAGTATTGTTTCAATTTCTTCTTTGGAATCGTCTAACAGTTGATACAAAGAGGTAAAAATATGTCCGGGGCTAAGAAAATGAGCATAATATTCTGCAACTTCAGGATGCAATGCTAAAAGATCAAGGATTTTTCTACCTCCCCAAATGCTAAAGTGTTGTTCTAGCTGCGGATTTTCTTCATAAACAATTTTTCTTATAGCATCAAAAGTTCCTGTTTCCGGAACACCAGCGGGGTCAATATTTGTTGCCACAATCCAATTATCAGGCCATTGCCTTTTAGTTTCTGGATCATTAAATAATGAGATTTCTTTCTTTATTTGTTCTTGTAACCATTTTTGAGGGTCTTTTGAAAGATGTGGGGCATGGAATTTTGATTGAATATACCATCTTCCTCTCCATCGATCTGAAACACTTGGGTATGGTGCTTCTCCTTCAAAATATCCATCTCTTCCACCATCAGATCCTGGACCAAATCCTGTATGTCCAGAACCTAAAACTTTTATTGCTAGTAAGTTAACTAAATGTTCAAAAGAACTCGGACTAAGTTTGGTTAATTCATAGCTACTTTCCATATATATCCTTTTATATTAAGTTAGCCCAATGTATTTAATTTCAAATGCTTATTCAACAATTTCTTATATAGTAATCATTTTCTATGTAACTTTTCCCCTTTTCATGGATATTATATATGTATGAGCCAAGACGTAGTAACATTTGAAGAACTGTACGAACGATATGCAAACGATGTCTTTCGTTTTGCGTATTGGCTCTGTGGCGATGCGGATGATGCTAAAGATATAACATCCGAAACATTCGTGCGAGTCTGGACCTCGGAGAATAAAACACGGCTTGAGTCGGTGAAAGGATATCTCTTCACCATTGCGCGGAATCTTCATCTTCAGCAGCAGAGAAAGAAAAAACGATTCTCCCCTATCACTGAAGAGAATGCGGGAACTACTCAACAGACAGAACAATTGACAGAAGACCAGTCCGAAATCGAACAAACCTTGGCTGCACTTGATACACTCTCCGAGATCGATCGAACAGTATTGATCATGCGGGCTCAGGACGAATTGCCATATGATGAAATTGCAATTGTCACCGGACTTTCCATATCGGCGGTAAAAGTTAAGATCTTTAGAGCAAGGGCAAAACTTGTTTCACTCAGAAAATATTTTTAAGGGATCATTATGAATATTACAAAAGATGTCATCACCGACCTGCTTCCGCTTTTTGTATCCGATGAATGCAGTTCTGATACAAAAAAACTTGTCGACGAATATTTAAAAGAACATCCTGAATTCGCTGAACAGATAAAGAAGTTTTCACACAATCCTCTCCCTGACGCGATCCCGCGTCGCTTGAATAAGGAAGAAGAATTGAAAACACTCGCAAAAACGCAGCGGCTGCTAAAATGGCGCACGTGGTCAATGGCGTTTGCAATTTTTTGTTCGCTTGCACCATTTTCTGTTCTGCACACCGGGGGAAAAACGTATTGGCTCTTTTTGGAATCACCAATGAGCGCATCCATCTACGCAGTATTTGCTGTGCTGTTTTGGATAGGGTATTTCATGACAAAAAGAAAATTACTTGCTCGCTAAACTCAACTTCGTTTCACATTAATACATCACTTACAATTCATTTATCGTAAAACATTACGACAGTCATTGAACCGTCATATCGAACCTCAGTCTGATCACCTCGAGGATCGGTTAAAACAAATAACAAACTTATAAGATTTTTGTTTGATGTTGAATAATTTCAGCATGACGGCATTGCTTTGTTCAATTTCATCGGTGTGTTTTACAAATTATAGGAGGCTTTATGAAAGCATTGTTTATTTCCATTATTACCATCGTTCTTTTTTCTGATTTTCTCGGTGCTGCTGAACCGATGCAGTTTAATACCGCTTGGATCACATCAAAACCTGAAGTACTGACATACAAATCTATCAGCAAACAAGGTGACGGATTATATCAGGTTTCAATTGCCAAATCCGACAGCATTATTGAAATATATATGAACATCATCACAACCGGATTCACAAAAACGGTATCAGGAACAATGACACTTGATATGATTCCGCTGCAATCCAAAGGAAAGATCATTGTTAATGGACAGATCAGCATGGAAACTGAATGTTCGTATGAAAAAGAAAAACTTCATATATCAACGGTGATGAAACCGTACAATCGAACAATGAGCAACGATCCATCGTTCACGTCGATGGTCGTTGATTTCTCGCAGTTGCCATTGGTTGCTCGAACGCTCTCGCTAAAAGTCGGCGCCGAATATTCTTTTCAATCTTTGAATCCACAAACAAACGCAATTGTTCCTTTTACCTTAAAAGTATTGTCTGAAGAGAAAATTAAGAATAGTGAATGTTATAAAGTCGAGTCGAATGATTTTGAAGGGAAATCATTCTTCTGGATCGAGAAAAGTTCAAGCCGTAGAATTGTGAGAATTGAGCAGCCGGAAACAAACCGTATTACAGAATTGATTCAGTAATATTTCTTTTAAAACAACAAGTGCGGATCAACATCCGCACTTGTTATCTATTTCCCATCGTAGTTCAATATTTTTAGATTCTCCCGCCGGCCGCTTTCAGAGTATTTGTCATCAACATCGCAATCGTCATAGGTCCAACTCCACCCGGAACCGGTGTAATAGCAGAAGCAATCTCTTTCACTCCCTCAAAATCAACATCACCGACAAGTCGAGTTCCGGTCTTGCTTGCTGCATCATCAATGCGGTTGATCCCAACATCGATGACCACAACACCAGGCTTAACCATATCTTTTGTAATTGCATTTGGTTTCCCGATTGCGGCAATAAGAATATCAGCTTGCTTTGTATAATATGAGATATCCTTCGCACCAGTGTGTGTAATCGTAACAACTGCATTCGCCCATTCTTTTTTTTGCAGCAGCATATTTGCGATCGGTTTCCCGACAATATTGCTTCTCCCCACAACAACAACATGCTTACCAGAAGGATTTATCTGATATCGTTTTAGAAGTTCTATGATTCCATATGGTGTTGCGGAGTAAAATGTATCAATTCCGATGACCATTTTCCCGATACTGATTGGATGAAATCCATCAACATCCTTTGCCGGCGAGATTGCTTCGATCACTTTTTGTTCATCGATATGTTTCGGAAGAGGCAGTTGAACAAGAATTCCATGAATCTTCGAATCATTGTTTAATCGTTCAACCATTGCAAGCAGATCAACTTCAGAGATCGTCGCAGGAACACGCTCTGTGACAGAATAAATTCCTAATTCCTCGCACGCTTTTCCTTTGCTCTTCACATATGCCTGTGATGCAGGATTTTCACCAACGAGTATGACTGCAAGACCGGGAACGATACCCCGCTCGGACTTCATTTTCGTTACTGCAATTTTTACTTCGTCTTTAATTTCCTGCGATATTTTTTTACCGTCAATGATTGTCATAATATCTTTTGTGACTTTGTGTGAGTTAAAATTTTGGGAATATCAATTGTTCAAATTTCACGCATTTCCCTGTTTCCACTTCGACTTCCGCAATTACACCACAGAGGCGAACATCATTCATCGCAGTTTCATATTTGTGCGGAGTTTGGGTCAGGAATCGCTTGATCGCTAAGTCTTTTTTCATTCCTAACACCGAGTCGTATGGTCCTGTCATCCCGACATCAGTGATAAATCCTGTCGCACGCGGAAGAATTCGCGCATCAGCCGTCGGTGTATGCGTATGGGTTCCAACAACAACACTCGCGCGTCCGTCAACATACCAACCTAAAGCCATTTTTTCTGCGGTCGCTTCAGCATGGAAATCGATGAAAGAGATTTTTGTCTGCTCGTTGATCTTTGCAAGCGCCCAATCAACAGTACGAAACGGATCTTCAATCGGCTGCATATAAGTTCTTCCCTGCAAGTTCATCACACCCACTTTCACGCCGCTTTTCAGTTCATAGATCGTATAACCAATTCCTGCCGTTCCGTGCGGAAAATTCAACGGACGAAGTAAGTGTTTGAACGATGTATAGACTTTTCTCATATCCCAACGGTCAAACGTATGGTTTCCACCGGTAATGACATGAACCCCAAGATCGAATAATTGCTTTACCTGTCCTTCTTCAATTCCTTTTCCATCTGCAGCATTCTCACCGTTGGCAATACAAAAATCAATCTTATGCTTATCGATGAGTCCTTTGTAGAGACTTATGACAAGATCCATTCCCGGTTTTCCGATAATATCACCGATGAACAAGATGTTTATGGTTTGTGACAATTGGTCTCACTTTCTATTAATACAATATAAAATCAAATCTGAGAGAAGTTTTTTTAGCTAATACTTTACCCTAAATAAAACTGACGGCGGTGTTGTAGTATATGCAATTGGTTCAAGCCATGCCGGTGCATTCTCCGGCTTTAACAACGAACGAAATTGCGGGCGCATGTTCGCTTCATACACACCGTAAAAGAAATAATCCGCTTTCAAGTTTTTTGTTTCTCGTTCAAGATCGGTGAATGTATTGACATACGGAAAATATTTCATTGTCTTATTGATGTAGAAAGCAATATGCGGTTTTCGACAGACAACAATTTTTGATTCATCGGTATCTTTGACATTATTGTTAAACCAATCCGCAATCACCTTAATCTCCTTCGGACCGGAATCAATATTCAATCGGTTATAACTATATGAATCGACCGTAGTCCACACGATCAACACCAACGCAACAATGAGACCATTATAGAAAGGGATTCCCCGCCATCGTTCCCAAGTTAATGTGACAATGGCAAATGTCGCATAGACAGGAATTAGATACATTGAAAACCGCTCTCCGTAAAAAACGATCAGTAATACAAGGAACATCATCATGCCAAAGAAATAAAATGCTGATTGGCGTGCATTCGGTCGTATTTTCCAGAGCCCGATAATTCCAGCAACAAAACAGATACCAATTCCCCATCCGACGAGCAAATCAAGATCGCTAAAAAGATGCTGGTATAAATTCTTCAATACTGTCGAAACGAATAGACCGGGATCAACGAATACAACCTGAGACAATGAAGAATATTTTGTCGATTCAACATTCCAATATTGATCCCATCCCATCTTCCCTTTACCGAACATCTCGTAGGCGATATTGAGATAGTTCTTATTGTAGAAAAAGCTCCCTTTTTCGTTCAATGAGTGTATCCCCCACGGAGCGATAAAGAGAAAAAACGATCCGACAAATATTCCAGAGACGATCAGTCGTTGTTTCAACTCTACCTTATAGATATTGAACAAAGTAACAATTGCAGGGATCGCCACCAACACAAAGATCCCATTATATCTGGTTAGATATGCCAATGATGCTGAGAGTGCTGAGAGAATAATGTTCACCCATGAACGCCGTTCGTCTTTCAGGAGAAAATAGATTGTTGCAGCCGCGAAACAGTTGAATGTCATATCCGTTCCTGCAGTGTACGTATATTGCACGAATGTTTTATTCAACGCGGTCAATAGTACAACTACCAATGCAACATCAGAGCGGAATATTTTTTTTATCAATTCAAAGGTGAAAAACAATGTAACTGATGCTGTCACTGTTGAGACGATGATCCCCGCGGTGAAAAAATCCTTGAAGATCAAACCGAACATCGCTAACAATGCCGGATATGCAGGTCCCCGAAAATCCTCAATGGTCCAGATTCCTTTAAGAATGTCTTTTGCAGAAGGAACATACGCCTGGAAAAAATCGGTCTCTACATGATAATCTCCCACAAGATGATAGGTAAGACCGATGGTCAGCATCACCGCCAAATATAGTACAGCGATTACTGCACCTGCAAACGGATGTTCAAGAGAATCGTTGAAAAATGGAAAAACGGAGATGTCTTTTACTGTGATTTTATCGGATTTGATCTTGGAAGATTGTTTTTTAGACATTGAACTGCACAGTCGCTTTCTATAATGCTAATATTGTGCAGTCAAAATACTAAAAAGTGATTGGGCTTGCAAGAAGTTATCCTTCTTCATCAAATATCAGAATGAATCGCTTTGAAACAAAGAAGGATTTTTGTCAGTTCTTTATGCGGGTTGAAAAATTTCGTTTCCCAAAATATTCATCGACGATCACAAAGATGAAAAAAGCAAATACTCCAATAAGAAAGAATTTCCCGGAGGAGGTCTTTGCCGCCTGATTAACTGGGTGCATATATTGTTTTGTCCAAGATGCGAATGAGTCGAGTGCAGCATTATAGGTCGTACTGTATGATTCGAAACTTTTAGAGAGGAGACTATTTTCGCTTGATGATGATGGGGACCAGACCAGCACCATACCAATCATAGAAAGAACTAATACCATAGCAAACAGATTTGAAGAATTTTTCAAGATCCTCATCCAGAAAGATTCTTGCGGCACTGGAAGGATCTCTTTCATCACATGCGCTGTAAATTTACGAGAGGGTGTTGCAGCAGAATCATTTCGGACAATTCTTTGCGTAGCTTTCAACAGTGCAAGTTCTTTTTGCAGTCTCGGAGATTTTGAAATTACAATGTCTAATTCTTGGTACCGTAATGGATGCAGCGTGCCATCAAGATACTCCATTAATTCCTGTATTGTGGGGTTTTTCATATATTCACCATTTGTTTCGTTTCGGGAAAATGCCGCAGCACAGCTGTGCGTAATTGCATTCGAGCACGGTATAACCGATTCTTTACCGTACCAAGCGGCAGTCCGGTCACACTGATAATTTCTTCATAACTCATTTCCTGTAAAAAGAACATCGTTAGTATAGATGTATAACTCTCTTCCATAATGGATATTTCACGCCGAACAATTTCGGAGAATTCTTTGCTTTCCAATTCTATATCCGGCTCATCATCGTCGGATGCAATTTCTATTTTCATCTCTTCGTCATTTTCACCATCAATAGACAAGAGATTATTGACACCCCGTTTATTCAACAATGATGAACAGACATTGAACACTATTCTATAGAACCAGGTTGAAAAACTCGATTTCCGTTCAAAACTTGGGAGTGCTCTAAATGCACGGATAAATGCATCCTGTAACGCTTCCTCTGCTTCGCTCTTATTCTTCAACATTCTCACTGCAAGTGTCATAGCCTTATCCTTATGACGATCCACCAACTCGGCATACGCCCGCTGGTCTCCATCAATAACACGCTGGATAATTTCATTGTCAGTGGTTTTCATTCAATTGTTCTGCTGAACTTACACTGATTTAGACCACCTTTCTCAATTCAAGGTTTCATCAACAGGTGGTTATTTTCAAAAACATTTCGATAAAAATTGAAACCTTGCTGCGATACTCCAAGTCAAAGTAATAAAGCCAAGAACAAACATCAATAACCAAATAAAGGAGGTTTTATGAACGAAGAGATTTTAATCCCAATTTTCATGTTCGGCTGTATTGCAGTAGTATTATATAAGTTTTTCGATGTGCGGCACAAAGAACGAATGTCGATCATTGACAAAGGATTGGTCAGTGAAGATCTAAAACATCTCTATGCGCGCGGATTCAAAACAAATCCTTATTCGTCTCTGAAATATGGAATGCTTGCCGCCTTCATTGGCGTGGGGATCTTGGTGAGTGCGTTCATGTCGCAAATGTTCTTCGCTCATGAGGAACAGATCACCGCCGGCATCATCTTCTTGTTTGGCGGAGTAGGATTGATTACATTCTATGCGATTGCAAAGAAAAGAATGTCAGAGGATGAAAAATCTTAGACACAATGTTCTTCAAATCTATACTGATACTAGAAACCTTTCTTGCTGAAAGGTTTCTTTTTTTTAAATCAGACCAGAAAGGATTAATATGTTCAAGAAACAATATATGCCGTATCTACTCCTTACTTCGTTGATGATGATGTCTGTTGCAATGAGTCCATTGATTATTGAACAGATACAACCATCAAAACTCGCCGGTATCTTTGAGGGACACCTCAATGTTGGCAGTGTTTCACTTCGTGTTGTTTTTAATGTTTCCGAAAAAAATGACTCCCTTTTCATTACAATGGATAGCCCTGATCAGGGTGCAAAAGGGATTCCTACGGATCATATCATTTTGAAGAACGATTCGTTGACATTTTTAGTCCCCTCAATTGGTGGAAAATTTTCTGGAAAAATTTCACTTGATGCAAACACTATTGGAGGTGTGTGGATGCAAGGCCCCGCAAAACTTCCGATAGCAATGAAAAGAATTGAAAAAGTAGTTGAACTGAATCGTCCACAAACTCCGAAGAGACCATTTCCATATGTTGAAGAAGAAGTATCGTACCGTAATACAAAAGATAATATCACGTTAGCGGGAACACTCACCATTCCCGAGGGAGAGGGATCTTTTCCTGCGGTAATCCTTATCACCGGTTCGGGACCACAAGACCGTGACGAATCATTGTTAGGACACAAGCCATTTCTCGTAATTTCCGATTATTTAACCCGAAGAGGAATTGCTGTTCTTCGTGTTGACGATCGCGGAGTCGGCGGAACATCGGGAAAGAATTGGTCTTCTACTACCGAAAATTTTGCCACGGATGTTCTTTCTGGTGTGGATTTTTTAAAGTCTCACAAAAAGATTTCGAAGAAAAAAATCGGATTATTAGGGCACAGCGAAGGTGGCATCGTTGCTCCACTCGTTGCATCCCAATCAAAAGACATTGCATTCATTGTGATGCTTGCGGGGACCGGAATGAACGGTGAAGAGATCATCCAATTGCAATCAGAGCTTATATCAAGAGCAAATGGAGAGCCGGAAAGTGAACTTCAACAAGGATTACGATTAAATGCCGCTGCGATCAAACTTTCAAAAATGAATCTTGACAGTGCAGCTGAAAAGCAGGAACTTCGGAAAGCAGTGAAGGAATTTATTGCATCCCTACCGGATTCTTCCAAAGCAACAATGAAAAATCCTATTGAAGAGATCGAAGGACAAACCCGGATGTTCTTTACTCCATGGATGCGGTTCTTTCTTACCTATGATCCCCGGATTGCATTACGAAAAGTACAATGTGCAGTTCTTGCCGTCAATGGTGAGAAAGATCTTCAAGTCCCGCCAAAACAGAATCTTGGCGAAATTGAAAAAGCATTAAAAGAGGGAAAAAATAAAAACTATACAATTAAAACTCTGCCGGAATTAAATCACTTATTTCAACATTCTGTGTCTGGATCACCTATGGAATATGGCAAAATAGAAGAAACGATTGCACCTGAAGCATTACAACTGATCGGAGATTGGATAGAAAAACAAACAAAATAAATCAAAACGTTATAACAACAAAAAAGGTCGAGTATATACTCGACCTTTTTTTATTTTCAACAAGAAATTGTTTTCTTATGCTTCTGGTTGGAATTTGTGTACCTCTTCAACGACAACATCGACAATTTCGCTCTCTTTGATCTTCCGGATCATTACTCCTTTACGATAAAGAATTCCAACACCCTTTCCGGCAGCAATTCCAATATCAGCATCGCTCGCTTCTCCCGGTCCGTTCACAACACAACCAAGAACGGCAATCTTCACCGGCTTTTTCACTCCTTCAAGACGTTTTTCCAATTCAGCCATAATTCCAAAGAGATCGATTTCTAACCTTCCACAGGTTGGGCAAGCGATCAATTCAACATTGCGTGTTGCAAGTCCGAGTGAGCGGAGAATTTCTTTCCCGACTTCCACTTCCTTCACCGGTTCATCGGTCAACGAAACACGTATCGTATCGCCAATTCCTTCAGCCAATAAGGTTCCAATACCAACCGCAGATTTGATAGTTCCAATACGTGTCAGCCCTGCTTCTGTCACACCAAGATGAAGAGGAATGTCGGTTCTCTGCGCAACAAGACGATACGCTTCGATCATCAATCGAACATCGGTTGACTTCACAGAAATAATAACATCACGGAAATTGAATTCATCACAGATTCCTACATGACGCATTGCTGATTCGTATAATGCTTCAGCGGTCGGGTAGCCGTATTTTTCAAGAATATCTTCTTCGAGCGATCCGGAATTCACACCGATTCGGATCGGAATTCCTTTATCCTTTGCCGCACTCAACACCTGACGGATCCGGTCCTTCGATCCGATATTTCCCGGATTGATTCGGACTTTTGCAACATTTGCTTCAATTGCTTTTAAAGCAAAAATATGATTGAAGTGAATATCTGCAACGATCGGGAGCGGAGATTGACGAACGATCTCAGCCATAGCTTCTGCAGCTTCTTTATCATTCACCGTTACACGAACAATATCACACCCCGCTTCGTGTGCATCAACGATCTGTTTTACTGTGCCGGCAATATCATCTGTCTTTGATTTTGTCATCGTCTGCACTGAGATGGGAGCACCGCCGCCGACTTTGATCCCGCCGATATTCACTTGCCGTGTATGCCGTCGGATACCAACTTTATAATTGGAAGGGAGCGAATTGCTGTTTCCATTTTGCGTCGGTTGAATGACTGGTAAGATATTTTCCATAAATCAATTTGCCCTATTTTTTGTAATCGTTTTGAGTCTTGAAATATCAGCGACATGCTAATTCAGCTTTTTGCTCGCTTCAAAAAGTATTTTCTTTTCTTCTTCATTAAGACTTTGGTAACCGTCTTTACTGATCTTATCAAGAATATCATCGATCTGTTTTTGCGCTTTTATCTGCTCTTCGTTATTTCGAGTTTGATAATCGTTGATGTTATAGACCTTTGCATCAGAAACATCTCCATAGTTTACCGATTGCTTCTTTGTATTACTGAATGTTGACGCAAATTTTGTAAAGACATTGTCGCTCTGCGTTCGACCGTAAAGACTGTCAAACCGGTAGCCGTCAGAAAGTAGATAGATAAATCCAACAAGTGCGCCGCCAAGATGAGCAAAATGTGCAACACCATCCATACTGCCGACAGAGAAAATTTCAAATGCCATATACATTACAACAAAATATTTCGCTTTGATCGGCAGAAGAAAATAGACATAAATCGGGCGTTCGGGGAACATCATTCCAAAAGCAAGAAGAACACCATAGACCGCTCCCGATGCACCAACCGTTGGACCGACCGAAGTAAACATCGGTGCGATCAATAAATTCGCTAATCCGCCCCCAAATCCGCAAAGCAAATAATAGATGAAAAATTTTCTTGAACCCCACACATGTTCGAGTTCCATTCCAAACATCCAAAGCGCAAGCATATTAAACAGGATATGAGTAAAACTTGCGTGCATGAACATGTACGAGAATAACTGCCAAAACCCAAATCCGGCTCCAAATGGCCATAATGCAAAGGCGTGATAGAAGAATTCCTCAAATGAAAATTCACCGACGTGAAAATTCCCAAGGAACATCATACCCAAAAATACTGCACCATTTGCAATCAGCAATGATTTTATTACCGGCGGAAAGAACTGGAATCCGCCGAAGAAACTCGGTCGATTAAAATTACCTGGACGATTATAAGCCATAGTTTAATATAGTAAGGCTTGTCGAGTTTCAAAAGCTAAACAAGCCTAAATTAATAAATTATTTGTTATTCAAGGCTGCAACACCGGGAAGTTCTTTCCCTTCCAAAAATTCCAATGATGCACCCCCGCCGGTCGAGACATGAGAAACCTGCTTTTCTAATCCTGCCTTTGCAATTGCCGCAGCCGAATCTCCCCCGCCAACGATCGTTGTTGCTCCTAGTTTTGTCGCATCAACCAATGCTTGGGCGATGGCATTAGTTCCTTTTGCAAAATTAGACATTTCAAACACACCCATCGGTCCGTTCCATACTACTGTTTTCCCTTTACGGATCTCTTCGCTGAATATTTTGATCGTTTCGGGTCCAATATCCATACCAACTCCGTCGGCAGGAATTGCATTTACTTTTACGATCTTAGTCGGTGATTCATTATCAAACTTTTCGGCAACCACACAATCAACAGGGAGAAGCAGTTTAATATTCTTTGCTTTGGCTTCATCGATCAATTGTTTTGCAAGCGAGATCTTATCCTCTTCTAACAACGATTTCCCGATTTCCATTCCCTGCGCTTTATAAAAAGTGAACATCATCCCGCCGCCAATCAGCAAGGCATCAACTTTTCCCATCAAGTTTTGGATCACATCGATCTTTCCTGATATTTTTGCCCCTCCCATGATGGCTACATACGGTTTTACAGGATGAGTTGTTGCCTTCTCCAAATAAGCAAGTTCTTTTTCCATCAGGAATCCGGCTACTGCCGGAAGTAAATGAGCTACAGTTTCTGTTGATGCATGCGCTCTATGTGCGGAACCAAATGCATCATTCACATACACATCACCATATTCTGCAAGTTGTTTTGCCATCGCTTCTCTATCTGCCGCTTCTTTTGATGTTTCTTCTTTGTGGAATCGTGTATTCTCAAGCAATAATATTTCACCTGCACCTAAAGCATCAACCATTTTTTTTGTTTCCGCACCAATAGCAGCCGGAGCAAGTTTAACGGATTTCCCCAATAATGAAGAGAGACGTTCAACGATCGGTTTCATTTTATGTTTTCCTTCAATGAACGCTGCTTCGTCAAACGGTTTACCATCCTTATCTGCCTTCTCTTTTGCTTTCTTTGCATCTTTTTTCGGATCACCGAGATGAGACATTAAGACAAGAGATTTGGGATTGTGCTCAAGTATATAATTGATCGTTGGGAGTGCCGCTTTAATTCGGATATCATCTTGAATGACACCGTTTTTTAGAGGAACATTAAAATCAACGCGTAATAAAACACGTTTGCTTTGAAAATCGACATCTTTGATTGTTTTCTTATTCATAACTATCATCGCTTTCTAATGAAACAAAAGGGCTGAACCCGAAAGACGAGATCAGCCCTTGCTTAGGTTTTATTTTCCATTGCGAAATTTTTCGCATTCGCAAAGTTCACGTTCTTACTTTGCGGTCCCGGCCATTTTGCTTAACAGATCAACAACACGGCATGAATAACCCCATTCGTTGTCGTACCAAGAAACAACTTTGAAAAATCTCTTCTCGCCTTTCAAATTGTTCTGTAAGGTTGCAAGAGAATCGTAGATCGAAGAACGATCATCATGAATGAAGTCCGTTGAGACAACTTCTTCATTCGCGTAACCGAGAATTCCTTTAAGATATGTCTCGGATGCTTTTTTGAACAATCCATCGATCTCTTCAATCGATGTATCGCGTGTTGCACGGAACGTCAGATCGATCACTGAAACATCCGCAGTCGGAACGCGGAACGACATTCCGGTCAATTTTCCTTTTGTCTGGGGAAGAACTTCACCGACCGCTTTTGCTGCACCGGTTGACGAAGGGATGATGTTGATCGCTGCTGCCCGTCCGCCTCTCCAATCCTTCTTGGAAGGACCGTCGACGGTTTTCTGTGTTGCGGTGTACGAATGGATCGTCGTCATCAAACCGGTTTCGATTCCGATTCCTTCTTTCAACAGCACATGAACAACCGGAGCCAAACAGTTTGTTGTGCACGATGCGTTGGAGACAATGATATGCTTTGCCGCATCGTATTCATTATCATTCACTCCCATAACGATTGTTTTTACATCACCTTTTCCGGGTGCAGAGATAAGAACCCGTTTTGCTCCGCCGGCAAGATGTCCTTTTGCTTTTTCAGAATCGGTGAACAAACCGGTCGATTCAATGACAATATCGACACCAAATTCTTTCCACGGTAATTGCGATGGATCTTTTTGCGCCATAACGCAACGTATCTTATTTCCATTGACAACAAGAACATCATCCGCTTCAAGCGAAGGATTGCTTTTTTCACTGCTTAATGTTCCTTTAAATTGACCATGAACTGAATCATATTTCAATTGATACGCAAAATATTCTGCATCAGTGCTGACATCGACAACTGCAACTACATCAATTGATTTACCGAGAACGCCTTTATCAACCATTGCGCTGATTACCTGACGGCCAATTCTGCCAAAACCATTAATACCTACTTTAACTGCCATGATTATTTACTCCTAGAAGAAGAAAAGTGCTGAATTTTGTTGATTTGCTGTTGAAAATTACCAAGAAATTGAATGAGAAGCAAACATTGAAACTGTGGAGATATTCACCTATTTTCTTTGGATGAATATTCTCTCCCTGTTCTCCTCAAAAAAAATCAAACCGGTGTGGCAACATTCATCCGCAAATGTTCTATGGCGCATAATGTTCTCGCACAATGGCAAAATTATCATCGAAGACAGAAATACTGAAGTAAAATCGGCGACGTTTTCGTGTTTAGATTCAATAACAGGAAAACCTCAATGGAAGGAAAAAATTCTCGGTGAACAATGGTGGATTGGACTTGATGGAATAACAAACGAACGGTTATATCTCCACGGTTTCAAGAAACCGGATATGCCGGAGAATAAAAGCATCATAGCAGTTGATCTCAATTCTGGAGAAATTTTGTGGCGAAACAATGAATCCACATTCTTAGCCATTCAATCCCCTTATGTTTATGGATATAAAGACCTCTTTGAACGACGTGTCTATTATATGATCAATGCATCCAATGGTGAAACAGTCGAGGAACTTGCTTCTCTTCCAGAGAATATTGATCCGAACACTCAATATGAAAAAATTGACTTCGTTTTCCCTCAACCACTTCCGGATTCAGAAATTGATTTATGGAATATCGTTCGGAATGAGATAGAATGCACTGCAGTTGAACATATCGTAATCGAGAAATATTTTCTTTTCAATGTCTATACAAAACATGCGGATCCTTCAAAAGGGTTGAAAAATACATTCTATATCATTGACAGTTTTACTAAGAAAAAAGTATATTCTGATGTGTTGAATGAATTTACACAGTATGCCGTTCCAGATTCCTTTTTTGTTGATTCAAAAAAAGATAGTGTAATCGCATCAAATGGAACCCTCTATTACATTAAGGAACGAAAAACTCTCATAACAATTCACTTACCGTAGATGCAAAAAAACATTGCTCATCAACTGAATACAGTATTTCAAGGAAATTAGTATGGAACTCGGACAAATCTCATTTAGTATAGTATTTCTCGCTTCAGTATCATTTTTCACACTAAATGTAAAAAAACTGATTACAACCTTACAACTTGGGAAAGCGGATAATCGGTTTGATAATATTCCTTCCCGTTTGAAAAATGTCTTTACGATTGCATTTCTTCAAACAAAATTATTGCGTGAACCGATAGCGGGAACGCTTCACTTGTTCATTTTTTGGGGATTTTTAGCCCTATCACTTGTAGTCGTTGAATCTATCATCGAAGGATTGTTTGGACATTTTTCTTTTTCATTTCTTGGAACGGGTTATAAAATCATTACCTTTTCCCAGGAGATATTTTGCCTTTTGGTTATGATTGGTGTAATCGGTTCTTTATGGAGACGATTCATAACAAAAGTAAAACGGCTGCAGGTAGATGCCCACGGAAGTAAAGATGCTGCAATGATCCTTTCATGGATATTTCTGATCGTTACATCAACACTGCTTCAAAACGCAACCAGAATAAGTTTGAATACTATAGAAGCAAACTGGCAATTTCCAATCTCATCATCGCTCTCATCTTTTTTTCCATACAATCAGGTAACATACATTGCCGAAAATATTTTTTGGTGGGGACACATAACACTCGTTTTGGCATTTTTAAATTATCTGCCGTTTTCAAAACACCTTCATGTCCTTACATCCGTCCCAAATGTGTTCTTTTCATCTCTAAAACCCAAAGGTGCTTTAACTCCAATTAATCTTCAGGATGAGACATTAACCAAGTTCGGAGTAACTGATGTTGAAGACCTTACATGGAAACAACTATTGGATGGATACACCTGTACTGAATGCGGACGATGTGAATCTGTCTGCCCTGCAAATATTACCGGCAAACCACTCTCTCCCCGAAAAATAATTGTCGACACGCGGAGACGAACATCCGAAAAATCTCCGATGCTGATTGCAGGAACTGCCGATGCAAATCAACAAATTATGTCTAAGTCTCTACTGGATAATTACATTACGGAAGAAGAACTCTGGTCGTGCACAACATGTATGGCATGTGTCAACGAATGTCCCGTGATGATCGAGCATGTGGATGAAATTGTTGATATGCGCCGCGGATTGGTATTGAATGAATCTCGCTTTCCGCCTGAGTTGAAAACTGTTTTCGATAATCTTGAACGAAACTATACACCGTGGGGCTTCTCCCATTCAACACGCGCTGATTGGGCAGAAGGATTGAATATTCCGACAATGGCTCAAATAGGCGATGCAAAGAATGTCGATATTCTATTCTGGGTAGGTTGTGCAGGTGCCTATGACGCACGGTACAAAAAAGTATCAATTGCTTTTTCTAAATTGATGCAGCATG
Source organism: uncultured Chitinophagaceae bacterium (assembly GCA_964409765.1). GTDB lineage: Bacteria > Bacteroidota > Ignavibacteria > UBA10030 > UBA8401 > UBA8401. The sequence goes on from CAYPEM010000063.1 coordinate 23,597, forward strand.
CCGGTATTTCATTTGCTATACTGGGGACCGAAGAAAAATGTAATGGCGATGCAGCACGAAGAATGGGAAATGAATATTTAGCACAATCAATGATGTCAGAAAACATTGAAACATTGAACAAGTATAATGTAAAAAAGATCGTTGCTACATGTCCGCATTGTTTCCATTCGTTAAAAAAAGAATATCCCCAATTTGGCGGGAACTTTGAGGTTGTGCATCATACTGATTTTTTAAATTCTCTTGTTGATGAAGGAAAAATCACCATCCCATCGGAGAAGAAGACAACAGGATCGGGAACCGTCACATACCATGATTCTTGTTACCTCTCCCGATACAACGGTGTGATTGATTCACCGCGAAAAGCGCTGGAAAAAACAGGTGCCGAGCTTGTTGAAATGCCCCGTTCGAAAGATAAAGGATTATGCTGCGGCGCAGGCGGCGGAAGAATGTGGATGGAGGAAACAATCGGAAAACGTATCAATATCGAACGTACGGAAGAAGCTCTTTCAACCGGTGCAACAACAGTCGCCTCAGCTTGTCCTTTCTGCATGACGATGATGAATGATGGAGTGAAAGCGAAAGATGCAGCTGAAAAAGTTCAGGTACGCGACGTTGCAGAAATTTTATTGGAAGCCGTTGAACGAACATAATAATATTGTGACAACAACTCCTGAAATATCAAAACCAAAAGAACGAATGCCAAGCGTTGAAGAACGCCTTGAGTGGTTTGCTGAATATGAACGAGTTAAAAAGGTACCGTCTGTTTGTAAAAAGTTTGGAATAAGCCGCAAAACATTTTACAAATGGTGGAAGCGTTATAATAAATCGAATCATACAACCGATAGTTTGATGAACCGGTCTCGAAAACCTCATCATAATCCCCGTGCAACACCCGAACATGTCATTCAACGATTAAGGAATTTACGAGAACAAACCGGCTTCGGTCAAAAACGCCTGCAATTATATCTTTCAATTTGGTACGGTATTGACCTCGCGGAAAATACCATCTGGAAGATTTTACGCAGAAGCGGTATTGATATGAAAGGAACGAAATCCAAACGGCGGAAAGTGAAACCACACGATGCGCTTCTTCCGGGCGATCGTGTCGTAATCTTTGTGAAACAATTTGAAAAACTGATCAACAGGCAGCGTTTTTATTATTATACCGCGGTCGACGAATGTTCCCATCTTCGAATTGGTCGAATGTATGCTCGTCACTCAACCCTATCTGCGTTGGATTTTGTACAAAATCTGTTGACGATCTTTCCGTTCCCCATTCATTATGTTCACACTCCACTGGATAATGCATTTACAAGTATCGCAACGTCTCGCTCAACAACCCATGCTTTCACCCAAAATTTACGAAGGCTTGGCATAAAACAACATGCTCCGACACGTAAACAATCACAATCAAAACTATACCAAGAACGATTAAAAAAATTCGACACTCCTGATGTCTTCCTGTCATTCTCTTTTAATTCACAGGCGGACGCAGAACGAATGATAAGTAATCATCTGTTGGATATTAACAACAACCAGCCAAGAAAAGAAATTGGATTGATGACACCAATAGCAAAATTAAGAATGTTTGAACAATTTGCGAATATAAAAGAATTCAATCCTAAAAAAGAAGTGAACTAGCCGATCTGCTTTTCAATACTCGTACATCATTTTTTTCATTGAAATTATATTTGTTACCTCATTCTTTTCGTTGGAATGTATTTCGCTTTTGGCTATTTTTAATAAAAATAAGAGGTCCCATGATAAAATCGATTGTCCGTCAATTAATGCTACTTACAATGATTCTTACCGTGCAAACATCATTTGCACAGCGGACTATCCGTATTAATTTGGAACAGATGGTCTTCGATGCCGGAATGATCGTACAAGGAACAGTCGCAAACGTTGAAACAGGAGTTGATCCACAAACAAAATTGATAGCAACGTTTGTCACCATCGATGTTACAGAAAATTTTTACGGTGTGACTGACAAGAGATTAATCATAAAATTGCTTGGGGGAAGTTCTCAGAAAAAAACTGTGAAACTAGCTGAAATGCCAGTGTTTACGGTGGGTGAAGAAATTATTTCTTTATTTTTTAAACCAAGCAAGTATGGATTCACAAGTCCTGTTGGAATGGAGCAGGGAAAATTCACCGTCCAATCCGATGCAGTTTCAAAAAAGATCTATGTTCGCAACGGATTAAATAATTCACAATTGTTTACAGGATTCAAGAATAAAACCGCTATTTCCAAAATTTCAGCATTACAGAATTCAAATGAAAGCATTGAAATTGCTGATTTCTCACAAGCCCTTCGATCATTGGTAACCATTCTAAAAAAATAATATGATGAAATCATTCCTTCGTTTTGTGACTGTCAGTATCATCACAATCACTACACTTTGTTATGCAGGAGGTCCGTTATACACCTTTAACGGAAAAGCATATCGTTATAAATCCGATACCATCTCCTATTCACTCGACCGTGGATCTTTCGGGATTTTTACAAGTCTTCAGGCACGAACATTGGCAAATGCTAGTTTCAAAACGTGGGATGATGTTGTTACTTCAAACGTAACATTTAAACATTCTGATGCCGATACACTGTTAGTTGATGTCAATGCTTCAAATTACCTTGACTATACAACTATGACTGATTTTGTGTACGACGGCATTAACCCTATCATTTTTGATAATGATGGTTCAATTACTGAAGCATTATTTGGTACTGGTGCATCGCAAAGTGTCATTGGTTTTGCCGGATCA
>CAYPEM010000064.1:0-25455 GCA_964409765.1 uncultured Chitinophagaceae bacterium
TCTTAAGTCCTGAACCTGATCGTGATCCTTGTCCTTTATGTCCGCGTGTCGAAGTTCCTCCATGACCAGAACCTTGTCCACGGCCAATACGTTTTCGTTTCTTGCGCGAACCTGCTGCGAATTTCAAATTACTAAGTATATCTGCCATTGCTGTCTCCTGTGAAGTACTAACGCTCCGGAGTCGGAGCTCGCATCTTCAATAATAAAATTATGATTTTACTTCTTCAACTGTTACGAGATGTTTTACGGTGTTGATCATTCCAAGGATCTGTGGCGTTTCGGTATGAACAACAGAGTAGTTCGGTCTCCCGAGACCGAGTGCTTTTATCGTCGCTTTATGTTTTGCCAGCGTATCGATAATGCTGACTTTCTGTGTAATTTTAATTTTTTTCGGCGCGGCCATTGTCACTCACAGTAAAATTTAGTTTTGAAAAAGTTCTTGAACGGTAATTCCGCGTTCAGCTGCGATCATACGAGCATCGCGCATAGAAAGAAGTGCTCGTAATGTTGCTTTGACAACATTGTGCGGATTTGCCGAACCCATTTGTTTCGTAAGGATATCTTTTACTCCTGCCATTTCCAATACAGCGCGAACACCACCGCCAGCGATCAATCCTGTTCCCGGTGCTGCAGGACGAAGCAATACTTTTCCAGCTCCGAATTTTCCTAAAGCATCATGAGGAACAGTTCCATTGATCAACGGAACTTTCACAACATTTTTCTTTGCATCGTCAGTTCCTTTTGAAATTGCATCTGCAACTTCGTTTGCCTTGCCGAGTCCGATACCAACATATCCGTTCCCATCACCGACAACAACGATTGCATTAAAACTGAAACGACGACCGCCTTTCACAACTTTCGCTACGCGATTGATGTGAACCAGTTTGTCTTTCAGATCAAGATCACTTGTTTTTATTCGAGCCAAGATAAAACCTCACAATATTGTATTTTACATTTAGTTTTGCTGTCGGGAGAGGAGTCGAACCTCTACAGACGCCTCCAAAGGGCGTTGTCCTGCCATTAGACGACCCGACAAGCAGTTAAAATTTTAGTCCGCCCTCACGTGCACCATCGGCAAATGCTTTCACTCTGCCATGATATAGATATCCATTTCGATCAAACACAACAGCGCTGATATTCTTTTCAATCGCTTTCTTTGCAAGAAGTTTTCCGACCAAAGTGCTTTTCTCAACTTTTGTCTTTGCAGCCGCAAGTTCCTCTTTCACTTCTTTTGCATTTGTTGAAATTGCAACGAGTGTTTTTCCCGATACATCATCAATGATCTGTCCGTAGATATCGTTCAAACTACGATAGACAGTAAACCGGGGACGTTCAACAGATCCGAAAATTCTTTTTCGAACGGTTTTTTTGATCCGTAAACGGCGTTTTGTTGTGTCTTTTTTTATCATAATATCATTTTCAAAAATTTATTATTTCGAGCTAGCTGCTGTTTTACCTGCTTTGCGGCGAAGAACTTCACCTTCATACTTAACTCCTTTACCCTTGTACGGCTCAGGAAGTTTAAATGAACGAATCTTTGCTGCAACTAGTCCGACAAGTTGTTTGTCAAAACCACCAATAACAATACTGGTTTGTGTCGGTGTTTCAATTTTCACTGTTTCCGGTGCACGAAAAACGATCGGGTGTGAAAAACCTAACGCTAATGCAAGGTTCTTCCCTTTCATTTCTGCTTTATAACCAACACCGACTAATTCCAGTTTTTTTGAGAATCCTTCGGTAACTCCTTTGACCATATTCGCAATATTCGCACGTGTTGTACCATGGATTGCACGATTTGAACGCGCTTCCGATTGACGTGTTACCGTTACTTCGTTTCCTTTGATCTCAACTCCAACGGTCGGATGAATATGTTCTTTCAGTTCACCATTTTTTCCTTTTACTGTAACAATTCCGTCTTTCACGGAAAGCGTTACACCTGCAGGAAGAGTAATAAGTTTTTTACCAATACGTGACACGTTCTAAACTCCTTTTACCAAATAAGGCAGATAACTTCTCCGCCGACATTTTCTTTGCGTGCTTGTTTATCGGACATCAAACCTTTTGATGTTGATACAATTGCGAGCCCCAATCCATTGCTGACGCGCGGAAGATTTTCCATTGAACGATACACTCGACGACCAGGTGTGCTGACGCGGCGTGAACCTTTGATCACATTTGAGCCTGCATAGTATTTCAATGCGATACGAATCACTCCCTGCTTATCATCAGCAACTACATCAAACTTATTGATAAGTTTATTCTCCTGGAGAATGCGGGTGATTTCCTTCTTCACATTGGAAGCGGGGATCTCAACTTTTTTATGCTTCGCCTGGATCGCATTGCGAAGTCGTGTTAAATAATCTGCTATCGGATCTGAATGAGCCATTGTAAAAACCTTCTATTAAATGTTACCAGCTTGCTTTCGTAAGACCGGGAATCTTTCCTTCGTGTGCCAGTTTGCGGAACGCTAAACGACCAAGACCGAATTTGCGCAAAAATCCGCGCGGTCGACCGGTCATGAAGCAACGATTATGTAATCGTGTCGGATTGCTGTCGCGTGGAAGCAACCGCAGTCCTTCCTGATCACCCGCCGCTATCAACTCTTTACGCTTTGCAGCATACTTTGCTACTAATTTTTCACGTCGTTTCTGACGTGCAATCGAACTGAGTTTTGCCATACTTTTCCTTTTAGCTTACTTTCGCAACCGGTTGTTCGCGTTTAACAAACGGAACACCGAACTGTTTCAATAATTCCATTGCTTCCATATCTGTTTGAGCAGTGGTAACGAATGTGATATCCATACCATTGATCTTTGTTACACGGTCTGCATCAATTTCCGGGAAGATAATCTGTTCTTTAATTCCAAGCGTATAATTTCCGCGTCCATCGAACGAACGATCTGAAATCCCACGGAAGTCACGAATCTGCGGCATTGCAAGACTGATCAAACGATCTAAGAATTCATACATCATCTTGCTGCGTAATGTTACTCGGGCACCGATTGCAAGACCCTGACGAAGTTTGAAGTTTGAAATTGCTTTTTTCGATTTTGTGACGGCAACTTTTTGACCGACGATCATTTCCAATTCAGCTATTGCAATGTCGAGCAATTTTGCATCTTGCGTTGCCTGACCAACACCAATGTTGACAGCAATTTTTTCGAGCTTTGGAACCTGCATAACATTCTTGTAGTTGAATTGCTTCATCATTGCAGGAACGATGTCTTTTTTATATTTCGCTGCAAGACGCGCAGGAGCACCTGCATCGCGAACTGCCGGTCCTTTTTTCTCTTCCTGTTTTTTCTCTTTTGCCATTGTCGTTTTTAGTTGTGTGTATTACGTTGTTCGCGTAACACCGATTAAAAAATTAGAACATCTCGCCGCTCTTTTGAGCAACGCGCATTACTTTTTTCTTGCCGCTCACGGAATCCTTTGTGCGCGAATAACCGATTCTGGTTTTTTCACCGGTCTTCGGATCTTTCAGCATCACATTCGATGAATGGATTGGAGCTTCTTTCTGCACAACGCCTCCCTGCGGATTGCTCTGCGAAGGTTTTGTGTGACGCTTTGCGAGGTTCACTCCCTCAACGATCACGCGGTTCTTTTCCGGAACAACTTTCAACACTTTTCCTTCTTTACCTTTTGAGTTCCCGGCGATCACAATAACGATATCATTTTTCTTTACGTGCATAACTATTCTCTTTCTGAATTACAGTACTTCAGGTGCAAGTGAAACAATTTTCATGAATTGACGTTCGCGAAGTTCGCGTGCAACCGGACCAAAGATACGTGTGCCGCGAGGTTCATTCTGTGGATTAACAAGAACAACTGCGTTCTCATCAAATCGGATATATGATCCGTCTTTTCGGCCGATCTCTTTTGTAGTACGAACAACTACTGCACGAGATACTTCACCTTTTTTTACACCGGCACCAGGAATTGCTGATTTCACTGATACCACGACAAGGTCGCCGACGGAAGCATATCGACGGTCATGACCGCCGAGTACACGGATACAGCGTACTTTTTTTGCACCAGAATTATCTGCAACCACTAAATTGGTTTCTTCTTGAATCATTATTATCTCCGAGCTAATCTATCGTCTATCGTTCTATTGTCGTTGCAATGATTATTTTGCTTTGGTGACAATTTCAACCAAACGCCAGCGTTTTAATTTGCTGAGCGGTCGTGTTTCCATAATCTTTACGGTATCGCCTACACCGGCTTCATTCTTTTCGTCATGCGCATAGAATTTTGTTGTGCGCTTGAAATATTTTTTATACAACGGATGAACAACTTTGCGCTCGATGGCAACAATGATGCTCTTTTCCATTTTATTCTTTACGACTTTGCCGGTTCGTGTCTTGCGATTGTTTCTCGTTTCCATTAGTTATTCTCTTCTCTTACTGTGCAGCAACGGTTGATGTTCCAAGTTCACGCTGACGAATGATCGTTTTCATCCGTGCGATATCCTTACGAAGCAGTGAAAATTTTGACGAATTCTCTACTTGACTGGTTACCTTCTGAAATTTCATTGTTGCAAGTGCTTCGAGATTTTCCTCGATACGTTTTACAAGTTCTTCGTTCGTCAGTTGACGCAATTCTTGTGTTTTCATGTTCTACTCCTTACGCAGCCAGATCTATACGTGAAACAAACTTTGTTTTAATCGGAAGTTTGTGTGTTGCAAGTTTCAAAGCTTCCTGTGCTGTTGCTTTGTTGATTCCGCCAACTTCGAACATGATACGTCCCGGTTTTACAACGGCTACCCAAAATTCCGGCGCACCTTTTCCGCTACCCATACGAGTTTCAGCAGGTTTTTTCGTGACTGGTTTATCCGGAAAAATTCGGATCCATACTTTTCCTTCACGCTTCATCAAACGTGTCAATGCAACACGAGCTGCCTCAATCTGTCGAGCTGAGATCCAACCCGGTTCCATCGCTTTCAGACCGTAGTCACCGAAGGCAACGGTTGCACCGCGTGTCGCAACACCGCTCATTCGTCCGCGTTGTGCTTTTCTAAATTTAACTCTTTTTGGCATTAACATAGTTTAAAACTCCAGATACAAATCTAAATTATTTTGCCGATCGATCTAATACTTCACCTTTGCAGATCCAAACTTTAACACCGATCTTACCGTAAATTGTCGCTGCTTCAGCGTGTGCATAATCGATATCGGCGCGAAGAGTGTGAAGTGGAATACGTCCTTCTTTGTACTGCTCTGTTCGTGCAATTTCCGCTCCGCCTAAACGACCGCCGCACTTCACACGAATTCCTTCTGCACCCATTCTCATTGCCGCGGTAATCGCTTGTTTCATTGCTCTTCGGAATGCTATACGACCTTCAAGCTGTGCCGCTATATTCTCTGCAACCAATTGCGCATCGAGTTCCGGACGCTTTACTTCACTGATAAGAATCTTAATTTCCTTGTTGGTAACTTTCTTCAGCTCTTCTTCGAGCTGCCCGATCTCTTTACCGCTTTTTCCGATCACAACACCGGGACGCGATGTGTTGATAGTGATTCGTGCATTCTTTGCTGTTCGTTCGATCAAAATTTTAGAAACGCCAGCTTTTTTCAAACGGTTGCGAAGATAATTTCTCACAACCATATCTTCTTGAAGTTTTCCGGAAAAACTTTTTTCGTCGTACCAGTTTGAATCCCAACCTTTAATGATGCCTAAACGAAAACCGACCGGATTAATTTTTTGTCCCAAAGTAACTCCTCAACTGAAAATTATTTTTTTTTGGATGTTCGTTTGTCGATAACAATTGTTAAGTGATGCGAACGTTTTAATAGTTTATATGCTCTTCCCATTGGAGCGGGAAGAATACGCTTCATTGAAGCTCCGCCATTCACAAATGCTTCTTTCACAATAAGGTCGTCAGTGCTGACACCGGCATTGGCATCTTTATTCTGAAAGTTTGATACTGCAGATCGAAGAACTTTCTCCGCTGATTTTGCCGCATGTTTCGGCTGGAAGTGAAGAATGTTCATTGCTTCACCAACCGCTTTACCTCTGATGAGATCGATCACTAAGCGCATCTTGCGCGGTGATGTTCCAACATATCTGCTGACTGCTTTTGCTTCCATTATCTAATAGACTCCAAATTAAAGTGATTACGCTGCTGCTTCGGATTTTACGCCGGGATGACCGCGGAAAATACGCGTCGGTGCAAACTCTCCCAGCTTGTGCCCAACCATTGCTTCCTGAACATACACCGGAATGAATTTATTTCCGTTGTGCACGGCAAACGTGTGCCCTACAAATTCAGGAGAGATGGTGCACGAGCGTGACCATGTTTTAATCACTTGTTTCTTGTTTGATTTGTTAAGCGTCTCCACTTTTTTAGCAAGACGCAAATCAATGTATGGACCTTTTTTGAGTGAACGACTCATAGTACTCTCTTAATTACTTACGACGCTTTACGATATATTGACTTGATTGTTTTTTGTGCTTGCGTGTTTTCAAACCTTTTGCTTTTTGACCCCACGGACTTACCGGATGTCCACCGCCTGATGTTTTACCTTCTCCGCCACCCATTGGATGGTCAACTGGATTCATTGCAACACCACGAACATACGGACGAATTCCCAACCACCGTGAACGTCCTGCTTTACCAAAACTGATATTCTCATGGTCAAGATTTCCAAGTTGACCAATTGTTGCATAACATTCCGAAAGAACATTGCGCGCTTCACCTGAAGGGAATTTCAAAAGAACAAATTTACCTTCTTTAGCCTGAACGGTAGCGAAGTTTCCTGCGCTGCGGGCAACTTGTCCGCCTTTACCCGGTTTCAATTCTATATTGTGAACTTGTGTGTTCACAGGAATTGCTCGAAGCGGTAATGCATTACCGGTTAAGATATCTGCAGTTTCACTTGCAATAATTTTTGTCCCAACTTTTAATCCTTCCGGAGCAAGAATGTATCGTTTGTCTCCATTCACATAATGAATAAGAGCGATATAGGATGAACGGTTCGGATCGTATTCAATAGAGAAAACTGTTCCCTCAATATTGCGGTTTTCACGTTTGAAATCGATTGTACGATATCGGCGTTTATGTCCGCCTCCTTTGTGACGCGATGTTACTCGTCCGTGACTATTTCTGCCGCCGGATTTTGTGATCTTTTCAAGAAGAGATTTTTCAGGGGTTGACCTGGTGATCTCTTCAAAGGTCGCAATCGAATAATATCGAGTTGCTGCTGTCGTAGGTTTTAATTTTCGTAATGCCATATCTTGCTCTTCTCGTTAAACGTTAGCCAGAAAATCTATTGTTTGTCCCTCTTTCAACGTGACGATCGCTTTTTTCCAATCGCTGCGCTTTCCAGCAATACGTCCTCGTTTTGACATTTGTGATTTGATCTTGCCCTTCACATTTGCCGTACGAACGCTTGTTACATTAACATTGAATTTTTTCTCAACGGCTTTACCAATGGTAATTTTATTTGCGTTAAGATCAACTTTGAAAGCGTATTGGCGTTTTGTACCCAATTCCGTCATTTTCTCAGTCAATAAAGGTTGTATTAAAGTTGCTGCCATAGTCGCTGCCGTTACAGTTTAGTTTGCAAATGTTTTATTGATAACATCAACACCGCTCTTTAAGATCACAACAACATTGTTGTTGAGAATATCATAGGTTGATGCTTTTGCCGCTTCAAGGATATTGAGTTTCGGAATATTCTGTCCTGATTTTAAAACTTTTTGATCAGTCTTAGATGTCAATAACAAAACTTTCTTACCACCGATCTGAAGTGATTTCAATATTGAAGTCATTTCCTTTGTTTTTGGAATGTCAAACGAGAAATCCTCAATAATGACGATCTGACCATCTTTTGCTTTATGCGACCATGCTGATTTACGAGCAAGGCGTTTTACTTTTGCAGGAAGCTTTACAACATAGTCATGTGGTTTTGGTCCAAAGATAGATCCGCCGCCGGGCATCAATGGTGAACGACTGGTACCTTGACGCGCACGTCCTGTTTTTTTCTGTGCAAATGGTTTTTTTCCGCCGCCTCGAACTTCATTGCGGGATTTCACTTTGTGAGTTCCCTGGCGTTGGTTTGCCCAGTATGAACGGACTGCCATATAAATAGCATGATCGTTCGGTTCGATCCCAAAAATATCCGATTTCAACTCTACAGTTTCACCGGTTTTTGTTCCATCTTTTTTTAGCACTTCAATATTCATAGCTGACGGTTCCTGCAATCAGATTACTTTGTAATTGTAACGTAAGTATTTTTCGCCCCTGGAATCGATCCTTTGACAAGGATAAGATTTGATTCAGGAATTACTTTCAACACAGTTAGATTTTTTACGGTGACATTATCAAATCCCATTCGCCCCGCCATTCTCATCCCCTTAAATACGCGCGAAGGATATGATGAACCGCCGATCGATCCTGGAGCACGAACACGATCTGATTGACCGTGCGATGTACTGCCGACACCGCCAAAGTGATGACGGCGAACTACGCCTTGGAATCCTTTTCCTTTTGAACGAGCCGATACATCAACTGTATCACCCTGTGCAAAAACGGAATCAACACGAAGTTCCTGACCGAGCTCTAATTTTACACCATTGAAATTTCGAAACTCACGAAGAAGACGGAGAGCTTTAGCTCCAGCTTTCGCAAAGTGACCTTTCAATGATTGATTAACAAGACGTTCAGCTTTAGCATCAAATCCAAGCTGCACCGAATCATATCCGTCTTTATTTTTTGTTTTAATTTGAGTGACAAAGCAAGGACCTGCCTCGATAACGGTACACGGAACAGAAATTCCGTTGTCGTCATAAACGCTTGTCATGCCTATCTTTTTTCCTAAAATTCCACTCACAGGTATATTCTCCTTGAGAACTTTCAATTTGGTTGAACAACAGATCTAAATTTTATTACGTTTGATCCGAGACAACCCGTTACACTTTAATTTCTACGTCAACACCAGCCGGGAGATCGAGTTTCATCAACGCATCTACTGTTTTCGATCCCGATGAAAGGATATCGATCAAACGCTTATGTTTTTTTATTTGGAACTGTTCGCGCGATTTTTTGTCAACGTGCGGCGACCGGTTCACCGTAAATACCGAACGGCGTGTTGGAAGCGGAATCGGACCGGAAACAACAGCACCGGTTGATTTTACCGTCTTGATTATTTTTTCAGCTGACTTATCGATCAAGTTATGATCGAACGAGCGCAATTTGATTCTAATTTTTTGACCAGCCAATGTCTCACTCCTTGTGCAATTTTCCGGCCTGCAATTTTGCAGACCGGAATCTTGACAGAATTATTTTTTTACTCTACGATCTTTGTTACTACGCCAGCACCTACTGTACGACCGCCTTCGCGGATAGCGAAGCGAAGACCCTCGTCCATAGCGATGGTTGTGATCAATTCAATTTGCATATTATCAACGTTGTCGCCGGGCATAACCATTTCAACGCCGGCAGGCATTGTTACAACACCGGTAACGTCCGTGGTACGGAAATAGAACTGAGGACGGTATCCGTTAACGAATGGTGTGTGTCGTCCGCCTTCTTCTTTTTTAAGAACGTATACCTGAGCGGTGAATTTTTTGTGCGGTGTGATTGAACCCGGTTTTGCAACAACCATTCCGCGTTCAAGATCTGTCTTTTCAATACCACGCAGCAAGATACCGGCATTGTCACCAGCACGAACTTCATCAAGTTCTTTACGGAACATTTCTGCACCCGTGATAACAGTCTTTTTATGTGCACCAAGACCGATCACTTCTACTTCATCACCAACTTTTGCATGACCGCGTTCAACACGACCCGTTCCAACTGTTCCGCGACCGGTAATTGAGAACACGTCTTCGATTGGCATTAAGAACGGTTTATCACCTTCACGTTTTGGCTCAGGAATGTATGCATCAACAGCAGCCATCAAATCGAGAATTGGTTTGTAATCCGGATCATCGATCGGTTTGTTTGCAGCATACGCTTCGAGAGCTTTAGTTGCAGAACCACGGATAATCGGAATTTCATCACCGGGGAATTTGTATGAGGTAAGAAGTTCACGCAATTCCATTTCAACGAGATCCAATAATTCCGGATCAGCAATATCAACTTTGTTCAGGAATACAACGATCTTCGGAACACCAACCTGATAAGCAAGCAGGATATGTTCTTTTGTCTGAGGCATCGGACCATCTGTTCCGGCAACGACAAGAATAGCACCGTCCATTTGAGCAGCACCGGTGATCATGTTTTTAACATAGTCAGCGTGACCTGGACAGTCAACGTGTGCATAGTGACGATTTTCTGTCTGATATTCTACGTGTGCAGTTGCAATGGTAATACCACGTTCACGTTCTTCAGGCGCATTGTCAATTGAATCAAATGTACGAACTGAAGATAATCCTTTTTTCGCAAGGGTCATCGTAATAGCTGCGGTCAATGATGTCTTACCATGATCGACGTGACCAATTGTTCCGATGTTCACGTGCGGCTTACTGCGGTCAAATTTTTCTTTTGCCATGAGGATTTCTCCTAATTTAATGTGTGAATGATTTTTTCTAAATTTTCAAAAATTAAGCGTTCTTGCCTTTTACTTTTTCAATAATCTGTTCGGAAACAGAACGCGGTGTTTCATCATAATGATCGAACTGCATTGTATACAGTGCACGACCCTGTGTCATTGAACGAAGTGAAGTAGAATAGCCAAACATTTCGGACAATGGAACCATAGATTTAATAACCTGAGCATCTTTACGCGGAGTAATACCTTCGATCTTACCGCGTCGTGAACTCAAATCACCCATAACGTCACCGAGATAGTCTTCCGGTGAAACAACTTCAACAGCCATGATAGGCTCTAAAATTACAGGATCTGCTTTTCGAGCAGCTTCCTGGAACGCCATTGAGCCGGCGATCTTGAATGCCATTTCTGAAGAGTCAACATCATGGTATGAACCGTCAAATAATTTTACTTTAACATCTTCAACAGGATATCCTGCAAGGATACCATTCTTCAATGCTTCTTGAATACCTGCGGAAACCGGTTTAATGAATTCACGCGGAATAACGCCACCAACGATTGCGTCTTCAAATTCAAATCCTTTTCCTTTTTCATTCGGTTCAAGTTCAATCCAAACGTGACCGAATTGACCTTTACCGCCTGATTGACGAACGAATTTACCTTCGGCAACAACTTTTTTGCGAACTGTTTCTTTATACGCAACCTGAGGTTTACCAACATTTGCTTCAACCTTAAACTCACGTTTCATTCGGTCAACAATAATTTCCAAATGCAACTCACCCATACCGCCGATAATTGTTTGACCTGTTTCTTGATTTGTTGAAACTCGAAATGTAGGATCTTCTTCGGCAAGTTTTGAAAGAGCTTCACCCATCTTCTCTTGATCGGCTTTTGTTTTCGGCTCAATTGCTTGATGAATAACCGGTTCCGGGAATATCATTTTCTCTAAAATAATCTGTTCATCTTCACCACACAGAGTATCACCGGTCCGTGTATTTTTAAATCCAATCGCAGCTAAAATATCACCTGCATAACCTTCATCAACATCTTCACGATGGTTTGCATGCATACGCAAAACTCGGCCAATACGTTCCTTCTTTTCACTGACAGAATTATAGAGATAAGAACCTGCTTTTACAGTACCACTATAAACACGGAAAAAAGTCAACCGACCGACATATGGGTCAGTCATAATTTTAAAAGCCAATGCAGTAAATTTTTCATTATCTGCAATCTTTCGGCTGACCGTATCTTTCATGTTCGGATGGTGTCCGGTAATCATTCCACCTTGAATATCAAGTGGTGACGGTAAAAAGTTTACTACTGAATCAAGAAGCATCTGTACACCCTTGTTCTTGAACGAAGAACCGCACAGAACAGGAACAATTGACACCTTCAAACATGCTTTCCTTAGAACATCAATGATTTCCTTCTCGGAAATCGCTTTTCCTTCTAGATATTTTTCTAACAATGAATCATCTTCATCAGAAACTGCTTCCAACATCTTTATACGATATTCCGCAGCTTGCTTTTGTAGATCGTGTGGAATTTCAATTTCATCCCAAGTCATTCCGTTAGAATGATCATGAAATACATGTGCTTTCATTGTTACAAGGTCAATAATCCCTTTGAACATTTCACCCTGACCAACGGGAAGTTGAATAGGTATTGCGTTTGCACCAAGACGTTCTTTCATCATTTGCACGGCGCTAAGAAAATCCGCACCGACACGATCCATTTTATTAACAAATGCAATACGCGGGACACCGTATTTATCAGCTTGACGCCAAACCGTTTCCGATTGCGGTTCTACACCGCCTACAGAACAAAATAATGCAACCGCGCCATCAAGTACTCGGAGCGATCGTTCTACTTCAATTGTAAAATCTACGTGACCGGGAGTATCAATGATATTGATACGATGATCTCTCCAAAAACAAGTTGTTGCAGCAGAGGTAATTGTAATTCCCCGTTCTTTCTCTTGTTCCATCCAGTCCATCGTAGCCGCACCATCATGCACTTCACCAACACGATGCAAAACACCAGTATAAAAAAGAATACGCTCAGTCGTAGTGGTTTTACCGGCATCGATATGGGCCATAATTCCAATATTACGCGTATGATCTAATGAAAATTTACGGGGCATACTATTCCTGAAAACTCAAAAGTATATACTTCTACTTTCAAGTATAATTTCTTAAAAAAATTAAAATGTCTTTATTATTACCACTTAAAGTGAGCAAACGCTTTGTTTGCTTCAGCCATTCGGTGTGTATCTTCTTTTTTCTTCACCGAATTGCCCTCGCCGTTAGCAGCCGCAATGAATTCTGCAGCTAATTTTAACGACATCGACTTATCCGAACGTTCTGACGAATAGTTTATTAACCAACGAATTGCGAGAGCGGTTCGTCGTTCGGGACGAACTTCTGTGGGAACCTGATATGTTGCTCCGCCGACTCTCCGTGCACGAATTTCGATCACGGGAGAGACATTATGCACTGCTTTTTTAAAAACGTCAATAGGAGTTGTAGTTTTTGTCCGTTCAGCAATAATTTCAAGAGCATCATAAAGAATGGTCTGAGCACGATGCTTTTTACCATCTTTCATGATATTATTGATGAAGCGATTGACTAAAACATCCCCAAATTTTGGGTCTGATATTGCTATGCGTTTGGAAGCGTGGCTTTTTCTCATTGGTAAAGGTCAAACTATGATTATTTTGGTCTTTTTGCACCGTATTTAGAACGGGCTTGCTTTCGATCTTGAACACCTTGCGTATCTAGCGTTCCGCGAATAATGTGGTAACGCACACCGGGCAAATCTTTTACACGACCGCCGCGGATCATTACAATAGAGTGCTCTTGTAAGTTATGACCTTCACCGGGAATGTAAGCGGTTACTTCAATGTGGTTTGTTAAACGCACACGAGCAACTTTACGAAGTGCTGAGTTTGGTTTTTTTGGCGTTGTTGTATACACTCTCGTGCATACTCCACGTTTCTGCGGGTTGCCTTCTAGCGCTGGAGATTTGCTTTTTACAGCTAAATTTTCGCGACCGAGTCTTACTAATTGATTAATCGTAGGCAACTACGTACTCCAAAATTTATTGTTTTTATTAAGTTTTAAGTCTTTTAATATAGGAAAAAAAATCTTTTTTGTCAACAACTGAAAGAAGATTTTTTTAATCTTCTTTCAGAATTGTTATGTAGTAACTTTACTCTTCTTTCGTGCTTTTTTTACCAAAACTACTTCTTCTTCTTTCATTTCATCCGTCAACTCTTCTTGAACGACCGGTCGCTCTACATACCGTGATGGTTTTTTTGAAGTCACTAACACTTCACGGAATTTCTTTAAACCGGTGCCAGCAGGAATAAGGTGACCCATGATAACATTTTCTTTTAAACCAAGAAGATGATCAACCTTTCCTTCAATTGCAGCATCGGTAAGGACTTTTGTTGTCTCCTGGAATGATGCGGCAGAAATAAAACTTTCTGTTGATAATGATGCGGTTGTAATGCCAAGTAAAATCGGCTCCGACAACGCTGGTTCTGCATCACGGAATTCTATTGTTTTCTTTTCTTTTTTCTTCAATTCAACATTTAATTCTTTTGCTTTCTTCTTCTCGGAAAGCATATTGTTCTTTAATTTGGAATCACCCTTATGTTCAACAAAAACCATCCCTTCCAGTTTGCGATTTTCATCTTCAAACTTTGCTTTGTCAACATAATCACCTTCAAGGAAATGGTTATCACCCGGATCGGTAACTCGAACTTTTTGCATCATCTGACGAACAATGATTTCGATATGTTTATCATTGATCTTCACACCCTGCATTCGATAGACTTCTTGAATTTCATTTACTAAATATTCCTGCACCGCGCTTGTACCTTTGATGCGAAGAATATCATGAGGATCGATTGCACCATCGCAAAGACGTTCACCGCTCCGTATAAAGTCGTTTTCCTGAACTAGAACATGTTTTCCCAGTGCAATCATATAAACTTTGCGTTCGCGACCATCATGACTGGTCACAATCACTTCACGGTTACCGCGCTTCTGAGCACCAAACGAAACAACTCCGTCGATTTCGCTGACGACAGCCGGATCTCCGGGAGAACGTGCTTCAAATAATTCCGTTACGCGCGGCAAACCTCCGGTGATATCACGGGTCTTGCCAATATCGCGTGGAATTTTTACAAGCACAGTTCCTGCACCGATTGCTTCTCCATCATCAACAAGAATATGAGCACGTGTTGGAATAATATAACTTGCAATTTTCTTTCCATTCTTATCCGCAACCATGATTGACGGACTTAAATTTTTATCTCGTGAATCAATAACAACTTTTTGAATATGTCCTGTTTGTTCATCCGGTTCATTTCGATACGTGATATTTTCTTTCAGATCAACGTATTTAATTTCGCCAGCATATTCAGAGATGATCGTTGCATTATATGGATCCCATTCATACAACAACTGTCCTTTTTTAACTTGTGCACCATCAGGCATTTGTAAAATAGCACCGTACGGTACATCGTACTTTGTTAAAACCGCATTGTCATTATTCAATACTTGGATTGTACCACTACGCCCAAGTGAAAGAATTTTTTCACCTTCGTCGGTTGTAATCGTAATAGCTTTGACACTATCAAATTTCAAATAACCATCAAACTTGGAAGTGATATGTGATTGGTTTGCAATCAAACTTGCTGTTCCGCCAGTATGGAATGTTCGAAGTGTCAACTGGGTACCTGGTTCACCGATTGATTGTGCTGCGATGACTCCAACAGTTTCTCCAACCTCAACAAGATTGCCAGTTGTTAAATTTCTTCCGTAACATTTTGCGCAGACTCCACGTTTTGATTCGCACGTTAACACGGAACGAATTTCAACTAATTCTATAGAAGTTTCTGAAATGAGTTGTGCTACATCTTCTTCAATAATTTCACCTGCTTTTACCAAAACTTTATTATTCATTGGATCACGCACATCATGTACGGAGACTCTGCCAACAATTCGTTCTGATAATGGTTCTTTCACATCCTCACCTTCTTTTAAGGCACCAGTGAGAACACCGCGGAATGTTCCGCAGTCAACCGAAGAAATAATTGCATCCTGTGCAACGTCAACAAGTCGTCGTGTTAAGTATCCAGCATCAGCTGTTTTTAATGCTGTATCTGCCAAACCTTTACGAGCACCGTGTGTAGAAATAAAATATTCAAGAATCGATAACCCTTCACGGAAGTTTGCAATGATTGGGTTCTCGATCAATTCACCAGTCGCTCCGGATAATGATTTTTGAGGTTTTGCCATCAAACCACGCATACCCGCCAACTGTCGAACCTGTTCTTTCGATCCGCGGGCTCCGGAATCAATCATCATATAAATAGAGTTGAAACCTTCTTTTGAGTTTTGAAGCGAATCAAATAATCGTTCAGCAACTCGACTTGTTGTACGGGTCCAAACGTCGATGACTTTATTGTAACGTTCACCATTTGTAATGAAACCATTTTGATATTGTTTCTCAACAGAGTCAACTTCTTTTTGTGCTTTGTGGATCAGTTCTTCTTTCTCTTTTGGAATAGCAACATCAGCAATGTTAACCGAGAGACCACCGCGCATAGCATATGTAAATCCAAGAGTCTTCATATCATCAAGGAATCGAGCAGTGCGTTGATTGCCGCTTTTTCGGAACGCTTGTGCAATGATTTGAACAAGACGTTTCTTACTTAACAACTCATTGATGAAACCAAGATCAGATGGAACAATCTGATTGAAGATTACCCGACCTGTTGTCGTTTCAATCATTTTCCCATCATATCGTACTTTTATTCGTGCATGGAGGTTTAATTTATCTTCGTTGTAA
Source organism: uncultured Chitinophagaceae bacterium (assembly GCA_964409765.1). Lineage (GTDB taxonomy): Bacteria > Bacteroidota > Ignavibacteria > UBA10030 > UBA8401 > UBA8401. The sequence goes on from CAYPEM010000064.1 coordinate 16,363, forward strand.
GCGATAATAACTTCTTCAGCGGAATAGAATGAAGAGCCTTCACCTTTTGCACCTGTGCGAGATTTTGTTAAATAGTAACATCCCAACACTTGATCTTGTGTTGGAGTAATTACTGGTGCACCACTCGCCGGTGAAAGAATATTATGCGATGATAACATTAACACTCGAGCTTCGAGCTGTGCATCAAATGACAACGGAATATGTACAGCCATTTGATCGCCGTCAAAGTCCGCGTTGAACGCAGTACAGACCATCGGATGAATTCGAAGAGCCTTACCTTCAACAAGCACCGGTTGAAATGCTTGAATACCAAGTCTGTGAAGTGTAGGAGCGCGGTTCAACAGAATCGGATGTCCATCGATAATATTTTCAAGAATTTCCCAGATCTCAGGACCCTTCTTTTCCACCATCTTCTTCGCGCTCTTCACCGTCTTCGAGAATCCACGTTCAATCAATTTGCGAATGATAAACGGTTTGAATAATTCAACCGCCATATCTTTTGGAAGACCGGCTTGATGCAATTGCAATTCAGGACCAACCACGATAACCGAACGACCGGAATAGTCAACACGTTTACCGAGCAAGTTCTGACGGAATCGGCCTTGCTTTCCTTTCAACATATCAGAAAGAGATTTCAAGGCTCGATTATTATCACTGCGAACGGCATTGTTACGGCGCGAATTATCGAACAAAGAATCAACAGCCTCCTGTAACATTCGTTTTTCATTTCGAAGGATAACTTCAGGAGCTTTGATATCAATAAGACGTTTTAAGCGATTGTTTCGGATGATGACACGTCTATATAAATCGTTTAAATCTGAAGTTGCGAAACGACCACCTTCAAGCGGAACAAGAGGACGAAGTTCCGGAGGAATGATTGGAATAACATCTAGAACCATCCAATCTGGTTTATTTGCCGGACCGCCTTCACGTTCACGGAACGCTTCGATAACACGAAGACGTTTCAAATGATCGAGTTTTTTCTGCTGAGATGTTTCAACTCGTAGTTGTGCACGAAGCTCGGCAGAGAGAATTTCAACATCAACTTTCTTCAATAAATCTTTAATTGCTTCGCCGCCGATTTTCGCAACGAATTTTTTCGGATCGTCATCTTCAAGGTCTTGATTTTTTTCAGGAAGAGAAGAAAGAATTTCAAAAAATTGATCTTCAGTTATAAGATCTTTCAACTGCAACCCCGTGGTTCCAGGATTTGTTACAACATACGATTCATAGTAGACAATCTTTTCAAGATCTTTGTTGGTAATTCCAAGAATGTAACTGATCTTGCTTGGCAGTGAACGGAAATACCAGATATGAACGATCGGAACTGCAAGCGCAATATGTCCCATGCGTTCACGACGTACACTCTTCTGCGTTACTTCAACACCGCAGCGATCGCAGATAATACCTTTATACCGAATACGTTTGTATTTTCCGCAATAACATTCCCAGTCACGTGTCGGTCCAAAAATACGTTCGCAGAACAATCCATCACGTTCCGGTCGGAATGAGCGGTAGTTGATCGTTTCAGGCTTCGTTACTTCACCGTATGATCGTGTCAAAATCGCATCAGATGATGCAAGACTGATACTAATTCGGGAAAATAATTTTGTATTCTTACTGTTGTCTTTTGAGTGGAACATTTATTCTACTCTCCATTTTATAATAGATGATGAACAACCTTGTTGCTCATTCAATTTTTAATCAATTTTAACTTCTAACCCAAGACCCTGCAATTCGCGGACAAGTACATTAAAGGATTCAGGAATATTTGCCTCGGGCTGATTTTCACCTTTAACAATAGCTTCGTACACTTTTGCGCGGCCCATTACGTCATCAGATTTTACCGTTAACATTTCCTGAAGAACGTGTGCCGCACCATAAGCTTGCAGCGCCCACACTTCCATCTCTCCAAAGCGTTGACCTCCGAATTGTGCTTTACCACCGAGAGGCTGTTGAGTGATCAACGAATACGGTCCAATTGACCGGGCGTGAATCTTATCGTCAACCAAATGAGAAAGTTTAAGCATATAAATCTGGCCAACGGTTACTTGCTGATCAAAGGTTTCTCCAGTACGACCATCAAGCAGCGTGCTGCGTGAATCGATATTGAGATTTGCTTTCTTCAATTCTTCCTGAACATCTTCCCAACTTGCGCCGTCGAAGATCGGAGTCGCATACTTGATTCCGAGTGCTTTTCCTGCCCAGCCAAGTGCTGTTTCAAATAATTGACCGATGTTCATACGTGAAGGAACGCCAAGCGGATTCAGAACGATATCAACTGAACGACCATCCGGCAAAAACGGCATGTCTTCCGAAGGAACAACAGCTGCAACGACACCTTTATTTCCGTGACGACCCGCCATTTTATCACCAACAGAAAGTTTACGTTTTTTAGCAACGTACACTTTTGCCAATTGAACGATTCCTGGCGGCAATTCATCACCGATAGTGATCTTGTTCTTTTCGTGTTTGTACGCTTCTTCGATATGGTTCAGCGAATCAAAATAATTTTGATAAATCTTCTCGATCAAGTTATTTTTTCGTTTTTCATCGACCCATTCATGTTTCGGATCAAGTTCGGCAAGTTTCTTGTTTCCTACAAATGTATCCATTTTGAATTGTGTACCGCTGCGGAATACCATTTCGCCGTCAAGATTTCTCACACCTGCTGATTTTTCTCCGTCAAGAAGCAGGCCGAGTTTTCGCGCAAGTTTTTCGTAATGTGCCTCAATATTCTGACCGTGAATCTTTTCAAGAATATCAAGTCGTTTCTTGTCTTCTTTCTTTGTATCTGCATCTTTTTTCTTGCGACTGAAAAGTTTTGTCGAAATGACAATCCCCTTCATGCCTGGCGGTGCTTTCAACGAAGCATCTTTCACGTCACCAGCTTTATCTCCAAAGATTGCTTTCAACAACTTTTCTTCGGGGGTCGGATCGGTTTCTCCTTTCGGAGTGATTTTTCCGATAAGGATGTCACCTTCTTTAACTTCAGCGCCAATCCTTATAATTCCATTTTCATCGAGATCTTTTGTTGCCTCTTCACTGACGTTTGGAATTTCACGGGTTAACTCTTCTTCTCCGCGTTTTGTATCACGAACCTGCAATTCAAATTCTTCAATATGAACCGATGTGAACACATCTTCAGAAACGATTCGCTCGTTCATAATGATAGCGTCTTCAAAGTTGTATCCACGCCATGGCATAAAAGCAACAAGAAGATTCCTTCCTAACGCAAGTTCTCCTTGATCTGTCGCGCAGCCATCGGCAAGGACATCCCCTTTTTTGAATCGCTGACCGGGAATTACGACGGGCTTCTGATTCAAGCCGGTATCTTGGTTTGTTCTGAAGAACTTTACTAATTTATATTCAACTCGTCTTTTATCTTCAAAGCTAACTAATTGTTCGACGTTATCTTCGTCGATATCATAGAGAACAATTATTTTTTCTCCGGAAACATTTTCTACAACACCGCTGCGTTCAGCAATAACACATGTGCGTGAGTCACGAGCGATTTTTTGCTCAAGTCCGGTACCAACAATTGGTGCCTGAGGCCGAAGCAATGGAACTGCTTGGCGTTGCATATTCGAACCCATCAATGCGCGGTTTGCGTCATCATGCTCTAAGAATGGAATAAGTGCCGCTGCCGCGCTGACAATCTGAGTAGGAGCAACGTCCATATACTGCATATCATCTGGAGATTGCACAACGAAATCACCGGCTTTTCTTCCCTGCACTTTTTCAGTTAAGAATTTCCCTTTATCATCAATAGGAGCATTTGCCTGGGCAATAGTAAATTCATCTTCTTTTTCTGCATTTAAGAATTCGATCTCGTCGGTTACTTTTCCTTTTTTCACGACACGATATGGAGTTTCTAAAAATCCATATTCATTTACTCGCGCATGCATTGACAAAGAAGAAATAAGTCCGATGTTTGGACCTTCAGGAGTTTCAATCGGACAGAGACGGCCATAATGAGTGTAGTGAACGTCACGTACTTCAAATCCTGCACGTTCACGTGTCAAACCACCCGGTCCAAGTGCTGACATACGGCGCTTGTTTGTCAACTCCGCGAGAGGATTGGTTTGATCCATATATTGCGAGAGTTGATTTGTTCCGAAGAATGTATTGATAACGCTTGTGATTGTGCGAGCGTTAACAAGATCGCCCGGAGCAACTTTTTCTTGATCGCGAACATTCAATCGCTCACGGATCGTTCTGGTCATACGTGCAAGACCGATATTGAATTGAGCAGCAATCTGCTCTCCAACGGTTCTGATACGACGATTTCCCAAATGATCGATATCATCAACCGATGTTTTACCTTGCTTCAAATCGAGCAAATAACGAATAATGGCAATAATATCTTCTTTTGTAAGTGTCGTGGTTGTTTCTGGGATCTCAAGTTTTAGTTTTGCATTGATACGATGACGACCGACATCTCCAAGATCATATCGTTTCGGATTGAAGAACAACTTGTCGATCAAACTCTTCGCTGTTTCAAGATCCGGTGCATCACCTGAACGAAGCTGACGATAAATTGTTTCAAGAGCATCCTCTTCACTGTGGACTGCATCTTTCATTATCGTGTTTGCGATAACCGAACGATTTCCAGGCTCTTCTGATTTTAAGAAACGAATTTTCTTGATTTCTGATTTTTTTATTTTCTTGACTGTCTCATCAGTAACAAGCGTATCTTTATTGATAATAATCTCGCCTGTTTTTCTATCGACTACATCTCCGCAAATTATGCGGCCGATATAATCTTTCAGATCTATATCAACGACTTTTACTTCTTCAACAAGATCAAATAATTCCATGATCTCGTCATCTGATGAATATCCAAGCGCACGAAGCAATGTTGTAACGGGGAATTTCTTTTTGCGATCGATATACGCGTACATCACATTATTGATGTCGGTAGCAAACTCAACCCATGATCCGCGGAACGGAATGATTCGTGCAGAGTAGATGGGTGTACCGTTCGGATGCTGTGATTCACTGAAGAACACACCTGGTGAACGATGCAACTGACTAACGATGACACGCTCAGCACCGTTAATGATAAAAGTTCCTCGGTCCGTCATATACGGAAGATTGCCAAGGTACACAGTATCTTCAATCGTGTCGGTGTATCCTTCACCATTCTCTGCTTTTTGCGAAAGACGTAATTTTGCTTTGAGAGGTACTGCATACGTCAGTCCACGTTCTTGACATTCACGAACAGTGTATTTTGCCTTCTCGACATAATATTCAACAAATTCCAAAAGAAAATTCTCGCGAGAATCCGTGATTGGGAAATTTTGGAGGAATACCTGCTGTAAACCTCTGTTCTTGCGTTTGAGCGGGGAGATTTTTTCCTGGAGAAAATGTTCGAACGATTCCATCTGCACGTTCAGCAGATCAGGATATTCGACAACTTCATTGATTGTTCCAAAACTATGGCGGCCGGTTTTCGGATCGAGATGTAATCGGGATTGGCTCTTCAAGTCAATCACTCCTTCAGGCGAACCTGATTATGGTGTTGGTTATTGGTAATGATTGTTCAACGCGGAGCGATGAACAAAACGAAATTTTTTTGAAAGACAACAATTTGAAACGTTATGACAAAAGAATACACAAGCCGATGTCTCGATTGCGTTAAAAACGAGACTGTCGGCTTGGTAATGTTCACTATTCTAATGAATTTTTTATATGCACTATTCCAGAGTAATGAAAAAAGATCAGAGAAGAATTACTTCAACGCAACTTTTGCGCCGGCTTCTTCAAGTTTCTTTTTCAATGCATCTGCATCTGCTTTGCTGAGACCTTCTTTAACGACCTTCGGTGCGCCGTCAACAAGATCTTTCGCTTCCTTCAATCCAAGACCTGTTGCTTCGCGAACAACTTTAATAACGTTGATCTTTTGTGCGCCGCCTTCGGTCAATTCAACTGAGAATTCGGTCTGTGCTTCTGCTGCAGGAGCTCCGCCGGCAGCTGGTGCTGCTGCCATCATCATTGGTGCTGCTGCTGATACGCCGAATTTTTCTTCGAGTGCTTTCTTGAGCTCTACTGCTTCAAGAAGGGTGAGTTTTTCGATTTTTTCTACTAATTCTGCTACGACTGACATTGTTGTATCTCCTTATTTCTAAATTATGTTTTTAATTTCTAATTCCATTCAGGAATTTGCTTTACGCGGCTTTTTTCTTTTCAATAGCATCGAGCACTCCAACAACATCACGAACCACTGCGTTTAATACTCCAACAACGCCTGTGATCGGTGAATTGAGGGAACCAAGAATTCCAGCAATGATCTCCGGTCGTGAAGGCAGTGCAGCTAGTTCCTTTAATTTGGAACCTTCATACACTTGCTTTTCAACGACACAGATCTTTACTGAGAATTTCTCGTTTTTCTCTTTGAACTTTTGAATGATTTTAGCCGGTGCAGCAGCGTCGGTATATGCAAACGCGATACCAGTTGGTCCGACAAGCTTATCCAACACTTTGTCGTACCCTGAAACATTTTGCAATGCTTTTTTCGCGAATGTATTTTTAACGACCCTATATTCAATACCGGATTTTCGGAACTCATTTCGCAGAACGTTAATCTGCTCAACAGTAATTCCGGAAAAATCAGTAAAGAACATTCCTTGTGCCTTGGAGACCATCTCCTGAATTTCGGCGACCTGTTGTTCTTTTTCTGATTTAATCATAGTTATTATTTTTTTTCTTGATACAATGAGAAGCCCTCGATTTTTTCACGAGGCATCCTATCAGGTTATTAATGTATGAGTGCGTAAATTCTTTATGTTGATTGAACAGTTGTTCGGTCGATCTGAACACCCGGTCCCATCGTCGATGAAATGGAAATACTTTTAACGTATTGACCTTTCGAAGTCGATGGTTTTAATTTTCCAACGGTTGCAAGAAATGCTTTCACGTTGTCAACAAGTTTCTCTTTATCAAAGTTTGCTTTGCCCACTGTTGCGTGAAGAACACCTGCTTTGTCAACTCTAAATTCAATTTTTCCGGCTTTAACTTCTTTCACTGCGGTTGCAACATCAAGCGTCACTGTTCCGCTTTTTGGATTTGGCATTAAGCCGCGGGGACCGAGGATTTTTCCAAGCTTACCAACTTCGACCATAACATCCGGCGTTGCAATGATAACATCAATTTCTGCCCAACCGGTTTTAATTTTTTCAACGTATTCTTCCAAACCTGCGTGATCAGCACCCGCAGCTTTTGCTTCTGCATCTTTCGGTGATTTCGCCATTACCAAAACGCGAACCGATTTACCAATTCCGTGCGGAAGAGCAACTGTTCCTCGAACTGCTTGATCTGCTTTTTTTGGATCAACACCAAGACGAACAGCAATATCAACTGCTTCACTAAATTTCGCTGATGCTACATCCTTGACAATTCCAACTGCTTCTTCAACAGTATAGATTTTTTTGATATCGAATTTTTTTACTGCATTTTTGTACTTCTTACCGTGAGCCATTAGTTCTCCTCTGTGGTCCAAGCGTTATATTCTAGATATAACTCCCACTATAAATGAATGATTAACCTTCGACTGTAATTCCTAAACTTTTTGCCGTTCCCTCGATCATACTCATTGCTGCAACTACATCCGTTGTATTTAAATCCGGCATCTTCATTGTCGCAATTTCTTTTAATTGTGCTTTTGTAACTTTCCCTACTTTATTACGATTGGGTTCACCAGAACCCTTCTGAACTTTTGCAGCTTTGATCAATAATACTGCAGCGGGTGGAGTTTTGGTGATAAATGTAAATGATTTATCAGAGAACACCGTGATAACAACTGGGATGATTAGACCAGCTTGCGATTGAGTCCGTGCATTAAATTGCTTGCAGAACTCCATAATATTCACACCTTTTTGGCCAAGTGCCGGACCAATTGGCGGTGCCGGATTAGCCTGTCCCGCAGGAATTTGTAACTTAATAAAACCAACGACTTTTTTTGCCATAATGTTCTCTACTAATAATTAAATTATTAAACTATTTCTCAATCTCTACCTGACTAAAATCAAGTTCAATTGGAGTTTTTCTTCCAAAAATGCTAACCATAACTTTCAATCGTAATTTTTCAACATTAATCTCCTGCACAAATCCGGTAAAATTATGGAATTGTCCGCTGATTATCTTTACTGGTTCACCAATATGGAAGGGCACTTCAAAGCGTTCTACTTCAGTCCCATCCTCTTTTTTCTCTTCAATCTTCCCAATTAAACGCTTCACCTCATCAGGTTGCAACGGAACCGGACGATCTTTCGTTCCAACAAAACTTAACACTGACGGGGTATTCAGAATAAGATGTTTTGTCTTTTCGTCAAGTATAGCCTCAACCAATATATATCCAGGGAAAAAGTTCTTTGTTTTGCTCTTCTTTTTTCCATCCTTCACTTCAAAGATTTTCTCTGCGGGAATAAGAATCCGAGTAATCTTCTCTGTCAAACCAAGCTCTTTCGCTTCGTTCTCCATGGCAAGTTTTACTTTATTCTCATGTCCTGAGTAGGTACGAACAACATACCATCGATGTAAAACGGCAGTCTCCACTTAAAAGAGCCCCTTTATGGCTTGACTAACGAGAGTGTCAACTACATAGACAAATACGGCAATAACTCCGCAAACACCCAGAACAACAAGGGTCGATTCCTGCAGTTCCTTTTGGGTTGGCCAAGTTACTTTACCCATCTCTTTGTAGACGTCAGTAAAGAAGTTGATAATTTTTTCTTTCATAATAACCTTGACACTTCTGCACGGGTGGAGGGACTCGAACCCCCAACCAACGGTTTTGGAGACCGCTACTCTACCAATTGAGCTACACCCGTACGAAATTTATTTGGTTTCTTTGTGAATAGTGTGTTTGTTGCAGCGGGAACAATATTTTTTATATTCAACACGATTTGTCTGTTTCTTTTTGTTCTTCGTGGTTGAATAGTTACGTTCCTTGCAAACGGTGCATTCGAGGGTAATTATATCTCTCATACTTCATTCCTTATCTAAAACTAACAAAACATTCAATTTTTTGGAGCGGAAGACGGGACTCGAACCCGCGACCAACAGCTTGGAAGGCTGTGACTCTACCAACTG
>CAYPEM010000065.1:0-15186 GCA_964409765.1 uncultured Chitinophagaceae bacterium
GCCGAGGTGGTGGAATTGGCAGACACACTAGCCTTAGGAGCTAGCGCTCACGCATTAAGGGTTCGAGTCCCTTCCTCGGTACAACAAAAAAGGACACGATGTGTCCTTTTTTGTTGTACTTCTCTAAATTCTTATTAAGTTTTAATATTTCGAAGAATCATTTTTTCGTTCCAAAAGAACAAAATAATTGTTCTCGATTTCAATAGTATACAAATGAAGCAACGTATCTTTGTGAGATAACCAATATCGGGAGAATTCTTCTGATTCCGGTTTGGTGTCCTTTCCCAGAATGACAAAACGGTCAATAATAATCGGAATTGATCCGTCAGAGAAATATTTCACATCAAAAGTTTTTAATGGCAGTCTGCTTGAGATCATTATCCGTTGTCCAACACCATATCCCGTGAGCAAGGAGATTGAACCACGGTCATAATATTTTTGCAGTTCTTCACCAAGTACATCGGCAGATCGGGATCGTTCATCAAAACTTTTTAACGCATCCTTGTATACCGCCACTCCGACAAATGGAATTGAGAATTGTGCAAGTGAAATCAAGAGAAAACATGTCAGAACAACACGTGAGCTTGTTGATGATAGTTTTTGAAATAAGAATTGCATTGAAATGGCACTCGCAATGGTAAGAACAAGTCCAAAGGTTAAAACAAATCTCCAATTCCACCACCATTGATCGATCTGTACAAATCCAAGTAGTATTGCACCAAGAGCAAACAATGCCGGAAACGAAAAGAATAAGAGTAAAAGAAATTGTTCTTTTGATACATTTATTTTTTTTATAAACACAAGTGTAAATAGGCTCGAACCTAATAACAAAGGTCCATATATCCATAATAACGCTTTACCAAGAACAAGAAACACTTCCTGCGGACGATTCTGAAGTGATGTTCTTACAGCACTCGTTCCAACGGAGTATGTCCAATGTGCAAATTTCAATGCGTCTCCATATTGGACATAATTCCACGCGAACCAGAAGACAATTCCCAGCCAGGATATTTTTGAGATCATGGTCAATCTGACTGCTGCTGATCTATTTCCCTGCTTCCACAAAGGTATCGCCTTGTGTAAAATAAGTACAGAGATAAACGGTGCTAGAAGCCACGCTTCGTACCTGCAGAGAGTTGCGCTTAGAATAGCAAATGAGCACACTATGAGCCACCGTTCTTGTTCTGATTGCAGCCATTTTAATAGAGAGAACCCTGAAAGGGTTACAAAGAATACTAATGAAATCTCATTCATCGGAGTCAGTGCGATGTAGATCAGATTCGGATTCAGTCCAAACAGCAAAGCAAAGAAGAAAGCGAGAGGACGTGAATGGATGAGCATTTCTATAATAGAATATAATAACATCCCGGTTCCGACGAGAAATGGTATCCCGATGAATGCACCGGCAATACCGGAATAAAACAGAGAGTCGATTGCAACAAATGGAAGCAGGAGAAGATGCGGTAGCGGAAGCCAAACAGTGCCAATATTATTTATTCCCGGCTGCTGCGAATCAATGAATTGCCGTGCGCGGACAATATGCGATACTGCGTCACCAAAAAAAATGAATGATGTATTGTCGTGAACAAACAACAAATACCCTGTTATTGAAACCGTAAGAAATAAAATCAGCCCAAGAATCTTTGGTGATACCAGTGATAAATAATATTTTGAAGATACAGTTGAAAACATTTTACCTTAAATATTCATAAAATTGTTGATCCTAATTGAATAACAAATGCCAAAAGGTTTTTTCTTTATAACTGATTAAATAGAGCATAGGAACAATAGTAAAGAATTCAACATACTTCAACGGGTTGAAATTACTATCCAGCTGCTTCAATAATGTTTTTCTCTCCTATCGAAATAAGCGTGGCGAGGATTTCTTCCGGTGAAAGGATAAACATTGCCGCATTTATTTTAATTGCCTCACCGGGCATACCGTGTACAACCGAGCTCTGTTTATTCTGGGCAATGGTGATTCCCCCCTTTTCTTTCATAAGCTTTAATTCATCTGCCCCATCGATTCCCATCCCGGTGAGGAGAATGCCGACCGCAGCGGGACCAATCACTTCCGCGACAGATCGAAAGAGATGAGCAACAGAAGGACGAAGACCATTTTCCAATTCGCCTCTACTCAATACAATTTTAAGTCCATCTTCAATTCCCAGTTGAAAATCATCCGGTGCAATATATCCATGACCTGGCAGCAGGTATTCTCCGTGCACAGCTAACTGCAAAGGGAATTTTGTGGTCAGTTGAAGCCATTCTACAAAACCCCCGACAAATCCGGGCGAAATATGTTGAACAAGCACGATCGGCAGAGAAAAATTTTGGGGCAGCCCAGAAAATATTTTTTGCAGAACAAGCGGTCCACCGGTGGATGCGCCGATCGCAATAATCCGGATATCCGATTCCGGTCGAACAATATCTTCAGCCGCAGTATGTATTTTTTCTTTTTCTTTTTCTTTCGGAACATGCGTAATGCGTTTTACCAATTTTACTTCGGACATCAACCGTAGCGTCCGAGTTAATGTTAATACCTCGTTCTTATAGTCAGGGTGATCGACGCTATGCGGTTTTATGATAATCGCCAATGCTCCGGCTTCAATCATCCTGAATGATACAGCTGCATCTTTCACCGAAACATTGCCTGTGACAATAACAATCGGCGTCGGCATTGTTTCCATGATAATACGTGTAGCCTGCAGACCATCGAGTTTCGGCATCTGCCAATCCATGGCAATAACATCAGGATGGAATTTTCTCACGGCGATGAGAGCTTCTTCACCGTCACTTGCAATACCCACAACCGTCAGCAAAGGATCAGAATCAATTGCATGAATGAGTGCTTGCTGCATTACGGGCGAATCATCAACGATGAGTACTTTGATCAATTTATTCATAGTCATAAAAGTTTTTTTATGACACCTAACAAATTACTTTGGTCAAAACTGCTTTTAACGATGTATGCGTTAGCACCGACATCGATCCCATGCTCTCGGTCTTCTTTTGAATCCAATGCGGTCACTAAAATGATCGGCAGTTCAGATAATCGTTTATCCTTCCGGATCTTTGCCGTAAGTTCAAAGCCATTCATTCTCGGCATATCAACATCTGATACTAAAAGATCGAACTCTCCTTCGAGTGCTTTTGTAGCTGCATCAACACCGTCGACCGCAGTAACAACGGTATATCCTGCAGTTTCAAGGATATTTTTTATCAACGTGCGTGAAGTAATTGAATCATCTGCCGCTAGCACCGAATAGATCTTTTCGGCAAACTCTTCTCCATTTTCCGGAGTTTGTAACAACGATGTTGATACCATCGCCGATCTCATAACGTCAGAAATATTCAAAACGGGAACGACCGCGCCGGAACCAAGAACAGCTGCACCGCTGATATTCCGAACTCGCTGAAGCTGCTGTCCTAAATCCTTTACAAGTATTTGCTGTTCGTCAAATATTTCATCTACCCTAATACCGATTCGAACCGTGCCGTGTGTCAGCACAATTATTTGACTGAACTCTGTGGATGGAGCATGCATATTGTTTTTTGGAAATTTTTTTTTCCCCGCATCACGTATTTCCAATACATCGCTAAGGTTCACTATTCTAATTATCTCTTGACCATTCACCATTGTCTCCCGACTCTCCACTGTTTTGATCGATTCTTTGTTCACCCTGAGAACACGTTCTACATTGTCTGTCGGAATAAAAAATAAATGATCTCCGGTTCGCACCAGAACGCCCCGGAAGGTCGAAAGTGTAAGAGGGAGATAAAGCCGAAAGGTTGTGCCGATCTTCGACTCACTTTCGACAAAAACTTTACCTCCCAGTTTTTCAACTTTTTCGCGGACAATCGCTAACCCAAGTCCGCGGCCCGAAATATCGGTGATGATCGGACTCGTCGATAATCCGGAATGAAATATTAGGTCTAACGATTCCTGAGTCGTGATTTTTTCAGATGCTGCTTTTGAAACAATCCCTGCTTTAAGTGCTGCCGAAAGTACAGATTCTTCATGTATTCCTTCACCGTCATCGGATATGTATATTTCCAGGGTCCGTCCGTCTCGCACGGCAAACGTGAGAGTAATTGTTCCATACGGCGGTTTATTGTAAAGAAGTCTTTTTTTTGGTTCCTTTATTCCATGATCGATACAGTTTCTTAACAAATGAATTAACGGATCCTTCAGTTCTTCTAGAATCCGTTTGTCAACTTCAATTTCTTTTCCGTGCATCACCAGCTCAACTTCTTTCCCTTCACTCCGTGCAAGATCACGAATAAGTTTTGGAAAGACTTCGATCATTGTTGAAATCGGAAGCATCAATACTTTTTTCATTGCATCGACGTGATCATCGATCATTCTTCCCAGCGAACGCTGATCGTTTTCAATTGCGCGGGTCACCAATCCAATGTTTTGTTCCGTTTCATCCAGCATTTCCTTCGTCCATGCAAGTATTTCTTTCACATGGAGTCGCGCATCTACAGAACGCCGTGCTTCATGCTTCCGCAGTTCCATTTTCCACAAACCAACAAAATTGGAAATGTTCTTGAGATCAACCGTTCTTTGAACGGAAGCGATCTTCGATTGGATCATTTGTTCGGATTGCAAGAAAAGCATATCCAATTTAGCGGTCTGTATTCTTACCGTTTCTGATGCAATGGATTTCTCCGCTACAAGATCGATCATTGCTGATTCTTTTTTGGGTTGCTGATCATTATGGACGGGTATTTCAGATGCCTGCTTCTCACTGCCATTTTCAATCACAGTTGGATCTTCGGAACTTTTCTCGATTACATTTTGCATTGGATTGAGAACAGCAGTTATTTCCGTTACTTCTTTATTCTCTAATTGATTAGCTTTTGCAATTGAACGCAGTTGCGATATGATTACCCTTTGATCATTAGGAGTTTTTGAGACCAGCCCTGATACACTATTTGATATGAGATCAACGGCTTTGTGAATACTATCAAATTGTTCGGCGGTGAGAAGGATCTTATCATTTTTTACGACCGCAAATATACTTTCCAGTGCTTGACAAATAGACTCGATATCACTTTGGTTAACTGAACGGGCGGCTCCTTTTAAACTATGCACCTCACGGAATATTGTTTCGATCAACAATCGCGAGTTTCCATCTTCCGGAATCTTTTCCAGTTCAATTAAACCGGAAGAGAGTACGGCAATATGTTCCGCTGCTTCAATCTGAAACATTGCCTGGAGCCGTTTCAAAAACTCTTCTTCTTTTGCGTCCACCGGAGTATTCGACATATTATATTTTATATTGTTCAACCAGTTTTAATAATTTTAATCCAAGTTCATTGATATCCTTTGCGGCATTTCCCGTCTGTTTCATACTGACCGCATTCGCTGTTCCCGCTTGATTGATACTTTTCATTGCCAGCCCGATCTGATCCATTCCGACCACCTGCTGCTGGCTCGATGCAACGATCTGTGATGCAGCTTCCACCGCTTTGCTGCTGCTCTCTGCCAATTTTTTAATTGCCTCGCCTGCCTGTGTGGATTGTTTTACTCCATTTTCAACCGCTTTACTGGTTTGTTCAGTTGCCATCACTGCCGCGTTTGTCGCTTTTTGAATGTCGCTTAAAATATTCCGCACTTGTATGGTGGCTTGCTTCGATTGTTGAGCAAGATTCTTAATTTCTTGAGCCACCACCGCAAAGCCTTTTCCTTGTTCTCCGGCTTTTGCAGCTTCAATAGCTGCGTTGACTGCCAGTAAATTTGATTGATCGGCAACATCGGTTACCGTCATAATAATCCCGCCGATCTGCTGGCTCTGTTCACTCAAGCGGACAATAGTATTAGCAACGGCTTCCATTTGATTTTGAATCGCATCCATTCCGCTCACCGTTTCATCAACAGCTTTTTGACCACTCTGCGTCACCTGCGCTACTTGCTGTGCATTCTCTGAAACACGACTAGCCTTTTGGCTGGAAAGCTGAGCCGCCTGCCGAACCGCTTCAACGGTTGTTGTTGTTTCACTGATCGCAGTCGCTGTTTCACCGATGCCTGACGCTACCTGAGCAGTAGCTGCCAGAATCTGTGTGGAAGAAACCGTAAGAACGTTTACTGTTTTTTTTATTTCCTTCAGCACATTTGAAAGATCAGTGTTGGTAATAATTAATTCTGCCGCCCGTTTTTCTTTCTCATCGTTTTGAAATGCAAGCTCTTTGTTCGCAATGATCAATTCAGCGGCCCGCTTTTCTTTTTCTTCGTTCTGAAAAATGAGTTCCTTGTTGGCGATGATCAATTCGGCAGCCCGCTTTTCTTTCTCTTCGTTCTGAAAGATGAGCTCTTTGTTAGCAATGATCAATTCGGCAGCACGTTTTTCTTTCTCCCCGTTTTGAAAGGCAAGTTCTTTATTCGCAATGTTCAATTCGGCAGCCCGCTTCTCTTTCTCTTCGTTCTGAAAGATGAGTTCCTTATTAGCGATGATCAATTCCGCCGCCCGTTTTTCTTTCTCTTCATTTTGAAAAGCTAGTTCTTTGTTGGCAATCACCAGTTCGGCGGCTCGTTTTTCCTTTTCTTCGTTTTGAAAAGCAAGCTCTTTGTTGGCGATGATCAACTCTGCAGCCCGTTTCCCTTTCTCTTTTGTCTGAAAGGCAAGTTCTTTATTTGCTATCACCACCTCGGCTGCCCGTTTTCCCTTCTCTTCATTTTGAAAGGCTAACTCTTTGTTCGCCGATACTAAATCCGCCGCCCGTTTCTTACTTCCGTTAGAATTCACAATTTTCTTCATCGTTTTTTCCTCTTTTCGCTGATTGATATTATACTTTTTCATTCACAATAATTTCTTCATCGTTTAAGATGCTTTCCGCATTAAGAATCATAATATGTTCTTTTGTGATCCCCTTCAGATATTTCTCCCCGATCATTTCAGCGCCGGAGGGAGATCCCAGGATATCGTTCCGAACAACACGGTGTGTTCCCTCCACACTATCTGCCAG
Source organism: uncultured Chitinophagaceae bacterium (assembly GCA_964409765.1). Lineage (GTDB taxonomy): Bacteria > Bacteroidota > Ignavibacteria > UBA10030 > UBA8401 > UBA8401. The sequence continues at coordinate 6,973 of CAYPEM010000065.1, forward strand.
AATCCCAAATTCCATCCGATCGTTGCTCAGAATAATCACTTTGTTGAGCTCTCCGAGTCCCCGCTCCGGAAGATTGAAGAATTTTTTCAGATCAATAACCGAAACTATTTGTCCCCGGACGTTAATGATCCCAAGAACAAATTGCGGTGCGCCAGGCAGAGTGGTAAAATCCTTTAGCGGATAGACTTCGCGGACAAATGAGGATTCAATGCCATACGTTTCATATGCCAGGCGAAATACGATAATCTCTATGCACTCCAGTATTTCAATTCCATCATTTTCATTGACCGCCAGCTCATGCGCTCTTTTTCTTAACAACGAGCGTTTTTCTTCCGGCAGTATAATTTCTTTTTGTTCAATCACTTCCAGCATGGAAGAGACTTTGCGTTTGATCTTTTCCCAATCAATTGTTGCCAAAAGTTTTTGTTCGGATTGTGTTTTACTTGGCTTCATACTCCATCTATGATATACTTGCTGCGTTCATTATTTCTTTAAACCTTCCGGCAGTAAGACCTTCCGATTCAAAAAGAATTTCATCCTGATCGCACGTTTTTAATATGGTTAAAACATTTTCAGTGCATTTTTTGGCGCTTTTACTGTTACCAAGTTGTTGATAAATTTTTCCCAAAGAATAATAGGCAATAACGAAATTTGGTTCTAAATATATTGCCCGCTTCAGGGATACGATTGCTTCACTCAGCTGATGAAATTCAAGCAAAATTATAGCATGCAGATAATGCAGCTTCGGATTGAGTTTGTCTTCTGCAATCGCTGTCTCGCTGACATTCAACGCCTCTTTAAACATTCCTTGATTTGCAAACGATCTAATTATCAGAATCCATTCATCCGATGATTGTTCTTCCTTCTGAAGTTTCTCTATTACATTCGGATCATTCCCTTGTAAATACGAAGTTTTGGTATTGTTGTATAGTGACGGATATTGAGCAACATCTTCATCAACCGGTGCAATTGTGTTTACTGACTGAAAGAACAGCGGTTGACTTTCTTGAATTATTATAGCCGGATCCGGCTGCAAAGAATATTCTAATGATCGTGCAACAGGTGGAACGGTGTGAGTCTGTTGTTGTATAATTGGTTTTGTTGATCTCTTTTGGTACAGAACGATTTCCGGAAAGTTCACTGCTGAAAATTCCGATAAACTTCGAAGTGAAAGTTCACTTGCAGAAACAATCAGAAAACCGTCCTGAACAAGAGCATTGAAAAATCCATGGACGACGTGTGCACACCGTTTCGCAGTAAAATAGATGAGCACATTTCTGCAAAAGATGATATCCATCGCATTTGTATCACTCAGCAGCGATGGATAGATATTATCGGCTAAATTCAAATATTCGAATTTCACCATCTTTGTTATCTCTGGTGAAATTGTATAATTATCTTTTCCCGATGGAGTGAAATATTGTTTTTTCAGCCATTCCGGCGAATTGCGGAATGACCATTGGTCATAAACTCCGGCGGCAGCGCTCCGCAAATTTCTCGGACTTATATCTGTTGCAAGAATGGAAATATTCCAATCCTCCGGTCTCGGAATTGCTCTGTGAAGAGCAATAGCAATTGAATACGCCTCTTCACCAGTTGAACATCCTGCGCTCCATATTCGTATTCTCTTCTCCTTTTCTCGCGAACGAATCAGTTCAGGAAGAATGGTTTGTTCCAATGCATCGAACGCTCCCGGTTCCCTCCAAAAATATGTTTCATTGACGGTAAGATGTGAGGTTAATATTTCAACAGCCTCAACCGTCATTGGTGCAGTGACAATGTGTTGGATAAAAGATTCGACATCCTTTTTACCGAACTCTTTTGCTGCTGCCGATATATTGCGTTCCAGAACATCCCATCGATCTCGGGAAAAATGAAGAGCAAGATTCTCGTCAATAAAATCACTTAAGAGAATCAGTGTATGTTCCGGAAGAGCATGCGTCATTGGATATCTCCGGCAATCGCTTCCTTCAGGTGCTGTTCTTCTTCGATGGAAATAAATTTTTCGAGATCGTTAACCAGGATAATATTATGTTCAATCGAGGTGATTCCGGATAAATATTCCGTGTAGGGAAACGATTCTCCCGCCTCAACAATCTGATGATGTTCAAGCTGATATACACCATTGACAGAATCCACGACAATCGCCATCAACCGTTGTGAAGTCCGTGCAATTATGAATTGATCTTCTAATTGCATATCGCGTTGAGGCAGATGGAAACGTTTGCGAATATCAATGACCGGAATAATCACTCCATGAAAATTTATCACTCCCAGCACAACATCGGGTACTTTCGGCAACGGAGTGATCTCCACTGCGCGAACAACCCGAACAACATCGGATACCGGAAGTGCATACCGCGGTTCATCAAGGCTGAACAAGACAATTTTTTGTTGACTAATACCAGTAAGAGCATCCACCGCAGTTCCTTGTTTTATATTTTAGACATGTGAAGAGCCACCCATAACCGTCTTCGATCTAATTTCTCTCAGTACTGCGATTGTGTTCTTTGCTTTCTCTGAGCGCTTCCTCTGCACGTTTTCGAATTGCGGTTTCGGTTGAAAGTTCTGCAGTTCGTTCCGTCACCAGCTCTTCCAAATGCTCATTCAGTTTTTTCAGATCATCTTGTGCTTTTACCAGTTCATCGTTCCGTTGAACCGCCGCTTCATATGTTGAAATGAGCAGCGTCAATATTTGCTGATGATCCACGGTGATCACCCGCTTCTTTCCACCAACAAGTACTTCCAACTCAACCTTCACCGATTCACTTTTATAAATTTCCCTGTTCAGAAGGATCTGTTCGATATGCGAGATAAGGTATTCCTCCCGAAACGGTTTGGACAAAAAATTATCAGCGCCGCAAGCGATACCTTCCATCACATCTTCCGATCTGGTAAAGGAGGTCAACAGAATAACAGGGATATTCATGGTCTTTTCACGCGACTTTATTTCTTTACAGAGTTCGTACCCATTCATATTCGGCATGACGATATCGGTGATCACCATTGAAGGTTTATGCTGAACAATCATTTCCAATGCTTCTTTGCCATCTTTTGCTACGACAACGGTATAATGGTATTTCTCAAGAAGATATTTTAAATGTTCAGCCTGCGTCGGACTGTCTTCCGCTATGAGGATCTGATCAATCACTGGTGCTGTAATTTTTGACTGTTTCATACGTATTGCCTTTTATTGTTGAATGATCGAAAAAGAAACATTACATGTGATTCATTTTTTCATCACCTTCCGTGAAATCAACTTTTTAGGAACTCAAGAAGGTCGGTGTTCAACATATCCTTGCGCGTATCAGCAAGTCCGTGCGATCCGCCCCGATAGATCTTTAAAGTAGAGTTCTTTATCAATTTTGATGCGGCATGAGCCGACGCACCCATCGGCACCATCTGATCGTCATCGCCATGAATGATGAGGGTTGGTATATCAAATCGTTGAAGATCTTCGGTAAAATCCGTCTCCGAAAATGCTTTGATACAGTCGTATTCATTTTTCAAACCACCCAACATTCCCTGCCTCCAGAATGAATCGCGAACTCCCTCGCTGACTTTCGAACCCGATCGATTGGTTCCATAGAACGGTAAAATAAGATCCTTAAAGAACTGCGAACGGTCTGCTGCAACTCCAAGACGAATGCTGTCAAAAACCTCCAGCTGTAATCCAATGGGATTTGTTTCTGTCTTCAACATGAAAGGTGTTACCGAAGAAACCAAGACTGCTTTCTTGATGAGTTTTGTTCCATGCCGTCCGATGTACCGCGCAACTTCTCCGCCGCCCATTGAATGACCAACCAAAGTGACGGCATAGAGATCAAGTTTTTGAATGAGTTCAGAAAGATCGTCAGCAAACGTGTTCATATCATTTCCATTCCATGGCTGACTCGAACGACCATGACCGCGGCGGTCGTGAGCAATGCAGCGATATCCATGGTTAGCAAGAAAGAACATCTGATTTTCCCATGCATCAGAACTGAGAGGCCAGCCATGACTAAAAATAATAGGCTCTCCTATTCCCCAGTCCTTGTAATACAATTCTGTTCCGTCTTTTGTTATGAATGTGCTCATGATTGATGTTCCTTCTGTGTTTGATAAATGTTGAAAATTCAATTCTGTGATTACTTTAAACAATAATCTTACTCATTGTCTTTTAATCAATTCCCCAGAGCAGCCAGCTTGTTTTTGCTTTATCCAATAGTATTTTCAATTCTGCCGATCCTTCTTTCAAATTGATGAACAACGAATCGAAATTTTTCACGGCCGTTGAATCCATCAACAATTTCCCGAATGTTCCATTTCCCGCCGTTGTATCCATCAACAATTTGCCGAATACTCCTTTTCCCGCCTGAACATTCCCGGAAATTGCCGCAACATCTCCGGTAATGGTGACCACATTATCCATCGTTTTTCGAACCGACAAGAGAACATCATCCAGATCATTTACTTTCACCATCAACTGTCTAAACTCCGATGAACCTTTCTTTAGATTTATAACCGTTGAATCAACATTCAGCGATAACGAAGAATCCATCAGTAATCTGCCGATTGTTCCTTCCCCTGATTGAATGGTATGCGTTATCTTTGCAAGATCGTTGGTGATATTTGAAGTATTGTCAATGGTAGATTTCAATGATAAAAATATCTCATCCAAATTCATTGGCATTGCAGTTTGTATGATATCATCATTTTCAATTACTTTTTTCCCGCCTGTACCAGGAGTGATGACCATAGCTTTATTTCCCATTAATCCCTCGGTGCCAATCGTTGCAATTGCATCCTTTTTTATAAACTTTCGAGTCCGTTCATCGATCAAGATGTCGACTTGTATGGAAGAATCGCTCACGATACGAATATTATCCACTGTTCCTACATTGACTCCGGATAATCGCACATTATTTCCGGGTTGAAGTCCGGCGACATCCTTGAATACTCCGCTGATGCGAAACGTACTTCGAAATAATTGCTGTCCTTGTCCGATAAAATATATGCCGACAATGAACAACAGCATACCAATGGAGATAAATACTCCCAGTTTAATTTTATTACTGATCTCTTTTTTCATTTCATCAACTCTTTATGCTATTTGTTTGCTTATTCAAAAAATGACCGTATCCATATGTCAGTTGAATTTCGAAGTTCTTCAAATGTTCCTTCCGCTTCACACATTCCATCTTTGATCACGATGATCCGGTCTGCCGTGAGCCGTGCACATTCCATGTCGTGAGTGATAATGACAGAAGAGGTGTTATATTTTTTCTGTACATCCAGTATGAGTTTGCTTATTTCTTTCGATGTAATGGGATCGAGTCCTGTTGTTGGTTCGTCATACAGCATAATTTCCGGTTTTAAGATCAACGTACGCGCAAGTCCCAGCCGCTTGCGCATACCGCCGGAAAGCTCCGCAGGAGTTTTATCGATGGCTTTTGCAAGTCCGACATTTTCTAATGCTTCTTTTATTAACGAGTTCATTGTTTCTTTTGGTATTGAGCTTTGATGTCTTCGAAGCGGAAATTGAAGATTCTCCCGCACCGTCATGGAATCATACAACGCACCGCTTTGAAAAAGGAAGCCGATCTTTTTCCGCAGTTCGGCTCGCTGCACTTCTGTAAGTTTTGAAATATCTTCTCCAAAAATAGAAAGCGTTCCATGATCACACTCTATCAATCCTACGATACATTTTATGAGGACCGATTTACCCGTTCCGGATTTACCAAGAATAACGAGATTCTCTCCTTTGTTGATTACCAAATTAATATCCCGGAGCACATGATTGTTCTCAAACGATTTTCTCAGATGCACCATCTTCACAACAATAGAATCGTTTTGCACTGGTACTTGTTCGGATATATTCGGCAATGCGTTCATGGTCTTTTTTTGTTTTCTTCGTTTCAGTATTGGTACAAACTTGTAATTTGAACGGCGATCATATCAATTAAAAAAACCATGAGCGATGCAAACACAACGGCAGTATTTGCTGCTTTCCCCACTCCTTCGGTTCCTGTATTTGCATAATATCCTTTGTAACACCCTATCAACCCAATTGCAAATCCGAAAAAAAACGTCTTCACAATCGCCGGAAGAAGATCTTTAAATTCAAGGCTTTGAAAAACCTGCAGGAAAAAAAAGGTGAAGCCGACGTTTCCTTTTAAATTCACCCCGACAAACGATCCGACTAAACCAACACCATCTGCAAACACAACGAGCAGAGGGAGCATCATTGTTGCAGCAAGCACCCGTGTAACAACAAGATACTTGAACGGATTCGTCCCGGATACCTGCATTGCATCGATCTGTTCGGTTACCTTCATTGATGCCAATTCTGCACCAATTCCGGAACCAACTTTACCGGCAAAGATCAGTGCCGTGATCACTGGTCCAATCTCCCGTATAAGAGAGACGGCGACCATTGCAGGAAGCATCGATACCGCGCCGAACTTTGCCAGTGTCGGTCTCGATTGGATCGTGAGAACAAGCCCGATGATAAAACCGGTAATTGCAACTAACGGAAACGATTTGTATCCGACCAAATATGATTGTTTCAACAGTTCGTTGAATTCATACGGCGGCTTCAATACTTCCTTGAAGAAGCGAAATGTAAACATTGTAAGAGATGTTACTTCGATAAAGAATTTTCCAAAGATCGATGCTAACAGATTCTCTTCTATTTTTTCACGAATGACTGATCGGATTTTTATTTTGGATTCCATTGTTCACTACTGTTATGCGTTTATCCATTCTTCACTCATTCACCCGGCGGCTCTGATTGTTCAGAAATACCGCCATTCTGTTATGATGAGCCGAACAATCATTTTTTAATCTGATCGAGCATTCCGGTTGTTGACACACCGTTTTTCTTGTCTCGTTTCGCCGCTTTTTTCTCTTTCATTGACTTTGCGGGTTCTTTTTTCGTGCTCTTTTTTACGTTTTGACTTTTACTCATGATGTTCCTCCTGGAAATGGTAATTGTGATTACTTCTTCAAACAACAGCGTTAATTATTTCAGAGCGAAACTTTTTAAATGTTATTAGAGATCTTTCTAAAATGGAATCCATAGATCGTAAACAGTATCGCTAATGAAAACAATTTCGGTTTACGGAACAGCGACCAAAAGAACAATTTCCAATAATACAATCGTTCTTCACCGATCACTCCCAATTTGATCATGGATCTCAGCAGTGCAGCGATATTTCGCATACTCAGCTGCAATGTTTTTTTCTCTTTTGGCTTATACGTTTTCATAAAACGGATAACCCGCTCATAAAAGTACTCCGGTGAATAGATCGTATCTAAAATTTTCTTATACCCATCCAACAGTATTGTACGATTCATTGCTGGAACAAAATTCATTGAAAAGTCGGTATTGCTTCCGGTAAAATCGCTCAGGAGCCGTCCTTCGGAATGAAGCCGCTGATGAAGCTTCGTTCCTCGTGGTGCATTCAATAGACCAACCATGGCAGTAACAATTCCGCTTTCCTGGATAAAATTTGTCAGTTGATCAAAGATGACCGGCGAATCATTATCAAACCCGACAATAAATCCTCCCTGCACTTCCATGCCCGCCATTTGGATTTTTTTTATACTATGGATGAGATCACGGTTATGATTTTGAGTTTTGTTGCATTCAATAAGACTATCTTTGTTCGGAGATTCGATCCCGACAAACACCGCTTCAAATTCTGCTTTCACCATAAGCTGCATCAGTGTATCATCGTCAGCAAGATTGATGGATGCTTCGGTATTGAATGAAAATGGAGAGTTCCTTTTTTCATTCCATTCAATAATTGCAGGGAGAATCTCTTTCTTTAACTTTCCTTTATTGCCAATGAAATTATCATCAACAAAAAAAACGGGACCCCGCCAACCGCTAAAATAAATCGCATCCAATTCCGACAATATCTGATCTTTATTTTTCGTGCGCGGTTTTCTTCCATACAACACCGTGATATCGCAGAAGTCACAATCAAAGGGGCAGCCGCGCGAATACTGAACATTCATTGATGTATAATTTTCCATCGACACAAGTTCCCACAACGGCAACGGAGTAGATGTTATGTCCGCCCATTCTTCTGATGTATATTTCTGCTGTTGTTTCCCTTCGCTCAGATCCTGCACAAACTGCGGAAGAGTGATTTCGGCTTCGTTCAACACCAAGTGATCGATGTGCTGATAGTATTCAGAACTGCTCGTGAATAACGGACCACCGGC
>CAYPEM010000065.1:15286-24630 GCA_964409765.1 uncultured Chitinophagaceae bacterium
AGTGATCGATGTGCTGATAGTATTCAGAACTGCTCGTGAATAACGGACCACCGGCCACAATTTTTGTTTGCAATTTTTTACACCGCTCGATCACTTCATGTGCCGATTCACTTTGAATGGACATAGCACTGATGAAAACATAGTCAGCCCAGAGAATGTCTTTGTCCGTCAGTTCCGCTATATTCATATCAATTAATTTTTTATTCCATTCTTTTGGAAGCAGAGATGCAACAGTTAATAATCCTAATGGCGGAAAGCTTGCTTTCTTTGAAATAAACTTCAGTGCGTGTTTGAAACTCCAAAACGTATCGGGATACATTGGATAGACCAGGACAATATTCATCGGCGATACCTCTTACAATTGTTGTCTGTTAAACAGTACACTATCCCTCCCCTCGTGTGACTCTTCACTTTTCAACAGTGGTAGTATTGGCAGTAATAGGATTGAATTCAATCATCCTTTGGGATGAAAAAGGGATTAATTCTATTTGAATGGAATACTGACGGTGAATAATGGAAGTAATACTACTCTTTAGATTGGTGTTGTGGTGATTCTGGGACGATACCGCACAAAACTTGAATACAGAAAGTTCAATTCCTCTCTAAAGCGTTGGAGTTTTTGCGCGGTGGAGAGAGGGGTCTGGGGTGTGTGTTGCTCTAAACCTTACACACCCCTTTGTCCCCTCTCGCTTGCACACAACCTTACACACAGAGGGGAATGCGTGTTTGTGATAAGGAATTTCTAAAAATAGGCGTTCCCAAAATCCAAAAGTAAAAAAAATCCTTAATAGAATTGCCCATTAAGGATTTTAGTATTGCGCTTAATATAAAGCTTGCCGTACGGTATGCTCAGATCTTATTTTTTTGCAGCCTTCAGTAGTTTAAGTTCTTCGGATAATTGGTTGAATGAATCTTCCAGCTTTTTATATTCCGTCTGATCGATCAACGCAACCTGGCATCGTTGTTCGGCTTCCGATCCATAGTTTAACGTAACACCTTCCATCAATACAAAGAATACCCTTTTGTCTTTACTTACTACTTTTACTTTGCACGATTGTTTTTCGGATGAAGTGAAGACCGTTTTTATAAATGAAATAAAAATATTCTTATCTTCGTACGGGATAAACTGAAGAAATGATCTCTCGTTCAATTTACTTCGGTCAACTCCAAACATTTTGGCGCCGTTTAAATTTACTTTTTTAATGATCCCATCCGGATCGAGTGCAAAGTACGGAATCGGTGAAAAATCGAACAGATTGACATACTTATTTCTGGATGCTTCCAATTCTTCTTCGGTAATTCTCAGCTCTTCATTCTGATGCTCCAGTTCAATTTGGTTGATCTGCAGCAGTTCCACAAATTTTTGCATGTCTCCGCTTCCGTTACCGGATTTCTTCAGGAATTTTTTCACATTATTTCTCTTTGCATTCTTTGCAGTTGTTTTTTTGGGTAGTTTTTTCGCTGGTTTCATTATAGTGCCCCCGGAATGTTAATGTTGGAATTCGATCGCAAGCAGAATAAGTTTCGTTTCTTTTGCACCATGAACCATCTGCCGGCAATTCAAAAGCAATTTTTCCTTACCCTCTTTTGCAAAATTATATTCCACTTCATAGTTCTCAAAAACATTCTGTTTAGGAATAATTTCTTCTAGAAGTTTTCGCAGCTGAGGCAGTTCCCATTTTTTATCATCAAGATCGTAAATAAATTTACCGACTGTTTTTTCGCTGACAGTATTGAACATCTTGTAAAAAGATCGATTAGCAGAAATGACTTTCAGATCTTTGTCAAGGATGATCAGTGATTCTCTGACCGTGTCAATAATATTGTCCGCATATTCGCGCGAAAGCAGTACTTCTTTGCTCAGCACTGCAATCTCTTCAGCGGTCTTTTTCAATTTGTTAATATCGGAGAATGTAATGACAACTCCGTCAATCACATTGCTGGTCGTTCGATATGGTAATATCCGCATTTGATACCAGAGACCGTCGTTGGTCTGCAGTTCTATTTGCTTGAACACAAGGGTCCGCAGCACCTCTTTGGCGTCTTCAACTAACTTATCATATTTAAATTTTGCCGCCAGATGGTCTATCGGTCTTCCGACATCAGAACTAATAAGGTTGACTACTTTTACTGCATGCTGCGTAAACCGTTTTATACAGAGGTTATTATCGAGGAATATGGTCGGAATTTCGTTGCTGTCCAGAAGATTCTTCATATCGCTGTTCACAACCGACAACTCATCATTCTTGTTCTGCAGTTCGGTGTTTACCGTGACCAATTCTTCATTGAGCGACTGTAGTTCTTCCTTTGACGTTTCCAATTCTTCGTTTGAACTTTGCATCTCTTCATTGGTAGACTGCATCTCTTCATTTGAGGATTTCAGTTCTTCGTTGGATGTTTCCAGCTCTTCAACCGCTGACCTCAGGTTTTCTTTTGTTGATTTTAATTCGTGCTCAAGTTCTTTTATTATTTTTTCTGACTTCTTTTGGTGATGAGTCGATTTCGACAGAACTGCCTTCTTTTGGGGAAGTATTTCCTCAAAAATTATCAGCAGAGAACCGGACATTTCCACCGGCTCGGTAATCGGTTTCACCGTAAGGTTGATGAACTGTGAAGATCCGCTTAGTTTTATCTTTATTCCTTCAACCGTGACCGGTTTTTTAGTGGAAACTACTTTTCTGATCAGTACAGGAAGTTCCTGCTGCAATCCTCCACGCGCCATATCAAAGATATTCATCCTCGCTTCGCCGTGGGTCAGTTCCAGATATTTTCCGATTTTTCCATGAACATAGAGAATATCTCCATGGTCGGTTGTGATAACACAATTGGGTGAAGTATTTTCCAGAATGATCTTTTCCGATATCTGAGTAATATTCTTTGCATCAATTTTTTTCACGGAAATATCTTTGGTTTTTCCTGTTGTCCGCATAGATGGGAACTCTAGGAACGGCTGTGCCGAATACACTGAGTCTCTTCGTTTATAGATTTTCCATTTCGTATCAACAACGGAGAACAGATCGACGAATGCATTGATCGTTTCTGACGATCCGAGGAATAGTATCCCGTTAGGGGCAAGGCTATAATGGAATATGGGAATCGTTTTTTTCTGCAGTTCGGTATTGAAATAGATCAACAGATTACGGCAGGTGATCAGATCGAGTTTGGTGAACGGAGGATCTTTAATGACGCTTTGCTGGGCAAAGATCAGCATTTCTCTGATCTCTTTCCGGATATGAAAAATATTATCTTCCGATGTGAAGAACCGGCTCAGCCGTTCTTTACTCACATCGGATTCGATCCCGGTAAAAGAGCCAATGCGAGCTTTTTCAATTGAAGCACCATCAATATCCGTAGCAAATATCTGAACATAAAAATTTTTCTTTGCTTCATTCATACATTCCCGCAGCGTAATGGCAACAGAGTAAGCTTCTTCGCCTGTGGAACACCCGGGGACCCAAATTCGTATCTGACCGTTATCCGGTTTACTCTTTACCAGCTCCATCAAAAGTTTTTTCAATTTCACGAACGATTCGGGATCTCTGAAAAAATTTGTAACTCCGATCAACAGTTCTTTGAATAAGGTCTCAATTTCTTTCGGGTTTTCCTGCAGCAGCCGGATATAGTTTGGAAGATTGTCTAATTGTGCAATGGATATTCTTCGTTCTACCCGTCGGTAGATGGTGTTCACCTTGTACTGTGAAAAGTCATGCCCGGTCCTGTTTCTGAGCAGGATAAATATCTTCTGGAATGTGTCAGGGATCTTTCCTTCAGTAATTGCTCTGTCTAAGAGAACACCTTTCACTTTTTGATTCGTATATTTCAACAATTGGTCAGGCATCTCTTCGGGCGGAAGGATGTAATCGACCAATTCGGTTTTAATGGCGTTGCTCGGCATACTGTCAAATTTTGCCGATGCAGGGTCCTGGGCCATAACCATCCCCAATTCACTCTTCACTGCTTTTAATCCTGCACTGCCATCCGAAGCCATACCGGAGAGAATGATACAAATTGCTTTCTCTCCAAGATCTGCAGAGAGGGATTTGAAGAAAAAATCGATCGGAAGCCTGAATCCATGCGATTGCATCGGCTCGATAAGCTGGATTGTACCATGAAGTATGGCAATATCTCTATTCGCAGGTGCAACATAGATATGATTCGGTTCAACCTTCATCCCATCGTTCGCTTTGAATACTTTCATTGGTGTAGATTTTTGGATCAGCTCAGGCATGATGCTGACATGATTGGGATCCAGATGCGACACGACGATGAACGCCATTCCGGAAGTTTCGGGCATGTGCTGGAAAAATCGTTCGAGAGCATCCAATCCGCCGGCAGATGCACCAAGGCCAACAACGTAAAAGGAATTATGAACAGGTGGAACGTCAGCAATTATTTCCTTTTTTTTGGCGGGGACTCGCCGAGGATTTTTTTCCTTTTTCATAGTTTCGCTTATCAGTGCAGTACGTTACACCTAAAAACCTCTCAAGTGAATTCAAACTAACCATTTAATTCTCTATAAGCCATCGCAAAGAATGCCGGCTCTTTTCTCAGAGAGCCGTATTCTTTAGAAAGCGTTTATTTGTCTGTTTATCTCAAATAATGTGCGAATTCAATAGTCCATCGTGATGAAAATAGGATTAATTCCATTTGAAGGGTTTATAAGTGGCGTATTTGGAAGTATTACAGATGTTTAAAATTTGGTTTAGGGGAAGTCTACCACCATTTTACACACCCCTTAAACCCCTCTTGCTTACGCTTTTGCTCTCGCACAGAGGGGACTTTTATGCCACATTTACTTTCACAAACGCATTCCCCTCTGTGTGTGGGATTTTGTACGGTTGAGAGAGGGGCTGGATAGTGTTGCTTTTACTAGCCTCACTCTAAAGACATTGCCTTACGTTAAACGTCAGACAATATTCCTATAAAAAAATCCGCAGAAATTATGTGTTATACCTTCGCTGGGGTTTCGGTCTGCGATATTGTATTCTTTTTAGAGCAGTAGAACAATTCCCGAAACAGCTAAACTACCATAAAAAAACACCTCTAAGTAATTTGATACTGCTGAAACAAAAATGAATAGTCTGTATGTCCATTATCCGTCAATATCAGTACATTGCACTTTAGGAAGCGAAAACCAGAATGTTGCTCCTTTACCCAATTCTCCCTCAGCGCGTACCTTTCCCTCAAATCGGTGTATAATTCTCTTTACGGTTGAAAGCCCTATTCCAATCCCTTCAAATTCCTCCTGTGAATGCAACCGTTGAAATATCCCGAACAATTTATTTGCATATCTCTCGTCGAATCCGATACCGTTATCTTTAACAAAATAATGGACCAATTCTTCATCTTCGTTCGATCCAATCTCAATATGTGAATGCTCGAGCTTTGATGAATACTTTACAGCATTGGAAATGAGATTGAACCATACTTGACGGATCAACACTTCATCGCACGGTATTGACGGAAGCGGATGAACAGTAAATGTAATTCTCGTGCTTTCTGCTTGAAGAAGTGCATCTGTAAATTGAGAACGGGCAATGCTTTCCATATCCACATTCACAATGTTCAATCCTTGAGTGCCAATGCGGGAAAGTGTCAACAACCCGCCGATCAATTGATCCATTTTTGTTGTATTACTACGTACTAATGACAGCAAGTGTTTTGCATCGGCGTCAAAAATGTGTTCATATTGCTCCACCAGCATTGCCGTAAAACTATCAATAGCACGAAGCGGTGCTCTCAGGTCGTGAGAGACTGAATAACTGAACGAGTTCATTTCATTATTGGCTTCCTGAAGCGCGGCTGTTCGTTGTTCAACCCTGTGCTCCAAGTTTTCGTTGAATTTATGAAGTTCTTCCTCTGATTTTTTGCGTTCTGTAATGTCACGGACAATAGCCCACATGCTGCTGGGATTTCCAATATCATCCCTCATTAGCACGACATGCAGTTCGACTGGAAAAATAGTACCATTCTTCCGTCGATACTCTTTTTGGAAAATATCGGAATATCCCCGTTTGACAACCTGTCCTTTTTTGATTTCTTCATCAATATGATGCCACTTTTCCGGTGTTATATCTTTGAAATTGCGCTGCTGCAATTCGATCTGGGAGTATCCAACCATTGTTTGAAATATTTCATTACACTCAATAAATTTTCCCTCTAAATCAAAACTAATAAATCCATCCATCATGCTGTCATGAAGGACATGGTATTTCTTCTCCGACGTTGTCAGTGCTTTCTCTGCCTGCTTTCGGGTGTTGATATCCAGAAAAGTGATGTTGGTTGTCTTAGTACCATCTTCAGTTTCGATCAATTTGGTAATCACATGAACCCAAAATGTTTCTCCCTCTTTTCCTTTAAGATGGATATCAAATTGCTGTACTTCGCGCGTCTCAAGAAGTCTCTTGTTGAACAGATAGTATGTATCCTGATTTCCGACCGGTATGAATTTTGTGAATGGTTGATTGAGAATCTGCTTCCTGTTTACCCCAAAGTAATTTGAAACGGTAAGATTTGCCTCCTCAATGATTCCCTTTGCATTCAGCGTAAGATAACCAACCGGTGCAAAATGGTAGAGATCGTAATATTTTTGGCGGGCTTCCAAGAGTGAATCTTGCGATTGCTGCAGTTCGTCGTTTTGCATTTCAAGTTCAATCTGGTGAATTTGAAGTTCATGGATCAAATTTTTTGTTTCAAAGTCTGTAAGAATATCGATAGTGCCGATTATTTTTTCTACTCGCTCTTCGGCACGCTTCCTTCTCTCTAGTATTCGATCACTTTCTTCTTTTCTTTTTTCCATTAAACACCTCAGCACAAAATTTGGATGCTAACTACATCCATTGTTCGTTTATGCAAGTCAGAGATAACTGTACGCACATTCAAAAACCAATTCGCTTTTTTATATCATTTGCCGATGTTGTAAGGTAGGTATTGACGGAGACAACGGCAATGTATTATAATCAAACTGCTAAAATACATTCATGTGTCAGACTGTATTGTCTTCAAGCATGTGCTCTTGTGAGATATACCGCTGGTAAGGAAAAACATTTTATCACATCCTCTGCCTCGTCTCATCATTCAGCAGTTCCAATCCCACCAACAACCGCTCTGTATTCGAAAGATCTCCAATAATATTTTTCACCGGAAGCGGAGATGTACGAACCAGCGTTGGTATGGCAAGGATTTGACAATCGTGAGCGCGCCGGGGAGTTTTCAGCAGATCAACAACGTGTATCTGATAGTTCCCTTTTAATTGTTCTTCACAGACGATCTTCAGGTTTTTTAATGCTGTTGCCGCTTTTTTGTTCTGACCGGCAACGTATAAATGGAGATCCCATTTTCCTGTGCCTTCATTCAGCACGGTTTCTTTTTTATGTCCATTTTTTGATGATGCTGGTTTGATTCTCACTGTGTTCCCTTCAGAGTTTTTCGTTTATTTTTTTTGTTTTTAGGTACGCTTACATTTACGTCCCCTTTTCTGCTTTTCGCCATTTTTTCTTTGTCGTATGTAAACCGTTCATCGATCGCTTTTTCGATTCTGATCACTTTCAATGATTCAGCTTCCTCCGCTTCAAATTCAGATCGCAGCACGACGATTTGAGCTTCCATTGCCTCGCGTTTACGCTCCAATCCAAATTTTTTGCTCCCGATCTCCTGACGGCGGAGCAACTGTTCTGCGTCATCTTTGGTCTCTTGCGATAATCGCGCAGAACCGGTCAACACCCCCTCCGGTCCAACATACACATCCAGCAATTCTATCCCCTGGTTCGTCAGTTTAAATTCACGGATCTGATTGGAATGAGCCATCCCTCTTGATTTTAATACATATAATCCTCTGTTCCGTTCGCCGCCGATCTCGATATCACGCAGCAACAGCCAGGTATCTATGAGTGACGAAATATACACATCGGTTTCTTCCATATTTTCGCTGGCGGAAGAAAGGCTTGTAAAGAATGCTGTGATTTTTTTCATCTTCAGAAAATCTACAAGACGGAGCAGCATCGTCTTCACTTCGGTTTGATTCTCGCCCATAACAAACGCATTGATCGGATCGAGAATGACAATATCCGGAATGAAATTATTGATCAGTTTGATACTCGTCGTAAGATGAGTCTCCAAACCATAGAGTGTCGGACGAGTTGCATGAAATTGCAGTAATCCTTTATCAACCCAGGGCTGCAAATTAATTCCAATAGAACGCATATTGCGAATAAGCTGGCTGGGAGATTCTTCAAAGGTAAAATAGAGAACACGGTCTCCCCGTTTACATGCCGCTTCAACAAATTGGGATGCAATGCTTGTTTTACCTGTTCCGGCAGTACCGGAGACAAGAACAGTGCTTCCTTCGAAATATCCTTTTCCGGAAAGCATTGTATCAAGACGCGGAATACCGGTGGAAATTCTTTTTTGTGAAGACGTATGATTCAGTCCGAGAGAAGTGACCGGAAGAACAGAAAAACCATCTTCATCGATTAGGAATGGATATTCATTGGTACCGTGAGTTGAACCGCGGTATTTTACAATGCGAAGCCGACGAATGGAAGCTTGATCGGTCACGCGATGATCAAGAAGAATAACACAGTCGGAAACATACTCTTCAAGCCCCTGTCGTGTAAATGCGCCGTCCCCCTGTTCTGCAGTAATGATCGTTGTGACACCTTTCTTTTTCAGCCAATGGAATAACCGGCGGAGTTCTGAACGGAGGATATGCGGATTCGGAAGCTCGGAGAAGAGTGATTCAAGTGTATCCAGCACAACCCGTTTTGCACCGATCGTTTCAATTGCAAGATGAATCCTGATGAATAATCCTTCCAGATCGTACTCGCCGCTTTGTTCAATCTCTGCACGATCGACATGGATATGTTCTAGCCAGATCTTTTTTTGCTTAACGAGACTCTCCAGATCAAATCCAAGCGATGCAACATTGGCGGTGAGTTCTTTTTCTGTTTCTTCAAACGAAATAAAAACGCCCGGTTCCTTATACTGTGTTGCTCCTCGGACCAGAAACTCCATTGCAAAAAGAGTTTTCCCGCATCCGGCACCACCACACACAAGCGTCGGTCTCCCTTTTGGTAATCCTCCACCGGTGATCTCGTCTAACCCATGAATACTGGTTGGTGCTTTGGGAAGAACGGTACGATGCATTGACGATACAATTTTTTTCATGATATTTTAATTTTCTTTCCGGTTTGAGCCGTTTTACACGAGGGCAGTGCAAATTCATTGATGAAATTTTTGACATTTCTCCCATTACAATAAATTACATTCATACCTATATTCCCATAGTCTTAAAGGATGAGAAAAGGATTAATCCTTTAGGATGAGTACCATCTCATCATTCGTAC
>CAYPEM010000066.1:0-22270 GCA_964409765.1 uncultured Chitinophagaceae bacterium
GTCTATTCTTTAGAGCAGAACTATCCAAATCCATTCAATCCGGA
This sequence comes from uncultured Chitinophagaceae bacterium, assembly GCA_964409765.1. Classification (GTDB taxonomy): domain Bacteria; phylum Bacteroidota; class Ignavibacteria; order UBA10030; family UBA8401; genus UBA8401. The sequence continues at coordinate 45 of CAYPEM010000066.1, forward strand.
AACAAAGATTCAGTATTCGCTTCCGATGGATGCAAAAGTAACGCTCAAAGTATATGATATGGTCGGCCGCGAAGTAGCTACCGTTGTCAATGAACAGCAAAGTGCCGGATTTTACGAACAGAAATTTGGAGGGTATAATTATTCGAGCGGCGTGTATTTTTATCGCATCGTTGCAGAAGCCGGCGGAAAAATTTCCTTCACGAGCATCAAAAAAATGGTTATGATCAAGTAAAAGTCTTAAATTTTTTGTATCTTTAGTCCCGATTTGAAGGAATTTTCAGATCGGGACTTTTTTTGTCAAACAACACCCAAAGCTCCTCTTAAAAGATATTCCTTTCGATTCATTGGTATCATACAATTTGTTGTTGTGAACGAACTGTTTTTCTTTTTGACAAAAGATAAGAGGGGCGTTTTTTAATTTTTAACCCGGTTTTTTTCAAGAATCAGGAAAGAGTTTTTACGTGCGTTACAATCCATAGAATTTTTCAATTTCCACCTGGACAATTGTCAAATTACCCGCACAGTATTCCGTATTAGAATCCTCTAATATCTATTAAGACTTTCTAATGCATATTAGAACATCTTAAGTTGAATTCAATGAACCGTGTATTTATTATACACCCGCAATTACAATGGTGGTAGACGATTTATTGGTAGTGGTTTGATAGACGTTATCGTTGCATAACAGTTCGGTAACAGTTTTGAAATTTTTGAATTGTATCTTAGTATTAGGGTTTTCTAATACATATTAGAGCTTCTTAAATTGATTTCTGAGCGATGTGTAATTACTATACATACGTAAATGGCAGCACTAGAAACACAATATGCTTGTTGGGAAATATCTACCGATAGAGTGTAAATTGGAACATCAGAATACGTAAATCGGACAAATTTATCATTTATTGGCAAGGCGCAGAAAATGGTCATCGAAAAAGAGATAGCTTTAGAAAGGTTTGTTGAGAAACCGGTAAAATTGGTCTCAAAAAGCGTTGCACCATTATTTATTTCTCAAAATCCTGCTATGATCGAGATCCTGTTCAAGATCAAGTTGATCGCAAATTCTCAGGCGTCAGTGTTAATTACTGGAGAGAGTGGAACAGGAAAAGAAGTGATCGCGTCCCTTATTCATTTTTATGGATCAGAAACACACCGTCCATTCGTTGCGATCAATTCTGCCGCGTTACCCAAAGACGTTGTCGATAACGAATTATTCGGACATGAAAAGGAAGCATTCACCGGTGCAGTATCAAAAAAAGAGGGATGTTTTGAACTTGCACATAATGGAACATTATTTCTTGATGAGATCGTTGAGATGCATCCTCAGACCCAGGCAAAACTTCTGAGAGCAATTGAAAACAAATCGATACGCCGTCTTGGAGGAAAAGAAGAAGTGAAAGTTGATGCCAGGATCATCGCGGCTACGAATCGTGACATTTCCGCATCTCTCAAATCCGGAGAGTTGCGCGAAGATCTGTTCTATCGATTAAGTGTTATTGAGATTCACATCCCATCGCTGCGCGAACGAAAGGAAGACATTCCGCTGCTCGTCAATCATTTTATCTCGCTGCTGACAAAAAAATACGGCGGGAATGAGAAACGTTTTTCTGCGGAGAGCATGGAAATGATGATGGATTTTGATTGGCCGGGAAATATTCGCGAATTGCGTAACGTGGTTGAAAGGGTTTTGCTTACGTGTACAGAAGATATTGTTACTCCTCAATTTTTACCGGAACGAATTTCCGGAAACAGTGCAGTTGGCAGATTCATAAAGATTCCGATCGGAACCTCAATGAGTGAGGCCGAACAAATGATTATAGATCAGACCCTTGCTTCGGTAGAAAATAATAAATCTGCCGCAGCACGGATCTTAGGCGTAAGCAGAAAAACATTGCACAACAAGTTGAATGATAGGAGAAACGGATCATGTTAATACCATTTATCGTTGCTTTTTCGGTGACACTAGGTTTGTCCCTTATTTTGACACCTCTTGTCATAAAGCTTGCCTCAGTGGTAGGCGCAATGGATAAGCCGAACGAACGAAAGGTTCATCACATTCCAACTCCGCGTCTGGGAGGTGTTGCAATTTTTATCAGTTTCTTTGGCGGTCTTCTTTCGTTGTGTCTTATGAGACCGGAAATTCTATCGACATCATGGATTTTCGAACGAGAAGGAATGATCCTGATGGGTGCACTCTTCTTGGTTCTCTGTTTGGGAATATGGGATGACATTCGCTCATTAAAACCTGCTCAAAAGTTTTTTGTTCAACTGGTATTGAGTGTTATCATTTACTTTGCCGGATTCAGTATATCGAATGTAACGGATGTCTTTGGTGCAGGAACATCAACGCTTGGCTTTTTGGATTTTCCGTTGACAATATTATGGATCGTAGGTGTGACCAACGCTCTCAATTTAATTGATGGACTTGATGGTTTGGCCGCGGGAGTTTCAACGATCGCAACGATGACAATATTACCAATAACGCTTTTGCAGGGGGATATGGGAACAGGGATTCTTGCAATGTTGTTAGCTGGTGCTTTGATCGGATTCTTACGGTATAATTTCAATCCGGCAAAGATCTTCTTAGGAGATTCCGGAAGTTTATTTCTTGGATTCTTACTTGCGGTACTTTCTATAAAAGGTTCAACCAAGAGTTCGACTGGTTTTGCACTTCTGGTTCCGATCCTTGCACTTGGACTTCCAATTATGGATACGTTGCTTTCTATGATTCGTCGGTTCTTGCGGTCATTTCTTAACGATCGCAGCAATCCGGAAAATTTTGTTTTGCGATTGAGATCAATGTTCCAACCGGATAGCAGTCATATTCATCATCGATTGATCAATCGCGGATTGTCTCATCGGAATGCTGTAATAACTCTATATGCTGTATCATGTCTTCTTGGAGCCGGTGCATTTGCAATTACCGTTGCGAATAATCTTGTAGCCTCTCTGGTACTGCTTGTAGTAGGAGCCGCAACAATGATCGGTATCCACCAACTGAAGTATAAAGAAATGGCAGTATTGCAGAATGGGGTTCTCCTTCCGCTGTACGACAAACCAATTATGAATGTCGAATCATTCCAGGTATTCTTTGACATCGCAATGATCATCATTTCATTCGCGCTTGCTCAATTATTCTCGGGATGGATCAATGTCAGTGAAACTTCGAATCAATATTTCTTTGCACTCTTAATCAGTGTTACCGCTGCACAAATGTTTGTGTTCTGGTCCTCTGGAATGTATAAGAGATCGTTTCAAATATATGGTATCGGTGATGTGTTACGTACGCTAAAAGGAATATTCAGTGCAGTTGCAACAACGGCTGTCATTCTATTCATCATTCCTGAACCGATCAAGAATCAACAGATTGCTGCGCTGATCATTGACTTCTTTTTCCTTGGCTTATTTGTTGTTGGAGTTCGGATTTCATTCCACGTCCTGTCGTTCTTGTCTCACCATGGAACAAAAGATGGTAAAAAAGTGATCCTGTACGGTGCAGATCCGAATGGTATGATGATGCTTGACCGTATGCTTGAAGCGAACATTTCATCATGGACACCGGTCGGTTTTCTCGACGATAACCCGGCATTAGAGGGGAAAATGCTGAATGGTTATCCGGTGTTGGGAAGTCATTGGAACTTACCAAAACTCGTTCGCGAAAAAACGATCGATGAGATCGTGATCTGCAGCGAAACAATAAAAGATGAAACCATGCGGCGGATTCGTTTTATCGCTCAAAAAAATAATATTTCGATCAAGCGCATACGAGTTCTGTATGAGGATTATCATGAAGAAGAAAAGAGCCTGCCGGAACTTTTCCATCCGCAAATCGGCAGCTTAGTGATGCCTGTTCCAGAACAGCTCAAAAATCCGGTGCTCGAAAAAAATTACAACGGATTCAGTACCAACGGTTTTGTTCCTGCCTTGCAGAACCGAGAACGGATATAGAATAGGTCTAACACCCTCGCATTCATTAAACCGGATGCGAGGGTTTTTTATGTACCAATACTACTATGAAAAAATACCGAGCATACAAAACACTCTTCTTCATAACTTTAATTAGTACGATTGTATTTTCACAGGCTCAAAAAAAATGGATAACAGCATATTATCCGCTATGGGCTGTTCCAACCCTCTACCCCGAAAGTGTTGATTATGCTTCGGTAACTCATATCGTTCACTTTTCCGCAAATCCTACAAAGACATCACCGTTCCTTGATGTACTTGTTCAACCTGTTCGCGGAGGATATAATCAAGACTCAGTGAACATCCAATGGGGTGGTGTGTACAATGGAAATAATCCACCGCTGTGGCGAACGATTGATGTTCAACAAACACTGATAGCAAAAGCACACGAAAACAAAGTGAAAGTGTTGTTATCCGTTGGAGGTATCTTTGGTGATGGTGCCAAAGCAATGTCGTATATCGCAGAAGATATCGAGCGTAGTAATACTTTTGTAAAAGCATCCTGTGCATATGCAAAACGGAAAGGATATGATGGGATTGAATTTGATTGGGAACATCCCTATGCTAACGATCGAGAGGGATATATCAGACTGATTAAACGATTTCGTCAGGAACTGGATCAATGGCCGGTGAAAGGGATATTTATCACAGCAGTGAACCATACTCCATGGCAATCGTTAGGGTACGATAAAGATGCAATGATCTCATGTTTTGATCAAATCAATCCAATGACCTACGAGATGTATGCTGGAAATTATGAAAATATAAAAACGGGATACTCTTCACCTCTTGAGCTACCGACACAATTTTCCGGCTATAATGGATACGCGATCAATCAGTCCGGCAGAGGGGTGAAAGCGTGGCTGGAATTTGGAATACCAAAAACAAAATTAGGATTAAGCATTTCTTTTCTTACCACGGAGTTTTACAACGTTAAATCTCCTGTGCAGCCGGCACAATCGTTCGGGTGGCATAATTGGGGATATATAAAAAATATTCCAAAAGAGGGACGAAATTGGGATCCTGTTGCACTTGTTCCATGGCACGCTTCGGGTTCTACTTTTATTACCTATGAGGACACTGCAAGCGTTCGGTTGAAAGTTGAATATGCCAAGAAATATGACCTCGGTGGTGTTATGATTTATGATATTCTGGGAGGGTTTGTTCCCGATGCACAGGATAAGGAACGACATCTGCTGTTGAATAGTGTATCACGTTTTATGCAGCAATCAGAGAAGGTGTTGTATAAAAAATAATACCTGATTGGTTTTCAAAGATTTCGTCGATAAAATGTTTGGTTGGTTCTCTTCTTTTATTCTCTTGAACAGATAAATTGTGATTTTCAACGCATTTAGAGCCAATTTCTTGACTTTAGAGTGGATTCAAACTATATTTCAGACAAATCTATCCTGATTCATTTCATACATCCCGCAAAAACTGTTGACTATTTCTTAACTTAAAAATAGTTTGAAAATTATTATATTAATAAGTAATAGCAGTTTAAATGTTTACACTGAAATGTGAATGATGTTTCTTAAAAATTGAGATTCTCAATACTGTGACTTGATCGAAAACGAAATTTCACACAACAATGCTCTGGCAGGTAAAAAAAAGGATATATATGAAAAAACTTCTGTTCACAAGCTATTTCATATCGATAGTTTTTTGCAGCGGTTTTGTCCTTGCGCAAGATACCATCAAAATCATGCCATTAGGAGACTCTATTACTGAGCTTAACTGGCAAGGTGGTTATAGGTCGTACTTGTACAAATTATTGTTAGACAGTGGTTTTACTTTTGATTATGTAGGTCGACAGACAAAGAATCACGATCAAAATAGTCTTGGATTTGCTTTTCCTCAGCCGTATTGGGATCATGAAGGTTATACGGGTCGAGCTATTTTTCCTACATGGTTGGATCATATTGATACTGCGCTCAATGCAAATCATCCGGATATTATTCTGCTCATGTTGGGAACGAACGACGTTGCTAATGGCACACGTTCTGCATTACAGATACGGAATTATATGAGCGCGTTACTGGATTCAATTTGGAAATTTGACCCGAACATAAAAATTGTCTTAAGCAATTTACCCCGTGTGGTTCCCGGAAGTCTTTTCAGTCAAAAAAAGTTAGACAGCACAATCAATACCAATGCACTCTGGCCGGGTTTAGTTGCTGAAAAAAAACAAGCAGGTCGTTATATTATAATGATCGATAACTTTAACGCTCTTACAGATTCAACTGATTTTGATGGTGATGGTGTACATCCGAGTGTGGCAGGATATAAAAAAATGAGATATGTTTGGTACCCTGCCGTGGTTGCGGCTTTAACCGGTAAGGACTTTGTTGGAATACCAGTGTTAACAAATCCTGTCAGCGGTGCGACGGGAATATCGACGAGTCCAACACTGTCTTGGGGATTATCCGCAGGAGCAGTTTCATATCAACTTCAGGTATCGACAGATGCACTGTTTGGGACAACAGTGGTAAATCAAAATAATATAACAGCGACAACGTTTCCCGTTATTGGATTAAATATTAATACAAAATATTATTGGCGTGTTCGGGCTTCAAAGGATAGCATTACAACTCTTTTTTCTTCGACTTGGAATTTTACCACCATCGGACCGTCCGATACGACATCACCAACAGTATCCATCTCATCACCATCGTCAGGAGCGGTTGTCTCCAATACAATTCCCATTTCTGCAGTAGCTGCAGACAGTGTAGGTGTGATAGGAGTTCAATTCAAAATTGATGGAGTCAATGTTGGAATAGAGGATATATCGTCACCGTACAGTATCAACTGGAACACAACAACGTTTTCTAATGGAGACCACTCCATTTCTGCAACGGCGAGAGATGCAGCTGGTAATACAAAAACATCTCAATCTGTTTCAGTGACGGTAACGAATACCATTGACCCGCCATCAGATTCGATAAAAATAATGCCCTTTGGTGATTCAATTACTGAACTCGATTGGCAAGGAGGGTACAGGTCTTATTTATATAAATTACTCTCGGATAGCGGGTACAAATTTGATTATGTGGGAAGAAGGAATATGAACCACAATGACGGCAGTATTGGATTCCCTATACCTGCTGCATATTGGGATCATGAGGGATATACCGGCCGGGCCATTTTTCCCACATGGTTGGATGATGTCGGTGCTGCGATGAAAGCCAATGTACCTGATATAGCTTTAGTATTATTAGGAACAAACGATGCAGCAAATGGAACGCGATCAGCTGTACAGATCCGTGATTATATGAGTTCATTACTTGACTCATTATGGAAATACAATCCGAGCATGAAAATTATCTTAAGTACTATGCCGCGTCAAGTTCCGGGGAGTTTATTTAATGCTAAAACATTGGATACAATAAAAAATACAAACGCATTATGGCCAGCACTAGTCAATACAAAAAAATTGGCAGGCAGATATATTACGTTGGTTGATAATTTTAGTGCATTGACTGATTCAACTGATTTCACCGGTGATGGTATCCATCCTAGTCCCGCAGGTTATCGAAAGATGAGATATGTCTGGTATCCGGCAGTAGTAACCGCATTAAAGGTGACTTCTGCAGTGAAAACTCCACTATCGATAATTCCAAATTCATTCGAATTAAATCAGAATTTTCCAAACCCGTTCAATCCATCTACACAGATTCGATATAGTATACCTTCAGATAGTTATATAACATTGAATGTCTACGATGTATTAGGACGATTAATAACATCTCTTGTTGATGGAAAAGTGTCTGCAGGCACACACACTGTTTCGTTTAATGCAACTGCAATTCCTACCGGTGTTTATGTTTATACCATGAGCGCAGGTGGATTTAGCATTGCTCGTAAAATGGTCTTAATAAAATAATTCAAAGAATATTCTGAACAAATTGGTTGTAAATAAGTAATTATTTAAAATATTCCGGGTATTATAATTTTCTTCTTAACAAAGTATAGAATACACCCGGTAAAGTTGTGCACGGTAATTCTCTTCAGTTTTTATATCATTCCAGATAAGCAATCCAAAATCTTGATTTTAAGTTGGATTCGAATTACTTTGGATGCAATAAAGAAATCTTTTTAACTTCAATCCCAATCGATTAATAATCCAAAGAACTACATTGTACTTCGCTTTATGTACCCTTGTCATGTTTTTTAAAATATATTATCTGAAATTCGACAGGATATATTCCGGGAATAATATTATGAGATGCAAAATCATCCGGTCGATTTTCGCTTTATTATTTTTATTGAACAACAATCTATTTTGTCAGAATCTTTCGACAAACTTATGGGTATCCGGTTATATTACATCGTGGGATCTTAATATGACAGGAATTCCTGGTGGCGCAGGTGCTGCAAATAACGGAAATACTCCGTATGCCGCAATCGATTTGGATGCAATGACTCATGTGATTGTGTTTGCCGCCGGATTGGATAAAAATGGCGCGCTGGAAACCAAGAAAGAATGGGATAATAGTGTAACATGGGGGGGCACTCTTCTGGAAAAAAAGAGAAAACCGTTTAACGATTATGTCCATAGCAAAAGAAAACCGGTCTTATGTACTATTTTTGGTGTTGGAGGAGGAGGAGATTGGACAAAACTTTTGAGCACACAGCAAAGCAGAACAAAGTCGATCAAAACGATCATTGATCAGGTGATCATTAAAGAACAGTATGATGGAGTTGATCTCGATATTGAACCCCTCGCACCGGTCGATACTGCAAATTTTAGATTGTGGTTCTATGAATTGCGTGATTCTCTGAATAAGTATCATGCATTTTATGACGGTACAAAAAAACTTATGATCACGGCAGCGATACTTCAGCTACCAACATTTTGGGCTAGAGTTGCACCGCTCTTGGATCAAATAAACATTATGACCTACGATAATTTTGGAACATGGACTAGAAAAGTATGGCATAACAATCCTGTCTTTGCAGGAAGTGATGGAACTGATATTTGGGGAGATGCATTGACTTCAGCGCAGAACAAGACACAATCGTGCATCAATGCCGGTATACCGAGGAAAAAACTTGGCTTGGGTATTGTCTTAGGTAATGGATATATATGGAAGGGGGGATTGCTTGCCAATTTTTCAGGTGACGGGATTACGGCCCCACTCCAAATGTGGATACCGGGTTTTCAGCCTTCAAAACTAAAGTACAATGAATACCGTTATTACGAATTACGTAAGGATTATATTGACACAGCCACTACCACCATGCATTTTGACCACATCCGGAAAGTACCCTATATCGGTATTGATAATCCGGGATATAAAAATGATTTGTACATTACATTTGAAGATACTACAACAGCAAAAGAATTGGTGATCCTTGCCGATACAATGAATATTGGAGGGATGATTTTGTGGGAGGTGAACGGCGGATATTTGAATGAAGAACGATTTCCAAGATCTAAATATCCCGGTTTAGTAAGGGATCCGTTTTTAAAAACCATAAAAAAAACTATGATTGATATTTCGATGAAAAAGAAAAATTAAATATATTTTGTTTTCTATTTTTTGATTGCGGCTGAAGTGTAATTGATGAAAGGGGTAAATAATAGATGGGAAAAGATATATTCGTATCGGCACATTTTATCTCTCAAATGTTTGAACAAAGCTACTATAAGTTAGTCAGTGCCGTTTTTAAAAAAGTAGTTTTAAGACCTTGGATGAAGGCACGGGAAATTGAACTTATCAAAAACATACTGGCGCAACTTAAACCCCAGCAGTGTTTAGAGTGGGGAGCAGGTTTTAGTACATTGTATTATCCAAAGTTTCTTGGAACGACTGCTAAATGGACTTCAATTGAACATGAAAAAGATTGGTATATGAAGATAAAGGATATGAATAAGAGGGAGAATGTCATTATACATTTTATTGCTCCCAATCATTATCCATGGACTGATCCCTTAGGGGATGGATCATATTCTGATTTAGCAGATTACATTAAATTCCCAGATAATCTTGGGCATTTTGATTTTATTTTAATCGACGGAAGAGCGAGAGTAGAGTGTATGAAAAAAGCTTCCGAACTTCTCAGCCCTCGCGGTATTGTTGTTTTGCATGATGCAAACAGAAAAATGTATGAAGAACCTTGGAAATCATATCGGTATCAGACGTTATTCAGGGACTCACGTGAAATTGTTGGTGGTTTGTGGATTGGAAGCCAGAATGTTGATATTAATGCGTTGCTGGACGTGAACGGACAACAAAGGTTATGGAATATTTACAGAAAAATAGGATCAACTCGTATAGGGAGTATGCTTAGACTATAAGTTTGTACTTTAGAAATTACATGCTCAACTCAAACAATATCAAATTTACATTTTTACGATCTTCAGAATAGTTATGGTTCATTGTAAGAATTCACCAAAAGGAGTAAATTACTTGTGTCTAAAATAGGAAGCACTGTCTCGGGAAATGTTGCAGTGCTTTTTATCAGACAAGTCTTTACTTGGGCATCGACTTTTATTCTGCTTCTTTTCCTGCCGCGATATCTTGGCTCTGAAAATTTCGGAAAATTCTATTTGGGACAATCACTCGCCATGATTTTTATGGTCTTGATCGACTTTGGAGGACGATACTGGATAACAAAAGAAGTATCCCGTAACCGAGAAGTCGTCGGTCAAATTATGATCGATGCTATTGCTCTGCGTGGATTGTTGTGGTTTTTTTCTATCATTGCAATAAATATTTACGCTTATGTTGCTGGATATGATACCACCACACGCATAATCATCGCAATATTTGGAATTAGTCTTCTGTGGGACGCAGCAACAAAAGTGATCTGGAGTTGTTACCAGGGATTTGAAATAATGAAATATGCAACGTACAGCAGTATTGCATCTTCTGCATTTATTTCAATTGTGGGAGTAGCAATGTTGTCGATTGGTGTTGGACCGATAGGATTTACAGTTGTTACTGCCGGAGGAGGGTTATTAAGTTTTATTATTTGCGCAGTGTTTATTCCTCAAATGACAAGGAATATTCCAAGAGTTGATACCAAGAATTTGATTGAACATTTACGGCATGGAACTCCATATTTTTTGAACACTTTATTTACGACGGTGTATTATCGAATTGATACTGTGATGCTGTCACTTATGACACCGAAAGCTGTTGTTGGATGGTACGGTGCGTCGTACAGGTTTTTTGATGCTTTAATGTTTGTGCCAAGTATTCTAACTATTGCGGTATTTCCTGCAATGTCTCGTCTATTTGGTGAAGGTGCTTCGGTTTCAAAATCATTCCAAAAAAGCCTTGATTTTCTTTTCCTTTTAGGTGTTCCAATCAGCATAGGTGTTTTTACATTTTCAAAAGAAATCATTGACCTATTCTTTGGTTTATCAGAATATGCTCAATCAGTGTTGGTACTTAAAATCTTTGCATGTGGGATGCTAATGGTGTATATCGATTTTTTATTAGGTATAACATTGCTGGCATCTGATAAACAACGGCACCTTTCCATAGTTTCTCTCTGTGCTTTAATAGTCAATGTAGGGCTTAATTACTTGCTGATACCACTTTCCCAAACAATGGCCGGAAACGGCAGTATTGGTTCTGCACTTGCGACACTGACAACGGAGTTTATTGTAATGTCGTCAATGTTGATGCTTATTCCGAAAAATATTATTGAAAATAGTAGTGTCAAGATCCAGCTAAAGACATTGTTGGCAGGATTTGTCATGGCTGGATTTCTATGGAGTCTTAATTCTATAGCGATTAATTGGTTAATTAAAAGTTTGTTTGGCAGCACTGTTTATTTTGGTGCTATTTTTGTTCTTAAGGCAATAGATAATGCTGATATTCAATTATTGAAAGCTGCAATCCCTGGCAAATTCTTCAAAAAATAGAAGCATTACTATAAAACAACATATTATATCTCTGTTCATCTCAATATTTAAGTAACTTGACACTCAATAGAAAATAGGTTAATTTTGTCTTGATTGATAGTCATTATAACCTAGAGGGCTCATTTATGATCAGACAATTACGAAATTATACTTTCAACGCATTTCTGGTATTCTTCTGCGTTACCGGGGCATATTCTCAAGATAAGTTTTTTACTTATTATAACACTTGGTGTATGGGCACAGATGCGCAATGGAGTATGAGTAGTGCCTTCTATCTTTCTACAAAAACATATGCACAGAATTTGGGTAAAACAACTCACGTCATGATTTTCATGACTAATGATATTGTTAAATCAAATTTTGCGCCTTACTTCTCAGTCACAAAAGAGTATGTGGACAATGGTGGTTCTCCAACAGATTCAATAAACCTTCTATGGAATGGTGTAGCAAATCCTGGCTCAGGACTGGCTTCCTGGCAAGCGAGAGGTGGGATTGAAGCTCTTCGAGATTCACTTCATGCAAAAGGAAAAAAAATAATTATTACACTTCAGGCTGTTAATGCTACGATTGGTCTTAATGCAGTGATAACTGATTCGATAAAAACAGAAGTTTTTACAAAAGCGGTTGCTGGTTATATCGAACGGCACAATTTCGATGGTGTTGATTTGAATACTGAACAGGGACACACCTTTACTCCAGAACAGTTGACCAGGTTTTTTAGGATACTTCGTAAAAATATGCCTAGTCCAAAATTGATAACTACCGTACCGCTACCCACTCATTGGGATAAATATAAGAATTCAATCGAGTATATTGATTATGTCCTCCCACAATTTTATGCTTATAATCAGAATTGGCAACCAACACCGACATGTAATGGTGCTGCCGGTAATGGAGTATTCTTAAAAGCACCGCTGAATAGATTTCCAAATCCTGCTGGTTCCAATCATCAAGATTTGACAACATGGGGTCCCATCCAATGGCATAATGCTGGTTGGCCAAAGGAGAAAATTGTTGTATTATTATCGAATGAAGCTACTCCAGCAAGAAATGTTGATACACTTTTTGGTTGCGCTGGAACAGCCCTTCCATTCTGGCCTGACACAGCAGCATACGCTATGCTTTCGCGCGGTGGAACTCTTGTATGGGATAGTGTTCACATTGGTCATTATATTAAGGGTACCGCTACAAGTTCGTTAACGAGCAGAGGTGTAAAAATTGATTCAGGACAGAAGTTTATTATTCCGGTTCTCAGTGATAAGAATATTGATTATGTCGTTGCGTGGGGTAAAGGCAATGGATTCAATAACTATGGTTTATACGACATCAGCACAGATGCCCGGACTCCAAATGCAATCAAAACTCCGCGTCACCATCATTTATCTAGTCTCTTGGATACATCGGCAACACCCTCAATTTCTTCGGCATTTAAATCAGTTATTTCAGCAAATCCATTATCAATTCCTGCTGATAGCAATAGTACAGCATCCATTACCGTTCAAGTAAAAGATACTGGAGGTGTTAATTTAACTAAAGGTGGAGATCTTGTTGTCCTTGAAACGACACTAGGTTCAGTTAGTGGGATAACAGACAATGGCAATGGTACATATTCTGCTACTTTGCGATCATCGAAAACATCCGGAACTGCCATTGTTGGAGGAACATTAAACGGTATATTATTTACCGATACTGCGAGAGTTATATTTACACCAACTAGTGTTGTAGTAAATCGAACAGGTGTTGAAATACCTTCTCACTATACACTCGATCAAAATTACCCAAATCCCTTCAATCCTAGTACAAGAGTTACCTTTGGTATTCCAAAATCTTCACAAGTCACGTTGAAGTTATATGATGTAACAGGACGAGAAATAACTACCATTGTGAACAATTATTTTGATGCAGGTAGATACACCGTTACAATAGATGCTTCATCCCTTGCAAGCGGCGTTTATCTGTATCGGATTGAAGCAGGTAGTTTTATAGATTCAAAAAAATTGATTCTGCTTCGATAGTTTTGGTTATACACTTTAAATGTTTTTACAGGTTTCGTCGGTGTTTTATTTTTAGGAGAATCTCATTACTTTTACACCAGCCGTATTAAAGTTTGACACTGAAAAAGAAGTAACTGCAATTGTTGAATCGATACAAAAGAATGTTCGGGAAACACTGCACCGAAAAGGTGCAGTGCTTGGTGTGTCCGGTGGAATTGACAGTTCGGTGTGTGCAGCACTCTGCGTAAAAGCATTTGGCCCTCAAAATGTATTGGCAATTTTTATGCCTGAACGTGATTCATCAAGAGAATCACTACGGCTAGGTAAACTCCTGACGGAACAATTTCAAATTCCCTCCATTGTAGAAGATATTACACCATTGCTCGAGGGTGCCGGTTGTTATCGGCGACAGACTGAAGCGATACAGAGAATATTCCCCGAGTTTAAAGATGACTGGAAATTCAAGATCACCCTTCCTTCATTGCTGGAAAATAATCGTTTGAATGTAGCGCGGTTAACGATCGAAATGCCTTCCGGAGAATCAAAATCCAAAAGGATGACGTACGAGTCATACTTTCAGCTTATCGCTGCGACGAATTTCAAGCAGAGAATACGTAAAATGCTGGAGTATTATCATGCAGACCGGTTGAACTATTCGGTATGCGGAACGCCAAATAGATTGGAATATGACCAGGGATTCTTCGTTAAGAATGGTGACGGAAGTGCAGATATAAAACCGATCGCACATCTTTATAAAACACAAGTCTATGATCTTGCCCGTGCGCTTGGAATTCCGGAAGAAATCTGTGTACGCCCGCCAACTACCGATACATTTTCGATGCCCCAGACTCAGGAAGAATTTTATTTTGCACTTCCATATCACACCATGGATCTCTGTTTATATGCTTTAAATAATAATATTTCATCATCAGAGGCTGCATCGGTGATCGGAATAACCGGTGAGCAGGTTGAACGTGTGTTCGCAGATATCAAAGCAAAACGATATGCAACTCTTCCATTGCATTTGTCCCCGCTGTTATCCGGCGAAGTAAAAGAAATTGCTATCAATAAATAATTTATTTATTGTAGGTCAGATTCTTTTTCACTCTTGAGAACAAATAATCTCAACCCAAATACAGAACAACTATGTGCGGTATAGCCGGCATCATTAATATCTCCGATTCGATCGAAGTTCCTTCCAAAAAACAGCTTGAGTCGATGATCTATGCGATACGCCATCGAGGTCCGGATGAGTTTGGAATGTACCGCGACCGGTTTGCCGGATTGGTCCATGCTCGTCTATCATTGATCGACCTTGCCACCGGTCAACAACCAATGACCAATGAAGAGAGAAACTTATGGATCGTGTTTAACGGCGAAATATTTAACTATGTAGAATTGCGGAACGACCTCGAAAAACTCGGGCATCGATTCCGTACCCATTCCGATACCGAAGTGATTCTTCATGCATATGAAACTTGGGGAAATGGATGTTTCAATAAATTTAACGGGCAATGGGCTGTTGCCATTTGGAATTCAAAAGAACGTTCCCTGATCCTTTCTAGAGATCGGGTTGGCGTCCGTCCTCTTTTTATTCATAAAGGGCGAGGACGTATTTTATTTGCCAGTGAAGTAAAAGGATTGTTTGCTGATCCGTTGGTACCCCGTGAAATTGATCCTAGAGGATTAGATCAAACGTTCACTTATTGGTCGCCAATTGCACCAACAACAATGTTCAAAGAAATTGAATCGATTGTTCCGGGTTCGGTCAGGACATATCGACGAGATGGAACATACTCTGATGAACTTTACTGGCAGATGTCATTTCACGAGCGTTCATTTTCTTCTTTGCATGAAGCATCGGAAATGCTTCGTGGACACCTTGATCAGGCAACTCGACTTCGAATATTACGAGCAGATGTTCCGGTTGGCAGTTATCTTTCGGGGGGTCTTGACAGTTCGCTCGTTGCAAAATTAGGAAGAAATGCCAAAGAAGGTGTGTTCCGAACATTTTCTCTCCGATTCGATGATGCGGAGTTTGATGAGACACCGTATCAGCGGATGATGGCAGAGACATTGGATAGCGATCATGCCGAAATTATTGTAACGCGCCAAGATATCGCGAGAGTTTTTCCCGAAGTGATACGACATACAGAACAACCCATTCTTCGAACTGCACCTGCACCATTATTTCTTCTTTCAAAACTCGTTCGCGAGGGAGGTATTAAAGCAGTCTTAACTGGAGAGGGAGCAGATGAAATGTTTGCGGGGTATGATCTGTTTCGTGAAGCAAAGATCAGAATGTTTTGGTCACATCAACCCGATTCCAAATGTCGACCTCGTCTTTTTGACCGGCTTTATCCATATTTGGCACGATCACCACAGAGCACAAAAGGAATGGCTCTTGAATTTTGGAAACAAGGTTTGTCCGATACTGGAAATCCGGGATTTTCTCACGACCCCCGATGGCGTACAACTTCGGCATTAAAGAAGTTCTTTTCTTCCGATTGTAAAGAATCATTGCTCCGTCAGCCTGCTTCAAGATTTGAAGATTCATTGCCTGCGGAGTTTGATCGTTGGGATCCGCTGTTCCAGGCACAATACGTTGAAGTAGCAACACTCCTTTCCGGTTATTTATTATCAGCACAAGGGGATCGTATGTTAATGGCACATTCGGTTGAAGGACGTTTTCCATTCCTCGACGCGGAAGTCATAGAATTTTCAACAACGCTGCCGGCAAGGCATAAATTGCTTGGGCTTGATGAAAAGAAAATTGTAAAAGAAGCAGCACGATCGTTAGTACCGGAACGGATCATTCAACGTCAAAAACAACCATACCGGGCACCCGATGCGGCGAGTTTTGTGGGTGATCATGTTCACGACTATGTTGAGGAAATGTTTTCTGAGAATGCATTGAAGAATTCAACCATGTTCTCACCGAAGATCGTTCGGGGATTGTTCGAGAAATGTAAACTGAAAAAGAAGAATGATCTTTTCTCAAATTCTGATAATATGGCAATGGTCGGCATTCTATCAGCGCAGCTGGTTTATCATCAAATGATTGAGAGACCAAGAGAGAATGTAACCACTGCTTTGGATTTTACAACAGATATAAATATCTTTACAGAAGAGAGTAGGAATATCGTTTGATAATTATAAAAAGAAAGAAAAAGTATGCGAGATAAAGTTCACTCATTCATTCAAACTAATTTTGTTTTTGATGACAAAACGGTCATTGGTGATGATCAGCAATTGCTTGGTTCCGGAATTATTGATTCGACCGGTATCCTTGAATTAATCTCGTATCTTGAACATGAATTTTCGATCGTCTTTGATGATGAAGAACTTGTTGGTGAAAATTTCAATTCCATTGCTTCCATTGTTACAATCCTTCAGCGTAAAACTTCAAAAGGGTGATGTTTCAACTTCCAAGTAAAATAGAAAATATGTTTTGGGAATTCTCCCTTGGTATTACTACGCGGGGACTTGCCGGTGTTCATACAGCAGATGATGAGCACATCCATTACGGAACGGTACCGTATAGAACCATCAATACAGTGCTGGATCATCTTCAATTGACACCCAAAGATATTCTCGTAGATCTGGGTTGTGGAAAGGGTCGCGTGTTGTGTTGCTCTGCTTTGCGTTCCATTGAAAAAACAATTGGAGTTGAGTGTTCACATTCTATCTCTGCCATTGCAATGCAGAATGCTCAGGTGCTCCGTTTCCGACGTAGTCCGATCGAAGTACTCACTATGGAAGCACAAGAATTTGATTATTCAGTAGGGACGGTATTCTATTTATTTCATCCGTTTGGTCCCGGGACACTGAGCAGTGTGGTTGAAAAATTACGATTCGGTCTGAATCGAGCACCGCGGTCAATAAGAATCGTCTATGTCAATCCGGTGCATAACAATGTGTTGAAAGAATGTTCATGGTTAATGGAAACCGAACGATGGTCGGCCGGAGAACCAAGATCTCCCGAACATACAATTACATGGTGGAAAAACAACATAGATTTATAATGTGTGAAGTTTAATATCATCATGTTTTTGAACAAGACTAATCTATATTTCTTAATTGAGAAAAATGAGCCTTTCAACCGAGAAACCGTTTCATGAATAGATTGATGATTTTTGTAAAGAGATCTATAATCCCTCTTCTTCTGATTTATGCTATCATTGTCTTAGTTGCAACCCTCTATCCATTCTCTTTCAATCCAAAAAATAATATTGCTTCGTCCAACGATGGCGGTATCCGTTTTTCCTCTCCAGCAATTATGTACACCGATTCATGTCCAACTGTGTTTTTGACGATGAATCAATTCAGCTTTCTGTTCCGTTTTTCTTCAGGATCTGATTCAACAACAACCGCTCAAACTATTTTCACCAATTCTATCAATTCCTACGATCAAAATTTTACCCTCCAACAGATTGGAACAGCATTAGTCTTTCGTATTTTTAATAGGTCGCTGACTGAGTCCAAGTCGATCTATATTCTTGATATTGCAAAAATAAGGAAGGTGATGTGGTGCGCCATTGTCTATGATGGAGATATGATTCGTTGTTTTATTGACGGGGTAAAAATAAGTGAACGCAGGATCGGAGTGATCGAGTGTTCCTCATGGGATCGTTCGTATCCATTGGTTGTTGGAAGTGACGCAAATGGTTATCATTCGTGGGATGGGACCCTGTATTCTCTTTTGATATTTGACACCGTGATACCTGTAAAGAATTTGCGTAAACCAGAACAGTATACTCTTTTAAGCTCTCCAGCATTGTCATTCGATTTTTATCTTTCAGCCGATCGCATCATTCGTTCTCGAGGTGCAGATTCGATCACAACATTGCGGATTCCGGAAACATTTATCCCATTTCGACGGACGGTTTTACTAGAAAGTACTACTGCCATGTGGAAACGGAGATTATATCTGCGTGACATTATCGGTAACATATTTATGTTTATGCCGCTGGGATTTTTGATAGGAATGTTGGTCTCAACGATTTCCAACGAACGACGAAAGATTATTCTGTTCGCTTGTGTAGCAGGTTTTGTTTTCAGTATTAGTATTGAATTACTGCAAGTATATCAGCCGGGAAGATTTTCAAGTGTTACCGATGTGTTGAGCAATATATGCGGCGCCTATGCAGGTGCCGTGATATATTTTTATGTTCTGAAGTATGTGAAAATCGGAAAAATTGTCAATCAATAAAAGAATCTCCCTGCAATCGAGTCCACCATTCTCCTTCGAGGCGTGTAAAAAAGGCATCGCCACGGTGCAAAGCATTAATAATCTCTTGATCTTTTGAATTGACAACAAGCGAACTATTACGATGCATAAAGATGCAATGGTGTGAAGAAAAATCCTGAATGAATTTCGGTTCTATCCGTCCCGCTAACGCCAAACTTCCATGTTCCAATGCATCCTTAAAAAGATGAGTCAACACGAGATCTATTGTTTGTATTTCTGCACCAATTTGCAGCACATGACCTAGATTATTTTTATTTGGATAATACAAGTACCATCCGATCAATTTTTTTTGAAGGGAGTAGACCGCCATTTTTCTGAGCGGACCATATTCATTTTTCTCTTCTGCTTTGTTGATCAGCCACGTAAGAGATTGCAAAGAATAATCAGGCTTAAATGAGCAACGAACGGCGTTACGATTGATGGCATCCAGTAATTGGATTACCGATAATTCTTCCGAATACACATTTGATTCTTTCAGTTGAAAAGGACTCTTTGGAAATAGTGCAAGAGATCGATCAGCGACAAAGGAAATTGGTTTAGCAATCAGAGCGAGCGGGGATAAAACGGTCTTTCTGGTTGCCATCGACAGTGCAAATTGAGCAGGGCGGAGTATTTTAAGCCACTGCATACTGTATAATTGAACCGATTCGCTGTTTAATCCTTCCCAGATCTTTCGAGCAGTACCTGTAGCGGTATCGCTAAACGTAATATCCTGAGGACCAGTCAATAATTTTTTTAAAATTTTGACACCCGCCAACGGATTTGGATGCTCGGGATCGATCATGTAATTGCCGCCGATAACAGCACGAATATGTCGATCATTGATTTTCATTGGAAACGGAATAGCACCAAGGAATCCAGCAATCAATCCATCACGTTCATAGACAAGGGAATTGATCTCATTGTCACGCCAAGGATTGTTCAAATAAATTTCAGCAAAATATGAGATAAGCGATTTCGAAGGCGGGGCATTGGAGTGTCTGAAAACTTTTTGAAAAAGTGCCGCTACCGGAGCTATGTCATCTGAATGAAGCGGTCGTATCAATTCCATAATTAGTGTTCGTTTAGTACAAATATAATTTTTAAATCATTGAGAAATAAAATGGTTCTATTTGAATATTAACTATTATTCTTTTGTTCACTGCTGTTCAAATATGCTTCTCGAATACTGATCCGGTCCGGTTTTCCGGTTGATGTCAGTGGAAATTGTTCGCAACGCCAAATTGTTTCCGGAATCATGTATTCCGGCATTTCTCGTTTGCAGTAACTACGAAGATCATTTGCCTGGAATAAAGCAGGATCCTTTGGAACAACTGCTGCAATGATTTGTGTATCATTTTCATTTTTAGGAACAGAGAACGCAACAACATGTGATACAAACGATGATGAATGAATATATTCTTCAATCTCTTCCGGGCTGACCCGCATTCCTCTGGATTTCATCATTTGATCCATGCGCCCGACATAATATAAGAAACCTTCTCCATCTTTTTTAACAAAGTCTCCTGAGTACACCGCTACTTCGGGCATTCCGTTCTTTCCTTTTTCAAATGGAACAGGACGAAAACGTTTTAAAGTATTCTCCGGATCTCTCCAATACCCCATCGAAATTGTGGCTCCTCTGTGCACAAGTTCACCGACTTCATCCGGAGCACATTCTTCTCCATTCTCTTTGAGTACCAATATTTCAACATTTGGAATTGCTTTACCGATAGATGTTGGACGAACATCAATTTGATCAGGCGGAAGAAATGTTGAACGGAAAGCCTCTGTCAATCCGAACATCAAAAAGATTTGCACATGCGGGTGCGCTTTCCGAAAAAGGCGTGTTAATTCTTCCGGCATTCGTCCGCCGGTATTGGTCATATACCGTAAATGCGGAAAGGGTAATTTTATAAACGGTGAACGGGGATGTGCAAGTTGCTGCCACACCATTGGAACCGCAGCAAGTCCGGTGATTTTTTCTCGTGTTAACGTATTACAAATGTCTGAGGGCATAGAAGAACGTTCAATCACAAGAGTTCCCCCATGCAACATTGAAGACAGTAATTGGTTCAATCCATAATCAAAACTAAATGGTAATAAACTAATGATGATATCATTTTCAGAAATGTGAAGGTAGTCACTGATTATTTCTGCGCCATTGATCAAATTTCTATGACTTAACATGATTCCCTTCGGCATTCCGGTGGAACCTGATGTATAAATAATCAACGCAAGATCCGAATCAATGACAGTCGAAGGCGCCAGAGTACCGTTAGGCAGAGAAATTTCATCAAGGACAATAGTTTTTTCATCTGAAATAACTGGTTGTGTCAATTGGTTGAATAGTTGTTTCTCCGTTACCAATAATTCTGCTTCAGCATGGTTGACAATGTATTGGACCTGTTTATTTTTCAAAACATCATTAACAAGAACAGCTATAGCACCAAGATGCCACGCGGCAAAGAGTGCAGCGACAGATTCAATGGAACGTCGTAGATGGATTGCAATTCGATCACCTCTTTTTAATCCGGAATTTGTAAAAAGAACTGCAAACCGATGTGAAAGAGTGTGTAGTTCTTGGTATGAAATGTTCCTACTGCCGTCAATGACCGCTGTTTTTGACGGTCTTAACCGGTTTTGGTTTTCAAGAAGCTGGGTAAGCCTGTAAATCATAGTTATTATTTTGTTATCTAAATGTTTGAAGTATAAAAGTAAAATTTCAATGCTGTTTTAGTTTACTCAAGTTATCATAAATTTTATTAAAATCTCGGATAAAAATTAAGTTGTTGAAAGTCGGTATTCTTAATAAATATCAAAAAACAAAGGGATTTTATCAATAAATTGACTTGAAGTGATGTATTCTGTAACTTATTTCCATAAAAAGTATTCCGTTCAACAGTATATGATATCAGACTTTTAGTTTAACACATATTATCATGATTTTATATGTCAAATATATATAGGAGTATTTTATCTCTATTAAAATTATAAAAATATTGAAACAGAATGTAAAACAAATGTATAGAAATATACACACCTTCTTTTTTATAAATTTGTTTGCATTAATCTTTTTTGGGACTTTTACACAAAATTCCTATTCCCAGCCCACCGGTCCATTACGCGTGCATACCGGGAATGGACGGTATTTTGCGGA
>CAYPEM010000067.1:0-1503 GCA_964409765.1 uncultured Chitinophagaceae bacterium
GGATAGTTCTGTTCTAGCGCAAAGATCTTCGGAACATTTCCTACTTCCACTTCTACAGACTGCGAATACGAGAATTTTCCGTCGCGATCGATCTGTTTTAATCGGTAGGAATATTTACCGGCAGCAATATTTTTATCAGTGAATGAATATTCGTTCGGCGTGTTAGACGTTCCTCGCCCTTCAACAAATCCAACTTTGATCCAACCCCCACCCTGCCCTCCCCCTTGCAGGGGGAGTGTTTGGGAGGGGGTCCGCTCAATTTCAAAACCATAATTATTTACTTCTGTCGCTATTTTCCATTTCAATTCAGTATTTAATGACTTTGATTCTATGGTAAAAGATATAAGCTCACTTGGAAGAGCCGTCTCTTCATACACAACAGCAAATTGACTGAATGATGTAATCCCGTTCCATACTGCTTCCCCTGATCCGGAATTTGCGCTTACTGCTCCTCCGAATTCTTCCCATACATCGCTGCTTGGTGAACTTCGTTTGTATAATCTCAACTTAGCAGGAATCGTATTTGCGGCAGCGTCAAATTCACCCGTTCCAAATTTAAGAGTAAGGTTCGCGGAAAATGTTCCAGGGTTTCCAAAAACATTTACAACAAAATACTTGTTACCGATAATAGATCCGTACGATGCAGGTAAGATATTCGGCACAGCAGAAATTGCTGTTGCAGTTATATCAACAGCATTGTCAAATGGTTCTATTATGGAGAGCACTACAGAATCAAGAATTGCCGGACCGGTGGTGACCGACGCAGCACTTGCACTAGTTCCGCCGCCGAGCGGCAGTGGTGAAGTTGTCCACGATGGACTGTTCATCAGCAATCCAAAATATTCATTGATAGGTTCTCCGGCAGATATTCCTGAATTTTCATTGAATTGCCAGTACGCAAGTAGTCCGGTTTCTCCTCCGGTAAGTGTGCGGTGTATGTTTTCGCGGATTTGCTGTGATGTTCGTGCAACATTCCACATCCGCACTTCATCCATCTTTCCTTCAAACAAATTACAGTCACAATTACCGGGTGCTTGTCTGCCAATGTTGAGCTGACCGGTATTTGTTGCCAATGTACCTCCTGCAGTATGTTCACTAAGCAGTACACCATTGCGATAGAATTTCACTCCGTTCGTTCCCGTTTGAAACACAAACGCAATATGCGACCACTCATTAAGAGGGACACTTCCCGCACTGTATATCCACGTTCCGTTATTATGGAATCCCAATCCTGATTGACCATTGGGCTGCACAGAAAGCAGGTAATTATAATTTCCTTTATCGATGATAGTATTATTGGTACGGGTGGGATAAATCCATGCTTCAATCGTAAGGCTATCTGTTAGCCGCAATGAAGAATCATCCGGCACACTCAGATATTGAGTTGTGCCGTTTAATGAAAGAAGCGTTCCTGAAACAGATGTCACTGATGACGGAGAGGGTGTGGTAAAACTCACCTCATTTCCTCGCTGGTACCCACGACTATTCGTTGCAGAAAGTTTT
>CAYPEM010000067.1:1603-21187 GCA_964409765.1 uncultured Chitinophagaceae bacterium
CCCGCCGTGTTGAAGCCTCCCGCCGCATACAAATCAGTTCCTATGGAAGCAAGAGCATTAACATAGCCATCCATTCCTGAACCGAGCGCTGACCAGCTTGAGCCGTTCCATTTTGCTATTCCGAGTGCAGATATTCCCCCTGCAGTTCCAAACGCTCCACCTGCATAGAGATCGCTTCCGACAACAGCAAGAGCACTCACGTAACCATCCATCCCGGTTCCTAATGCAGACCAAGTTGAACCATCCCATTGTGCAATGTAATTTGCCGATCCTCCTCCCGAAGTTGTAAACAGACCCCCTGCATACAACGTACTTCCATTAACAGCAAGCGAATACACAGTGCTGTCTAAACCGGAACCGAGCGCAGACCAGCTTGAGCCGTTCCATTTTGCAATGCGGCTTGCGGAAACATCACCCGGCACTTTGGTAAATTCACCGCCAACATACAAATCGCTCCCAATGAAAACCGCGGCGCGCACAATTCCATTCATTTCAAGACCCAACGGAAACCAATCACCGTCATCAATCCCTCTCTTTGCTATGCGATTGACTGTAAAACCACCCGCTGTTGTGAATATTCCTCCGATGTAGAATGCACTGCTGGAAGTTGCAAGAGCCCATACTCTTTCGTTTAGCCCCGACCCAAACGATGATGCGCTGAAGCCATACTCATCAATGTAAACATCAGCAACATTATTCACTGATGTACCACCAAAAGAAGAAAAATCTCCTGCTACTATCAAGTTACCATAGTAAGAGGTTCCGAGAGCCCAAACATCACCGTTCGTTCCTGAGCCAAGCGCCGACCAGCTTGATCCATTCCATTGTGCAATGTTGCTTGCCGATGTTCCTCCCGCACTGCTGAATTGTCCCCCTGCATACAATTTTCCAGATAACACTGTAAGTGCGGTAACAGAACCGTTTGTACCTGAGCCAAGGGCAGACCAACTTGAGTGATTCCATTTTGCAATATTGCTTATTGCTGTTCCTCCTGCTCTATCGAAACCTCCACCCACATACAAATCATTTCCGATAACGGCGAAAGCTTGAACGTTACCTCCTGTATTTATTGCGGTATTAATATAGATTCCCCCGCCAAGCGCCGACCAATTTGAGCCATCCCACTTCGCAATTCTTTTTGCCGAATTGCCGCCAGCTGTGTTGAATGTTCCTCCCGCATATAAAGTATCTCCAATAAAACAAAGAGCCCGAACATCGCCATAACTTTCTGTTGCACCCATTACTCCTGAACCAAGTGCTGACCAGGTTGAGCCGTTCCATTTTGCGATATGGTTAGCCGACACTCCACCGGCTGTGGTGAATATTCCACCAGCGTACAAATCATTTCCTTTCACTGCGAGAGCTGTAACAAAACCATTCATACCCGATCCGAGCGACGACCAATTGGTGCCGTCCCATTTGGCAATACAATTTCTTGTTGCCCCATCAATTGTGGAAAACCATCCCCCTACGTACAACGTGTCTCCTGTAACCGCAAGAGCGAACACTTGGTGATTCGCTCCCACAGTGGGATTGGAGAAACTGCCGTTCCAAAAGTCATTATCACCGCTTGTTATTGTGAGCGGTGAATTCGGGGCAATATTAGTCTGAAAACCGGGTATCAATTTTGATCCTGCAGGTAATCCTACATTCGTTTTTGCTTCGGAGGGCAAGAAACGGGGAGCACCATTTTTACCCAATACCATTGTATAGCCATCAACATTCACCCCTCCCTGAAATCCGGTTTTAAGCTTTGGCGTGCCGTCGGGGTTAAGAAAATCCTTGATGGATGTTGCGCTTGGTCTCGGTTGTTGGCTGAAAAGCCAGTCCGTTGAAATTAACAGCACTGCTATCATAGTGAAAAAAATTTTCATGGATTCTCCTTTCATCCACATAGTTTATAGCATAGGCAATTACTTGTTCTCATTTCATTACCATCAGTTTCTGCGTAATCGATTTCCCATTCGATCGTAGTCTCGCAAAATAAATACCGCTTGCAAGGTTCGACGCATCAAATGTTTTTTGATAATACACACCATCTTCAAGATTTTCGTTGACCAGAGTCGCCACTTCCCTGCCGATCGCATCGTATATTTTTAACGAAGTCTTCCCTGAAGTTTGTAGCGTGAAACTAATTGTTGTCGTTGGATTAAATGGATTGGGATAGTTTTGTTCCAGCGCAAAAATCTTCGGTACATTACCAACTTCCGTTTCTACCGTTTGTGAATATGAGAATTTTCCGTCACGGTCGATCTGTTTGAGTCTGTACGAATATTTTCCCATTGAAATATTTTTATCGGTAAAAGAATATTCTTTCGGAACATTCGTTGTTCCATTCCCTTCAATAAATCCTGCTTTTATCCACGGCTCTTTTTTATTCTGACTTCTGGCTTCTGTATTCTGAATTCTGCTCCTCTCAATCTCAAATCCATAATTATTTACCTCTGTTGCTGTTGTCCATTTCAATTCAGCATTCAATCGATTAGATGATACAGCGAATGAAGCAAGTTCCACGGGTAGAGGATCATCCGTACCAATAGCAAATTGGCTAAATGAAGTTATGCCGTTGAATGTAATTGTGGTACTCGTTAAACTTGCTGCACTCGCAACTGCTGTTGACCATGTACCGTCCGAATTTCCAGTACGATGGTAAAGTGTGTAATTTGCCGCAGTCGCTGCACCGTTGTTCGTAAACGTTGAAGGAACGGTGAATGTAAGATTTGCTGAAAATGTTCCAGGTGTACCAAAACTATTGATCACCCAATACCGATCATTGAGTTGCGTGCCGGAAATTCCTGTGAGAGAATTCGGTGCTGTTCCAATCTTTGTCGCGGTCATGTCGACAGCATTATCAAATGCATCTGTTGTCGTCAGAGAAACTGTTCCGAGCGATGTCGTACCGCTTGTAAATCCCGATGCACTTCCACTGGTACCTCCACCCACAGATACAGTCGAGGCGAGCCAGGTCGGGGATCCGATCAGTGTTCCGTTGAACCCTCCTACCATATCGCTTGTGTTTGTCCTTATCCCTTCGTTCAATTGATAGTACGCAATGAGTCCGCTTGTGGAAAGCGAAAGTGTTCGATGCATTGTTTCGCGTATCTCTTGCGGTGTCCGCGCCACACTCCATAGGCGAACCTCATCGAGCTTTCCGACCCATCCAAAGACGGCGTCTGATTCTGCAAGTGCCCCGATGCGCAGTGGAAAAGAAGTATTGTTAGCGTATGTTGCGGAGAGTGAACCCTGAAGGACTCCATTCACATAGAAGTTTTGTGTACCCGAAGCGTAAGTCATTGCGATGTGATACCAGACTCCAGTCGAAGCCGACGGTCCATCGATGATCGACCATCCGTTAGGCGACCCCATACCCATCCAGCATTGCCAATTGCCGTCCGGGTTGACATAAAAGTAGTAACCTGTTTGGCCTCCCCCATCTTCCGTTCCCAACGGACACCGATAATTGCTTCCGCCTTCAAGACGAGCCCAGAATTCGATGGTGAAATTGTTTGACGGATTCAATGCGCCTGCAAACGGAACTTCAACATAAGACCCTGTTCCGGGAATTGAAATTGCATTACCCGGAACTGTATCGGTGCGCAATACCACTGTCGAGAAATTCCATGTTGTATGATCAGCGATTCCTGTGTATCCGACATTCGCCGAATTTCGGAATGCGTCGGTATCGATGAGAACGGAATAATACCCTTCGGTCAGCACCGAGGCTGGGTTGATGGTCACCTGAGATCCGGCAATCGTCACTTTTGCATCGGTTACTGCAATCTGTTCAACCAGTGTGCTGATATTTTTATAGAGTAAAATATTTTTCCCCGATTGAGCGGTCACCGGTTCCAAAAATGTCATCGTCAAATTAACTAATGTA
Organism: uncultured Chitinophagaceae bacterium; assembly: GCA_964409765.1. GTDB lineage: Bacteria > Bacteroidota > Ignavibacteria > UBA10030 > UBA8401 > UBA8401. The sequence continues at coordinate 5,484 of CAYPEM010000067.1, forward strand.
TCTGTTGTTGTGCTGTTATCAGCAGGAGAAACTGATTGAAGAGTCAACACATTGTCTTGGACAGAAAAATTCCATGTCGAATCATTCGCAATACCCGCAAAGGATCTATTGGTAGCGTCCTTAAACGCTCCGGCATCAATTCGCACATAATAATTTCCGTTGGGGAACAACGTGTCCGGATTGACAGTAACCTGCGAGCCGGAAACAATTACTTTCCCGCTCGTTACGAAAATTTGTTCTACTGCAACATCGTTGCTGTCGTACATGGTAAGATTTTTTCCCGATTGCGCGGTGACGGATTCGCTGAAGTTCAAGACAAGATTCGATGCTTTATACGTCATCGTATCGCCATCCACAGGCAATAGAGATTGGAGTATTGGTGCCGGATCACTTACGGTAAAGTTCCACGTCGCTGCGCTCACGATTCCGGAGAAATCTTCTCCATAAGCATCTTCGAACGCACCGGCATCAATGAGAACATAGTATGAACCGTCGAACAATATCGTGTCCGGGTTGATAGTTATCTGTGCACCTGCAATCGAAACCTTTCCGCTGTTTGCTGCAATTTGTTCAACAAGCACGCTGCCGCCTGTGTAGATGGAGATGTTCTTCGACGCAACGGCTGCAATCGGTTCACTTAGTGTTATAATGAAGTTTGATCCGGCATTCGTCATTGTTCCGTTATCAGCAGGAGAGAGCGACTGAACCGACGGAGGTTGTCCGTTCGATAAGCCTTGAAGTACGGGATAGAACGCTCCGAATTGTACCCACATCGATGTGAAGTCCCAGCCAAAACCAGTGTATGTGCTCACTGTTTTCATTGCAGCAGTTGTTTGTCCAGTTGCAGATCCGCCGCCGCTGCTTTTTCCGGATGTCTGAACATCCCAAAAACAGTTCGAACCTGCAACACCATTTCCAACAAATCCGTTGATCGTAACATCACTGCCGTACACATATCCCATACTGTAGCATTTGGTGATCGTTGGTGCGGTTGGGAATGATGCAGTATATCCCACGAACCCTCCGGAGTAAAAACCCGACGTGGCATTTACTGAACCTTGAGCAAAACAGTTCTGAACGATTCCTGCAAGCATAGTTCCGATCAACCCTCCGACATAGTACGGAGCCTGAACGGTGCAGGTCGAATAACTTCGGGTGAGGGATCCATTCGTCATATATCCAATCAGTCCGCCTGCCTGAATCGAGTTGCTGATGACCGTCCCTGTTGAATAACAATTCTCGACAACGGTCGAATCGTTCTCTCCTATCTTGCCGGCTAATGCACCCGTAAAGTTCGTAGTGTTGGAGGAGATGTACACATTGGTGAGTCCTATATTGGATAGTGCGGGAATGCTGGTGCTGCTCACACTGCCGAACATGCCGACAGCTAACGAAACATTCGGGGTAATGCGCAATCCATCAATAATGTATCCTCCGCCATTGTACGAACCGGTAAATAGTGTGGAGATATTGCCGATAGGTATGAAGCCTGCTCCCGAATTATAAAAGTCACTGCCAAATTCGAAATCCGAAAGAGCGAAGATGATATTGGCGGTCTGAACAAAATGTTTCGACCATTCGCCGGAATTCACTGAGAGATATTTGAGGTCCGTCTTGTTGGCGATCTGATATGGATCGCCGCTCGTTCCCGAACCGCCGCTGTAACTTTGCGCCGACAAGTTTGTCAAAACAAAAATAGAGCAGAAAATAATTAATATAATTTTTGCCTGATTAGTTTTCATAATATTTTCTCACCTCGTTTTATATGAATTATTTCATCAGAAGCAGTTTTTTCAATTGCATCTTCTCCCCGCTCTGCAACCGAGCAAAATAAATACCGCTTGCAAGGTTCGATGCATCAAATGTTTTTTGGTAATATACTCCTGCATCAAGATGTTCATTTACCAGCGTTTCTTCTTCTCTTCCAATGATGTCATATATCTTAAGCGAAGTCATCCCTGAGACCTGAAGCGTAAAACCAATTGTTGTAACTGGATTAAATGGATTGGGATAGTTCTGTTGCAGCGTAAAGACCTTCGGAGCATTGCCAACTTCCACTTCTACAGATTGTGAGTATTCAAATTGTCCGTCATGGTCAATCTGTTTCAATCGATAGATATATTTCCCTGAAGAAAGATTTTTATCGGCAAATGAATATTCTTTCGGCGAGGTGGTTGTTCCATTCCCTTCAACAAATCCTGCTTTTATCCACGGTTCTTTTTTATTCTGACTTCTGGCTTCTGTATTCTGAATTCTGCTCCTCTCAATCTCAAATCCATAATTATTCACTTCCGATGCTGTTTTCCAAAGCATTTCAACAACATTGTTTTTTATCTCAGCGGTGAACGAAACTATTTCTACCGGCAATGCTTCTTCGCATTGTGTTCCGCCACCGGAGTATGTTCCATTCATAACTACATTATCAGCACAAATATCCGCGCCAATTGTCACTTCAATCTGTGTACCAGGTTGAAATTCCATTGTACTTTGACTTTTTACTGATGAGTGGAAAAGAAACATCCAAGTTAAAATAAACAGGTATTGTAATTTTCGTTTCATTAGACACATTCCTTTCTTCATCTATCAGAAATTGTTTTTTGCTCTGCACATCTTCTGTCATCCTAATAGCATCTTGGTTATTGTAATGTTTTAAAAGTCGCTGACAAGATATCCGGAGAAATAGCCTGATCCTGCGGTACAACTTCCTGTGGAACCAGGTTTACCAATTGTTATTGTCACCACACTTCCTGCAGATAACTTCACAATACCTGAAACAGTAAGGTAACCAAATGATGCGGGGGTGGCACTGGTAGCCGTTAAACCCGTCAAGTTGGAATCATTCGTAATATAGATGGAGATACCGGAGGTCCCAGCTAAGAAAATCTCAATGTGTGCCGATAGGAAATAGAAACCCTCTCGAGGTACTGTGAACTCACCGGTAGACGGATTGAAACTTGCCGAGTTATCATGGGAACCGGAAGAAGTGGTTTCATCCCAAGAGGCGAGCACATAAGGCTGGTTGTCTAATCCCGCCTCTTCGATGTGGGTTACGAAGAAGGATGGGATACCATCCACCTTGATCTGGTCAATGGTTAATTTCCCTGCTACATCCAATGCACTGCCTGGGTTGTTTGTCCCAATCCCAACAGCACCATTCTCTTTCACTACAAAAAGAGAATCGCTTGAGGCGCTCTTTACCTTAAATGACCCTCCTGATCCGATGGTGTTATTAATGTTTCCGCTTTGACTGTAGGACAATGTTGTGATGAATAGTCCCAGAAACAAAAAGCAGTATATTTTTTTCATCGATCGATCTCCTCTAAAATGATGATTGGTTTTTTTTTCGTTTGCATTTTTATTGTCAGGGCAAGGGATATGGTACTGTATAGGTGATCTTTGATTTTTTTGAAACTTCAATTGCATTGGATTGCAAAACTCGTTCACTGAACCTTTAGAACATAAGAGTAATTGGCGTTATCCAAAGATTCTGATAAACCGGACAACGTATTAATTGAAGATCCCTTTGAACCACTCGTTGAACCTGTTGCAAGAGTTCCAACGCTTTTTTATAGCACTACGAGACCCGCGGTAAACCGCAATAGTGGTTTCATAGAACCCTCCTTGTATGTGTTGATTGTAAAATTTTCTATTCTGTTAAATATAGAACCTGGAAAGCAGCAGAATAATTACTATCAATATTTGACAAGTAACGTTATCCTAGTAGAAATGGGCCTAATTACCGGAGAATCTCTCATTAAAGAACCGCAAGGGGTACGGTTAATAGTAATATAGATAGTGCACTTGGAGAGGAAATCAGTGACCATGGCTCAATAAAACTGATATTGAATTGATCTGTCAAAAAATTACCTAAATCAGACTTAATTGTCAACTTTTAATGTTGTTGGGAAACACAGGGTCTAATATCCGACACATGCTTAGATTGTCGGTTAAAAAGAGATGCCGTACACATTCGTTAAGAACATGTGCGGCATCGATGTCACTTTGAAGTGTCTTACCAAGGCATTGAAATACTTTTATGTGCTTTGGCAAAATTCCATTTATTCTATTTTTGCAGCAGCATTTTTTTAATCTGCACCATACCTCCGGTTTGTAGTTTTGCAAAATATATTCCGCTTGACAAATTTCTTCCGTCGAATTTTGCTTGATGGTATTCCCCTGCCTCAGCAATATCGTGGAATACCGTTGCGACTTCTCTTCCGATCACATCGTACACTTTCAGCGTTGTCAATCCTGAAACCTGAAGTGTGAATGAGATTGTTGTTGTTGGATTGAATGGATTGGGATAGTTCTGTGCCAGTTCAAATTTCAACGGCGCAGATCCGATTGTTACTTCAACCTCTTTTGAATATTCGAATTTTCCATCGCGGTCGATCTGTTTCAATCGATACAAATATTTCCCTGCGGAAAGATTATTATCTGCAAATAAATATTCTTTCGGTGAGTTTGTTGTTCCATTGCCATCTACAAATCCGATCGTTCCCCACATCTTACTTTTCTCTTCTCCCTTCTCACGTTTTTCAATTTCAAAACCATAATTATTCACTTCTGTCGCCGTTGTCCATTTCAATTCCGCATGTAATCGATTGGTAGAGACTGTGAATGAAACAAGTTCTACCGGTAATGGGATAACAGCAGTGTTGAGCACGACCGAAATTCCTCCTCCGAAGTAGTTCGCAACAATCAGATCCGGTCTTCCATCACTGTTCACATCGCCGATGGCGATACTTTGCGGATAATTCCCTGCAGAAAAATCTGTCTTAGCTGCAAACAACGGAGTGACGGAACCCGGTGTGGTCGTATTGAGCAGGACCGACATCGTTTTATTATCATCGTTTGACGTTGCAATATCCGGTTTGCCCTCCCCGTTGCAATCGCCGATGGCAACAGAAGTGGGACTTGCATCCGTTGCAAAGTCTACCTTGCCGGCAAATGAAGCCGTTGTTTCACCAGGCGTTGTTGTATTGATAATAATCGAGACTGTGTTCGCATCATAGTTCCCCGAAACTAGGTCCGGTTTCCCGTCTCCGTTCAGATCCCCGATACCAATGGACCGGGGACCGGCTCCGGTTGTGAAATCATTTTTTACGGTAAATGTCGCTGCAGAAGCTCCCGGAGTTGTTGTGTTCAGCAGTACCGATATGAGGTTTGTCGTTTTGTTCACCACGCTCAGGTCCGGCTTTCCGTCTCCGTTAAGGTCACCGATGCAAATAGAGATTGGATCATTCCCGGCAGCGAAATCGGTCTTTGCCGCAAACGACGGTGTTGATGCTCCGGGCACCGTCGTATTGAGCAGCACCGATATAGTACCCGATCTGTTGGCGGTGGCAAGATCATTTTTTCCATCTCCATTAACATCACCGGAGACAATGGAAAATGGGAGCGAACCTGTTGAGAAGTCGGTCTTTGCAGACATTGCGGGTATTGCAGCGCCGGGTGTTGTCGTGTTGAAAAATACAGATACTTTCCCAGTACCACTATAATTGGCAACAGCCATGTCCCGGTTTCCATCTCCATTGAGATCAACAATCGTCACTGCTGATGGACTTGATCCCGTTGGGAACCGCACTGCCGCAGCATTGGACGGGGTAGATGCTCCCGGAGAAGTGGTATTCATCAACACCGAAACGCTGTCGGCGCCATTGTCGGCAACGGCAATATCCGGCATACCGTCACCGTTCAGATCTCCGACAGCAACAGCGGATGGATGGGTTCCGGTCGTGAAATTCGTCTTCATAGAATAGGTAAGCGGAGAAACACCCAACGGCGAAGTGTTCATCAGAACAGATACAGAGTCGGCGTAATAGTTTACGACAAGCATATCCTTCTTTCCGTCGCCGTTACAATCACTGAAGACAGCCATCGTTGAATAGTTTCCTGATGTATAATTGGTAATTGTTGTATAAGTCGGTATCGATGCGCCGGGAGTAGTGGTGTTCAGCAGTAATGAAACAGTATTATTAGAAGCATTTGCAGTTGCAAAATCTGGTTTCCCATCCCCGTTGCAATCCTCTAGGGGTGCTAAATACAAATTTCCTATCGTTGGAGTATCTGATTTTTCTAGAAATGCCGGAACCGCGGCGCCGAGGGTTGTCGTGTTAATGAGGATCGAAATGGTATAGCTTGAATTGTTTCCTGTTGCAATATCCGGTTTTCCGTCCCCGTTACAATCGGCGATGGAAATAGAATTTGGATTCGTTCCGGTCCCGAAATCTGTTTTTAGTGAATACGTTGGCGTGACATCGCCCGAAGAGGTGGTGCTGAGAAAGACAGAAATAGAGTGCGATGATAAATTCGCTGAAGCAATGTCGATCTTACCGTCTCCATTAAGATCGCCGGTGGCAACCGCGATGGGATATGTTGCAGTTGAGAATGTCGTCCTTGCAGAAAATGACGGTGTAACGGCACCCGGAGTTGTCGTGTTGAACAATACTGAAATAGTATTCGCAAAAGGATTTGCAACGACAACATCCTCTCTGCCATCACCGTTAAGATCGTCCAAGGTTATCGATTGCGGATCGCTTCCGGCCAAAAAATCAGTTTTTGAAGAAAATGTCGGCGTAGTAGCTCCTGATGCTGTCGTATTCAGCAATACCGATATCGTGGCTCCACTATAGTTCGCAACAGCAATATCTGTTTTTCCGTCTCCGTTTACATCGCTGAAGTCGATCGAGTACGGACTTGCTCCGGTGGTGAAATCCACCTTGGCGGCATACGACGGCACTGAAGCACCCGGTGTTGTTGTATTCAACAAAACAGAAATAGAACTCGCACCGTAATTCGCTGTGGCAATATCCGGCATTCCGTCTCCATTCAAATCGCAAGATATCACATCCCACGGTGCGGACCCGACAGAGAAATCCGTCTTTGCCGAGTAGGTCAACTGTGCCTGCAGCGACAGAGTTGATACGATGACCAATATTAAAAATGTGACACTGTGCTTCATTGGTACTCCAATATATGAGTGATGAGTTATTTCCAGAATTATTTCGCCAGTAATAATTTTCGGATCTGCGATTTTCCTTCAAACGTCAGCCGGGCGAAATACATTCCACTGGAAAGATTCTTCCCGTCAAACTTCGTCTGATGATATTCTCCTGCCTCCGCAATACCGTCGAACAGCGTTGCTACCTCTTGTCCGATCGCATTGAAAACTATGAGGGTCGCTTGTCCTGTTGCAGGAATTGTAAACTCGATATTCGTCGTCGGGTTGAACGGATTGGGATAGTTCTGTGCGAGTGCAAATTTCAGCGGTGCCGAGCCGACGGTCACTTCCACCTCTTTGGAGTATTCGAATTTTCCGTCCCGGTCGATCTGCTTCAATCGGTAAGAATATTTTCCACCGGAAAGATTTATATCAGTGAATGAATATTCCTTAGGAGCGTTGGTGGTTCCCGACCCTTCAACAAATCCGGCTTTGGACCATTCTTGTTTTGAGTGTTGTGTTTTGGTATTTGGGTTTTGTTCACCAAACTCCAAACTCGAAACTCCAACCGCTTTCCGCTCCACTTCAAATCCGTAATTATTTATTTCTGTCGCAGTGTTCCATTTCAACTCCGCATACGACTGTTTCGTTGATGCATTGAATGATATTAGTTCAACAGGTAACGATGCATCGTCCCCATAAATATATACTCTCCCCGGACTAGAATGCATGACCAAGACAATATCCAGTCTGCCGTTGCCATCAATGTCCGAAATAAATGAAGCATTTGCCTGGGTCCAGGGTGAAGCAACCTGTCCTTGCTCAAATGTTCCATCACCGTTGTTCTTTTGAATGGATAAGCTGGTGCCTTCGTAGACGGAAAGGTTCAGATCCATATCCCCATCACCGTCGATATCCCCGACAGAGATCTCTTTAAGATACGTTGTTCCCGTATTGTGTTCGACTTTCGCCTGGAGTGTTCCGTCACCGTTATTCTTGAAAATATTGATCCTATCTGATGAACCCACCAGAATATCCCCGTCACCGTCGCCGTCGATATCTTCGATTGAAACATCTCCCGGATTGGACCCAATTGAATAATTCACCATCGTTGGGAACGTTCCGTCCCCATTGTTCATCAAAACATGCAAGGATCCTCCGGAAATGTCTCCGGCGACAGCAATATCGGCATCCCCGTCTCCGTCAAGGTCGTGGATGGATATACCACTGGGGTTGTTATTAACACCAACAGAACGGTCGACTTTGGGAGCAAATGTACCGTCGCCATTGTTCTTAAAGACAGAGAGTGAAAAACTATTTAAATTCGAAGTCACAATATCACGATCCCCGTCACCGTCGAGATCGCTCGTATATAATTCGTATGGATCGGTGCCCGTCCGGTACGTTACCGGAGTCGAGAAAGTTCCGTCTCCATTGTTTTTAAGGACGAACAGACTGTCAACCGCAATATGTGAAGCGGCAATATCCCCATATCCGTCTCCGTCAAAATCAGCGACAACAATATCATCACCACCATTGGTCGCCGTCAGTGTATACTCCGAACTCGAAGGGAAGGAGCCGAATCCATCGTTCCTAAACACGGTGACGGTGGAAGGAATTTGGCTAATGACGATGATGTCTCCATCACCATCGCGATCGACATCATTCACGACGACCGATTGACAATAGCCGCCAGTGGTTGTCAGGTACCCGTGACTGGTAAATGTCCCCGCTGCACTGCCGACAGCTGTTGTAAATGCGTACCCGAACGGCTTCACGGCTCCAGTGGAAGCTATCTGAAGAGCGCCTGTGAGCTGCACCGTAACAAGTTCGCCCTCCTTAAAGAGGACGGTCGGTGTGAACGTCGCTATCGTATTCCCCGCTGAGAACGCGATCGTTCCACGGTACTGCCCTCTAGTAACACCGGTGACACTGAACGCAACCGTATCATCGAATGAACTTGGCAGCACCGGTGCACTGAATATGATCTGGATGGAAGCATTCGTCGGTACATTCAATGCATTCTGTACCGGCGAAACGCCAGTCACAGTTGCATAATAAATAGAGATCGACGATCTCGCGGGTGATGAAGTTCGGTAATTCTCCAATCCGGGATTTCCATTGTATTCGTAGACTGCAATATGATATGTTGTTCCCGATACCAGTCCGGTGACTGGCACAGTATTTCCGGTGCCGTCGTATACGACATAATTTCCCGAACCGAGCTCGCTCCCAGACCCAAACACACCGTTGGAACTGTAAGTGATTACATCAACCGGGTCACTGTCCACTGCACTCCCCGCTTTCATAAGAACGATCCTTTTTGCTCCATTCCCATTCGTCCAATTGATGTTCATCGAGGATGTCGTTACCGATGAGAATGAAACGGCAGATGCTTGAGTTGTCGGCTCGGCGGTCGGTGTCAATGTATTTCCTGTTGCCGGTGTGAGCAAATACCGCGTTGTACCGATTACAGTGTTGAACTCGAACACTGCAACATAATAGGTCGTATTTCCTGCAAGTCCCGTAACATTTACCGACGATCCGGTTCCGCCGTAGACAACATACACACCAGTACCGATCGTGTTGCCAGATCCGAATACTGTACTCGCCGTGTACGTATTACCATCCACCGGAGAACTCGGTATCGTGCTTCCTGCTTTCACCACAACAAGCCTGTTCGACCCGTTACCGTTGGTCCATTGAACGGTCATAGAAGATGCGGTAACCGATGAAAAAGTGACATTGGATGCCTGGAGAGTCGGTACGCCGGTCAGTGTCGCAGCATTCCCTGTTGCCGGCGGCATCATAAAATTTGTCCAATCACCACGGCCGTTCAGTTCATAGACTGCAGCGTAATAGGTGGTTCCCGGAGTAAGACCGGTCACCGTGACCGAAGTCCCAGTACGGTTATAGACGACATAATTTCCGGTTCCAATCTGTGCGCCGCTTTGAAAAACTGAACTCGCATTGTATATAGGATGTAATCCAAAAGTTGCCAAAGGAGTTCCGTCCAGAGGATCGCTGTTCACTGCGCTTCCTGCTTTAAGAAGAACGATACAGCTATCCCCATTTCCTCGTGTCCAATTCACCGTAAATGATGTAGTGTTGATGGAGGAAAAAGAAACATTCGATGCCTGTACGGTTGGTTCAGGGTCTAACGTTTCGTACCACGTATTAAAATTCGTGACCTTATAATTTTCAATTGAGTTGAATAATTTATATTCATACACGGCGAAACCGTACGTTTGATTCGCATTATTCATATTGGTGATCGTGACTGAATTACCTGTCCCTTTATAAACAACATATGCATTTGGATAAATATACGTTCCGCTGCCCCATGCAGACGAGGCGGTATATGTTTTTCCGTCGATAGGTGGGCCGCCATCGCCGCCGTTACCAACAACGACAATACAACCATCACCGTCTCCGCGGGTCCAGCTAATTGTCATTGAATTCGTTGTTGGATTTGTACGGACGATATTCGATGCTGCTACTGTTGGTTCCGTGGGAATGAACGAAGAAGCGAATGTGGGACTGCCTACCAATGTTCCTGTATTGGATAATCCCGAAGCATCATTTAATGTGGTTCCGCTTGCCTCATCACATTTCCACCAACCTTTAAGATTGGAATTCGCTGCAGAAAGCGAAAACATATGGGCTTGTATGGTGTCAATTGATCGTGCTGCATTCCAAACCCTGATATCATCGATCGATCCTTTAAAAAAATCGGTCGCGGTCGGGCCGCTGTCGTATTCAACACCTGCAGACCATATATTGGTCCCAGCAAAAGCATAAGTACACGAACCGCTTCCCTGCAATGCTCCGTCGACATAGAATGTACCGGTTGCGCCGTTTCGCACAAAAGCAAAATGATGCGGTGCATTGTCCAAAAAAGTCGAATTACTGGAATCGATGACGGTTGCACTCGCTCCGTCATAGACGTAGATCTTTCCGGTCTGGATCGCATTGTTTCCCATTAGGAATAAGACCACATTCCCACCGGTACTTGAGTTGACGGCGAACAGTGAAACCTGACCTGCATCAACCTGAGAGGGCGCTTTGAACCAAAATTCTATCGTGTGTGTCGTATTCGATGCCATGTCTGCCGCAATAGTACTGAGCGTAGCATACTGGCTTGTTCCATTAAGCGTAATCGCATTTCCTTGTGCATGCAGAAAAGTTATGCAAAACAACGCAACACAGATTACGGCGAACAAACGGATAAGTGTTTTAGTTGACAATGAGTCAGGTATCATGAAACCCCCATGTAGTTTGATTTAAGTTGAGTTTTATCGTTATATATTTACATTCAATAAACTCAAAATGAGGGGGCAAGACCTATCAATAATCTTGCAATAAGTAGTAAAATTCTTGCAAAGGGGGGTAAAACTGGTGTTTTAATGGAGAAAAGAGTGCTTTTTACATCGTAAATTTTTACGAGAATTGTTTTTTTATATCACTGGGTGAAATTCCAAATTGTTCATTGAAACACTTTGTAAAATACGCTGGACTCCCAAATCCCACAGCATACGCTGTTTCTGAAACGGTTGCTCCGTTCTGTTTTAGGATATCCATTGCCCTGTGAAGGCGCATAGTGCGGATGAACTGGTTTGCAGATTGATCGATGACCGCTTTTAATTTGCGATGGAGCTGAGTATAGCTCATATTGACTGCGGCGGCAAGCTGTTCAACATCAAAATTCTCATCGCTCATATTTTGCTCAATAATATTTTTCACCGTATTCAAAAAAACTTGTTCTGTGGATGTTACGGTCACTTCATCCGGTTTTAATGTGACCACCTCTTTCCCAAATTTTTCACGAAGTCTGCGGCGATTCTCTATCAGATTCTTCACTCGGACGAGTAGTTCGGTGGAGTCGAACGGTTTCACAAGATAATCATCAGCACCGATCTCAAGTCCGCTGATCTTGTCTTCACTTGCTGCTTTCGCTGTCAATAAAATCACCGGTATGTGACTTGTAACTAGATCTTTCTTAATGATATTACAAACTTCATACCCATCCTTTTTCGGCATCATCACGTCAGAGATGATCAGATCGGGAATGAATTCTTTAGCTTTTTTAATTCCTTCTTCACCATCGAATGCTTCAATCACCCGGTAATGTTGAACGACATACGTTTTAATATATTCCCGCACATCATAATTGTCTTCAATGAGCAGGAGCATCGGAATATTCTCTTCCTGTTCATCCAATCCAGTTAATTCTTTTGTTATAATCGTTTCAGGTTGATCAACTTCGCTTTGTGCATAGATATGTTCTATGGGATGATAATCGACACTGTTCACAATCTCAGAGTGCTGTAAATGAAGTTTCCCTAGCGGAAAACTGATCGTGAACACTGTTCCTTTTCCCGGAGTGCTGGAAACCGTGATCGACCCTTTGTGAATTTCGATCAATTCTTTTACCAGTGAAAGTCCTATACCGGTTCCCTCGTGAGATCGGGTTGAGGAAGTATCTACTTGATAGAAGCGGTCAAATATATGATCTATTTTTTCCTGTGGAATACCAATACCGGTATCTCGAACTTTAATTTCAACCCATCCCTTCTGCTGCGCCAAATCTCCGCGTACCAAAATCCCGACCACTACTTCACCATTTTCCGGTGTAAACTTAAATGCATTTCCGATCAGGTTCACTAATATTTTTTCCAGTTTATCCTTATCGAAAAAGAGCGGAATTTCTTCCTGCTCGGAATGCACATCTAAAAATATTCCTTTTCGTTCTGCGAGGGAATGAAATGACATCGTAATGCCTCGGACAAATGCGACGACATCATCTTTGGCTGTCAGGAGTTTCATCCCGCCCGCTTCCAGTTTAGAGATATCAAGCAATTGATTGATCAATCGGAGTAAACGATTGGCATTTCGCCGCATCATGCGAAGTTCTCGTTTATCGGTTTCATCAGATAAACGAGAGAGGAGTTTTTCGATTGGACCTAAAATCAAGGTGAGAGGCGTACGGAATTCATGACTGATATTCTGGAAAAACCTCATCTTCATTTGATCGATCCCCTTCAATTGCTCGGAACGGGATTGCTCAAGAAGCAGTTCGTCCTTTAACCGCAGTCGTTTCAATTCATATTGTCTTACTGAAAGAAGAACTACAATAGATGAGATGATATACAGAATGTATGCCCACCATGTACGGTACCACGGCGGTAAGATCGTGATTGCTAGAGATGCTCCTTGTTCATTCCATACTCCGTCTCCATTACTTCCTTTGACCGTAAAAAGGTATTCTCCGGGATCAAGATTTGTATAGGTCGTGGTTCGCCTGGTTGTGGGAGTACTCCATTCATTTTCAAACCCGGAAAGTTTATGTGAGTATTGATTCTTACCGGTGTTCATAAAATCAAGAGCAGCAAATTCCAGTGTGATAACATTGTCCGAATACTGTAATGTTACATTCTTGGTTTCTGTGATACTGATTGACAGCGGAGAATTCTCATCATTATGAAAGACTGATCGATTTTTTATTTTCAAATCGGTGAACACAACGGGAGGAATATGTGGATTCTCTGAGATCCGTTCAGGATAGAACGCATTGACTCCCTCTGTCCCTCCAAAAAACATCTTCCCATCCGACGCTGAATATGATTCAAACCGATTATACTCCAATCCTTGAAGGCCGTCATTGATATCATAGAATAAGAACCGAAGAGTTCGTGGATTTAGTTTCCAGAGTCCATAATTGCTGCTGATCCAAAGATATCCCTGCTTATCCGATCGAATGCTGTTAATGACATTGCTCGGTAATCCCGTTCGTTCGTTAAATCGTAAAAATTTTCCGGTCGTTCTATCCAATCTATTTAAACCGCCGCCATACGTCCCAGCCCATACGTAACGACCAGGTTCAAACGGATCTAAACTTAGGGTGATGACATAGTTATGACTGAGCGATGACAGGTCGGCGGAATGAGAAGAAAAGCGTTTGAGTGATAAAGAAGAAGGATCGAGATGATAGATACCTTCATTCAAGGTGCCAATCCACATTGATCCGTCAACATCTTTTATAGCGGTGGTGAGACTTGCTGATTGAGGATCTTTATTCTTAACGAGTTTCATTATTCCGTTAACAATCTGGAAATGATCGAATGTGTTTGTTACCGGATCGAATCGATCAAGTCCATTGATATAATTAACGATCCACATGTTGCCGTCATTCAATTCAAGATAGACGGGATTATAGGGACCATTGATCTCATTCGGGCTAAAACCGTTTTTATAAATCTGCACACTGTGTGTTTTTGGATTATATCGACGCATAATCGAAACGTTGTCGACACCTTCCCCTTCAATCCACAGATGACCAAATTTATCAACAAAAGAATAAGCCCCAAAATAATCTCTTACCACTGATGGTATCTTTTTTAATTCCTCATCGGGAGGAAGCTGGAACGAACGAAATTGTTGAGAAAGAGCTTTTAAATTGAGTGATGGGATCAATCCAAACGAGACATTTTTTTGATTGTATTGATAGATACCAAATCCTTTGGTGCCGAACCATACAACACCGCTCCGGTCCACAAAATTCACCGTGAATTCCACCATCAAATTATTCATCGATAATGGTCGCGGCAATCGAGTAAATTTTGAAGGATCTGTCATATCAATCCGGAGAATTTCATACTCTGTTGATATCCAAATACTGTTGCTGCGATCGTCACATTGCAGCGAGAGATATCCTCCGTTTTGAAAATAATTGTCTTTCCATAGTGATCGTATATTTATTGTACGAATATCCTTTGTCTGAGGATCCATTGATACAATCTCATTGGAAGTGACAAACCACATTCTACCGGAAGAATCCTGATCGATACCGCACGTCACTGGTCCCGGCCCCAGTATCACATTCACTGAAGATATCTGAATGTCATTATTTCCGTTGCATTCAAGGAAAAGGATCTTCTCTTCTGTCTGAATCCAAAGCGATCCTTTATTATCAACAAACAATGAACGAACATTTCGTGTCTCAAATGTTGTTGAACCGACGGAATAATTCTGAAAATATTCAAAATGGAGTTTGTCTATAGAGATTTTATTATGTGATCCAGTCTGCTGCACAGTCCGGATCAACCCTCCATTCGCAGTACCAACCCAGATCCTGCCGGAAGAATCTTCAACGATCGATGTAATGCGTAAATTGTTTCCCGAAGGTTTTACCGGAATTGACAATGGAAGCCGCCTGAAGTGTTCTTTTGATGGATCAAAAAGATTGATGGTGCCATCTAAAAATCCGATCCAGATGATTCCTGAAGAGGAAACAAATAATTCGGTGATGAAACCTGAAGAGAGCGAGAGCGTATCTGATGGATCATTTCGATAGTTCTTGAATGTATAACCATCAAACCTGCTGAGTCCGTCAAACGTGCCGAACCAGAGAAATCCACGATGATCCTGAACTATGGAACTGACGAAGTTCTGCGCAAGTCCGTCATTTGTGGAGAAACGCTTATAGGTGGTTTGGCAAAAGAGTATGCCTTGAAGGAAGAGAGTAAAACAAAGTATAATGAAAAAGCTTCTATTTTTTTTCTCAATTGGCATGCAAAAAGTATAACAAATAATTTCAGTATTTCAAATAACCTTACTTTAATAACTATTGACTATGGAAGATCGCATACTATCTCAAAAAAATAATTAATACGGTTTTTGGAGAAGGAGAGAACCTTTCGTATATTTGTAGTGTAATCACCGCCGAGGTGGTGGAATTGGCAGACACACTAGCCTTAGGAGC
>CAYPEM010000068.1:0-4823 GCA_964409765.1 uncultured Chitinophagaceae bacterium
GATTTACGGCTGCTCAACAATCCAAATTTTGATGCATACGTTACTGCAAATGTAGTATCAGTAGTTATCCCTGCATTCGAAGCATCAATTATTTTTTGAGTGCCCACAAAAACCGTATCGGTAGATACCGATAGTATTTTTAATTGTCTTCCTAGGTAAGAGATGCTGTCCCCAACCTTGACATCGTATCGATACAAAATCTTTTCTGAATTTCCACTCCACTGCAATAAAGCAGTTGACGAGCTTCGAAGAATTTCTCCTGAAGAAAAAATATAATATTTGTTGCCGGTGATTGTTGTATCTCGTAATATAGATTTCGTTTGTCCCCAACTATAAACAACGGATCCTGTAAAATCATTGTAAGATACATAGTATTTATTGCCGATAGACAAATTTACTATCGGTGTATTATCAACAACAGCATCTTTTGTTGGCTCAACAGTTGAATCTTCTTTGCACGAAATTAGTAACATCGAAAGAAGGGTTATAATTAAAATATTTGTTTTCATATTACCTCTTTTGTTGTAATTATTAATATTGAATGATTGTTTGCTGTATTATTATAATTCTTTGCATTGTACTTTGCTCCACAACTTGAAGTAATATTTGTATTCCATATCTTCACCGTATCTCCAATAATCCCTGCACCATACTGTTCATATTGAGCAATTGCGATATTTGAAGTAATGATACCGAGAAGAAATATTATTGTTTTTTTCATAATTATTCTCCTTGCAGATCGAAAATCATTTTTTATTTATAGGTAACACATTAACTCATTGATTTAAGATTCACAAACTTTGCAAAGAGAGCAATACCGCCGATTTGGTATTTTTAAAAAAGGGGTGTATTTCTACTTTTTTATACTTTTAGGAGAAATATTAACAAATTGATCGGTGTTCGTGTATAATGGCAATGCTTATCATCAGACGATACGTCGTTTACGTTTCGGTATAAGAGGAATCAATACCTCTTTAAGAATATCTGTGTTATAACATACCGTTTGATTTTTTCTCAGAAGGAGTAAAAAATAAATAAATGATTTGCAAACATCGGATTTGTTTAGAAGAACGATTGCAACAGGCAAAAAATACTACAAATATTTTTATTCTAATTGGATCAAAAACGCGGAGCACTCAATGAAGAATTTTATTAACTTAGTATTGGTAGGTAAACTGGAGGGAGGTCAACAAAGATAATTCGATTATTACTATATTCTTGCATAATTTATAGCTAACGACAATATGTTCATCGTCTATACGCCTGAACAAAATGATTTCTTATGTTTCAAACGCAATAATAATACTATAGAAGATGTGCTTTGGACTGGGATTGTCGCTGATTGTGAAATATTTGAGGTTGATGATAAAGACATTGCTATATACTTTGCAAAGGATATTCAACAGGCCAGAATTAAGAACAATATCACTTCGTTGAGCATTCAAGTATTAGCGATTAACGCAATTTATACCGTCGATTTTGATAATCCTATCTTTGAGATCAAGGCTAAACATCATTATAGTTCAAATTGATTCTCATTATGAATCTAATAAATCCCATTTTACAAATAATCTAAAATGATATCTTTGCATTGTTAAAGATTTGATATATTCTACATTTTTCTAAAATGGTCTTTTTTTTCTGAACTTTCAAAAAACTATTTCTGTATGCAACTTATATTTCCCAGCAAAATATTTTACCGACTTTTACATTCTATATAAATTGTTTGTATCGCTCTAAAATTTCTTGGTTACAATAGTGTTCATTAAAATCTATTATTTAACGTCTGAAAAATGTAAAGACAATTGAATGAGAAAAGTATAACTGCATAAATTACTGCCATTCTATAAGTATATTTTTCGAATTTGTCCGAAAATTTAAGGTAAAATTGGTACACCACCATAAATTCTTAATGACATTTCTTTCCTATATTGTCCAAGAGTTGAAAAACCTGAAAAGTCTCAGTTGGAAGGTTTTTATAAAGATATTTGTTCAACCGATGGTAATAAGTCGTTATTACTAAGGTGCGAATAAATTTGTGTTATTCGTGGATTGGAATGTCCAAGTAATTTTTGTACGTGGTATAACGACACACTTTTGATTACCAAGAAAGTTGCGAAGGTATGTCGCAAAGAATGGAAATGCAGTTTCCTATCAAAATTATTTTTCCGCACTATCTCTCTAAACTGTTCAGTCAAGAAATTAGGATTGTATCTCCCTCCTCTATCTCCGGGAAATACATATTGCGATGCTTTGGGAAGGCTCTCTAATAAATTGTACACAGTTGAATTCAACGGAACGGATCGAATCTTGCCTGTTTTTGTTGTGAATGTCTCACAGTTTCTTACAATAAGTAATCTTTTTGTAAAATCAACATCATCCCACTTCAGATTTACTATTTCACTTCTCCGCAATCCAGTCATCCCAGCAAGTAATATAATGTTGTGCAAAGGATGAGTTTCAGTTGATCGTAATAGTTTTTCAAAATCTTCAAATGATAAATACGCCGGCATAACATCAGGCAGTCTAAAAGGTTTTACCCTCCTGCAAGGTGACTCTTTGATGACATCCCAATCCACAAGCCTATTAAAGAATGCTTTAATACAACGGTATTGAATATTTACTGATACTTTCTCAATTACCGCAGCTCTTTGACTCTTATACCGTTCTATCATCCTAATGTCTATCTCGTTTACTAATGGATTACCAATAATTGCATTGAACGCTTTGAATGAGTATTGATAATGCTTAACGGTGTTAATCGCCAGGTTTGCTCGTGCATAATCCAGAAATTCATTCTCTGCCTCTACCAAAGTCATTTCCGGAATTTTTTTGAAGGTAATAGTGCTTGAAGGATACTTGGCGAACGATTTTGGACATTGCTTAAATCGATCTTTAGCTTCGACAGAATCTTTTGTGAATAGAGATTTCCATTTTCGTTTACCATCTACTGAATAGACGATGAAGAATGATCCGGTTTTATCTTTGGTGAGTGTTGGCATTTGTTCCTCCCTTGAAAAAGGAAGCAACAAAGCAAGAAATAGTGTTAGGTGACTTGATAAGTCCCCAACAAAAAAATAGCGATTTCGATTGATTTTACAGAGGTATTCTTACTGTGGGTAAAAGCGGTGACAGGCAAGCGCTCTAACCAAACTGAGCTACGACCCCTTGTTTTTGCGTTGTAAATATACGAAAATTTGGTGCCGCTTTGCAAGAATAATTTCAAGAAAATTTTATCTTTTTAGATGGATTAAGTCCGATTTGAAGAACAACTGTTGGAAAAATAAACACGTGGAGAATCTTCTTCTTACTTTCAGACGATTCTCTCCCGGCGTCCATTCGAAATCTCTTGGTTAATGTGTCGTTCATAAAACGGAATTTTATTGTAACAAATTTTCTCCATGTGGACTTTGTGCACAAGATAAATCGAGCACGACATACTCGCACTCAAACAACAATCGCTATTTTTAGCACACTATTCTATAACTGCGATCGCTTCAATTTCAATAAGAAAATCTTTGTTTGCCAACGAACTCACTCCTATCCACGTTGAAGCTGGTGGTGAAATGGTTCCAAAGAATTCTCGGAGAATCGTACCTACCGGTGCGGCATCTTCAGCTTTATAGTTTACAATATATAGACGTAAAGAAACGATATCCATCAATTTTCCACCCGCGGATTCGACGGCGGTTTGGAGATTACGGAAGGACTGTTTTGCTTGCTGTGAAAGATCTGTACCGCCGATGATCACTTGTTCTGAATCCCATGCGACTTGACCGGAAATGTAAACTGTTCGGCCCTGGGGAGCAACTACTGCTTGGGAGAATCCATATTGAATACTGTTAAATAGTGTTTTTGGATTGATATATTTTTTGGTCATATGAAATCAATTGATTTTAAATCAGATTTGTTATTTACCTTTCAACTTACTCCCTAAGATATGATGAATCTCAATATATTAAATTGGATCATCTTTTGGGAGGCTGGTCAAATTATTCACTGTCAATTGCTATTCTAAACTTTTTAACCCCTTTTTTCATGAACCCGCACAGGATCTTTTGAATATCCTTGTTATGGTTATATTTTTTGATGCAATCTCTAATCGATTCTAGACTTGGTTCGTTCAGAGAATAATCGATATATCCGAATCCTTTATATTCACCCCGTTCAATCAGGAC
The DNA here is from genome assembly GCA_964409765.1 of uncultured Chitinophagaceae bacterium. GTDB lineage: Bacteria > Bacteroidota > Ignavibacteria > UBA10030 > UBA8401 > UBA8401. The sequence goes on from CAYPEM010000068.1 coordinate 4,179, forward strand.
GATCGATTGTTCCATGTCATTTCTGCCGGAATCAACAATAAAAAAACTCTCGCCACGAAAGCTAAAACTTTCAATTGCCTGAGCAGCTCGTTCGTTATATCTTTCCGGTTCTTCTTCTTCAATACACGCTCCAAAACATTTATGGATCTGGTGATTGAAGCAAGGACCAACTGTTTTGTGAAGGTCACATTTACTTTCGCAAAGATTGTACCGATCGATCGCTTTGTACAAGATATTCTTCGCTTCAAACGGACTGTCGATCATAACAAGAGGCTCTTCACCCGGAATGAGTTTTTCAAAAAAGAGGTTGATATATCCGGAAGGATCATTCCGTTGATAGATGCCGTAATACGGTACTGCTCTCCCTCTCTTCTGTGAAGAATTATATGGCGGTTTGTACTTTTTAATCTCATCCGATTCGAGTAACAGCGCAACCAGTTCACTGCCGGTATTTTCAAAACTGATATCGGCGATCTCGTTCAGTAACCGCAGCTCTTTGCTTCTTTTCTGTGATGCAAAATGCTGGAGAATTCTTTTGCGCAGATCGTTGCTTTTGCCGATATACAGAATATTCCCCGATTGATCGTGAAAATAGTAGACACCGGTTGTGTCATAAGGAATTCTTTCAATTACTGATTCATGAAG
>CAYPEM010000068.1:4923-8008 GCA_964409765.1 uncultured Chitinophagaceae bacterium
CATAGAATAGATTCCCGCTAAAAACGTGCGGGAATGATATCACACCGCAGGTAGCGATTGATTTTTATTTGAGGTACTGCAGGAGAAAAACAAATAGAACGTGTGAAACGCAAGATACGTTTATTGAAGATCGTTGACTGAATGAATAGAATGAAAAAAGGAAGTTTGAATTGAAAAACTTTTTACGCAGTCGGTTGAACAAACATCCGGATAACTCTCCAGCGATTGCGTTCATAACTGAACACTGCTTTGATCGTTACTGTTTTTCCGGCGATTGAACCTGTGGATGTTACTTGTGATTGTGAAGCAGGTAAACCAGATTGTGAAGCTGAATAGACAACTGAACCGTTCAAGAATGAAGCTTGTTGATTGCCATATTCACGGGTTGAGGATGAATTAATACCACCCATTTTGGTCATTGCGAGTGAAATACCTGTACGGGCGATCTGCTCTGCTTGAACCGAATTTGCGATGGATTCAGAGATCGCACTATTGGTTCTATCTGCGGCTGTAAAGCTAAGCGAATACATACCCAATATAAGGTAGACTCCGGAAAGCATTACTATTTTTGATGTGCCCATGATATTCTCTGTTGTTTAATTTCTGTATTCAATCTATAAACTTCTGCGTCTCTCTGCTATGACTTAAATCACTTTGAAGCTTTATTCTTTGTTGTCATAAACACTATTATCAATATCGGTCATTTTTAAGAAAAATCCATAGCAAACCACGTTAGAATTCTCTAAGAATCCATTGCATTCATTGAGGAATCGTATTATTAGTGGTTTATGGGAAAAATACCAGGTTTGAAGAGCTCTTTTAGTGCTGAAATAAGAATTTTCTAATGAACAGTTCTTTATCATATCATGTGACTTTCAGACTTTGTGAAATGATCAATCGTACAAAAAACATCCCCGAAATCTCAAGGATTTAAGGGATGATAGATTAAATTCATCTATAACTAGAACTAGCGTAATGTACTCATTGAAATGGCATCCATATCTCCAAATTCCTGGTTTTCGCCCCCCATCGCCCAAATAAATGAATAATTACTAGTCCCCGCACCACTATGGATCGACCAACTTGGAGAGATCACCGCTTGTTGATTTCGTACAACTAAATGACGTGTCTCGTTCGGCTCCCCCATCATATGAAAAATGACTGCATCCTGTTTAAGATTAAAATATAAATACACTTCTGAACGGCGGAGATGTGTATGCGATGGCATTGTATTCCAGATGCTCCCTTCATCCAATTCTGTCATTCCCATCACTAACTGGCAGCTTTTAATCCCGTTCGGATGAATATATTTATAGATCGTCCGTTTATTGGAATCCTTTTCGCTGCCGAGTTTTTGCGGTTCTGCTTGAGAGAATTTTGCATGAGTGACCGGATATGAAGTATGAGCAGGATAGCTGATGAAATAGAACAATGCCGGTGTTTCGTGGTTGGCGCTTGCAAAGGTTATTGATTTAACACCTTTACCAATATACACCACATCTTTGAGATCCATCGGAAAGATATTTCCATCAACGGTGATCGAACCATTTCCGCCAATGTTCATGATTCCGATTTCACGGCGTTCACAAAAAAAGTCTGATGCCATTTCTTTTTTGCTCGCAAGCAGTTCAAGCGGTGAACCGATCGGCATCGCTCCGCCGATGATAGCGCGGTCAACATCGGAATAGAGTGTGGTGATCTTTCCGGAAACAAAGATCGATTCAACAAGAAATTCATTCCGTAGAAGATCTGTTGTAAGAGTTTTTGTGGTCGTTTGGTTTGGAGCACATCGTACTTCCATGGCAGTTCTTTCGTTTTATTATTTAGTGAGGATCATTTTTTGACTGATCGTAATGGGTTGAGAATTTTTTTCTATCGATTGAGCTGTCATCGTGCAATAATAAATCCCCGAACTTTCGTTATAGGTGATCCATTTCGTTTCATACTCTCCTGCTTGACGGATCGAGTCTGTGATTATCGAGACGCGTCTTCCTAACACATCGGTTATTTCTATCGTGATCCTGGCATTCACACCAACTCTGTATTTGATCACTGTCGTTCCATTGAACGGATTCGGATAATTTTGATATAACTGAAATTCTGAAGGGATAGAAATGTGTTCGTTAACCCCTGCAGATGCAAGTCGATCCTGCAATTGCGCGTAATACAATGAACGGGGATTCAAATTCGCTTTGTTGGTCCCTTCAATGAATCCTTCAGGTTCATTAAACGGTGCTTGAGGGACTTTTCCGGTAACAATCCCAAAACATCCAATCGCATAATTTTGTGCGGTCGGCGCCTGTTGAACAATCAAATATCCTTGCGGACGTACATTACAATTCCAAGCGACGGTGTGCGCCATTGTCCAGCCATGACTAGTGCCATAATAGCCTCGATTGTAGATCCCTAACAACCGTTTATCGGCTCTCGGTCCATCCAGTTCGATATGATTGTCGTATAAAAATCCGGTGCTCCATTGCCGGTGCCCTTCGCTGCTCGTGTATGCACCTTGCGATGTGCAGTCAACAAACACAACTCCGGAAGTATAGCTTGTTCCGTTGGAAACATAATGATGTCGTCCGTTCGTAGCTTGACAATTCTTAAAAAGAATTTGTTGTGATGCGGTATAAGTATTAAAATTATATCGCCGTTCGCCGGTAATGATACTGACTGGATCTAACGCTTTACAATCTTGAACAGTGATACGAGTTGCTGTATTTGTGATAACACCGGAATGACCAAATCCGGTAAAAGTACAGTTTTTAACCCACGAATCTTCAGCTTGAAGGAAATACAAAGAACTCCAGGCATGATTTTCATCTTCACCTCCAAGAGATTCAATATCAACCCTTAGATTTTCAATTCCGATATTTGTCTGCAATCCTGTCCGCGCATACTTATAGATGATTGACTGAGAAAGCGACCGAACGAGGTGATTAAAGACCGGAACATCGATCGTTACGCTGTTTCCCTGGATCGCTTTGATCCATCGGTTATAAAGGATCGGCAGCTGATTGACCTTCCACGGAACATCTACTCCTGTTTCAGCTCCGGGTTCAAGCCAATGTGACCCACCGGTATCGAT
>CAYPEM010000068.1:8108-20396 GCA_964409765.1 uncultured Chitinophagaceae bacterium
CTTTGATTGTTCCGTACACATGATAACGGCCTGCATTCAATAATACAGCACCACGAAGACCTTGTGCATTCATCGGAAGTGCGCCAACGCTGTCGATCGCTTTTTGAATATGTGCTGTATTATCTCCAGTGATAGGAGAAATGGAAAGAACTGTCATGACGGATGGAATCGGGAATTCTCCATTCTTATAACCGGCATAACTAAAATCCGGAATTCGATTGCGAGCCGAATCTGTGGCATACACCAATTTGCCGTTATTCCCAAAAAATACTTTTGACGACTGCCACTGTTGAGCATTCAACATTGAAATGTGCACTGAAAAACAGGAAATAATTATCAAGAAACTATTTCGCATTTGGACCAACTTCGTTCGCCGTTAAAGGCTTCGCTGAATAAATTTTATTGGCCACGAACAATTTTTCTGAAGACTGTAAAAGGCCGTTCACACGGACCATACGTGGATCTCTTATTTCAACTCCTTCGAGTACTGTTGACGATGCAACAGCATTTCCCTCTGCAAAAACTATGTTACCGGAAAATTTCGTGTTCACCGGGTTAACGAATAATTTTATCAGTGTATCCTTTGAACCAACAATGAGATTATTCGATATGATCATATCCTGCGGTGGTTTTGACCACCAATTTCCCTGAAATCCGGCTCCGTCAAAACCGATCTCGATATTGCTGGCATTGTTCACCATAACATTATTGGAAAGAACCGCATAGCGGATCCGGAAATGTTTTGTCAATGGTTTTCCCTCACCATAATCAGCATCACCGTTCGTTGCGGCAATCGTTCCATCCCATTCTGTTCCGGTCAAACCTTCAAAATAGTTATTCGTGATCGTCATACTATCGGCACAGAAACGAACCCCTCCGGTTCCAAGTGTCCAGGTCTTCCCGGTACTGTCCAGAAAAGTTCCGGTACGATTATTCCCAAGAATATAATTGCCGTCGATGCTGCTGTTATTCCCATGCCGCAGCGAAAGCACCCCCAAACATTCTTTAAAGGTATTATTGCGGACCGTACAATTGCTTAATTTGATTGAAACATATTCCGGATCGCCGTCGCACCATTCAAAAAGATTATTCTGAAGAATGGTGTATCCGCGGGAAAGTGTATAGGTGGATGATCCTACCCGGATCGCTTCCAAAACATTTTCTGCACGAGGACCGATATTCCTGAAATGATTCCATTCGATGATATCATACTGTGAAACGCGAGGCGAGAAAGTTTTTGTCCCTTCAACCGTTACAAAGTTGCCGAGTTCCTTTTTATCCTCAAAAAGATTATGATCGATCATATTATGATGGCTGAGTGATGTTGTATCATCATCGTTTCCGGTGATCATCACCCAGCTTCCTTTTGTTGTTTCATTCAGTTTAAAGGTATTTCTGGTGATCCGGATATTGCTGCATCCCTCAAGACGAATTGCACTTCCGCCGGTATTATTGAACACCAATCCTTCAATTGTCACATATGAACTATTGCGCAAAACAAAGGATGTCTTGCCGGTAATGAATGATCTATTGTTCGTCTTTGCTTTTATGACGACCGGATGTTCTTTTGACCCTTGCACTGAGATCTTCAATTGTGAAGAAAAGTGAAACTTCCCGTCATCCAGAATAATAACATCGCCAGGTTTTATTTTTTTCACTGCGGATGTTACGTCTGAAGCAGTCGCGCACATTTTCGTTTCACTCATCGATACGGACATGAATGAGAAGAGAAAAATAACGATCCCATGTAGTATTGTTTTCATTTATCGCTCTACTCTTCCTGAACCGCTCCCTTTTGCAAGTGCATCAACTTCGGAAACGGATACGTGATTAAAATCTCCCGGTATGGTATGTTTCATGCACGATGCGGCAACAGCAAATTCCAAAGCCTCTTTTGTCGTTGATTTTGATAATAATCCATAGATCAAACCAGCAGCGAACGAATCACCGCCGCCGACTCGGTCAACGATCGTGATATCATATATTTTAGAACGATAAGGAGTGACACAATCCTTATCATCCATCAGCATTGCGCTCCAGCCATTCCGTGTTGCTGAAAAACTCTCTCGCAATGTAATTGCAACGGTTTTAAAATTGAATTTTTTCTTCAATGCTGATGCTAACGCAACATAACCCCCTTCATCGATCTTCCCCGCATCGACATCGGTATGTTCCGGTTTTAGGCCGAGACTTTTTTCAGCATCCTCTTCGTTGGAGATGCAGACGTCGACAAAGCGCATCAATGGAACCATAACTTTTTGAGCTTCTTCTTCACTCCATAATTTTTTACGGTAATTCAAATCTGCACTGATGGTAATTCCTTTCTTCTTTGCAGCAGTACACGCTTCAATCAGGCATTCCTGAAGATTTTTACCGATCGCAGGAGTGATCCCGGTCCAATGGAACCATGTCGCTCCCTCGAACACTTTTTCCCAATCCACTTCGCCCGGTTTCAAATTCGAGATGGAAGAATCGCTTCGATCATAGATCACTTTTGACGCGCGTTGACTGGCTCCGGTCTCTAAAAAATAAATACCGACCCTTTCACCGCCGCGAACAATATAGTTCGTATCCACGCCAAATCGACGCAATGAATTTACCGCGGCCTCACCGATCTCATGCTTCGGCAGACGTGTCACAAAACGTGCATCGAGTCCAAACTGTGCCAGCGAGGCGGCTACATTTGCTTCTCCTCCGCCATAATTTGCATCAAACTGGTTCGTCTGAACAAACCGGCTGAATCCAGGAGTTGAAAGCCGCAGCATAATTTCACCGAATGTAACGATCGTTTTTTTATTCATAATTTCGCATTCCTCATCATTTTTCGTTTTATTTAGTTTCGAGATGAAACAAATCCTTGCTGTAAGATCATTCTATCGGATTCTTTTGTTCCATTGAATAATTGTTCCCACACTTTTGCATATTTCTTTTCACCGAATACACTTGATGATGAACGCGCAACCAATACAAGATAATTCGGATCCAAATCTTTGATCTGAGTCCATTCCCATTTTTTTTCCTTCATTGCGTATGGGATCAAATGATCGAGCGCAGTTCTGATGCTTCTGTTATCATCTGTTTTATAATTCCAAAGATCAATGCCAACATGGTTCGCCAGGGTTGCAAGACGGGTAAGTGCAAAGAGATTGAATGTTGAATAGTGAAACGATAAGGTTCGAACAAGTTCTTCGGGTTGTTTTCCTTCAGGAGTTATTTGATATGCAATTCGTTTTGACTTTGCTTCCTCACAGATCTGTTTTGCCAGAGTTTTATTACCCACGAACAACGCAATGGCTGTAGTTTGAACATCATACCACGTTCCATGATTGTTTTGTGCGTTCGATTCATGCAATCCGTTTTTACTCTCACGCAGCCAGCGCAAATATTCCGTGAACCATTCAGTCACCTGCTTCTGGTCCTTTATATCCCAAGAGCGTGATAATTTCAGTATCCCAAAGGCATCAACAAGAGTGGAAAATTCTCGTGCATCCAAGATCCCTGTCCCACGCGGTTCCGGTTTTCCGGGAATTGTCTGTGCATAAGTAAGGTTCGGATTCATTTTGGTTTCTGTATCAAGAAACCAAACGCGGATGAGTGTTGATGCATACTGAGCATATTTTTCATCTCCCGAATAATAAAAAGCAAGCGCAAGAGTGTTGATGGTGGAAACTGTTTTCCCCAGGTACGTATGATCAGTTATCGTTTCAACTTCGGGATTCGTTTCACCATCTTTGCGAATGTACGGTTTCCCATCCGGTTTATTCGGATCAGGCCACCAGTACCTGCTTTGACTGAAATAGTCATGGCTATCTCCGCTCGGCGGGAGTAATTCTTTAGTTGTCACGGACAGCGGTTCAGCCTTCAGTGCTTTCTCTGCATCCTTCATCAGTTTATTAAATGCAGGAGTATACATTTTGTTTCCGGCTGCTATTGACTCGCGAATTGAAACGAGAGAATCTGCCTCGAGTAAAAATACTCTTGGTTTTTGCGGAAAAACGAATTGAATGAGAGAGAGCAACAGCAATGCATATGTTATTTTCATGATCAGCTCTGTAATAAATGAATTGCAAATCCGCCGATTTCTTTTTCAAGATAGACTGCGATCAATTTCCCATCCTTTTCTTTTTTTGTGTCAGAAAGAATCTTCACTCCCATCCTCTCAAAATATGCAACTGCTCTATCGATGAAATTTGTACCAATGGCGATATGTCCGTGCGCTCCTAAATATGGTTGTTTCATAAATTCAACCTGTGTTCCGGCAAAGAGTGATGAGTTTCCGTCTTTTATCGGGAAATTGAACAATTGAGACATTGCCGCTGCGTTTGATAGTGCTTCGTTATCATTAGCATTGTTCATTCCTATATGTTTAAGATCGAATCCGAGCATCAATTGAACTGCCCGTGCGGTCAATTTCTTTATCTCATCGAATTGTTTTTTGGCAATCATATCTTGTTTCACCATCCAGCTTCCCCCGCAGGCAATGATCTTGTCGAATTTCAAATACGAGAGAATATTTGTCTCATCAATCCCTCCGGTCGGGATGAATTTCATTTTATTGTACGGTCCGCTGATCGCTTTTAAATACGGAAGACCGCCATTTCCTTCCGCCGGAAAAAATTTCACCGTATCAAGTCCGAGCTCGATCGCCCGTTCAACATCGGATGGAGTTGCAGTTCCCGGTGTTATTGGAATCTTGTTTGCAATGCAATATTCTACAACTTTTGGATTTAATCCGGGAGAAACGATAAATTTCACGCCGGCATCGACCGCAGTTTTGACCTGATCGATATTCAATACCGTTCCTGCTCCCACCAGCATCGATGGAAATTTCTTCGCGATCCTGGTGATCGCCTCTTTTGCAGCTGCAGTTCTAAATGTCACTTCGGCACATGGAAGACCGCCGTCGATCAATGCCTGAGCAAGAGGTTCTGCATCATCAGCATTATCGATTGCAATGACCGGTATGATTCCAATTAATTTCAACTGTTCTAAAATCGACGGCATATATTTTCCTGATATTATTTTAAGAGAAGCATTTTATGAACCGCAACCTGGGATCCATAGTGTAGTTCAGCATAATACAATCCCGTTGCCAAATGCGATGCATGAAATGTGAAATGATATTTTCTGTTTCCTTCCAACCGGCGGTCCACCAGCGTTTCAATTTCTTCGCCGATCCCGTTATATATCTTCAATTGTACGTCGGCAGAATGCGGAAGTGAGAACTCAATGGTCGTTGCGGGATTGAATGGATTTGGATAATTCTGAATGGATGCAAATCGTATCGGCACAATTGCTGAAGTTGATCTTTCTACTGTTGTTACGATCGCTGATACACCCACTTCACTTTTTTTGATCGGACGTTGAGTGACAGCAGAACTCGAAAGTTCATCCGCTCCTATATCAAACGGAGCAATACGCGGTTGCCCATCCATGTCTTTTGTGACGAATGGATAACTTCCAACGGCAGAATCAATACCAGGACCTGTTGAGTTGAGTTTCCATAAACTATCCGATGTATAGACCAACTTTGGATCGACAATTGTTATTCCGGTTGGTTTTGTAATACCGAGCGTTGAACCATAAAAAATATTCCCTTCATATTTCATATTGACGGGAGTATCAGTATAGGTTATCAATTGTTCCCTTGTGCTCCAGACAATATTGTTCGCAACAGTGCAGTCAAGAGGCGGCAATGTCAGTTCACTATCTTTTCCTGCTCCGATATTCATGGAATACCGGTTGCCGATAAGCGTATTGAAGACCACCTGCGCCCGCTTCACTTGAAAATATCTGTTCAGAGGTGAATTAGGAACTCCATTGGTCATTGTGATTCCGGTCTTCATACTGGAACCATCACTTCTTTCGATATAGTTATTGTAGATTTTATGATCTTCACCGATAATGCGGATACCGCCGGAGTTTACCGCATTATTGCAGAAAAAATAATTTCCGTACACGTTGCATCGGTTTCCATGGCGCAATGTCAACATCCCTTGACAATTTGCAAAAACATTATAACGGAAAATATTTTCGCACGATTTGTTTGAGATGACTTCGATCTCTCCGTTACAGCGGTCAAAATAATTATTTTCAACCGTTGTATATGAATCATTCATTGAATAATCACTTGTTCCTATACGGATCGTTTCTCCTCCATTGACAGGAACACCGTTCAGATCCACCAATACCGGACGTGGACCAAAATAGTTATGATCGATCTGATGATAGTTGGGAATGTTGGCAGAAGTAAGCCATACTACCAGTGTGGTTCCCATATGGATTTTATTTTCAAAAGAACAATGATCGACTCTATTATATTGCCCATATAATGAAATCCATTTATAATCTGTAGCAATACTTGCCGGATTATAACTCTTGATCGATGTTCTGGTCAAACGGCAATGATTGCTCGCTTTCCCATCGGTCCCCTGAAATTCAATTACTCCGCCGGAAGAACTGTATCCTCCTTCAAATTTCAATCCATCAACAACCAGATAATTTCCGGCAATGCGCAGTGTTGATGTTCCATTAAGAAGAACCGATTGATTTGATTGTGCCCGTAGAAGAACAGGATTTGCAGACGTGCCTGTTGCTTTGAAGACGATCTTTTGATCGGTCCAAGTGCCAGATACCATGGTTATCGTATCACCTGCTGTAATTGTTGAAAGTGCCGTCGTAATCTGTGCTGCGGAGGATACCACGACATCTTTTGCATTACTGATAGGAACGAAACAATACGAGATGAGGATTACAGTAAGAATTGTTTTAACTGAGTTGTACATTCTATTTTATAAGGGACATTCTTTTTACCAGGCGTTGATTCCCGAAAGTAAGTTGATAAAAATACAAACCGCTTGAATAATCCTTCGCATCTACCTGATAACGATGGATGGCTCCCGAAGGAAGTTCTTGGTCAACAAGTGTTACTAATTCCTGACCGAGCATCGAGAATATCTTCAACGACGCTCTACCGGTTGCAGGAAGCGTAAACTCAACGGTTGTGGTAGGATTAAAAGGATTTGGATAATTATTAGATAGAGAGAATACAGAAGGAACATTCCCCACTTCGACTTCTATTATCTGTAAAAACTTAAATTCTCCATCCGTATCGATCTGCTTCAACCGATATACGTATTTTCCGGGAGTTACAGGATGATCAACATAGAGATATTCTTTTTTGGAATTGGACGTTCCTGCACCAGGAACAAACCCGATCCGTTCCCACTCACTTTCAAATTCGGGATTTGTATAGCTCAATATTTTTTTACGTTCAATCTCAAAACCGGCATTGCTGGTTTCTGTTTCGGTTGTCCATCGCAGCACTGCAGAAAGACGGTCGGTCGTAGCAGTTAAGGAGGAAATTTCCACTGAAAGAGTACTACTTAACTTACTTGTGACTATTACGTACGGTGAACTTCCAAAAGAATTTTTAGAACAGAGCCGATAGTAGTACAATATATTGGTATCGGCAACGATGTCTGTGTATGAAGTTGAATTCGGATCGATTGATGCTGCCGGGATCCACGTAGAACTATCCGTCGATCGTTCAATCAAATAAGATTCTTCATTCGTTGAATTATCTGTCCATGTAAGATTGATCTGCGTAACCGAAACTGCATGCGCGGAAAAAGATGCCGGCGTGTTGGGTAGTGTTGTTGTGGAATTCTCTGCGATAAAAAATCCGGAGAACCGTAATGATTCATCCCGTAAATCTGCAGACGAGAGTAAGCTGCGATAAATACCCCATTTCGGTCTGATAAAGGTATTATCCGAGCGAATTGTCATCAGATCGTTGTTCGAATAATTCAGGATAGTCGATCCATCACTCACTTTTTTAATATTCATTGAATATCTTCCATGAACTGAGTCCACAAAAACCACCTCAGTGCATTCGACCCATACACCTTCAAACAATGATAAATTCACAATAACGACTTTGGTTGTGTTGTCGTGAATCAATTCAATTTTATTCGGGGTACCTTTGCGAACTGTCAGAGTAAAAATCGGATCGCCATCATCTCCCCCCACTGCTTTTATCTGATGAATGTGTGTAAAATTATTTGAAGGTTTAAATCCAACAGGAATCTTAAATTTCCATTTATACGTTATCGTTTCACCACGCACCCCTATTAAATTATCGGGGGATTGGTCGTATGTTTTTATCTCAACACGTTGTCTGTCAAAATTGATACATCGATCATTATCCTCTGCGACATGCATATAGAATTCGAAAACATATTTTCCAAGATCAGCATCCCATACTTCAGCTATGTGTCTTCCAAACGCAGGATGCACACATTCGGGATGCTCCACTACATCATATCCCGGAGCAAGAACAGAATTGATGAATTCATATGTATTACCCGGTCCGTTTGCATTAAGAAATGCTTGCGAATATGCTGAAGATGTGACGAAAATAATGTTAACTACAATTAGTAGGTTTGTTATTGATCTCATATAAGATTTAATACTGTTTGTGGATGATGTTCAGTTACCTAAACACCATCCAATAGAACTATTTCATCAAGAGCATTTTCTTTACTAATTTTTGTCCGCCAAACTCTAATTGCGAGAAATAGATACCGCTGGGAAGAGAAGACGCAACAAAAGGTACAGAATATTGCTGACCTGATACCGCAATATCATTGTACACGGTTGCAATTTCTTTACCGAGAAGATCAAACACTTTTACTACTGCTCGTCCTTCGAACGGAACGGAAAAACTGATGTTCGTTGTTGGATTGAACGGATTAGGATAATTACCGTTAAGCGAAAGTTCACTTGGCGTACCAATAACATTCACTTCAACAGATTGTGAATATTCAAATTTACCATCACGATCGATCTGTTTTAATCGATAGGAAACTAACCCTTTTACAGAAGCATCAATGTATCGATATGATTGCGGCGTATTGGTTGTTCCATGCCCTTCAACAAAACCGATCTTGCTCCAAACACCGTTCATATTTTTTTCAATCGCAAATCCTGCGTTGTTCACTTCCGTTGCAGTTGACCAGACAAGTTCAACATTGCCGCGATTCGATTTTGCGCTGAAAGATTGAAGTTCAACTGGAAGCAAAGTCCCACCACCAACTGCGTTTGCCAATGACAAAAACATTGTATTTGTCGATGCGGCAGTAAGGGTTATTATTGAACCACCCGTAAGTGCGTCTGGAGTGATTTGAGTTGGTGTTGATCCATCTGTTGTAACTGGTGCACTCGCAAATGTAAAACCATTCCAATTAGTTCGACTGTTCGTGGAATAAGCAACGCGCAAATCTTGGTTCCCAGCAGCAACACCGTCATCTGACCCATAATACAATTTAAATAAATCGAAACTCATACTTGCTGCACCAGCAGCTAATGTTGCATAAGTAACTTGATAATATCGTACTGCCGATACTTTATCGATATCAACACTAAAGATGCTGCTGCCTAGATCAGCATTTCCCGCAACACATTTTACAATAACAAGATGACCGGTTGCAACACCTGACGTAGTTGAACGAACATATACAGGACGATAACCGTTTGCATCACCAACAAAAAAATCTTTGCTTGTTGCGGTTGTACCAGACATACCTCTCCCCAAACTACCGTTCACATAACTTGCGGAAGAAGCGCCAATCAATTGCGCATTGGTAGTTCCTTGATACGCCAAATAAAAACTTCCTGTCTCAACAATACCGTTTAAAAAATTTATTCCTGAATTACAAATTGTAGGACCGGTTCCTGAACCACCGGCAGTTACAATATTACTTCCTAATAATACTTTCCCGGGGAGTGTTTTATTGATTGTAATATAGTTGAACTCTCCATTTGAAGAACTGACATATGGTACAGTCAATGTGTTATCCGATGTTCCGGACAAAGTAATATTGCATACTGCAAGCGTACTTCCGGCTGAACCAGTTCTACAATCAAAGGTAGTTCCATTATGTGAAAGATTTCCTTTCAGTATAAGACTATGTGCTAATCCACCATTAGGAGATATTCCTAATGTATTTTGTAATACCCTGAATACTCCTCCGGAAAGCAAAGACATATTTCCATTTACTGTCAAATCTATTGATGTCGTGGTACTAAATTCTAAAGTACCAGAGATTGATAAATCCTGGACTGCTAATCCTGCTGCATCCATCGTTATCGAGTGACCTGACGCAATGACAACATTATCACTGGGACCAGGAATAACACCGCCTGGCCAGGGAGCATCTACTGTGGTGGAACTCCAGTTGCCACTTCCCATTGTTGTAATCTGTGATAGAGTGATTGATGCCATTGCAATAACCAGTCCGGCAATGAAAAAAAACCGTAATCTGTTTAACATAGTAGACCCCTTCTACATTGAATTACTTTGTTAGATTTGTGAATTATGCATTTATTAATCGTGCAACAGTAAAGGACTGTTGCACGATTGAATTTCTTATTTGACCAACATCATTTTTTTGTATTCAACGAAATTCCCTGCTCGGAGTGAATAGAAATATATTCCGCTGGAAATATTGGAAGCATCAAATTGAACAGTATGTACTCCGGCTTCTTTTGTCTCGTTCACTAATGTCGCAATCTCTTTACCAAGGACATCATACACAGAAATGACCGCGCTGCTCGTCATTGGCAATTGGTATGTGATCGTCGTATTTGGATTGAACGGATTCGGATAATTCTGCATAACCGCAAATGTTGTCGGCAATGAATTCTCAGTGTTCACTGAAGTAGCAGGAGCCGCTGTACCGGAAACGGTAACGGTATCTTTTCCAACACCGGCATTATGAATTAAGATGATGGAACCGTTCTTTGCACCGACCGTAACCGGCATAAAAGTGATCTTCACATAAACCGAAGAACCGGGATTGACATTCACAGATGTTGTCAATACCTGAAAATCAATTGACGTTGAAAGGATTGAAGAAACAGACAATGCTGCGTTACCGTTGTTCGTGATCATGACTGAATCACTTTTTGTTGTATTGATCTTTATGGATCCGAAATTAAATGATTTTGAATTCAAGGAAAATTGAGGCGCTGGTACAACTCCTTCTAGAGAATTCGTTGTCGTTCCGGTTGCACGTGAAAGTGCTACGAAAATACTCTGACCGCTTGGGATAGCATGATTTGGAGCTAAAGAATCTGACCGCAGCAAAGTCGGCGGAGCCGTTAATGAAGTTGTATCTGATATCGGTCCCAGATTTTTCCATGTGGCTCGACTGTCCGAAGAAAAAGCCACACGAAGATCCTGATTACCTGCTGCAACACCATCGTCGGTTCCATAGGTAGGACTGAAACGGCAGAAGCTCATTGTCGCTGCACCGGTTCCACCGCTGTTATATCCAACCTGGGTATATCGGACTTTTGATATTTTATCAATTCCGCCGTTCAAAACACTGCTTCCGGTATTTGCATCGGCATGAAAAACTTTTGCCCATACGTGATGTCCTGTAGCAACACCGCTTACAGTTGTTTGGATCGTGACCGGACGATATCCTGTTGAATCACCGACATCGAGTCTCCGTGTTGATCCAGCACTATTTGATAATCCTCGACCGAGAATACCATTCACATAACTTGTTGGAGAAGCCCCGGTAACACCAGCGGTTGTTGTTGATAAATGGATCCACATATTATTTCCTGTTTCGATCATTCCGCTGATGAACAGAAGCGTATCGGCAGAGTTCGTAGAATTATTATTTTGATACAGATTCCCTGCAGCAAGAATAACCTTCGCACCTCCTGTTTTATTGATCACCACAGAATTGAATTCTTCAATGGTTGAAGCATACGATGTCTGAGTTAAACTGATCGAACTATTACTTGTCCCTGCAAAGATCACCCTTCCAACTCCAACTAAAGCACCCGATCCTCTTCTCATATCGATCCTTCCTCCGGCAATTACAGTAAGATCCTTATACAAAGTAATTGTATGTGCACGAGCAATTGTCACTGTATTGGTTTGTGCAGTGTTGAAAGTTCCTTTGAATCCGATGGTCATATTGCCATTGACAGTGATCCCTAAATTTGCAGCATCAATAAAAGCAAGTGTACCATTTACATCTAGATTATTACATTCCGCTGTGGCAACATTCAGTGAAACGGTCATTCCAGTATCGATAACAACATTATTGACCGCCGTTGGAACAACGCCTCCAACCCATGTTGTGTCTGAACTCCACGCACCGCTTTTTGCAGACGTTATTGTTTGTGCCTGAGAAATCCCGACACACATCATTATCAGTACTGCCAACGAAACAATTCTTTTCATTTGGACCTCCTTATTGATTGTGG
>CAYPEM010000069.1:0-3708 GCA_964409765.1 uncultured Chitinophagaceae bacterium
GGCTTGTATCTCCTTTGTTCTGTTCAAAGATACTGATTTTTGGAATAAAGTCAAACAATGGTATTGGTGCAATTACCGTTCAAAACATCCAATTGCTACTCGACCAAAAAGACTATACATTTCCGCAGATTAAACAACCATAAATCTGTTTGAAAGAGCGAGCAATTCTACATATGCATTAAAAAAAATGAACCGACATAATCACTAGTTGGGTTGCATTTGTTCAGGAGGTAGATGAATATGAAGAATTTAGGACTAAAATTTCTGTTAATGCTAGGATTACAATCCATTCTATTATCAAATCCTATCGTCGTTACTCCTACTCAATTATATTTTTCAGAACTAGTTTTCGATAATAGTAATAATTGGACTTTAGAGGCAATTAAGTCGGCTTCCTGGATTAGTTATGACAGT
Source organism: uncultured Chitinophagaceae bacterium (assembly GCA_964409765.1). Taxonomy (GTDB): domain Bacteria; phylum Bacteroidota; class Ignavibacteria; order UBA10030; family UBA8401; genus UBA8401. The sequence goes on from CAYPEM010000069.1 coordinate 415, forward strand.
ATTGTAATCATAAGTACTAATGGCAAAGCAAAACTAAAAGATTTGTATCCTTCCGATACTTTCATTTTCCTTATAACTTCAGATAGTCTTACAAATCCTTTGCAATTAAATCGCCATGGAGATAAAATTGATATTTACACATATTCTACGAATCGCAATGATTCAACATTAAAGTTTGTCAAATGTAATTCAATAGTTTATGGAGACTATCCTGGAGCAACAGTAGGAAAACCAATCTCAGGGTATTCAATAATGAGGGTAGGTTATCAATATTCTATGAACGGTATGAAATTTGACTGCCTAACGATAAATCCGTCTCTCGGTTTTCCTAATGATACTCTCAACTTAACTGGAATACTCAAAGGACGGATATACGATTCGAAAAATAATGTAGTAACTAAACTTAAAGTATTTCCTGCATCTCCAAGTTATTTCGTATTGGAAACACCGCTTGTTATTGATTCCACTGGAATATACAGCACAAATATTTTTCCGACATTATTTTCACCAACGAAACTTATTGTTAGACTCATAGATTTTGCTGGGTGGATAGATTCTGTGGAGATAGAACCATTTGTATTGAATGATATTCATCCTGATACCGTTGTTATGCAAGACATACATTTAAAAGATGATAAGTATGTTGTGACTTCTGTAAATAACGAGATGTCTACAATGAATGATGAAATATTGCTAATAAATTATCCGAACCCATTCAATTTATCAACAAATTTTTTTGTGAAAGCCCCAAATAAATTTAGGGATAAGCCCAAAGATATTTCAATTCTAAACGTTGCTGGTCAGATTGTCCGTATTATTTCATTTAAGGATAGTCAAAAAGCCTCTTGGGATGGGAAAGCTGCCGATGGCACAACAATGTCTTCAGGTATTTATTTCTATAAGTTAGAAATCGACAAACAAGTAATAAAAACTGGTTCAATGATTCTACTAAAATGAGTATACCGTTCATTTTATTATTTACTCTTTTTTCACTTACTTTTGGATGGTAAGCAGTCTTCTTTAAGGAAGACATAACGTTTAAGTTAAATAGCATTAATCTAACCGTGGAAGCATATTATTGGTTCTCAAACATGTCAAACACTTCGATTGTTACAGATATTTTTATCTCGTTCACAACGTCCCGTTGTGAACTCCAATTAAGTGAAGTTCCATTTCGCCTAACAAATATGAAACAGAGTTTGGGAACAAGATATAAAAATGTAAATTAAACACTTAATCACACACTCTGGAACATTGCAACGCAGCACTTAAAGTGATGCTTTCGGCATTAACTTCAGTCCGTTAGACTACACACAACATGCTTGAAGAATATAAAAATGTATACCAACCTGAAGGAGAGCCAAAACGTCGATGGTTTTCCGACGAATATTTTGATCTTATTGTATGGTATGATGACAAGGATGTTATTTTTAGCTTTCAACTTTGTTATGACAAAACACGAAAACAACGAGCAATAACATGGAAGAACCCATCATACTATTTCCATATGAAAGTTGATGATGGTGAAAACCGTCCGGGCAATTATAAATCAACGCCGATTCTGGTTCCAGATGGAATATTTGACTATCGGAATATTGCTGAACGGTTCAAGAACGATTCCGCACAATTAGATTCAAATATTTCAACGTTGGTGTACGACAAAATTTTAACTTACAGATAGATTATATAAGATGTATATTCAACAAATCCATCAGCTACCGTAGTACAGCTTAGTTTCATTCCATTGGATAGACATTATATCCTGTATTTTCTATGAACTACACTTTTAACATTTTAATATTATTCGCCCTATACATTTTGTACCGTGGATTACGAATTGTTCGTGAAGATCACCATCGACTCGTAATTTACCGCATGGGTAAATTCACACGGGTTGCGGGTCCCGGCACGGTTTTCTTGATCCCTCATATCGATCAGGCAATGGATGTTGATTTAAACAAATCAATTCCGCATTGGCGCACTCTTTCAAAAGGACAACTGGACGAAGAAATTAAAAATGGTGTACTTTCAAACAAGATTCTTCCACAAACAAAAGGGTCTGCCTGATAAATCATATGAACCATTACATCACTGCAGGCAGATTCTTTTAAATCATCAAACATACATATGAAAACGGCTCTCCTACTCTTTTCGCTCTGTTCATGGATCGTTTCTCAGAACAAAACCATTCCTGCATACTATCAGATTGATAAAAAACTTACAAAACAACTGACAACGATAGTTTCTGATCTTGAATTGAACAAAGGATTTGATACGGGAGAAGATGGCATCGTTTATGCGTCGATTGCAGTCATTGATCTGAACAGTAAGCTCCCCCGCTTTGCTGGAGTCAATGCGGCAAGTTTTATTTATCCCGCTTCGGTCTATAAAATGTATGTTGCTGCAGAAGTATTGCATCAAATCTCAAAAGGAAAATATACTTTATCAAGCCAGGTTATAGTGAAATCTCCGAATGATGTTGATCGAACCAAAGAGATTCTCACTGACCCTCGCCCATTGTTGAAAGATGGTGATACGGTCAGTGTCAATTATCTTCTCGACCTTATGATAACTAGAAGTGATAACTCTGCTGCAAATTGTCTTATCGATCTTGCACGAAGAGAGAATATCAATCTGATGATGGAACAATATCATTGGGAAGGGAGCGAAGTAACACGAAAATATCTCAGTCGTAAATTCGAAGATTCCGGTTATGCAAAGATCAGGTCTACCGTCACAAACGCACTGCACACTGCTGATTTTATGTATAAGATCTATTCAAACCAGTTATTCAATCCATGGGTCAGCATGCAGATGAAGACATTTTTAGGAAGACAATTGGATAATACAAAGCTTGCGAAAGGGCTGCCTGATTTAGCAATGTTCTATCACAAAACCGGCTGGTACGATTCGTGGACGCACGACGTTGGGATTGTTGAAGATGGAAAAACAAAATATATTATTTCATGTCTTCTTCCATTACCGGAGGAAAAAGCATTGCCGAAAATGAAAGAGCTTTCGAGAAGAGTGTACGAATTAATGAAAAAGAAATAATTTACATTTCCAACACACCCTTGCCCCCTCTCTCCAATGCACAATTGATGATAATTCTCGATCAAAAAAAATCAGTCTGATAAATTTGCCAACACACAGAGAGGAATTTTATTGCAAAACAAATCCCCTCTGAAGCGCAGGGATGAGCGCAAATGCGAGAGGGGACAAAGGGGTGTGTCGTTTTCTACATCAACGCATCTTTCAATAATTCTTCCTGCTCCGTTTGATGACGTTTCAATG
>CAYPEM010000069.1:3808-20220 GCA_964409765.1 uncultured Chitinophagaceae bacterium
TACATCAACGCATCTTTCAATAATTCTTCCTGCTCCGTTTGATGACGTTTCAATGAACCTGTTGCAGTACTTGCCGAAGCTGCACGTCCTGCATATCTCAGTTTCTGAGAGGGCAGAATTGTTTCCCGAATTCTGTCGGCAAGGAAATACCATGCTCCCATATTCTTCGATTCTTCCTGCAGCCAGACAATATCCGACGCATTGGAATATTTCTCTGCAATTGCTTTCAATTCTTGTTCCGGATAAGGATAGAATTGTTCTACGCGAACCAATGCTACATTATCGATCTTATTATCTCGCTGCATTTGCAGTGCATCGTAATAGACTTTCGCGGAACATAATACCACACGGTTAACTTTTGACGGAACTGCGTTTGCGTCATCAATGACAAGATTGAACTTCCCTTCGGTAAAATCTTCAGGAGTCGAGATGACCAATGGATGACGCAATAAACTTTTCGGCGTCATCATGATCAGCGGTTTTCGTTTTGCATCACGCATCTGCCGGCGAAGCACATGAAAATATTGTGCGGGTGTTGAGAGATTACAGACCTGCATATTGTCTTCTGCGCACAATTGTAAATATCGTTCAAGACGCGCGCTGGAGTGTTCAGGTCCTTGTCCTTCATAACCGTGAGGGAGCAAGAGTACAAGATCGCACGGCTGCTGCCATTTGGCTTCCGATGCAGCAATGAACTGATCGATGATCACCTGAGCTCCATTCGCAAAATCGCCGAACTGCGCTTCCCATAGAACCAACGACAGTGGATCGGAAACGCTGTAACCGAACTCATACCCCAGGATCGCAAACTCAGAAAGCAAACTGTCAAATGCATGGAACTTCCCTTGTCCGTCACGAACATGTTCAAGCGGAACAAATTCATCACCGGTATTCGCATCGTACAAAATAGCGTGACGGTGACTGAACGTTCCCCGACCGACATCTTCACCGCTTAAACGGACATCATTTCCTTCGTACATCAGTGTACCAAAAGCAAGTGCTTCGGCAAAACCCCAATCGATCTTTGTGTCCGGAGTGAACTTTCGACGTAATTCGAGCATCTTTATTAATTTTGAATTGACTGCAAAATCCGAAGGAACTGTCCCAAGTTTCTCGGCAACTTCACGAAGCAGGTCAAAGGAAACTTTTGTTTCTTTGAACGGTTGCATCGCTTCAATCTGCTCCTGAGTGACAGCCAGTGCAATTTCAGGTCTCATATGCATTTCCCGCATATGTGATGCTTCGTGCGCCCGTTCAAACCGTGATTTTGCCTCTTCCTGCATGTGAGCAAGTTCTTCTTGGCTCAATTCTTTATCAAGGATCAAACGATCTCCATAGATCTCTCTTGTCGAAGGTTGATTCTTGATCTTTTTATAGAGCAGCGGTTGTGTATAACTCGGTTCATCACCTTCATTGTGTCCATATTTTCGGTAACAGAACATATCGATCACGACATCTTTTTTGAATGCCATACGGTATGCAACAGCAAGCGTTGCAACACGCGCACACGCTTCAGGATTATCTCCGTTCACGTGGAAGATCGGCGCTTGAACCATCTTTGCAACGTCCGTGCAATACGGCGTTGAACGCGCATCATCCGGTGACGTGGTGAATCCAATTTGATTATTGATGATGATATGAATGGTACCGCCGGTACGATACCCTTTCAATTGAGAAAGATTGAGCGTTTCAGCAATGATTCCCTGTCCTGCAAAAGCGGCATCGCCGTGAACAAGAATTGGGATTGCTTTTCGTTTTTCGAGATCTACTGCTCTATCCTGCATCGCACGTACCATTCCTTCAACCACAGGATTGATCGCTTCCAAATGACTTGGGTTTGGTGCAACTTCAACCGTGATCTCTTTTCCATTCAACGTGCGATGAATTCCATGGGCTCCAAGATGATACTTCACATCGCCGGAGCCTTGAATCGATTTTGGGTCTACACTTCCTTCAAACTCAGAAAAAATCCTTGCCAACGATTTGCCGATGGTATTTGCAAGAACATTCAATCTGCCGCGATGTGCCATACCGATCACAGCACGGTCGCTTCCACTATCAGCAAGTTCATCAAGGACAACATCAAGAATGGTCATGAACGATTCAGCCCCTTCAAGTGAGAATCGTTTGTGTCCGACAAATTTTGTATGGAGATATCGTTCAAATCCTTCTGCGTGGATCAATACTTTTAACAATTGTAATTTTCGCTCACGCGGAAGCGGCGGACGGTTACGCGACGGTTCCATCTTTTGAATGAGCCACTTTTTCTGTTCCGGATCCTGAATATTCATGAACTCAACACCGATCGATCCGCAATAGGTAGCATACAGAATATCAAGGATGTCGCGCAGTGGGAGTTTTGTATATCCTTCCTTGTTCGAGAATAAAAATTCCCGATCGAGATCCCATACGGTCAATCCATAATAATTCGGATCAAGTTCCGGATGGTTCTTTGGTTCGTCAACGAGCGGATCAAGGTGAGCGATCAAATGACCGCGAACGCGATAGGCATTGACCAGCTGCTGAACACGCGCCTGTTTTTCAATAATATCCTGATCGGCACTTCCGCCAAATCCGATAGAAGTGACATCGCTTGACCATTTTACTGACGTGAACGGAATGTGCAGGTCTGAGAACATTTCATCATAGAATTTCTCTTCACCGTTCACTATTGAATGAATGTACTGCAAAAACTGACCTGACTCAGCGCCTTGAATGACACGATGATCATACGTGCATGTAATACTCATTACCTTGCTTACGCCGAGTGAAGATAATGTTTGCGGAGACATTCCCTGATGCGCAGCATCGTAACCGATCGCTCCTGTAGCAATGATAGCTCCTTGTCCCGGCATTAATCTTGGTGTTGACGACACTGTTCCTACTGTTCCCGGATTCGTCAGTGTAATTGATGTTGATTGAAAATCAGATGGATCGAGCGCAGATTTGCGTGCACGGTTGACTACAGAATCGTACGCCGCGACAAAATCTGCAAAATTCATTTGTTCCGCATTTTTGATATTGGGGACCAATAACGAGCGGGTTCCATCTTTTCTTGCGGTATCAACAGCAATACCAATGTTGATCTGTGATTTTTCATCACGATATGCCTGACCTTCAACACGCGCAAATGAAGCATTGATGTTTGGATATTTTTTCAACGCTTTTACGATAGCCCACGCAATGATATGTGTATAGGAAACCTTTCCCCGAGAACGAGACCCGAGATATTTATTCAATAATGATCTGTTCTCATCCAGTACACGAACGGGAATCATTCGCAATGACGTCGCTGTCGGCAAGGATAGCGAAGCTTCCATATTATCGACGATCTTCCCTGCTACACCGCTGATCGCTGAAAGTTGTTTATGGACGGCAGCTAATGACGGTTGTTTTGGTACGTCTGGTTTGACTTCAGAATTGGGTTCACTCTTTGTTTCATGTTCACCGTTCGATGGAACTGATTTCTTGACAACGGATTTTTTTGGAAGTCCCACTGAACCGGAAGCAACTACTTCAGCAAATAATTGCTGCCATGTTTCGTTGACAGAATTCGGATCATCGATATATTGCTGTAGAACATCCCACACATAACTGGTGTTTGGACCGAATGATTCTAATACTTGTTCAAATTTTTCACTTATACTGTTGGCTGACATATACACTTTCTAGTAAAACATTTCACATTGATTTCGGACTAAAATATACGATTTTCCGTGTATTATTAAAAATTGAATTTATCGTTTGATGCTTTGAAAAAATGAGCGAAAATCAAGGCAACGCACGATATTTAAAATTTTTAAATCGAGCTGTTCCGCTTCCTGATACATACAGTGCAGGACGCAGGCTTAAAAAATCATAGAATGTGTTGTGATGATATCCCGAAACATCTATTCTCACATCGTAGCGTTCCCAACTCGTACCATTACTACTATAATACAATGAGACAAGATTTCGATCATTGTTTAGTCTGATCCATCCTTTACGTTGGATCTTATTTGGTTTTGACAATATTCGATCCAACCCGTATCGATGCAAGATCATCGAAGAATCATTAAATGCTAATCCAGCATAGGAACGATTGTTATAAAATACCAGTAATCCAGCGGTGACAGAGTCTATCAATTCAAACTCAACTTCAATTTGGTATGAAAGATCTCCATTAACAAACCAGAGCGGAGAAGCATTTGAAGGAGAGTTTCCTTTCCCCTTTAATAGTAAACTTTCATCACCATATCGGTACCGTTCGCTGTCGCTGCTACCTCCCTGATAGAAACTCCATTGCAATCCCATTTTGTTTTTTGAAAAATCATCAGAGAATGGAAATCCATGTCCATCACTGAAGTCATTTGTTGGCTTAGAGATTGGTTTTGAGGGATCAACTCCGGATAATTTCAACCAACCATCGTTTGTCCATTCAATCGGTTCAAGTAAAGTTTGTCGTCCAAGTGTAAGAAAATTCTTTTCATACGCATGGTATACCATAGACCATTTTCCATTCGGACTTTCTACTAATGATCCATGACCTTTAGACCACCAATACTCTTTGGAAGAAAGTGTGCGGGCGATCGGATTATATGGTGAATTTTCCCACGGTCCATGAATAGAGGTTGAGCGAGCAGATACAATCATATGTCCTGTGGGTGGACCTGCAGTTCCACCCTCTGCCAGGATCATATAAAAATATTTTCCATGTTTTGTAATCTTCGGACCTTCTTGAGAAAAACTTTCTACGATCCATTCGTCTGGGTATTTCCAGCCATCATATGTTTTTTTCAGTTCACCGGCAACAGAAAGTCCATTATCATTTAATTGAACATAGTAACCGCCGGACAGAAACAGATATCGCTTTCCATCCTCACCAACTGCATGTCCCGGATCGATCAAAGAGATTTTTAGATCGATAGGGTCGCTCCATTTTCCATTTATACTATCCGCAAAGATCACATAATTGGAACGATAATTCCCCGCACGTCCGGGGAAATAAATAAAATACCGATTCTTATGTTTGACGAGATCCGGTGCCCACACGGAACCGACATTTTTGAAAAGAGTTGGTGTGATCGGTTTCCAGTTGACTAAATCCTTTGAATGCCAAATGATCAATCCAGGGTAACTGTCAAACGATGAAAATGTCATGTAATAATTTTCACCATCTTTAAGTATTGAAGGATCGGGATGATCTCCGGCAATGATCGGATTAAGATACCATCCATTTCCTAAATCAGCTTTACGTTGGTGTTCGTATCCTTGAGTCCACGTTTGTGAATCTTTTCTTTGGCAGCTGTCAATTTCATTCGAAGTTCTCGATCTGTTTTTTTTATCGGCAGCCAGAAGAATTGAATATACAAGGCAGAATGTTACGATCAGTGCTTTTCTTTTCATGATCATAGAATGGTTTTACAGCAGATCAGTTTCTACACAATTTAGATACAATCCCCGAAATCTTTTTGTGATTTCGGGGATTGTAAAAACTATATTAACTGCGCACCAGCTTTTTATATCGGATCCTATGCGGATGATCGACATCAATTCCCAGTTTCTTCTTTCGGAATTCTTCGTACTCAGAATAGTTCCCATCGAACCATTGCACCATACTTTCCCCTTCAAATGCGAGAATATGAGTAGCAACGCGATCCAGAAACCAGCGATCATGGGAAATGACCACTGCACAGCCTGCAAATTCTGCAAGGGCTTCTTCCAACGCTCGAAGTGTATTCACGTCAAGATCGTTTGTCGGTTCGTCAAGTAGAAGAACATTTGCCTCTTGCTTCATCGTCTTTGCCAAATGAACACGATTCCGTTCTCCACCGGAGATCTGACCGACTAATTTTTGCTGATCACCGCCGGAGAAATTGAAACGCGCAACATACGCGCGCGAATTCACTTCGCGTGTTCCGAAATGGAGAATCTCTTCACCGCCTGAGATCTCATCCCAAATGGTTTTATTCGGATCGAGCGGACGGTTTTGATCAACGTATGCGAGTTTTACCGTTTCACCTATAATGATCTTTCCGGCATCGGGTTTCTCCTGACCGGTGATCATTCTGAATAATGTAGTCTTTCCTGCGCCGTTCGGTCCGATCACACCGATGATCCCGCCGGGAGGAAGAACGAAATTCATGTTCTCATAGAGAAGATTATCTCCGTACGCTTTTGCAACTCCTTCTGCGGTAATAACAACATCACCGAGACGCGGACCCTTTGGAATGAAAATTTCAATGTCCTCGTTCCGCTTTTCATGTTCATCCGAGAGCATCTGTTCGTACGACGCAATACGCGCTTTGCTCTTTGCGTGACGGCCTTTGGGATTCATTCGAACCCATTCCAATTCCTTTTTCAAAACTTTTTGACGTTTTGATTCCTGTTTTTCTTCTACTTCCAGTCGTTTCGATTTTTGTTCGAGCCAGGAAGAATAATTTCCTTCAAATGGAATTCCTTCACCGCGATCCAATTCCAGAATCCATCCTGCTACGTTATCAAGAAAATATCTATCATGAGTCACTGCGAGCACTGTCCCTTTGTATTGTGCAAGATGATGTTCCAACCACGCAACCGATTCTGCATCGAGATGGTTTGTCGGTTCGTCAAGCAGAAGAACATCCGGTTCCTGAAGCAGCAGTCTGCACAATGCAACGCGGCGGCGTTCACCTCCGGAAAGAACTTTCACCGATGTTTCACCGGGAGGACAGCGTAATGCATCCATCGCCTGTTCCAATTTGCTGTCCAGATCCCATGCACCAACTTGATCGATCTTTTCCTGCAAAGCTCCCTGCTTTTCGAGCAGTTTATCAAAATCTGCATCTGGTTCAGCAAATTTCGCATTGATCGCTTCATATTCTTTAAGAAGATTCACGGTTTCTTGCGCACCTTCCTCAACAATTTCTTTGACAGTTTTTTCCGGATCAAGTTCAGGCTCTTGTGAAAGATATCCGAACGTTATTCCTTTTTGCGATTGGATCGTTCCGAGAAAATCCTTATCAACTCCCGCTATGATCTTCAGTAACGTAGATTTTCCAGCACCGTTCAAACCTAACACACCGATCTTTGCACCGTAATAAAATGAGAGATAAATGTCTTTGAGAACTTGTTTATTCGGCTTATGTACTTTGCCGACACCAACCATTGAAAAAATAATCTTTGTATCGCTCAAGTGTGTTCCTTTCGAATTTCATTCCGATGATGCAATATCATCAGTTATTGTTTATATGGAGCAGAAGTTGTATCTGCTCTGTTGTGATGTGTTTTCGGTCAAATTTGTTGATAAATATACGAAAAACAGCGGTAAGAATGAACCATCTTTGTTGCTTCTCTTTACGTAGTTGTGTATTTTCAGCTATACAAATCATTCACTTTACTATTAAAATTGCCAATGGAACAATCACTTCTTACTGTAGAAAACCTTCGGCTCAATAACGCATTCAAATATGTTGCGGATATGAACTTGAATGCCATCGTAAAGATGTGCAAGGAGGAAAAATTTCCTGCAAACACGGTGATCTTTCAGGAAAATACACGCGGCGAGCGTTTGTTTCTCGTCCTGGAAGGCAAGATAAAGATATCCAAAGTGACAAAGTATGGAGCCGAAACGGTTCTTGCCTATCTTACCAAAGGAGATTTCTTTGGAGAGATGGAATTGCTGGATGATCAGGTTCGGTCAGCGCGAACGACGGCCGTAGAACCGACATCGTGTGCAAGCATCGGCAAAGTGGATTTCGACAATATGTTGAAATCGAACAACATTATTCAATTGAATATTTTACGCACGATTACAAAACGACTGCGAGGCGCAGACCAGAACATCGTTAATGAATTGGATCGAACTGTAGAGATCTCGAAACAGCATATCACGAAATTGAATATGTTGATCGACGCTGCAAAAACTATCAATTCTTCGCTCGATCTGGACAAACTTCTGGAGATCATTCTTGAAACAGCGATCAAATCCATTTCTGCTGATCGTGGTACTCTCTATCTGCTCGATGAAATTAAAAATGAGATCTGGTCGAAAGCATTGCGCGGCAGCGAAGTGATCGAGATCCGACTTCCGTTAGGAAAAGGACTTGCCGGATATGTTGCAAAGACCGGTGAGATCGTCAACATCCCCGATGCATACAACGATCCTCGGTTCAATCCTGAAGTCGATAAAAAATCCGGATACCGGACGAACAATATGCTGACAATGCCGATGCGCAACCGCGACGGTAAGATCATCGGTGTATTTCAGATGTTGAATAAAAAAGGGGGACCATTCTCTGCACAGGATGAAGAGTTCTTGAATGCGCTTTCCATTCACGCTTCCGTTGCCATTGAAAATGCACGGCTCGCACAGGAAATGGTTCAGAGTGAACGTCTTTCCGCTGTCGGAAGAATGGCAAGCACCATCATTCACGACATTAAAAATCCGATGGGAACGCTCCGCGTCTATGCGCAGGTGATGAAGAAAAAATCGGGAAATGAAGAGGCTGGAAAACTCGCCGATGAAATGATCCATCAGGTCGATCGTTTTGTGAATATGACACAGGAGATCTTGGATTTCAGTAAAGGGGTCAGTTCTACAAACATTGAAGAGGTGGCTTTTGGCGATGTGATGGAAGGTGTTCTTATGTTCATTGAAAAGGATCTGACCAAAGCGAATGTGAAATTAGAAAAAAAATTGAACTATTCAGGTCAGGTGAAATTGGATCAGGATAAGATCGTGCGTGTGTTCTACAATATTGCAAGCAACGCCCGTGACGCGATGCCTCAAGGTGGAACACTTACCGTATCCACAGAAGATATCGGCGGAATGGTGAAGATCGAATTTACCGATACAGGAACGGGAATGCCTGAAGAAATAAAACGGAAGATCTTTGAACCATTTGTCACTTATGGGAAAAAACATGGAACAGGTCTTGGAATGTCCATTGTAAAAAAAGTGATCGACGATCACAAAGGAAAGATCGAAATCGAAAGTGAAATGGGAAAAGGAACAACCATCAGAATGATGCTTCCGACGATGCAAGCATAATATTTTAACACAGTCATATAAACATTCACTCTTGAAGTGAATGTTATTGGATCTAATAAAAAACCCGAGCTAAGAGCCCGGGTTTTTTATTGCGTAGTAGTTTCGGCATCTATTTCATACCTTTTTTTTGCAAAATAATCATAGACGGTCAGAACGGTATAGGTCTTTAATTGTATGGTCTTCTTCTTAAAGACAAAATATTTTCGATCTTTGGTTGGATAACTTTCAAGCAGCAATGCATTGGAGTCATCGATATACAGCGAGGATTTGTCCTTCTCTGAAAAATGAACAAATCTGCTGTGCTCAACTTGAAGATCTAGTCTGCCAATCTGCGCAACGATATGACCCGAATCCAACAGCCAGAAATTAAATATGTTGTCGCTAGTTTTGAACAAGAATTCACTTGAATCACTTTTGCAGTCCATTTTATAGATCGACCATCCCTTACTATAGAAAAGAAAATTATTATCACCGCGTAGTAAGAAGATCCTGTCATCGTCGACCAATTGCGTCGTTTGTTTTGAATCCAGATTGAATGAAAATATGCCATCCCTGGTTCTGTAGAAAACTTTTCCACCCAACAGAATAAAATTCGAATAGACATCAGCGTCAGTAAGAAGAACGGGGTTTTTCAGATCGGTAATAGAATACAGGGTAAACCCATCCTCACATCCAAGAATAAATGTTGAATCAGTGATCCAATGTGCAGGATTTTGAATATCGTAATATGAACGAAATTCATTTTTAAACGGTATTTTTGTTTTGATGGAAGAGTGATTGCGGGAATAATTTGTAACCCGAATGACACTTGAATCATGACGGCTGATCAAAAATAGGGATTCATTTTCACTATTCAGGAAACTAGCGTCGGAAATGAATAGTAATAAAAATGTTGAATCGGAATTCACCTCCAAGGCGCTATGAAACGATGAATTATTGATCTGACTCTTCAGAACCTCCGTTTCATACGAATTGGAGACCATATTGTAGAATGTCCGGCTTCCGGAATTCAGGGAGATAAAAGCATCATATGCATCCATTTTACCATAACGAATTAAGGCAAACGGCTTCCGTGATACGATCGAATCACCGTTGGATTCAATGATATCAACACGATTTGAATCTGCGATAAAATCAAAATATTTGCTGGAACGATCCAACGACAATACACTGCGTACTTTAGAGTATGGCAACAACTCTATGTTTGGACCAAACATACAGCTTGAAAAGCAGATACTACAAATAATCAAAACATATATTCGAAATGGATTGCACATACTATGTCAATTCCTCTTACAATTATTTCAACAGCATCATTTTTTTAACAGCGACAAAATTACCGCTCTGTAATCGATAGAAGTACAACCCGCTTGATAAATTCTTTGCATCAAACCGGATCGTATGTTTCCCTTCTTTCTGTTCTTCGTTTACCAACCGTGCAACCTCTCTTCCCAACAGGTCAAATATCTTTAGGTTCACAAAATTGGTTTTCGGTATTTGATAACTAATAACAGTTGTTGTATTAAATGGATTTGGATAATTTTGCTCAAGTGAGATGTTGGGCAGCGAAGTTACATTCTCAGTTTCAATTCCATCGATTATGCAAGGATCATAACATACACATCTTAAAAATTCTATCGACAAAGGCTGATAATCGACGATCCATTGATATTTAGGATCGTTTGTCGGTAAAGCATATTTTGTTGTTGATGTATCGCTTCTGAACTGCAGTGCACCAGCATCAAACGCAACGAACATGGTGTAAGTCGCGTTAGTAAAATTAACTACACCATGAATGTGTGTTCCAACATCGTTGGTAAAGATTGCCTTTGCACCAGTTTTCAGTGAGATGGCATCCGGAGATCCTAAGAATGTTGAAGTCAATTCAAATGTAGGATGATGCCAGAGTGTTGTTGAACTATCCATATTGTACTTAATCAAATAGTTTGTAGCGGGATCAGCCAAAGGGACGATCTTATACGGACGATTGGTGGGGCCAAGATTTTGAGGACCAAGTGTTTGAATGCCCAGATAGTCATACTCAAATGTGCCTGCCGTAAATGTAGTATCATTGCAAGTTTTATTAATGAAGCAGCCGTAATCCTGACTGGTGAAAAAAAGAATTTTCTTCGCAGAAGGTGTCCCTTTGTCCATCCACGATTTTATTGTAGGATAAACATTTCGAGCTGGATAGTTTCCATCAGCAAGAACAACTTTATTATACATTGCCAACAATGCATCCAACTCTCCGATTCCATCATTGATAGTTGACCATCCATCAAATTCTTTACTTGCACTGTTGTAAATCAAGTTCCCGCCACTATTTCCGAGAGCAAACATATTGTTGTTATAGAGAAACAAATTGCACTTTTTTCTTTTAAAAATTACATACGTTCGTGGCCCTAAGACTGTACGATTACCATTCATATCCGAAGCAACAAATTGCCAATAGATCGTATCCCCATAATTTCCCGCTGATGCAAATCCGGTATAAGTAGATCCGTTCCCTAAAACAACTGTTGAATCATACGAAGCAAGTGTTCCTATTTTTGTTTTTAGATAGACTGATTTGACACCCGAGTTTCCACCATCGGGATTATCGTCGGTTACTTTTACCGTGATCGGTCGTGCAAAATTTTGCAGTGTTGTTTTCACTTCACCTTGCAATTCAATTTTCGGTGAACGATCCTTTGTGTATTCAATAACAACGTACATTCCCCATTCATAATCACCGCGTAAATGCCATCCTTTGTCGGCAGCACTTATTCTTCCGGTTTCATACCACTTTAAAGAATGAAATGGTGCAGGATTTTTATTTGGCCATGTGAATATTTCCATTGGCGTATCACCACTAATGGTGTCTTTCACTTTTGAATCGTTGGAGAGCGTAAAGCCAAACAATTGTCCCTGGTTTACAAACATTGAATCTCCCCACGCCTCGAGCGAAATCCCCTGCCATTTACCAGAATCCAACGCAACCTGCACTCCTCCCGGTTTCCACGTTGATACTTCACTCCCCAACGGATCGAAACGCCATGTTGCTGAATCTGCTGCACCATTTCCGTAAAACCATCGGTCTCCAAACTCAGGTCTAAACGGTGTTACAAAACCATCACCATCGGTCGGATCCTTATACGCCCCCAAATATTTGCTTATGACAGAAGCAGGCCGTGTAGCGAGTTTTGGATCAACATACCATGCCCGAATTGTTCCCTTTTTAATTGCCCCTTGCTTTGAATCATTTCGCCACCAAAATTCTTTTACTTTCCCTCCTGCATTAGGGACAAACCATTGCAAGAAAGCATCTTGATGAGATAAAGTAATATGTGTCCCAAAAACGGCATCTTCAGGATAGTTCTTCAATACGTCGATCAATCCTAATCCTAAAACAGAAGATGGTTTGTTTAAAAAGGTCGTTCTCGTTTGTTCACGATGACCAATGACATTCTGTGCTTGTTCTCCTTTTGTGAGAGGGATTGCTTCTTGCTTTCCGTCTTGATCGATATGAAGAAGAACACGATTTTGTGCGTGGAGAAATATTGAGAGGGTCAGTAGTAACAGTATTCTTTTCATAGAATTATTTGAGCAGCAGCATCTTTTTTATGCCGGTAAAATTACCGCTTTGCAATTGATAGAAGAATAACCCGCTTGATAAATCCTTTGCATCAAATTGAACAGAATATCTTCCCGCTTGTTGCTCTTCATTCATCACCTGGGCAACTTCCCTTCCTAACAGATCAAATACTTTAAGAGAGACAACACCATTCACCGGAATTTGATAATTGATCGTTGTTGCAGGATTGAATGGATTGGGATAATTTTGATCCAGAGAAAAATTGTCCAACGCACCATCGGTGTTATCTTCCGAATACAAAACATCGTTGATCCAGCAATCAGTGATCGAACCATCTGCAGAATCAATTCCTGCCGGTGGTAATGCAAACATTTTTTCGATTGTCCGTAATACGTTAATATGGGAAATAGGTTTATCATATTTTCCCGATGTAATGTTTTCTCCGATGAATAACGTTGCGATACGATTGTCCGCAGTGAAATTATCTTCATCGAACGTAAGGATAAAAAGACTATTATTCTTTTTCGACCATTGGATATATTTATCGAAATTATTCTTCAGCCACGTATCTCCGGTAGCAATCTGCATCGAATCAACTTCACCGTTATGCATATCATTTTCCATATTGGGAACAACGAAAGCAACGGTTGGAAGAGTATTGAACTCTCCGGGGAAATAGGAGTATGGGAGATTACATTCACCCGGTAGATTGTTTGTGCCTGTTCCCTGCCAGTTTACCCATGGATTATGTTTTCGAGCATACAACCCTGTCGTAGTATCGGTAGATCCTATTGACGGCATATCCTCCGCAAATCCTAAGAATGTTAATCCCTTTGCACGAAGCGAAGCTCCGAGATTTGGTGTTGTGAACGGTAGATTCTGGGGCACGTAATTATCCACAACTCCCTGATTTGAACCCGAAAAGAGATAGAGATAATTCGGCTGACTGGGATGGGTCAATCCGAACGATTGTGTAAAAAAAGCGCAGGAGGAATCATTGATAAGACTATTAATGTATGGAGCGACAGGATTTCCGACGATCTTATCAACATCTTTGTTCTCCATGACAACAAAAACAACATGATCATAAAGAGGGATTTGACTCATTCCATGCTGAACGAATAAAACAATAAGTGATGCAAAAAATATATTTGATCGTTGTTTTCTCACTTCAACAACATCATTTTTTTAACATCGATAAAACTGCCGCTCTGCAATTGATAGAAATAGAGTCCGGTCGATAAATCCTTTCCTTCAAATTGCACAGAGTACCCGCCTGCTTGTTGTTCTTCATTCATCAATTGAGCAACTTCCCTTCCTAACAGATCAAACACTTTCAGAGTGACAAAACCATTTACCGGAATTTGATACTTGATCACTGTTGTCGGATTGAATGGATTGGGATAGTTTTGTTCAAGTGAAAAAGTAAATAGTGATCGTTCATTCTCCTCTTCAACACCGTTTGGATCTATTGGCTCTTCACAGTCTACACACAAAAATGAAGTGGAGAGCGGTCTCTGCAGTCTGCGATACTTGGGATCGGTAATAGCAGTATAGTCAGAATTGTGCAGTGACGTATCGCTTCTGAATTGTAAGGCGCCAGCATCGAATGCTACAAACATTGTATTGAACGTTGCACCACTGTTGATGATTCCAAGGATGTTTGTTCCCGTTCCATCTTTGAATATCGCTTTGGCTCCCGCTTTCGGGATCATTGCATCAGGATATCCTGAGAATGTGGAACTTAGTTCAAAGGACGGATAATGCCACAATGTTGTTGAACTATCGTTGTTATAATTTATCAAATAGTTCATTTTCCCATCAGGCTGCGGAACAAGTTGGTACGGACGTTTTGCCGGACCTAAGTCTTGCGGACCAAGCGTTTGAATTCCAAGATAATCATACTCAAATGAGCCGGCTACAAATGTTGTTTCAGCACAAGTATTGGTAATGTAGCAGCCATAATCCTGACTGGTGAAAAACAATTGTTTCTTTGCTTGCGCCGTCCCTTTCTCAAGCCATTTTTTAAGACTTGGATAAATGTTACGCGATGGAAACACACCATCGGCAACAACAACAGAGTTATAAAGTGCGAGCAGATCATCAAGTTCGCCTGTACCATCATTTGGTGCTGACCAAAGATCGAATTGTGAACTTCCGCCATTATAAATCAAATTTGCACCATTATTTCCAATTGAGAATTGAGCATTATTATAAATGAAAAGTTGCGAATGAAGGCTTGCAAAGGAATGATAATTATACGACGATGAATAAAGCCTTTGTCCCATTGAACTAATTGCAACCGCATTGTAAAATACTGTATCTCCATCCGCAAATTGTGGAATCGTTGCTGTAAAATTTGTCACGGAAAGCCTATCCATTAATACGCTGTCGTATGGCAGTGTGCTTTTGTTCTTATATCGTAAATACAATCCAAGTGTAGTATCCGGATAAAAACAGTTTGAGAATCCTGAAAAATATGCATCAATTTTTTTGGCTTCCATTTTTTTCACATTAGATGGAACACGCGTTATCGTAAAAGCAGGGGGAAGTGCCGTGCAATATTCAATAACGACATACATTCCCCATTCATAATCTCCGCGGAGATGCCACCCTTTATCTGAAGAACTTGTACGACCGGTTTCATAAAATTTATAAGAATGATACGGAGCCGGATTTTGGTTTGCCCATGAAAGAATTTCCATTCTTCCGCCAGTTGGATCAGGGGCGATATTTGGACTTTTAGAATCGTTTGAGAGTGTAAAACCAAACAATTGCCCATAGTTCACATAAAGTTTTGTTCCCAATTCTTCTAGCTTTATTCCTTGCCAAATGCCAGAATCCAACGATACTTGTTTCCCTCCGGGCAGCCATGGTGTTTCAATTCCAAGCGGATCAAAATTCCATGTTGCTGAATCAATGAGTCCATTTCCATAGAACCATTGATCGCCCGAAGCAGGTTTATATGGTGTAACCAGTCCATCTTCATCCGTTGGATCTTTATAATATCCTAAATGCTTAGTGGTTACACTGGTCGGACGTGTTGCAAGTTTCGGGTCAACAAACCATGATCTTATAGTTCCTTTTTTGAGTTTCCCCTGTAGCGAATAATTCCTCCACCAAAATTCTGTAACTTCACCACCTGCTGCGGGATTGTACCATTGCAATGCAACATCCTGAAAGGAAAATCCAAAATTTGTTGTTAAATAGCTCTCACCACTGGCATGTTCTGGATAATAGTGTAATGTATCTATTAATCCGGTTGGGTTGGAAGGATTCAATAAAACAGTTTTTTGTTTTTCGATCCGTTCAATTACATCCTGCGCACGTTGTCCCTTACCGAGAGGAATTGCTTCCTGCTTTCCATCCCTACCGATATGGAGAAGAACGCGCTCTTGCGCTTGAAGAAATAGTGTTAGGAAGAGAATTGATAGAATAGTTTTCATATGAATTTTTGGAATATAGATCTCCTGAATATCATTTCAATAACAACATTTTTTTAACATCGATAAAACTGCCGCTCTGCAATTGATAGAAATAGAGTCCGGTCGATAAATCCTTTCCTTCAAATTGCACAGAGTACCCGCCTGCTTGTTGTTCTTCATTCATCAATTGAGCAACTTCCCTTCCTAACAGATCAAACACTTTCAGAGTGACAAAACCATTTACTGGAATTTGATACTTGATCACTGTAGTTGGGTTGAATGGATTAGGATAGTTTTGTGAAAGGGAATAATTATCAAGAATTATATCACTTTTACGACGGACATTGGTATACTGTTTAAAGAATTCAACTGAAAGTGCTCCTACATCAACAATCCAATAAAT
>CAYPEM010000070.1:0-19944 GCA_964409765.1 uncultured Chitinophagaceae bacterium
GACACCATTCCAACATAATCGTGCTGATTCAATCGAAATCTCCAAATGGTGGATAACATCGGACCATTCAATCGCTACCATTTGTGGGAAAGTTTCGGGAAATTTAGAACTGATCGATTTCGATGAAAAATATAATATCAATAGTTCGTCATTGTTTGAACAGTGGCGAATGCTTGTTGACCTACAATGTCCTGGGCTCGTCAACAGGCTAGTCACTCAGACAACAATCAACAAAGGGTACCATATAATCTACCGTTGCTCTGAGATTGAAGGAAATCAAAAACTTGCCGAAAGAACTGCAACAGAAGAAGAACTAAAGAATGAACCGAAAGTAAAATCCTTGACCCTCATAGAAACACGTGGGGAGGGCGGTTATTTCTTATGCTATCCTTCAACAGGATACTCCATTTGTAACGGTAGTTTGTTAACGATTCCGGAAATAACTCCAGATGAACGGAATGTTCTTCTTGATTGCGCTCGTACGTTAAATGAGGTCATCCCTACCAAATCTATTGTCGGAAACAAAGAGAGTAACCCTAATGGTAATCGTCCGGGTGATGTATTTAACAAACGTGGTGATATTCGGCCGATTTTGGAAAAGCATGGCTGGAAGTATGGGATAGATACCGACACAAGGGAGTACTGGCAGAGACCGGGGAAGACAGATGGTTTTAGCGCAACATACAATAAGCAGATGGGGTTGTTCTATGTATGGACCTCAAATGGTTCACCGTTAGAACCAAAGAAAGCGTACAGTAAATATTCCTTGTACGCCAACTTAGAAACCAACGGTGATTATAAGGAAGCATCAAAGAAATTAGCAGCAGAAGGATATGGAGAATTCATTGACCATAGCAGTGATGACGGGATCTTAATCCAAAAAGTGGAAGACTATCTCACGGCAAATTATTCCTTCCAAAGAAATATCGTTACATCGAGAATAGAGATCTATAAAAAAAATGAAAATACTTATAGTGACCTGCGTGACATCGAGTTGAACTCAATTCATCGTGAATTATTAAAACAAAAATTACCGATCGGCATTGATTCGCTTGATCGGCTTCTTCGCTCAGACTATGTTGAGGCATTTGACCCGTTTGTTTCATACTTCGAAAAATTGACATCGTGGGATGGAAAGACAGATCACATTGATGTTTTAGCAAAGTCTGTTACGTTAACTCAAGGATCTGATGCAAAGGAGTTCAGAAATAATCTGGAGCGATGGCTCATTGGACTAGCTGCCAGCGCAGTCGAACAAACGGCAGTAAACCAAACAGCAATCATATTTGTTGGAGATCAAGGACTTGGAAAAAGTCGATGGATGGGTAGGCTGGTTCCGAAAGCTCTATCGAAGTACTACTATCTGGGAAATCTTGATCCATCTAATAAGGATTCGATGGTGTACCTTTCGGAATGTCTGATCATCAATCTTGATGAACTTGAAACTCTTCGCAAAGCTGAAATCGGAGCACTGAAATCAATAATGACTCAAGCAACGATTAAAACCCGGAGGCCGTATGACCGGCTGCCGGAGAACTTAGTACGGAGAGCATCGTTTGTTGGATCGATCAATCAGACTGAGTTCTTGAATGACCCAACTGGATCGAGAAGGTTCTTGACGTTTCATGTGCAGTCGTTCGATTTCAACGGCATACCGGATATGGACAAGGTAATGGCGCAGGCATACGCTTTGTATAAAAATGGTGAGCGATGGTGGTTCGATGAAAAAGAGATCGCGAAGATAAACGAAAGAAATATGGACTTCACAATTCGCAGTCACGTAGAAGAACTTTTATTGGATCTCTTTCCTAAGCCGGTCAAAGGAACGGAGAAACTTTGGATGACAGCAACAGAAATAGCAGAAAGAATTCATAGTTCTCGAAATGAATTTCGCGTAGATAACGTGAGTGTTCGGGATCTCGGATATGCTTTGGTAAAGAACGGGTATGCATTCAAAAAACCAAATAATAAAAAGCAGTACGCGGTAGGTTAGTATGGTTAGCATTTGGTTAGGGTGAAAATTTCACCCTAACACTTTTTTATTCAATATTAGCAGTACTATTATTATGATGTTAGAGTGGTTAGAGTGAATATCTATAAAAGATTAGCTATGTAAATATAGATAGGCGGAGTGTGGGGTGGCAATCAGACACCGACTCTCAAACTCATCCCCTGCGCCAAGGTCACCCCATACCAACTCTTGGGAATCGACTCTCACCCACACCCACCCCAACCTGAAACTATTTTGTTAAGTTGACAAATCAAATTAATAGGAGATCTTCTTCCAATTTTTCCTCTTTGGCTTTTGGTTCATAAAAAATGAAGTTCTGCCTTAATAATTCTTGGGTTTCCGGACTACAAGCAAAGAATAAATCTCGTTCCTCAAGACCATACCACTTTTCATCTAATCGTTCAGTAATAGCCCGTCCACCAGCTTCGAGTATCATGATAACAAACATTGTTCTAACATAAGGCTCGAATGCAAGCGGGAAAGCTTCTGCGAGTTTATCAGGACGGTATTTGGCGGTTATATCTACAAAATGTCTTGCATTGTAGAATGAATGATAAAGCATTTTGGACAATTGGTATTGCAGTTCGTATGTACGCTGACGGGAAATAAAATTGCGTTCTGTCTTGGTAAGTTTTTCTTCTTGTTCTTCCATGGTGTGATTTCATAGTTTAATACATCGGGCTCTCCTAAGCTAGGTTATTAAGGTAAGCTGTTTAAGGTGAGTGCATCTATAGTAATCCTACGAAATTCTTTAGATCTCCGCAAGGGACTTCACAAAATGTAATTTCTCATGCCCCATTACCACCAGTGTAATCGATTTGAAAAAATTGGTGCCAAAAGTCCTACTTTTGTAGGACATCCATGGGACTTCACATTACTACAGAAGATATTTCGGAATCAAAATTGATTGAATGGTATGATTTAATATAAAAAAAGCAGCCGAAGCTGCTTATACCGAAACCACAACGCCCCATCGATCAAATATCTCCCGCCATTCTGATTTGCTCACAGCAACTTTTATTGATCCCATTTCACCGAGTGATGGATTCATCACAAATATATGAGATGAGGATATCCCGTAGACAACAGAATAATGCCACCCATCGTGAATACTTACCAACACGGGAGAACCGGCAATGATAGCTTTCTTCAGATCATGAATTCCCATATCGGAGTTCACACGAACATTCAAACCAAACTTCTTTAAAATACGTTTGATATCTGCTGGACTAGTTCCTTCAGTTGTAGTCCCGAGCTGGCGCTCCACTGATTCATGAGTGCAAGGCTTTCCAAAATGTTTCAGTACCATATACGTGGACTTTGCACCACATGAATAATAATCGAGTTGAATACTGCGGGGAAAGTTGGGGAGGAGTATTGCACTGGGATGGAACTGCTCCTCAATTCTAGCCAATCTGGTGAAGATTGTATCAACGATTTGTTGTGTATTCATGGCGGTTTCTTTTTCTTGTTTGGTTTTGTCTGTTCTGTCACCTCCTTAATAATTTTTATCACGATCTCTGCCACATTGAGTATTTTCTTTATCTTAAGTTTCATTTTTTACCTCGCCGACATATGATTATTACGATTTTCACGATTACATTTATTATTTGGTCCATACCAGATCTTTCGTTTAATTTATTAGAGTTACGGTCTTCATATCGAATATCAGTTCCCTTTTCAATACTTCACCACCTACAAACTTCTTCACTTGATTGGCCAGTAGTGATGCAATCGAGAGAACAGTGTACATAATCGACTTCGCAGTGCATCGTTCCTGTAATGCTTCGGACGATGGATACAGATTCTCCTCATACATCCGGCATTGGTAGATATCGATAGGGTTAATTGTGTAAACCCGCATTACTTCTGCTCCCATCCGGCTGTCGATGAACAGCTTCACGTTCATATTGTTCTTTACGAACTTCCAGATCTGAATGCGAGCATCCATTGAATCAACGCAGACAATGACAATACCGGATAACCTCTGACCATGATACTTCTCGTTCCTTGCATTGATTGTAATACCCTCAAAGTCATGTATGATCGATTGCAGAGCATCGACTTTTGGCCTTCCGATATCCGACTGCCTGTAGAACTGATTGGGGAGATTGTGCTCTTCCACAGTATCGAAGTCATAAACGGTGATGTTTGTAACTCCCATCTTTGCCAAGGATAGGGCAGTGAAAGAGCCGGTAGCACCGGCCCCGATGACAGTCACCGGCACATTCAACAGCTTCGGATTGATGATATCCAACTGCCGATGATATTTTGATTCATTCATGCATTCATTCCTTTCAGTGATTTAATCAAACATTTCGAAGTCATATATCGACTCGAGTTCTGCATACCGTTGATGATATTCATCAAGCGATATCTTACCTGTGTTTAATTGATCTTCGAGTTCTTCGATTTGTTGATCGATTGGCCCTCGTCCCGGGAACGGCATTGGTTCCAGAAGCGAGGGGGGGATAAAATCCTCTCTGACCTTTGTGGCGAATTCGACTTTGCAAAACTCATTCAATTGCGGATCTTCCGGGTAATAGATATCAACCTTGAGATCATTTAACGTAACGTGGAATGGTTTGAAGATATCGACCCGCGCGAGTATATCACCATCCTTATTGGTAACGACTGATACCAGATAGTTCGAGTTTGCGAGGTTCTGAATACAGGTTTCATCCGTTCCGGACCAGAAGACCTTCATTTGAGCATGAGAATGAAGCCAGCCCCGGATATTAGATACATTCTGACCTTGCATTACCATTTCAGTCAAGAATGCTCCTACAGACTGTTCATCGAGCACAGTGTTTGTTGGGCTGCACACCTGCTTCAGAAGGAAGATATCATCGACCAGAAACGCATAAATACCGCCTTTTGTGTCCTTTAGATCGGTTATACTTCCTAACCATGAGATCTCACCCATGGCCATCTTAACCCAGAGATTCATCTTCTGGTATGCAGTATGTGATATGTATATGACAGGTTTTATCAAGATTCCTCCAATTGTAGTTGTTCTTCTTTGTGTTCTTTGATCCGTTGACGTCCGAGGTGACATTGATACTCGCAGTTAATGCAGTCGTCCAGGTCTGCATTTTCAAAGCAGTCCTGATAAGCTGTGTCATAGAATGGACAATTATTGTCTCCACATTCTACACACGTATAACCGTAACTGTTCTCTCTGCAGGATTCATATCGGTCTGATTCATTATCCTCATAGTCAGGATTCCAGAACTCGATCTTGTTATAGACCGAGTCTGGATTGTAAGAATGCAGATAGTTATAGATCATTTGCAGAGCGCCGAATAACTCGAACTCCGTGATCATTCGAATCAACCCATCAGCGATGTTGCCAAGGCAGGGATTACCTCTATTAATATGAGGGTGGTCATATCCGCTCACCTTATTTGTCACATTGTTGATTTTCAGATCTCCTGTTTTAAGACTGATTTGCACTTCGAATTCACCGATGACATATTCATAATGTTCATAGGTAATACAGATCTCATTTGTGTCCGCTATGAGTTTATCATCCTCAATCCGGAAGGATGAATACATATTAGGAATGAGGTGGAAAAGGTTTTTGTATTCCTTTTCTGTTTTGACTTTCCATTGACCTTTTGTTCCATTGAGCGCTGAGAGTGCTTGAGTATCTGTTTCGATCTGCAAGCGTGTGTTCAATATCTGCTGCTGTAGGTTCTCGCATTCTGAGTTATTGGATTGAATACGATCCTTGTATTCATCAACGCGGGATTCAATTGCAGCTGAGACAGTCATCTTGAACTGGTGTTTTTTCCTTTCTTTGACTGCTTCAATTGCTTTTGGGATGATGTTCTTTAGAATGGATTCAAGTAGTTCTTCGTTCTCATCCATCAAACTGAACAGGAGATAAATATTCCCTGCCTTGTATCGTGCAAGAGTTATTCCGTTGTGAACAAAGTCTAATGACCCTTCTTCGGCGAAGATATCTGGACTGTGTTTAATCTTCATCCCGACAACTTCTTCGAAATGGAAGTCCTTGGTGAATGATGGATACAGAACATTTACGATGTCTTCACCCACGGTATCAGGAACTTCGCCATTGATGCATTGCACAAGATTGAACACCTCCTCGTCGCAGAGTTTTGAGACTACGTTCATTAATTGCGTTTCCATAGTTGCTCCTTTGATGAGGTGAAAGGGCAATCACATTGCTGTAATTGCCCTGTTCGCCTGATTACACTCCGCCTTCAACTTTTGGAGCCAAGGTCACAACATCTCCGTCCTTCACTGGGGTGCTATCGAATACGATCTGTGAATTAAGTGTGCGGGTATATCCTGCACCTTCGTATCCTGATGCCTTCACGACATCAGAGATTGTTGCACCATTGGCAACATCAACTTCTGTTGCTGCTTCGCCGAGCTTGAGAACTTTGATCTTCATTAAGAGATCTCCTTTAAAACTGTTGTGAGTGATAAGTGAACTGGAGGCACTTTCCATTTAACGTCCCCAACTGCCTTCCACAAAAAGACGCAGCCAATGATATGACCATATGTCCGTGCGAACATAATCTTATACCATTTAATGTGTGGATACAGGGTATAAGAACAGGTGGACGGTTGAGCGAGGAAGGAGAGAGACCGTTTACTCTTTGATGAAGGGTGTGCGTGATATTCGGGCATAAGAGGATATAGGTAAATCTATATCACTCACATCCATTCACAAGGAGGTTCTATGTCGGATCAGGAATATCAAATGTTGTGGAATTATTCAGAGCAGTTCACAAAAGACAAGCTGCAGAGATCAGAGTTGATCACGATGGCGTGGAAAGAAGGGGTGAGACTTGGAGATCGCTGCTCTCCAGGATTGATGAAGTCGCATATGCACTTTCGTTCAAAGGAATTAAATATCAGGTCAGCATTCCCCGCAAAAGAAGTTGGTAAGCGTACCATCGATGCGTTCAACCAACCAGGCAGACAATACTTTGATCAGCCAAAGTCGAATGATAATACGCAGACCATTGGAGATGTTGTGCTCAACACATACACGACACCGATCGATTTCGTGATCATCAACGACTTCCTCAATAGTCTGTCCGAGCAAGAACGAGCAATTCTCGAAGATCTCTCAGCAGGATATACGTTGAAAGAAATTAAAGAACGAAACCGCATTGAGAACTCTCGCCTCAAATCCATCCGACACGACCTCGAAGCAAAAGCTGTTGAGTATCTGATGTAGATAGGAAGAGAAGGGTGTGAGCCCTTTTTTATTCTACTTATTTAGATGTTGTCATTTTTAGGTTTGAACAGGCTACTAAAACCCGCAAAGTTAGTAATCTCGGATGTTGGTATATGTAATACTCTAAAAAATTGTTTTTAAGACAGTTATTTTGTATTTTCAACTATTCAACTAATAACGTCGAAAGGTGTAGTATAAATGAAGGACAAATTACCTTCAAAAAATAGAAGGGTTGTGATTCTTGATGCAGCTCAACAACTCTTTGTAAACTATGGACTTTTCAAAGTTACCATGGATGAAATCGCCGAAAATATTGGTATGGCAAAGGCATCGCTTTATTATTACTTCCCGACAAAAGATGCAGTCTTACGTGCTGTCATTAGCCGAGAACAGGAAGAATTTCTCACGCAGATAAAGGAAGAGCTTCGACAAGATATTTCAGCAACAAAGAAGCTTGTTCGTTTTGTGGAGTATAGATTAGAGTTGACCGAATATTTAATCAATCTTAATCGACTGAATCATCAAGTCTGGCACCAAGTAAAACCAATATTTAGAGATCTATTCGATCATTTAGCTCACAAAGAACTGCAATATCTTACGCGCGTTCTTCAAGTTGGTAAAAATAATAAGGAGTTTCAATTTAAAGACGCCAAACCTACTGCTACGATGATTCTCCATGTTTTGCAGGGACTTCGTTTACGGTTTCTTCAACCCGGAAATCATTTGCCATTGCAAATGAGTGCAAGAGTACAGCTGCAACATGAATCACTCTTATTTATTAATATGCTTATCGCTGGAATTGCGCATAAAAATAAAATTAAATAAATCACTACCTATTATAATACATTACAATTATTTACTTATGCAAAAAGCAGAAAAGCATAAACATCAATCCCCCAAGAAAACAATAGTTAGAATTATTTTATTTGCTGTATTGATAATTGGTTCAGGTATTGGGATTATAAAATATCGTGATAGTCAGCGATATGAAACAACTGATGATTCGCAGCTGGAAACTGATATCAGTCCTGTGTCGGCAAGAGTGTCGGGATATATTTCTAAAGTACTATTTGCGGATAATCAAAACGTAAAAAAAGGAGACACGTTGGTCATGATTGACGATCGCGAAATGCAAATAAAAGTGATGCAAGCCGAAGCTGCACTTAGAAACGCAAAGGCAACCATGCAAAGTACTAAATCAAATGCATCTTCAGTTCAAGAGGGCGGGAATACAAGTATTTATAAAATTGATGAGTTAAAAATACAGCTGGTCCAAGCGAAAGCTGATTATGAAAGATATAAAGAACTATTGGCAGACAAATCGGTGACACAACAACAATTTGAAAAAACGAAAACGTTAAAAGAATCATTGGAAAAACAATTAGATGGTGCTCAACAGCAGCAAAAAGAATCAAACTTAAAAACAAATACTGCTAATGAACAGATTAAGGTTGCAGAAAGCGTGGTGAGACAAAGACAAAATGATTTAGACTATGCTAATCTCCAACTATCATACACAATCATTACAGCGCCATTTGATGGTATTGTTTCAAAAAAGAATGGTGTCATTGGCCAATTGGTTCAGGCTGGGCAACCACTTTGCTCCATCGTATCCGAGCAAAACCTTTGGGTAATTGCAAACTTTAAGGAAACGCAGATCAATAAAATGAAAATTGGCATGAAAGCAGAGATAAAAGTCGATGCCTTCTCCGAGAAAGTAATTACCGGAAGGATATCCTCGTTTGCTTCCGCAACTGGCTCAAAATATTCGCTCATCCCTGCTGATAATGCTACTGGTAATTATGTAAAAGTAGTGCAACGTATCCCCGTGAAAATTGAATTAGACAAAAGTAATGATGTGCTAAAAGATCTTAAGGCCGGTATGAGTGTGTATGTAAAAATCGTAATCAAAGAAGAATAACATAACAATTTATTATGATCCCAAGTAAATACACTCCCGGTAAGCATAATATCGGACGTGCTGATGTAACAGTAAAAAGAATTCAAACTTCTATATTTCTTGCTCTCACAATTTTTGTGATTTTAGTTTTGTTTGAAGCTCAATTCGATAGAATATGGCGGCTTATTGTTTTTATTCCATCAGTATTCTTCGGAATTTATTTTCAACAATGGTTTTTAAGATTCAACATCCTATTTGGTATTAAAGGGATTTACAATTTTGGAGAATACGGTCAAAAAGAAACGGTGGTATCCGACGACGATAAGAAAAAAGATTATGCGAAAGCGTGGCAGTTATATTATTCAGCGTTTTTTCTAGGGATGGGAATAACAAGTCTTATATATTATTGGTAGTAAAAAAGTTAATATAGTATGCTTAAATTAGGTTTTGAAAAGTGGATCGTTATTATCACCGTTGTATCGGCATCGTTGTTACAATTAATAGACACATCTATTGTCAACGTAACACTTACGCAAATGATGGGCAATCTTGGGGCATCGCTAGGAGATATCAGCTGGGTTGTTACGGCGTATGCTGCATCAAATGTTGTGATGATAACTATGTCGGGTTGGCTTAGTGCAAAGCTTGGTCGTAAAAATTATTTCACAACATCGATTATTCTTTTTACCATTGCTTCTGTTTTTTGCGGAACATCAACAACAATATCGCAGCTTATTATTTTTCGCATCATTCAAGGTATTGGCGGAGGGGGATTGCTTTCAACCGCACAAGCGATTTTAATTGAAACGTTCCCAAAGGAAGAATTAGGACTGGCAAATGCGATATTCGGTATGGGTGTGATTATTGGTCCTTCAATTGGACCTACTCTCGGTGGCTATATTACCGATCATCTTTCTTGGCATTGGATATTTTTTATCAATATTCCCATCGGTATTGCAGCGGCTATTCTTTCTGCTATATACTTAAAAGAGTCAGCGCATAAAATGAAAACAGGAAGGATGGATTGGTTTGCTTTAGCACTACTCATCACTTTCATTGGTGCTTTGCAAGTTATATTAGAAAAAGGAGAAAGCAAAGATTGGTTTGAAACGCCATACATTACCTTTTTAGCAATCTCGTCTATTCTGGCAGGTGTTATTTTTATTTGGAGACAACTTACTGTTGAACATCCAATACTTAACGTACGCCTATTAAAAAACAGGCAGTTTGCAATTGGAACATTTTTCTCTTTTATACAAGGCGTGGGTTTATTCGCATCCGTGTTTATCATTCCTGTTTTTTGTCAATCAATGTTAGGTTATACTGCTCAAGACACAGGTATGTTACTTTTACCCGGAAGTTTAGCTGCAGGGGTAATGATGCCGATAGTAGCTGTTATTATGAAAAAAACAAAGATCTCTCCCGTTGTATTAGCAGGTGTTGGTTTCTCACTCTTTATCATTTTTGTCTGGAGTCTGGCCGGAATGAGTTTGAATACCGGGGCAAGTGATTTTATCCTACCACTTATTTTGCGGGGGATCGGTCTTGGATTGATCTTTATTCCGCTGCTGACGA
This sequence comes from uncultured Chitinophagaceae bacterium, assembly GCA_964409765.1. Lineage (GTDB taxonomy): Bacteria > Bacteroidota > Ignavibacteria > UBA10030 > UBA8401 > UBA8401. The sequence goes on from CAYPEM010000070.1 coordinate 10,705, forward strand.
TCACAATCTATCCATTGCATCAAAAAGAAATACCACAGGGGACCGCTCTCTCCAATATGATTAGACAGTTAGGTGGTTCGTTTGGAATAGCTATGGCTACGACGTATATAAGCACACGTAGTATATATCATTATAATCGTCTGAGCGAACACATTTCAATTTACAATCAAACAACATACGATCGTTTGAATTCAACCACAGGATTCTTTATGTCAAAAGGTAGTGATTTTGCCAAGGCACAATTACAAGCTGTTAGTTCCATTAAAGGGAGTGTGTTCAAACAGGCAATGGTGTTAACGTATAATGATGTATTTCTTATTGTGGGCGTTTTCTTTGCAGTCTGTATCCCATTGTTATTTTTGTTCCGAGTAAAAGGGAAAAATATTGAAAATATAGAACATGAAGTTGAAATGCATTTAGCGGAATAGTTCTATTTTATGAAAACCTTTAGAATGCATAAACAAAGTCTATAAACAGGAAAATCTAATCGGAACTTTGGTAAATTAATGCTGTTACATTGATTTTATCAGAAAAGTGTGCAGAAATGTAAAATTTATATAGTTAAAAAAAAGCTCGACTTTTCAGGAAATTTTCATTATTTTTAGACTATAAAACGATTAGAGTCGATAATGCCAAAAGTAAATAAAGACGATATTGTTAGAGATGACATCCTTCGGGCTGCTGAACGTGTGTTCCAGAAATGGGGAATGAATAAGACCACAATGGAAGATATTGCAGGCGAAGCCGGAAAAGGCAAAAGCACACTCTATTATTATTATAAAAGTAAGGATGAGATATTTGACGCTGTTGTAAAATTGGAATTTGAAAAAATTCTATCCAGAGCACAAGAATCAACCCTTGATGTTTCTTCAGCGAAAGACAAACTAAAAAAATACATTGTTACTTCTATAACTGAGATGAAAAATATAGTTAGTGCATATACTATTATTCGAGCGGAGATAAAAAGGAATCAAAATTTTCTCGACAAAGTAAGAAAGATTTTTGAATCAAGCGAAGAACAGTTTATAAAAAAAATATTGAGAACAGGTGTAGAAACGAAAGAATTTAGTTTTATCAATAGTAATGAACTCAACACGGCAGCGAAAACTATTATCGGTATGATTCATGCTTTAGAACTTTACCTTCTTCTGGAAAATGACGATACGAATCAAATTGATATTGCTGCAAAAATAATTTCAAATGGGATTTGATTTTTTTTATCCATAATTCGACCAAAATACTACTATAGTCCAATTATCCAAAGGAATACAAAATGAAACTATTAAGAACTCACATAATTTTCTCCATTATTGTTGTAATGCTTACTGTTGCTGGATGTTCAAACAATGCAAATAATAAAACCGATACTGCAATAAATGTCGAGGTCGGCAAAATTAAAATTGCGGATGGAAAACAGAATATCTCTTACAGCGGTACAGTCGAAGAATCGGAAACAATTCCTTTGAGTTTTTCATCGGTCGGCACTGTGTTACAAGTATTTGTATCAGAAGGAACTCCGGTAAAAAAGGGAGACCTACTAGCAACATTAGATAATTCAATGTATCAGAATGCTTATACGATAGCGCATGCAACCGAGCTACAAGCTGAAGATGCATATAGTCGTCTTACGCCAATGCATAAGAATGGTAATCTACCGGATGTTAAATATGTTGAAGTTGAAACTGGTGTACGACAGGCAAAAGCAACAGCATCAATCGCTAAAAAAAACTTGGATGATTGTAATTTGTATGCAACGACGGATGGGTATGTCGGGAAACGTTCCATTGATCCCGGTATGTCTGCAGTACCAAATTTTGCTTCGATTACTTTAGTAAAAATAGAAAAAGTGTTTGCACGTGTACCGGTTGCCGAAAACGATATCTCTTCTATCAAAAAAGGACAAAAAGCGAATATTACAATTGCCGCATTAAATAATGGTGAATTCTCCGGAACGGTAGAAGAAATAGGAGTTCTTGCCGATCCATTGGCTCATACTTATAAAATCAAAATAGGGATAATAAATAAGAACCATGAAATAAAACCCGGTATGATTTGTAATGTTACTCTTGATAGATACAAGGGAACTATGGGAATATTTGTTCCAAACAGAACAGTTCTTATCGACGAGCAAGGAAGAAATTATGTTTATGTAGTATCTCAAGATAAAGCGATGAAAAAATATGTTACGACGGGAAAGCTTTTAAAGGATGGAATTGAAATTATTAACGGACTAACTGAAGGAGAACTAATTGTGATTGCCGGTCAACAAAAACTTGTTGACAATTCATCAGTACATGTTGTTAACCGATAAACGCCGATAAATATCATATGAAAAATAAAAGAACATTAATAGAAATAATTCTCCGATATAAACAACTTATTATTATAAGCACAGCTATTCTTGTGGTGTTTGGAATAGTGGCGTTAACCCAAATGCCTCGAGATGAATTTCCGGAATTTAAAATCCGGCAGGGCTTGATAATAGGAATCTTCCCGGGTGCATCATCGCAACAAGTGGAAGAACAATTAGCAAAAAAGGTTGAAAATTATTTATTCCAATATGAAGCTGTTGATAAAAAGAAAACACATTCCATTTCCAAAGAAAATGTGATGGTCGTTTATGTCGAAGTCCAGAAAAAAGAAAATGATCCGAAAGCATTTTGGACAAAGCTTCAGCATGGTTTAAATGAGTTTAAGACACAACTCCCGACTGGAGTAATATCGTTGACAGCGAACGATGATTTCGGCAACACCTCCGCCGTACTATTAGCTGTTGAATCAGAAACAAAATCATATAAGGAACTTGAAAAGTATATAGAAAAATTTGAAGACGCAGTTCGAAAGATTCCCTCGACATCAAGAGTGAAACATTTCGGCTTACAAAAGGAAGAGATTAATGTTTATATAGATGATGCCAAACTGACTAATTACGGTATTAAACCTCTTCTTGTCTATGCAGCACTAAAACCGCAGGGAACAGTTAATTATGCCGGTGATATTGATGATGGTAAATTTATAAGGCCAATACATATTCCATCAGGTTATAAAACGGAAAGCGATATAGCCAATCAAATCATTTTTTCGGACCCAACCGGCAATGTGATTCGTGTTAAAGATGTTGCAAAAGTTGTACGGGAATACGCAGAGCCTGATTCTTACATTCGGCTCAACGGAAAAAAATGTTTAATTGTTTCCCTAGAAATGCTTCCCGGCAATAATATTGTTCAATACGGTGACGAAGTAAAAAAAGAGATTCAAATATTTACTGCGGACATTCCATCCGACGTTCACGTAGGGCTTATTTCCGATATGCCAAGCTTTGTATCAAAGTCTATCTATAATTTTTTAAAAGAATTTGGATTGGCAATATTATCGGTTATCCTCGTTACATTTCTTTTACTGCCCATAAGAGTTGCACTTGTTGCCGCCTCCGTAATTCCAATTTCTATTTTTATTACACTTGGCATAATGTGGGCAACAGGAATGGATCTGCAAACAGTATCACTTGCCGGATTAATTATTGTGCTGGGTATGGTTGTAGATAATGCGATTGTTATTATTGATAATTATGTTGAAAAACTTGATAAAGGTATATCGCCGCACGATGCTGCTTCACAGAGTGTCACCGATCTCTTTGGTTCTGTCTTTTCAGCTACATTAATAATTATTTTTTCTTTTGTTCCAATGGTAATGTTTTTAACAGGAACCGCGGGAGATTTTGTAAAATCTCTACCGCTCACGGTAACATACGCTTTATTAACATCGATTGCAGTATCTGCGTTGTTGGTTCCATTATTGAGTTATGTCTTCATCAAGCAAGGGTTAAAAGGTGAAAATAGTAAAGGGAAAAAAGGAGCTTTCTTAAATTGGATACAATCATTTTATGATAAAATATTAGAAGGATCGTTCAAGAAAAAAAAAACCATCGTCATGCTTGGTGCCGGATCATTTTTAATTGGGCTTTTACTATTGTTGGTATTACCTCAACAATCATTTCCTCCGTTTGAACGTAATCAATTTGCAGTTGAAGTCAATCTTCCCGTTGGCAGCTCAATGCAACAAACCGATTTAGTGATTACTGAAATTGAGAATGAACTAAAAAAAGACAGTCGTGTGAAAGAGGTAGCCGCTTTTGTCGGGACAGGATCGCCAAGATTTAACACTTTATATGCGCCAAAATTTCCGGCTAAACATTATGGCCAATTATTAGTAATCACAGAGTCAGACAAAGCAACAAAAGAAATACTGGATGAGTACAGCAAGAAAAACAGTGATTCAAATCCTAACGCTTATGTTAAGTGGAAGCAGCTTGAAATGACGCATTTTGATGCCCCGATTGAAATTCGTATTTCCGGTGATAGTATATCCACTTTGAAGCGAGTTGCAAATGAGGTCTCAGATATATTCCGTGGAGTGGAAGGTGTTAAATGGATCAGAACCGATTATGGTCAATCTCTTCAAGCGGTAAGATTAAATCTAAAACAAGATGAAGCAAACCGGCTAGGTTATTCGAAACAAATATTGGATTATTCTCTCATGGTTGGAACAAAAGGATTTCCTGTTTCAACAATATGGGAAGGCGATTATCCTGTCAACGTAAATTTAAAAGTCGATAAAAAAATAAAAACGAATGTTGATGACATAATGAATCAATATGTAGCATCACTGTTTTTAATTTCTTCAGTACAGGTAAGACAATTGGCAGATTTACAACCGGAATGGACAGAAGGTGAAATTGCCAGACGCAACGGAGTTCGCACAATAACTGTTCGGGTGGATGTTGAAAGAGGTACTTATTCAGTGAACATATTTAATAAAGTAAGACCTGTAATAGAACATTTAAATTTACCAAAAGGAGTATCTATCGGTTATGGAGGGGAATATGAAATGGGTGAAGAAACATTAACACCATTGTATTATGCGATGGTGGTAACTGTTGCAATAATATTCATCATTTTATTATTCCAGTTCAGAAACATAAAAACATCATTGCTCATCATGATGACACTACCGTTAAGCATATTCGGTGCTGCGCTAGGAGTAATGATCACCGGGTATCCGTTCGGTGTTACGGCTTTAATTGGAATTATCAGTTTGATGGGTATAGTCGTTCGTAACGGCATCATTTACATATCCTATGCGGAAGAACTTCGCAGAGAACATGGACACACGCTTGAAGAAGCAGCGATATCTTCAGCGAAAAGGAGAATGCGACCAATATTTCTTACATCGGCGGCAGCAGCAGTCGGTGTAATCCCGATGATTCTGAGCGGTTCACCATTATGGGGACCTCTCGGCTCGGTCATTTGTTTTGGATTGATTTTTGCGATGGTCTTATCGCTGATTGTTCTTCCAGTACTTTATTACCTTTTTCACAGAAAAGATTTTGAAATAATTGAAGAAAGTGAAGCAGTATGAAAAATCAATATATATATATCGTTTTAGCAGCGCTGGTGTTGACTTGTCAGATGACCGCACAAAAGAAACTCACACTGGAAGAAAGTAAGCAGCTTGTTTTGCAGAATAATGCCAAGGTGAAAAATAGCGTTTTGGATATAGAAGCTTCACAGCAAATAAAAATGGCGGCATTGACGAAATATTTTCCTTCGATCAGTGCCAGCGGTGTAATGTTTGAATCCCAAAAAAATCTTTTTGAAATATCTACGCAAGGAGGAAATCTTCCGGTCTATGATGGAAATCCGATGAACCTTTTCACTGCAACACAATTTGCATACCTGCCAAGCGGCACTATGGGATTGTTAAAAACCGGCACGTTTGGTATGGTCAATGCCGTTCAGCCGATCTTTGCCGGCGGCAGGATCTGGAACGGAAATAAATTGGCATCGCTCGGTGAAGAAGTAAACGAATACAGACTTCGTCTTTCAAAGAATGAAGTGCTGGGAAAAACAGAGGAACAATACTGGCTTATTGTTTCTTTGAATGAGAAATCAAAAACAATTCAACGATATGAAAATTTATTGAAAAGTTTATCGGCTCAAGTGGCAGATGCTTACAAATCCGGGATAGTATCGAAGAATGATCTGCTCAAGGTAAAATTAAAACAAAGCGAAATACTTCTCAATAAGTCACGATTAGGTAATGGACAAAAGATTGCAACGATGGCCTTTTGTCAATATATCGGAGTACCATATGATTCTACACTCGTGCTAATTGATTCCTTGACCGTTGAAGGCTTTCCACAATTATACTATGTGAAAAACACCGAAGCCATAAAAAATAGATCGGAACATCATTTACTGCAAGCTTCTGTCCGTGCCGAAGAATTGCAAAGCAATATGAAATTTGGTGAGTACCTTCCGCAAGTTGCCATAGGCGTTGGGGAATTATATATGAAGATTGATGAAAATAAAGACAGAACTATGGGCATGATCTTCGGTACAATTTCCATTCCGATATCGGGATGGTGGGAAGCATCGTATACATTACAGGAACGAAGCATTAAAGAAACAATAGCACAAAATAATTTGACAGAGAATTCGGAATTTTTACTTCTGCAAATGCAAAAAGCGTGGCAGGATTTTACTGATGCATATAAACAGGTCCGATTGAGCGAAGAAGCAATGCTTCAAGCTGAAGAAAACCTGAAGGTCAATCAGGACAGTTACAACAATGGCATGATCTCAACATCGGATTTACTAGAGGCGCAAGCATTACTGCAACAAATGGTCGATCAACTTACCGATGCAAAAGCGAATTATCGAAATAAACAAATTACCTATTTACAGGTGACAGGCAGATAGTGCATTTATTTATCAGTGGATTCTAATATACATCGGATTATTAAACCAATATTTTGTTGAGAAGAAATGAAGAGTAATAGATTAAACATTATCGTCTTTCTTTTTGGTACGACATTATTTTATGGTTGGAAGACCATATCTCCGGATCCTACAAAGTTATTTGAAACACAAAAGACGACTACTATTGACGCAGATTTTATTACCGTCGGGGAAGAACTTACATATGAAGTCACTTGGTGGTTTATTAAGATCGGCACAATTCGGGCAAAGGTGCTCAATTCTGAGATTATTGATAACAACACCAGATTTAATGCCGTTGCATATATCGACTCTTACTCTGGTCTTCCTTTTGTAGATCTTCACGCGATTCTAGAAACGACAATGGACAAAGAGTGTTATTCGCAATCATTCAGTGGATGGGAAAAGGAAGGCAAACGATGGAAGGTTACCAAATACCTGCTTGATCGTGGAAAAGGAAATTTGATTGTAAAGAAGGGTATTGTTGATAGTGTGCAAAGCGCAAATATTCAAAATGAACATGTTGACACAATCCGAATACAAAACAAAACACAGGATGGATTATCACTTCTATTTTATGCACGAGCCAATGTCAAAAGCGTAAAACAAATCACCATGCTGACATTGGTTGATACTTCACAAGAGATTACTCGATTTAATTTCACGAGCAAACAAAAAACTATTAAAATAGACGCAGCTGCGTATCCTATTAATGTGATCGAGTTTGATGGATACGGAGAGTTTAAAAGTATCTTCGGGTTAGGCGGTCCATTCAAAGGCTGGTTCAGTAATGATATGGCCCGAATTCCGATACGAGCAAAGATGAATGTTATTCTTGGAACAATTGATATCGAATTAAAACAATGGAATCGAAAGGGATGGAATCCACCCAAATATTTTAAACAATAATGTAACTATCGTGATATCGTAAAGAGACTCATGTTGAATACTTACCAAATTATATACAAAGGGAGTTGCTGTGGATCTGTTTGAAAAATGTACTGAATTTACCCGTGCCGATGAAGTAAAAGCGGCAGGATTATACCCTTATTTTCGCCCGATTGAAGCAAACGAAGGTCCTATAGTAGAGATGGCAGGACGTAAAATTATTATGGCTGGTTCTAATAATTATCTTGGATTAACAGCTCATCCCAAAGTAAAAGAAGCAGCAATCAATGCCGTAAAAAAATATGGAACTGGTTGTTCCGGTTCGCGCTATCTTACCGGTACGATTGATCTTCATGTTGAACTGGAAGCGCGCCTCGCAAAGTTTCTTGGTTACGAAGATGTTCTGTTGATCTCGACCGGATATCAAACAGCACAGGCGATCATTCCAACACTTGTTCAGCGCGGCGAATACATCGTATCGGATAAAGATAATCATGCGTGTATCGTCATGGCAAACATGATGGCGATCGGAATGACGTCGGAAGTTGTTCGTTATAAACATGGCGATATGAAACATCTTGAAGCGGTGATTTCGAAGTTGCCGAAAGATGCAGGAAAATTAATTGTTACCGACGGTGTGTTCAGCACCAGCGGTGAAGTTGTTGATATGCCTTCTATTGTTGCGATTGCAAGAAAATATAATGCACGGATCATGTGCGACGATGCGCATGCGACCGGAGTTGTCGGCGTCGGCGGACGCGGTACGGCAAGCAAGTTTGGATTAACAAAAGATGTCGACATCACAATGGGAACATTCAGTAAGTCGTTCGCATCGCTTGGTGGTTTCATCGCTTCATCGCGCTCCGTGATCAATTATATCAAACACAGTTCGCCGGCATTGATCTTTTCTGCAAGCCCTACACCAGCTTCAGTTGCTTCTGCGCTTGCAGCACTTGATGTGATCGAAGAGCATCCCGAACTGGTGACACAGCTTCATGCAAATGCAGATCGTGTTCGTAATGGTTTACGCGGATTAGGATTTCATGTTGTCGGACAACCGGAGACAGGAATCGTTTCCGTGATCATCGGTGATACAGAAAAAACGCTCGTCTTCACAAAAGAATTATTTGATGCAGGCGTGTTTGTGAATGCGTTCGTCCGTCCTGGTGTTCCCCCAGGAATGGAAATGCTCCGTACGAGCTATATGTCAACACATAAAAATGAACATCTTGATACGATTGTGGAGATTTTCGGTATTATTGGAAAAAAATTACAGATTCTTCAAAATAATAATAAGTGACATTTTACAATAGAACGACTATAAAATCTCAAATTAATATTTCTCATCGTGTTATAATGAAGTGGCTTATGAAGGATCCAAAGGAAGAACAGATCTCAAGTTGATCCTCAGTGAAATAAAATATTGCGGCAAATTATCAGATGATCTTTTCAAAGGACAGAGTTTGGAGAAATATTATGAATATCATGAGAATGTCTAGATCGGTTACTTCGATTGTATGTGCCTTCAATGAAGAAGAAACACTGCCCGGAGTTGTGAGAACATTAATCGATG
>CAYPEM010000071.1:0-19932 GCA_964409765.1 uncultured Chitinophagaceae bacterium
TGACGAAGGTTGATCTCTTTTGCGCAATACGCCAATGCTTTTCTATTCACTAACCGCGCGCGAAGAATCGTCAATTCCCCCTCTTCTTTCTCCGGATACTGCGCGTATAAATATTCCGCAACAACAAAACTTAAGATGGCATCTCCCAAAAACTCCAGCCGTTCGTTCGATGCCAAGCCGTTAAAATGGGCGACCGGGATGAATGAGCGATGCACCAGTGCGCTGACGAAATAATCTTTGTTGCGAATGGTGTAACCGAGTGCCGTTTCCAATTGGTTCCACTCAACGCGGGGATAGAGTGTACGGAGTTCTCGGACTTGAGTGCCGAAGAGGGATGATAAATAATGACGAAGCCGCGATAGAACCACAACGATACTTATTAGTGGAGATTTAATTAATTATTGAAAATATAAGGAAATTTGGGGAAAGTTGCCTGATGTGTAGAAAAGAGTTTCACTGCTTTTTCATTATTTTTTCGGTTTCTTCGCAAGAGCCGGTTTTGTTACCTTCATCAAATCGTGCGCTGCGGGAACTTCAAATTCGATCTTCTCGATCATCTCCGCCGACTCTTCACTTTTATTGGTAACCGGAAATGCCATCATTTTCTCAGCGGGATACGATACGAGAAGCGTTTTCAAAAATTCAATATCATTCATTCCTCTGTCCAGCCACACATCATAGTCCTTTTGGTCGAGAATGACCGGCATCCGTTCGTGGATTCCGGAGATCAATTCGTTTGCGGATGTGGTGATGATGGTGTACGTAGGGAATTCTTCTCCCGCAGCATTCTTCCAAACGGAGAATAATCCCGCCATCATAAACGGCGAACGATCCTTCATACTGATGAACATCTTCTGCTTTTGTTCGACCGTTTTCGGTTTTCCCTTTACTTCCTTTTCGACAGTATATTTTTTCCATTCAAAAAATCCATCGGCGGGAACAAGACAGCGGGCACTCTTATAATATGGCAGATATAATTTGCTTGTGTGCAGTGTTTCCGATTTTGCGTTGAATGTGGAGAAATCCGATTTGCCATCCTTGCTCCAATGCGGCACCAATCCCCAGCGCATTAACAGCACTTGATATTTATTATCCCGCTGTGCAACAATTGGCATAAGATTGGTGGGACGGGCATCATATTTGGGGAGAACATCAAATTCTCTCCCCTCATTGCGCCACGTTTGCAGCTGCGCAGAGACTGCAAACATCACTCTTCCATCGATCAAAACGTAACGGCCGCACATAATTCTTACCTGAATGTAATTATGATGAATAGTGAAACGTGGGAAAAGATAAGAAGAATATTAATAATGTGAAACGAAGATTTAAGACAGTTTAATAATGACGAAGCCGCGATAGAATCACAATCAGTAAGTTTTTGTTAAAGATTTAATTAATTGCTTTAATATTTAGGGAAAATTGGGGAGGGATGCAGAAAGACATTAGAAATTTGCTTTATGATAATGTTTGAGGATATTCAAGTTGCAATATTTGGCTTTCTACCTAATATTGCTTCTAATCTGTTTGAAAGTAGTTCTTTCAATTCCTTATTATTTTTATACTCTGGAACATTATGAACAGATAAATCGAAATGGAGTTTTGTATTCTCTTTTCTATATAATATTGGCCTTTTGCCAAGCGCATGTGCAAAACCTATTTCATAATAAACATTTGGTCGCTCTCCTGTCAAATCCGCAATTATAAATTCACTAGAGGATATCTCGTTTAATATTACATCCGTGATTCTCTCAGAATGTTCGAAATCATCTGCTCTTTTCGCTTCAATGCCAAACTTTCGACAAACTTCTTTAATTGTCTCGTTCGTATCTTCTAAATCTGGTTTACTTTTATCCATTGCCATTAATATAAATGCTGTATTAGGAGCAGAGTAAGCAGCTTTTTCAGAATTTATCGGCGGGGCAAATCTATTTTCGTCTTTTGGATTAAACCATTTGCCTATCAAATCTTGTAGTTCCACGAATTTATAAAAAAAATCAAATCCGGGTAGGTTGCCGATATGTATTTTAGAACCAATGTATTGATCTTGACTATTAGCATCCTTAATAATTTGACAGGATGAATTAAAATCAGAAAGAAACTCTAAAGCAATGGTTAAATCTTCTAAATTACATTTAAGTGACTTTGCCAATGTGTCTAGTGCAATATTCTCAGTGGTCGGCTTAGCAATCAATATTTTTTGTATTTCATACAGTGCTTTTTCAAAAAGCACTAAATATATAGATTGTGGGTCAACGTGCCAGACACCAAGTATAGAAATTCTCCAACCACCAGGAGCGAGTTTCCAATTAATTTGTTGATGGTCAAAATCATTTGGAATTTGACCTCGTAGAGAAGACTTAATTACTCTAACATCTGGTTGTTTTCTTTCTTTTAGACTTTCATAGAGTTTTTGAAGCCATAGTTTTTGGTCCTTATTCGTTTCAATTTTGGGGAACATATAAGTCATTTTTAATTTTCTTTCTATACGTACTTACATCTGAATAAAAGGTATTTATTTTTACAACGTCAACATAGCGATGTGTAGACTATAAAATATAATTCGATGATTTTAGTTTTTCAATCGACATTAGAACAACTGGAATCCTCAAACGAGAAGCAATTTTGAGTTCTATCTGGACCCAAGGAGAATGAAAGAACTGTGGAGTAATGCAAGCGATTAATAAAGATGATTGTTCTAGTTGCTCTATCACATAACGCTGAGGGTCAGAATCAATGTTATGCAAAAGATCAATATAAGGTTTGCCAAATCGTGAGATATAGGATTCAAGAGCAACTAGTTGACAGTAATCCAAATAATTATCACGGACAGTATAGCTGACAAAAATTGTTTTTGTGTGTTCAGTGTTCATGAGATAATACCACACCGATAAGCAACTCCAAGTATTAAGACTAAAATTGCTAAAAAGAGGTAGAAAAACATCGAACTATTGAAAAGAGAATGGATTATTGGTTTTTTCATACTTGCCTGTTGATTTTCTATGAGAATAGGTACACCAACACCATTTACTACAAGATTTTCTTGGTACCTTGCAAACATCTCTTCAACAATTGTTTTCATAGTCATTCTCAATTTTTGTTGATAAAAATAGCTTTGACTATCTAGCAACCAGAAGAAGATTACAATTACAAAGCTGCCGATGAATACTGAATAATCGAGATGTTTATCAGTGAAAATCGTAACAAGAGTTACAAAAGAAACCATAATGGTGGCGCAAAATTTTTTCAGCTCGAAGCAATGAGTACTAAGGTTTAGCACAACTTTGTGAATTTGGTCAATACTAACTTTATCAAGATCGTCTTTCATTGTTGCAATGTCTGCCATAGCAACCCCTTTTGGATTGAATATTCAGAATAATTTTTATTTTGTTCCACACGAAACGTCGTAAAAAAAGATGATATACTTAGGTTATCATTCCGTCATGTTTTTGCTCAAACATTACTCTAAGCCCAAAGACTTTTCCACACGAAACTCTTTGAAGTGGCTCTTCATTTTTTCCCGCACTAACACGCCACACCCCAATACCCGGATGCAAAGTTGCAACTAAAAGAGCACAAAGTGTGAATATTTTTGGGCCAAATGGCAAAATAACAGTTGAACCAGATTGAAGACAACGATTTGCTAAAGATTCCAGATCAACAAAACAATTAAATGGGGTTTCGACAGTATATTTTAATTGTCGAGCTTTAGGGACAGATTCCAATAAAATTTGATTTGCAATTTCCAAAGCACTATCATATTCTTTAATTGAGGAGGATGGAATAAAAGTCCATATATCAGTTGCTTGAATATGTTCTACAGCTCCCAATGCTTTATTTTCTTCATACCCTAAACCGGCAATAACACTCGGCGGTTTTTCGGGTTCAGTAGTCCAACCTGCATAACTAGGTAAAACAGGGCCAGCATGATCATTTGATGCCAAAAGCGTTGATGGTGGGCTGAATTTAGCCAAGGTATAAATAAAATCAACTTGCAATTCATGTTTAATTATTACCCTTCTTATTGAATCTATTACCAATGCAATCCAAAATCTTGTCATGCTAGATATATCAATAAGTATTTTTATTTTATCAATGTTATTACCAAAAGGTTCAATTAGTTTAATGATTTGTTTTTGGATTTCGTCAGAGTTCAACTCTTTTATTTCAAATCCATGATCTGTATACCATTTCATGTTTTCGTAATAGCTAATCACTTTTTGATCTGGAAACGCTGCAGCAAACTTTAATTGGGCCTGCGGTTTTAATTCTTCTGAAATATATCTTGCTCTTAACTCATACCCAACAGTTGCAAATAAAATGTCGTATGGTTCCCTAATTAATTCAACATTTAAACTCTCAATTTCAGAAATAATATTCATTTTCTTCACTCCTGAATCAAATTGATCTGATTCATATCATTTATTTTCAGATCATTTTTCTTTAAGATGCTTGCCAAAGAAACTGACGGACCCAATCTTAATGGAATCCCAAAAGAGGGAGCAAATAAATAAGATAATCTAAACCGCCTTCCTTTAATAGATGTCAAAAATATATCCTCATTTTGATCTGGGACATAAACTATCGCTCCAGCATTGAGAGCTTTTTCAATAGAAATTATAATATTTTGATCTAAATGTGAATCTACTCTAAACGTAGCTGGTGGATCTGGCGAAAAATCCTCCACAACAGCTTGTTCATAAAAATATTCGGCAACCGTTTGAAGTATTTCTAATACACCTTTATAAGAAATATTTGCACTTGCTTTTGAAATTGGAATTGTTTTGATCATAGACTGAAATCTAGATGAAACCTTTTGCATCTCAGTAGCTTGTAATTCATGAGACACCATTTTATTAATCGATTTGTTAAAATGATGATCCAAAAGTTTATTTATTAATCCAATAAACCAACGGGGATTGCCTTCGGTTATTGCGAAAACAGAATTTGCACCTCCGTATATGCTTGCAGTTTTTCTACTTCTTATTTTTTGACCTTTAATTTTGTTGGGTTGATGAACTGATCTATAAAATAAACGTAATGCAATTATTGGAGCCGCTTTTCGAAGATCAGCTGCCCTTTGATCACCGGAAATTCTATCTAAGTGGTCTACATCAATATTCTTACGCATCAAATAATGTGCAAACGATTTATCTCTCTTCATTAAATCTTTAAATATTATCCCCCAATGTGAGTCTGACCGATAGGCAGTTTTTTTAACGCTATATTCTTCAGCTGGAGCTTCAAAGTTTGATCGTCCTAATATTGCTATAGGTTCAACTGTTGGCATCCTTCTTTCTTTTAATATTGAATGCCATAAGTCATTGCAAAACTCATAGCCATCATTTTTTTCTGCATACCATAATGGAATTTGTTCGAAATCATTTTCACCAGAAGCTGAAAGTGGATTACCATTTATTTTAAAGTCAGGATTTGAAGGACTTAGTGCAAGCTTGAATAAAAACTTATCATCTGTCGATCTAAGATAAGTCAAAAGTCTTTGTCTAATCGAATCTGGAGCTAATTCTAATTCATCAAATAATAATGCCCATTTTTCGCCAGTTGTATTTGTTAAATCACTGAATTTTTCAACAGCAACACTTGCCGCGGATAAAAAATGTAAATGTAAATAATTTATTTTTGCTAACCTTTCACCTCTAGTTTCTTTGCTTAAAGATTGTTCTTGGCTAGCAATTATTTGGATATCAGACAAACGATTTGTAAGAGCTTGACGAACAGCTTCAAGTGTAATGATTGTTGGCTTAATTTCCCAACTTGCTGATATTTCTCTTACTAATTCAGATTGAGCATTTTTTTCAAGCACTACTCTTCGAAACGGCCTGATATTATTTTGTTTTGGTGGTCCAATTCGATTTATCATTGCAAGAACTAAAGCCCTGAGTGTATGAGTAGTAAAAGCAGCAACGCCTAATAATTGGTGATGGGTAGTATCCAAACATCCATCACCAAGAGCAAAGATTTGTTCTGCCCACGTTACATCAGTTGGTATAAATACACCCGTGAAATCAATAGCATTACGATAATCTTCGGCATCTGGATGTTTCCAGGATTCAAGAGCAGGTTGTTGCAACATTTTAAGGAGTGTAGTTTTTCCACTTCCTCTTGGACCTACAACAATTGTATGATTTCTTTTTATTAGTTTTTTATACTGTTCAGACGGAACAAATCGATCTGCTACTTGAGTTGGATTCAAGGATCGGGCGTTAAATGATTCGAAAATTGATGGGGCTATCATGTTTTTTTTCCCAATTGATATGGTAAACCATTTTTCTCTGTGATGTCAAGATTGTAATCTTTTTCAAGCACGCTTTTCAGTGTTACAATATCTTTTGGCATTTGAAAATCAAGATGAGGCAATTTTTTGCGAAGATCATCCCAATATATCCAAGTATCTTCTAATACATCATTTATTTGTTTGGCCAAAAGGGTTGGTTTGGTTCTATCCCCGAATCCACATTCAAATGGTAACCCTGATTTTAAATTTGCAGTATCTTCCCAACCGCTGCCACTAGCCCAATCCCAAGATTTTATTCTTCCAACAAGACCTAAATCGGGTAACTTTGAAATCGGTATATATATTATATGAAATTGATTTCTAGCTTTTGTTTGAAGTTCCTTAAACAGGACTGCACATAAACTACCCGCAGAAAGTATAATCGGTGCATTATTTGTCCCAGATGCATAAGTGATTTTTGGATGATGTTTATGTCCATGGATTACTAACCAATCACCATATTTACCAGTACCAATTAAATCCAAAATCAATTGCCCACCTTGCATTACATCATATTCCCCTAAATTAATCTCCATATGTTGCTGTGGATGATGGTGGCACATCAATATATTAATTGGCTTTGGTTTTTCTTTTTTTAAGATTAATTCTAATTGTACAATCGTGTTTTCAGATATTCTGCCATGATTAATTTCCTCCGGTTTTGATCCATGATATGCACTACTATTCAAAACAATAATCTTAAAATTTGAACCAATGTGTTTTGCAAAATTTTTTGACCAATATTTATCATTAAGATTTTCTTTTAATAATGGATATTTTGGTATTAAGGATTGAAGAACTCCTTTTGCATCAAATCCATTATACTTATACCTAGAATCTAAGTCATGATTTCCCGAGGTAGCTGCGAAAAATTTTGCTTTTAAGGCTACTTTAATTTTTTGCAAAGACTTCCATGCATACTGAATCCCAGAAGGCATTGCTTGATGTCCTAAATCCCCCGGGCAAAGTAATAAATCAGCCTGAAGATTGTTTTCTTTTATCAACTTAATTAAACCAGAAATCGGGTGTTTCTCCGGTTCATCTTCTGGAAGGTCAATTTTAAGGTGAGATGGTGCTGAATCTTTTACAAGTGTTTGGTCATAAGCATGCAAATCACTAGCTATAGCTATTTTAAAATACTCTTCGTTCGGATCAATAAATGAATTCATACTTTATTTATTTTTCACATCATGACGGTTAAAAATGATGTATTCTTCTGATAAAATTCGATCCTTGGCAAACCCCGCAATATTTCTTCTAACCTTAATTATTTTTTTTTCAAATCCTTTTGCAAGATATTTTGCTTCCTTTGATTTTGCATAACTAACGACAAATGGAATATTCTTCTTTGAAAAAATATCCAACCATTTCCTAATTCTCTTAATATCTTCTTTTGCGAAAACCTTTCCGTTGTACTCTTTAAAGACTCTTCGATCTGAGACACTAAACGGGGGATCTAAATATACAAAATCACCTTTTCTTACCTTTTTTAATACAGTTTCAAAATCACCAGCAACAAGTGTTGTTGATTTCAATGCATTCCTGCATAATTTTAATAAGTTTGATGATGGAATTTTACCCGATTTACTTCCACCATATGGGACATTAAACTGACCTTTCAAATTTGTTCTATAAAGTCCATTAAAACAGTTCCTGTTGAGATAGATAAATATCGCGGCACGTTTTGCATGTTTGATATTTTTATAATCTAATTTTCTTAGACGATAATATTCTTTTTCACCTTCTTTTAATTTATTAAGCTCTTTAATAACTCCTGGTAAGCGATATTTTATTTCTAGATATGTAGAAATAAGGTCACTATTAATATCTCCAAGAATTGCTTTAGGTGGATTAATTTTAAAAAACAATGAGGCTGAACCGACAAAAGGTTCAACATAACGTTTGCTTTTATTATCGTAATAGGTTGCAAGAACTGAAAGTATTTTCTTTTTACTACCCGCCCAACGCAGAAATGGCTGTGCTTTTAGCTTAGCTTCAGCTTGGATTTGCTCAATCTTCATATTTATTTTTTAATTGTTTCGATCTAATTTATACTTAAAATTATTTCATTTATTCATTCAAAACTTATTTAATTTATCCTTCACCATCTCTAATTGCAATACCTGAGTAATGGTATTTTCATCACCCTGTCTGGCATTGCAAAAGGCTCTTGAGCGTACTGATTGGAACATCAATGGACCATCAAAAAACGGATCAATGCTGAACCAAATGCGAACAGTGAACCTCCCCAAAACGTTGACAATGTTGAAGTATATTTTTGCTTCGCTTTTCGATATGTTCCCCATTTCATCATCACATACCCGACAATCACCGGTGACAGGATCAGGCTTAATCCTTCAATTCCCTTCACAGGAATCATTCTTGTATTGAATATTTTTGCCATGACAAATCCCCCTATGACACCGACAAGGAAACATCCGATCAATGCAACCGGTTTGCTCACCTCTTCCTGCCGTTTGAATGAACTAACCATACTCCCTAACCCAAATTCGATCAACATTTCGCCGATGACCTGAAGAATTGCTTCTCCGATGACACCAAATAGTATTTCTGCGATGATTTCCATTTATTTTTTTGGCATCCTCAACACTTCTTATGGTGTTAATTGATCATATAATTTTTAGCAGCAAAATATTATCAGACTATTCATCGGCAGTCAACGTAGAGAATTTGTTAAGGGAAATCAATACCACTATTAGGTATTTTTCTACCTCCCTTGTTTGCATATCAAAATGCTCTTGAGCATCCGTTTCCCCTCTTCCATGAAGGAGAGAAATAAGGGATGGTCGATGTCTGACGTCGCTTTTCAATGTTTGACATCTCCAAAGAATGCCCGTCCAACGCAAAACGTCAGATATTGAGAAACATATCAGACGTTGTTCCGCGCGAAGGCAGATTGTCCCGTTTTAAGAGATTCTGCACAAGGCGGGATTCAGAATGCAGAACCGCGTCTCAAAGGGATCCTTTCGGGACAATGACACATTTTTATTTTTTTCTGTGTCTCTGTGGTAAAAAAAAATTAATCTCACACATTATCCATCGCGATGTTATTTCCAGTGAGTAAGAATGAGCGCCACAACAAATAATGAGATCAAATGATACCCTGCATTGATCCCGAACAGTTTCCATGATTTATTCTCCCACGCTATTACACTGAGATGGTTGGGAACGTAGAAGCCGAGCCAGAGAAAGAAGGAGGAATTCATGGCATTCATCAGCGGGCTGATCTTTTCCGAACCGGGAATGAACTGCCAGCCGGCTAAGGTCCATGCAAGCACCCACGCAAGAAGGAAATTTCCGATCACCATGAACACCATTCCTTTGAACATAACGCTGTTCTCCGGTTTTACCGAAGGATCGAATCCCATCTCTTTTCCCCACGCTTTGCCGAACAACGGCGTATACCAGACAAAACCCAGAATGAAATTGACAACAACGGCAACCAATACCGCAGGAAAGTTTATGCTGAATTCCATGGTCATCTACTCTTATATTTTCCTACTCGTATGGATTTTCGGTTTTTCCCGTTTTTTAAAGTGATGGCTGCTTCACTGTTTGATTGGAGAAAACGTAGAGAATTTGGTGAGAAAATACAAGTGTTGAAATCTGTTATATCTATTGATCAAGTTGACCGTCAGCGTAAAGTTGATGGTCAATTACCCTCCGTAAAAAATCAATTTTACTGTTTCAAAAAGGAGAGAATTTTTTCCGCAAAGTCGACTGTGTACGCGGAAGTATTATGGTCTCCCGGTATTTCTACAAATGTTGAATTCGGTATCAGCTTTTGCAGGTCCGATCCTTTTCCATTATCCGAATCTCGGTCGCCGCAGATAATGAGCACTTTTTGTTTTAACTGTGCAAGTTCCAGTTTGGATGTTGATGGCTGTTCCTTTTGCTGACAGGCAAGTACTAACGGATCGAGCCCCTTTCCCGCAATGTACTTTCGAAAGCCTTCGTATCCCGAGATCGTATCATTCATCAATGCATTGTAAAAACCGATCCGTCGCGGCCACAACGGATCTGTAAAATCTGCTCCCATTCCCCCGATCACCGCGCGCTTACATCGCGCATCACGCACCAGCAGACTTGCAAGAATGATCGAGCCGCGGGAATATCCCACAGCATCATACTTTTGAATTCCTAAAAAGCTCATTAATCCGATCAGATCTTTAGCTTCGGCATTATCAGCATAAGCTTCCGGCACACGCGGTTTATCGGAAAGCCCATTCCCCCGCAAATCCACCGCGATTAATTGGAATCCGTGCACAAGCAGACTCTCCGCCAGCGGTTTGTTTTTCCAGTCACCGCTCGAACCGGTAAATCCATGGATCAATAATACCGGCTTACCCTTGCCAAATATTTCATAATGGATCTTGATGCTGTCAAATGATGTAAAATATCCGCCGCTGTTATTCTGCGAATACACTAAACAGTGGAAGCATGCCGACATCAATAATATTCGTATCAAGCAATAGTTTTTCATACATGAATGTTTGATCAACCTTCAGTAGTTTTTTTACGCTGCAATCCTGTTTTATATGCCTTAGCAAATACTTTTTTAAGGGCTGACACATTCACTTCGCTCAACGATTTGATGTAGAGACATCCGGCGCCAGTTTTATATTTCCCTAAAGTTGAAAGTTCATCTTCAACATTCTTATGTCCTCCCATTAGATAGAGGCTGATGTTTTGTTTCCTCGGGGAGAAGCCGATCAACGGCATATCTCCTTCGCGTCCGCTCTCGTATACATAATGGTACGTTCCAAAACCGACGATCGCACTTCCCCACATGACCGGTTCAAGCTTCGATACGTTCTGCATCATTTCTAAAATGATGAAACAATCATCTCTCACTTGTTTCTCCTTGACCTTATTCAAAAAAGCGGTCACACTGTATTTTGTTGCGACAGTTTTGTTCTCCGGCATTTTCGCGATCCTTTCACATCAGTTAATAGATTGTACTCTTTCTTACATCCTCGAAAGTTTTTACTGAATGAAGTTAGCGCAATATTATTTACCTTATTCACCAATAGTGTCCCATTGATACAATAATGTTCTATACTTTAATGTGGGTTGTGCATTTAACGATGCAATGATATGTTGATCTGCTATGGGAAACAACAGCAGCGGTTCATTGTCATTTGCATCCCAGGTTCTAACCAACAATCCGTCAGACAATCGGTATAATGATATTCCAGCCGAGAGTGTCGGACTTTTTGATGCAAAGTTCATGAGAAAAAGATCTTTTGTATCGCTGATAAAAGGTGAAAAATCAAAGGAAAATCCATACAATGAATACTTTAGGGTTTGGGTGCTGGCAGTAAATACTTTTATTGTCCCCCCTTGATTACTCCATCCTTTGAAAGCCAATAAATCGTTTGCGATAAATTTTGCGTAAACAAACTCTTCCCCCTGAGTGTGAGGGAAAGTGTACTTCAAGCTACCATTCGCCATGTTTCGCAGTTGAACGCTTTGTGTATTGGCGACAGCAAGTGTTGTTCCATCCGGACTGACCGACAGCGAAAATTGTCCGGTAGCATTCTGGCCTATTGAATAGGAAAATAAGGTCTTCCCGGTGATTGCATCGATACAGGTAATTTTCCCTTCCATTCCCCCAAAGCTATCGGCGGATGAACAGATTAATTTGGAGTCATCCGGAGTGAATATCATTCCTCTGAAAACATTTAACATGGAAGTATCCGGAAGGGTTCTCAGCACAGCCCCGGTATAGGCGTTCATGATCTTTATACTGTGCGCATCATCCCTGACTGCAATGAGTGAATTATCATTGCTGATCGCAAAGATACAATAATTCACAAATGTTGTTTTCCATCGCTCCTGCTTAGTTGCAATATCAAACACCGTTAGTTTATTTCCGGTATATGTCGTGACGGCAAAATAACTTCCATCGGAACTTGCCTGGAATGGCTGCAAATTAGAACCGTACGTATTGGTAAACGTGTGCACCGTTGTTGCCGATGCGGGAGAAGGAATATAGCCAATTGTATATTCGCCGGAAAAACTGCTCTGATTATACGCTGAGGTTGCGCAAACTTTGTAGCGATAATCTTTGGTTGAATCAAGGTTATCGTCACTATAGAATTTGTTATTCGACTGAATTGTTGCAATCTCCTGATACGTTCCATTCTTCTCTTTTCTCTGAATGACATAGTGCTTTGCAATTGTGGTATTATCCTTCCACTCTAATCGTGCTGATGCTGGACCACGTGAAACGATCTGCAAACCATACGGTGCTGGAAATTCAAACTCTTTTGCGGCAACTGCAGAGTTTCGACTTGCGTTGTGTGCAGTTGTTGCCTTGATCCGGAACGAATACGTTTTTGAGAGAAGGTAGATTCCGGGGATGACAGTGGATGTACTGTTGGCATTCGACTTTTTAATGACAGAATAGGATCCTCCATTCTCACTCATTTCGATCTCAAATCCGGATTCAAACTCAGTGTTGTCCAGCCAATCAATTTGCACTGCGGTATCGGCGATGAACTTCACATTGGTGATGATAGGCGCCGGGAACACAAGTGTTCGCCCTACCGGAAAAGATGTTAGCGATCGATCAACCAGCTTCACTGTTACGCGGCAATAATAGGTGCTGTCAATACTATAAGTTCCTGGTATCTCTGCAAAGTCAATATTTGGACCGACACTCTTTGCAAATATAAAATTATTCTGCCCTCTGCTTATGTCTATTTCATAACCGGATTCTGCAACACTGTTATCGGTCCATTTTACTGTGATCATTTCATCGGAGATCGAAGTGATCTGAAGCTGTGATGGCGGCTGGAACTTGAAAACATTAAGGGTGCACAATTCTGTTGTTGATACATTTCCTTCAACATCGTACGCCTTTGCAAATATCGTATGGATACTCGTATCCATCTGCTGCGGAGTGTGCCAAAGATATTCAAACGGTGTACTTGACAATGTTTTTGAGTTATCTGTAGAACCATCGATGTAGATCTCAACTTTTTTTATTCCCTCATCATCAATTGCATCGACTCGGATCCTCACGCTATCATACACACTTTCATTATTTGCAGGGGTTATGATCCGGACTTTGGCCGGTGAAGATTTTTGTTCAGGTTCAGTCATTGTTTTTTTACAACTGAGTGAAACAAAGCAAAGGGCTAAAATGACATATTGGATTTTCTTCATACTACGATCTGAAATGGGGTGATCAACTAAATTTTTATTTCCAACGTTAATAGAGCAATAAATCCCGAATAGCCGATATCTCCAAATCCGGGAAGAGATTTATTTCCGGAATTTGATTCTATCGTTTCTGTACCAATCATATTCAATCCGCCTGAATATCCGCCGTCAACGGCAATAACAAAGTCTCCAAGAGGCATGGATGTACCGATAGTTGCTTGTAAACATTCACCCCACGAAGAAGCAGACCATTTCCATTGCTCATAGCCATTCGATCCATCGGTGTATTTCAAGTCACGGTTAATGGAGAGCGAAACATACGAAAGCCCTGGTTGCAATGTTAGTTTAATTGGCAATTCACCGATCGTTGCAGCGGTTGCTACTATTTTCAATGAAACTGCATACGTATTTACGGTTCCATTAATTTTCAATGTGCCGGCAAAATCTTTGTAGTTCGAAAAAGCAGGAGAATACGAATACCCTGCCGAGCATCCGATCCAAAGATGTTCCATTTGCGAAATTAAAATACCGCCATGTAAAACAGCAGTTGTTCCAAAAGTTCTCTGTGTCGGAATTGGTATCCCTTTGGACCTATACGAATCAACAACGGAATTATAATAATCACGAACGGTGTTTGGTACGGCTCCGGTATATCCAACTGAAATAAACGATTTCCACACTGTTGGGGTCGGTTCTTCCTGAGAAAGAGTTATTTGCAGTATTATAATGAAAAGAAAAATAATTGTTTTGCCCATTATCTCACTCCTCCAATATCAACGATCCACTGATCGGACGATGTACAGGCAAACAAATAACGGCCGTTATCGGATGCAAGTATTGAACGGACAACCGATGAAAAAGTCCACGAACGAAGCTGCTGTGATGTATTCTTTGCATACTCCACAAGAAGTGTTGCATCACTGTTGTTCAACCGTACGGTATAAGCGACATAGAGGTTTTTGGAATTAGATTTGACGGCAGTAACTTCGGTGACAGCAGGTAATGACGAAGAGACTTGATACGAGAGAACAGAGGTGAGTGTCTGATTATCCCATGCTTCAACAATGCTCTCCTTCCTCTTCACAAATATTCTTGACGCATTCCAATCAACATGACAAATACCAATGGAATCTTCCAGAGGTGATTGAAGCCCAAGAGTGATGAACTCTCCTTCAAATGTACTGCTCACAGAGAATCGTTTGATCCCTTTTTTGTCTGCAGCTAAGATCGTAGTACCGTCGGGAGAGATACTAATGAGACTGTTCGGACTTGCAAATAAATCATCCTTCGTATAAACAGATCCGTCTCTCACAATATACATTCCGCTGCCTGAAACTGCATAGATCCTGTCACCAACCCCAACAACAAAACTGCTTGCATAACTGACAAACCCCAAATGGCTTTGATTGAGCTGTGTTAAAGTGTTGATGGTGAATATATATTGATCGATATAGTTCCATAAAAACAGTCTGCTTCCATCAAGACTCTTTGACATTGTTTTGCAGTACGCAATATCATTCTGTGCAACTGTGCCGGCTGTTTGAGTCGAAACCGAAATTAATTTTTGGGATTGGAAGATTACATTGTTGCTGAATCCATCCAGTGTCCCAAGTACATTGGATAACCCCAATGACGACCCGCTGGATATCAGGTACGCGGGTGAAAACTGAGTGCTGCCTGTGGTTGAAACTCCCACACTATATCCTGTTGATGAGCGATCGAAATCGGTAAAAAAATACGATGTGTCGACGTAGGTGGAATCACTTTGCGAATGAAGTGTGGCGATTATGTCACCGTCTCTTCGAATCACATAGGAATAAAAATTTGTCATTGTGGTTGGGGTCCATAAGATCCGCGGATGGTTCCCATCATGAATGACGGCGATATTTTCCGGTGCAGTTGGAGGGGTATTATCAATGATAATTGATCGTGAATACACAGTAGAAGGAGAATTGCGCAATTGTAACAGACCAACGGAATCGTCTTTTGCAAAGACTTTCCATGTGAGTATGTGTGCTCCGTTCTGCCAATTGTTAGTTGGAATTGCAAAAATATATGGTGCAACACTTTTAGTACCGATCAATGTCGAATCGATGAATAAACTGATATGGTCGATCTTTGAATTTTGAATGTCCTGAGTAAATGTAAGAGTGATCGTACCGGCAAATACCTGGTTTGGCGGATATTCATTCAATGCATAGAGCTTTGTTTCCGGAGGGTGTGCAGATGTATTAACAAACGGTTCTGGTTCCGAAAAATAATTACACGAATAGAATGTGAGGCTCAAAACTATTTGCAAGACTGATACAAAGGTCGTTTTTGATAATTTCGTGTACGGTTTCATTGTTGATGGTTGTTTAAATACGTGAATGCTATCGATATCTTCATTCAATAATATGAGCAGGTTTTTTACCGGTTCGAAACGTAGATAATTTGTTGAGGAAATACAATAGCTGATTTGGTGTTTTAACTTCCTCTCCTAGCCCTGTCATAGTGGTTCTTATTTATAAAAAGAATTTTTCATTGCAAATTTTGTGGATTTGTGTTTCTAATAAATTAAAAATGCTGACACTGCTCTGAATACAAAGAAAATTTACTGTTTCGGTAAATACGCATCCCAAACCGCTCTGGCAATATCTGCAATAATTTCTTCACGAATTTTTTCCTGAGCGTCGGAATCGGATACGAAGACAACGATAACTACAGGAGTGTTATTTGGAAGGATGACAATTCCAACATCGTTTGTAGCGGCGGCAATTCCCTTATCGTTCATCCCGGAAGAACCTGTCTTATGACCGACAATTGTTCCTTCAGGCAGTTTTCCTTTCAAACGTTGTATTCCGGTCGTTGTGTTAACCATAACACGCCAGAGATACTCCGTACTCTTTTGAGAGAGAATGCTCTCCTGATAAAATTTGGAAAGAAGGATCGCCATAGCAAACGGAGAACTGTAATTGCGGTACTGTACATTCCAGTCTTTATGCATTTCTTCTTCGGTCGAAACAATCGACATTCCATCCATGCCGAGAGAACGAATATAGTCATCAACCGTTTTCGGACCGCCGAGCAATCGAAAAAGAATGTCACATCCATTATTATCGCTCCACGCCACGGTCGCAGTCAATATTTCTTCCAGTGTAAGTTCAACATTACCTGCCGGATATTTCTCCCGCAATGGGCTCCAAGTATTCGGCAGCAGGTCGTTGTTGCTTACATGGATACGCTGGGCGAGAGAAAATTTGCCAATATCAATCTGATGGAGAACTGCCAGAGCAACGGGAAATTTATAGACGCTCTGCATTGGAAATTTCATGTTCTTATTCACCGTCACTGTATCGTTACTCTTCAAATTGAAAACAGCAACACCGATACGCCCTGAAGATTTATCAACAATGTGTTCGATCCAATTTCGAAGCGTATCCATCCCAGAAAATGAAATTGCCGGATAGAACAGGAGAAGGAATAAAACAATGATGTAGTTATAGTTGAGTGGTTTCATTTGAAATCAAAAATTGTTTGTCGGCAGGAAACGTAGAGAAAATGACGGGGAAATACAACAGTTGAATTAGACATTTAATACGATCTTCAAACGATGTGATCTGATAAGCTATCCAATAGAATTGAAATCCGGACTGCATCAACTTGATTTTGTTTGCAATCTGCCAGTAAATCACGGTTTGGTGTTCCACTGATACTGCAACTGCCAAGTGGAAAGTAAACCACCGCATCCGGAAGCGATCAGTAAACCGTCCGGCGACGATCCGATCGATAACGGAATTCTATCGTAAGGCCCTCCCATCTCAAACTTTTTTACCACTAGACCTTTTTTTATGTCGTACACAAATCCAAGAGAGGAACCGGGATACCCCGAATTCACAAAGGTCAATAATTTTCCGTCATTGCTAACCGTAGCTGATGTACTCGTTGCAGCGAATTCGCGGATAATTGAATTATCCGACATCTTGAGAACAACGATCTTATCAGATTTTATTCCGGCGACAAATTCACCGTTTACAGAAAACCTGAACTTTGTATAACCCGGAAGTTGATGCGATTGCTGCAAAACTCCTGTTGAAACATTTCGACTGACAATGAATCCGTTCGATAGGGCAGCAACAATACTGTTCCCATCGGAACTGAAACGGATATCATTGACCAAATCAGGCTCATCCCAATACTGAACGACTTCACCGTTACTAACATTATGGATCCTGATTTTTGTAGATCCTGAAGCAAAAAATTTTCCATCTGGGCTGAATTCCAGTGAGGTTACCTTCGCCGAATCCATACAAGTGATTTTCTCTATCCCGCTGGCAACATTCCATATTTTAATACTTCCGTTATGGTCACCTGCAGCAATAGTTTGACCATCCGGACTGAATTGAATGGATGAAATCTCAAATAAATGTCCTGTAAGATTATGAATCACTTGCTTGGTACTAAGCTGTACAACAAAGACAGAATACGATATTGGAGTCGATGCAAAATGACCTGCACCAAATGCGGCGTACTTCTTATCACTGCTGACTGCCACCGGTCCAAACGCTTCACCAGAATATCCCCCCTTTTGAAAAACAAGGTTTCCTGAATCCGGAACACACCAAATAGTATAAGGTTGCGACGGAATACTGGTATTATATCGAGAGGTTGCCTTTACTCTATACGTATACTCGTCATCCGTTGCCAAAGCAGTATCGGGTGATGTCGCTGTAGAAGTTGTTCGTATCTCAGCAAACAATGGTGATTTATTGACAGCGCGCTCAACAATATATCCGGTTGAAAATGAAGCATTGTTATTCCATTTCAAAATACCGTGAGAGAGGGACAACGACTGAAATGAAAGATTTCCCGGTTCAGGAAACGGAGGTTGTTCACTGATAACATCTGAGTATGCACTTGTACTATGGACCGTTTTCGCACGGAGACGAAAATAATACGGCTTTGTCGTGAGATAGATCCCCGGTAAAAAAGCGTTGGTAATGTTCGCAATAGTACTGCTCATTAACACAAAGTGAGATTCATCATCACCGATTTCGATCTCAAATCCGGATTCAAATGTGCTGTTGTCCTGCCATACTATCTGTGCGACAGTATCTCCGATGTAAGTTATGTAAGAGATCTGTGGTGCGGCAAATTGAAGCCTTCTGCTTGTGTATGTCGATGGGGCTATTTTGTTTCCATATTGCGCAATCACTCTGCAAAAGTACACGCTATCGACTAAAAACAATCCTTCAACCGAAGCTGCGGTGGTATTCGATGGAAATAATGTTGTCTTAATAAGCTCTTTAGATCCATTGCTTACTTCGATTGCATAACCGGTTTCAGCGAAACTATTATCGTTCCAGTTCACGGTTAACAGTTCATCAGTAAGTGACGAAATATACACCATCGTTGGAAAACGAACTCTAAACACCGATACCGTACAGATCGGTGTTGTGGTTATATTTCCTTCCACATCAATCACCTTTGCATAGATCGAATGTTTGCTCGAGTCGTACATCTGCGGTGGTAACCAGAGATATTCGAATGGCTCATGATAGAGAGTTTTTGAGCTGTCGGTAACACCATCAATGTAAATTTCAACTTTCATAATCCCTTTATCATCAACTGCCTCGATCTGGATCCGAAGACTGTCAAAGACATTGTCGTTTGCGACCGGTGATATGATCCGGGCAACGGGGGGAGAAATTTGTACTTCGGGTTCAACCGTTGTTTTTTTGCAGCTGAGTGCAAAAAAACAAAAAGGGATGATGATATAAAACAATTTTTTCATGATACCTTAGAATACCAATAAGATTTCTCTCGGGCAACTATTCCTATTACACAAACAATGTTAAGGCGGAAATAATTTCTATAATGTCACACAACACTTACCTCATCGGAAAACGGTGCGTGCTGAGAGTGATGAAATACCCCTAAAAAGATAAATGATTTATCCTCTGAAAGCACTATCTGAATACTGATATTTTTAGAATACAGAATAGAAGACTGCCAGATGGGGAATGACGGGATTTGGTTGCAAGCAAACAATGTCTTCAATCAACTCTGTTCTGATGCAGAATAATTATCGGCTGGTTTTTGTTCCTTTTAGTTTGTCCTCAACGTAATTGTCCGTAATTCATCCGGACCATAGAGTTCAGAATTATCCAGTTTCTTTCCTTTGTGCCACCAATAGATCACAGCTTCATTACTTGGTAAAAATGTACTATCGGTAATCGCGATCGCTTTTGAAGCGTTCATCGTGATCATATTATTATCGCGGCATACAGCCATCCAATCGATATATGCCATACTGTTTTTTTCAAAGTAAATATAAAATACTTCGCTGCTTGTTGAATTGCTGATAATGAGCTGTGATGATTCGATTTTAGCATTGACTGATTCAGTCGGCGATGTGGATTCCTGGCAGGAAACAAATACCATCGATAAACAACAGAGTGAAAGTATCA
>CAYPEM010000072.1:0-1696 GCA_964409765.1 uncultured Chitinophagaceae bacterium
CGTCATCGGAGAATCTTTTTCCGCTCTATCATCAAACATTGTCGATCTATGATCAAAGTGAGTATAATCTTGCGCTCGGCTACCCGCTTTCACGGACGCCGGTGTATGGATTTCTTAAATCACTTCTTGATGTGATCGTCTCTTCACGAAGCGGTGAAGTGTTCGTTCCTACCTATATTCAATTTTTGCTTCATCCGTACACCAAAAACATTCTCTTCAAAACCCGGACCGATGTTACACGGACGATCATTCACGCAATTGAAGATGATTGTCTCGATCACAGCGCGCGGGTCTTTTTGAATCTGGAAATTGTCGAACAGCATGCGCAACTCCACAAAAAAATTGTTGAGCGTTTGGAGCGCGACGGCGTTTCTGTTTCGATGGATGAGATCCGCGATCATATTGTGATGATTCATTCGGTTCTGTTCCGTCCATTGTTAAATGTACATTCAGTCGGAGAATTTGCTTCTGCTTGTATCGGCGTCCTCAATTTCATTAACGAACACAGCACGGCGCACCGTCATCCCTATTTCCGTCCGTTCGTGGAAACATTGATGGAACAATTAGCGTCACTGCAACAATCGCTGCTGTCAGGATATTCGTTCGGCAAACTTGAGCATTATCTTCTCTTTCTCCGTCACTTTATCGAATCGGTCGATGTTCCATTCACCGGAACGCCGCTGCAGGGATTGCAGGTGCTCGGGTTCCTCGAAACGCGTGGTCTGCAGTTCGAGCATGTCTTCGTCATTGATGTGAATGATGATGTCCTTCCGGGAAAAGCGCAGCAGGATGTTCTTCTTCCGCTGACGCTTCGCGACCAGCTCGGACTTTCAACTTACCGCGATCAGGAACGAATCAAAGCGTATATTTTTGATGTGCTTCGACGTGGAGCAAAATATATTCATTGTTTCTATATCAATAACAACGAAAAAGAACAGAGCAGATTCATCGCGCAGCTGCAATGGAATTACCAGCTTCAGAAAAAAACGTTGAAGCCGTTTAACACGCAATCACAGAACTATCAGATCGATCTTGGAACGGTGACACCGACGCCGATTTCAAAAACTGCGGAAACGATCGCGGCACTGAAAGAACTGCAATTCTCCTCAACGGCGCTCGATACATATCTGATCTGCGGATTGAAATTTTATTACCGGTATGTTCTGCGGATGATGGAGAAGAACGAGATCTCAGGCGATGTCGAGCAAACCGATGTCGGAAAGATCATTCACAGTATCCTGTTTGAATATTTTGCTCCGACGAAAGACCGGAAACTGGAATTAACCGACCTTGATATAGAGCGATTGCAAAGAGTAATTCGGGATAATTTCAGAACGTTCTACGGAAGCACGCAGTTCGGCGAACAGTTTTTCACGAAACATCGGGTTGAGAAGCATTTCATTGAATTCATTGAACAATTACAGCGTCCGTTAATTGAATCGTCTTCTATAATCATAGAAGCACTGGAAGAAAAGTTTGCGGCAGAAATTGAAGGATTCCATTTTGTCGGTAATGCAGACAGGATCGAAACGCGAAACGATACGACATTCATTCTCGATTTCAAATCGGGGCAGCACGAACAGAATTACTTGATTGATTTCGAGAATTTGAATGTAGAAGATCGGGAGACGTGGAAAGAATCGATCGGTTCGGTGCAGTTAGTGTTATATGTTATGCTCTATTCTGTATTGAGAAA
>CAYPEM010000072.1:1796-4362 GCA_964409765.1 uncultured Chitinophagaceae bacterium
ACGCAGTGGGCGGAGAAATTTAGTTTGTATTAGTAAACATCTCAAAATACCAAATATTGTCATCGCGAGGAGCGAAGCGACGTGGCGATCTCGATTTTCAAATAAAAAAAAAGATTGCTTCGACAAAAAATGTCTCGCAATGACCATTGCTATTTTTGAAATAAATATTAATAAATAAACGGAATCAATCGGTAGGTTCTTTTCTTATAGTCCGAATACACCGTAAATTTTTGAATCAACAATTGTTCTTCGTACCGCAGTTTGATAATGAGAATTGCCAAGAGCGAACAATACAGAATCAATGATATCGTTTCTGTCGTGTGAAGGACAAACGGAAGCATCATCAATAATACCGATGAGTACATTGGGTGACGGATGTAATTATAGATGCCGGATGTGATAAGCTCGGCATCAGGTTTTGGAATTGGCTGAACGCGAAGATTGTTTACTTTCATAGTGAAAATTGCCAGCAATCCGATTACCCCGCCAAAGATTCCAATGAACAGAAAGATTAGATCATAAAAAGGAAAGCCGCAATATTGTACTATTGCTGCAATAAGTGTAAATTGAAGTGTGACTAAGAGTTTTGAATACATTTAATTAACAGCGGTAAGCAAACACAAAAAAATAGTCATGGTGAGCAAGGCGCAGATTTGGATAGTGAAGTCATCCTTCGACGCATCCGCCTTCATGAAGTGATTCTTTGATAAGCGGATTTGCTCAGGATGACTGTAGGTTCTGCGCCGCGTCGAACCATTTAATCAAAAGAATAGTTCCTTTAGGAATATATGAAAAAATATCTGCTAATAATTTTCTCTCTCTTTACAATCTCATTCGCTCAGCCGCGTCAGATGGATGGCGTGGAATTGCAGCTTGCAATCAATAAATTATCAGTGACCGGCTCGGTGTTGTATGTTGCTGCTCATCCGGATGATGAGAACACAGCCCTCCTTTCGTATTTCGCAAAAGGGAAATTGCTGCGGACAGGTTACCTCTCTATAACAAGAGGAGAAGGGGGACAAAATCTTGTCGGTTCGGAGCAAGGAGTTGAATTGGGAATTATCCGTACTCAAGAATTGCTTGCAGCGCGAAGGATCGACGGTGCAGAACAATTCTTTACTCGCGCCATCGATTTCGGATTTTCGAAATCATCGGAAGAAGCATTGAGATTATGGAATAAAGACAGTGTTCTTAAAGATGTTGTCTGGGTAATCCGCAAATTCCGTCCCGATATTATCATTACACGGTTTGCACCGACACAAGGTGGCCATGGACACCACACTGCTTCGGCAATTCTTGCGCAGGAAGCATTTACGATCAGCGGTGACCCGAATATATTTCCGGAACAATTGAAGTATGTGCAGCCGTGGAAAGCAAAACGGCTGCTGTTCAATCATTTCCGATTCGGCGGAGCAAATTCAAATTCAGCCAATGTCCAAACAATAAAAATTGATGTTGGTCAGTTCTCTCCAATGCTTGGAAAATCGTTCAACGAGATTGCCGGCATCAGTCGGACAATGCATAAGAGCCAGGGGATGGGATCATCACAAAACAGAGGGAGCAATATCAATGAATTTGTCGTCTCAGGTGGGGAGAATGCAGCGAACGATCTATTTGATGGAATTGATATCTCCTGGAATCGAATTCCGAATGGAAAAAAAATCACTCAATCAATTGCCGAGATCCAAAAGAAATTTGTCCCAACGCAGGCTGAGAAAAGTATTCCCGCATTGCTGAATCTCTATCGTACACTTCAAAAAATAAACACCGATCCGCTTATCGACAGGAAGATGAACGAGATCGAATCGATCATTCAATCGTCTGCCGGATTGTGGATGGAAGCGAGAGCGAAAGAACAATCATATGCTCCCGGAGATTCGATCGGGATAGCATTAACGATGCTGAACCGTTCGAATAGTAAGATCTCGTTTACTTCAGCATACTCTGAGCGTTTGAAGATCGATACCACGGCGCAGTTTGCATTGAATTATAATTCTCCTATTCAGATTCAGATCAGTGCTAAAATTCAATCGGACGAATCGTATTCACAGCCATATTTTCTACCATCAGTTCCTACGAACAATCGCTACTCTACATCTGATGAGCTGCTGATAGGAAAGCCAGAAAATCCCGCATCGCTATCGATCGCCGTTACTTTGATGTTCGACAATGTTCCGATGATGATCACTCTGCCGGTTCAATACAAATGGGTGGATGACATTGAAGGGGAAAAAATTCGAAATGTCGATATTCTTCCGCCGGTCTCCATTGGATTGGAAGAAAAGAATATCGTGACGGTTTCAGACTCCGTTTCAAAAACGGTGCATGTTAAAGTTCGTGCGTTCCAGAACAAAATCAACAGCAAAGTTCTGTTGCAGCTCCCTGCAGGATGGGAATATTCTCCGGCGAACCATTCTGTTGCATTGAACCGATCCGGTGATGAAACGATCGTTCAGTTCACTCTTCGATCAACAGCGCGGTCTCAAAACGGAACATTCACTGCGAATGTTGTTGTCAACGGGAAAACATATTCATCCGAACGGAAAACGATCACCTATCCGCACAT
>CAYPEM010000072.1:4462-6148 GCA_964409765.1 uncultured Chitinophagaceae bacterium
ATTGCCCCGTTTAAAATGGAACTCTCCCGCGAAAGAGTAACAGACGAACATGCTGAAATGAATTTTCTGAAACCGAATCATCCGCTGTTGAATTATCCAAATAAAATTTCTGCAAAGGATTTTGACGGCTGGATCCAGGAACGGGGATTATATTTTGCATCGGCGTGGGATGAAAAATTTGAACCGATTCTTTCAAGTGCCGATCCGAATGAAAAAGCGCAGCAGGGAAGTCTCTTGATTGCGAAGTATGGAAAAGGAAATTACATCTTTACCGGCCTCGCCTTCTTTCGGCAGTTGCCTGCAGGAGTTGAAGGGGCGTATCGTTTGTTTGCAAATCTTATTTCGATTGATAAATAAAATGAAGCCTAGAAAAACTGTAATGTCTGCGAAAGCAGGCATCCATTTTCATGGATTCCCGCTTAGAGTATGCGGGAATGACAATCACATTGGGAAATACGAATGAAGAAAAAATTCAATGATCATTTATTGGATTTTGTCTTTACGGAAAACGGGAAGCAAAACACATCCCGCGTTTCATCGATCAATATTGACAATCGATGGATTCCTGTCTTTACCAATGAATATTGGACATCGAAACAGCGTCAAGCTCATTCCCTACATGAAGTTTCATACCGCGCATGTTTTAAACCGCAATTACCCCGGTTTTTTATTGAACGGCTGACAAAACTTGGGGATATCGTCTACGATCCATTCTCCGGCAGGGGAACAACTATCATAGAAGCGGCATTGCTTCAACGAAATATCATAGCAAACGACATCAATCCGCTCAGTAAAATCTTTTCACAACCGAGATTGAATATTCCATCCATCACAGAGATCGAAGACCGGCTGAAAAAAATTCCATCAAAGAGCAATGTTCCTTCCGATGTAGAGTTATCGATGTTTTATCATAAAAAAACATTGATGGAGATACTTTCGCTCAGAAAATATTTATTCTCCCGGATGAAAAGCGACAAAGAAGATTTTGTCGATTGCTGGATACGAATGGTTGCAACAAACAGG
The DNA here is from genome assembly GCA_964409765.1 of uncultured Chitinophagaceae bacterium. GTDB lineage: Bacteria > Bacteroidota > Ignavibacteria > UBA10030 > UBA8401 > UBA8401. Next base: position 5,486 of record CAYPEM010000072.1, read on the forward strand.
TTGACAGGACATTCCAAAGGATTTTTTTCCGTGTATACGCTTCCGCCAAATCAGGCATTATCCGCAGAGAGTCAGAAGAAGATCAATAAACAGCGAAAACAAAGACCGGAATACCGGAATATATTCGACATCATTCTAAAAAAATCGAAACAATTGATCAATGAAGTTGAAGAACAGCAGAGGAACGGATTGCGTGCTGTCGCAAAAAAAGCAAAATTTCTTACCGGGGATGCGAGAGCAACGAAAAAGATCAAGAATAATTCCGTCTCATTGACCGTCACATCCCCGCCGTTCCTTGATGTTGTGCAATATGCAAAAGATAACTGGCTGCGATGTTGGTTCAACGGCATTGATGCGAAAGAGGTGACAAAAAATATTACGATGTCACGCACAACAGATGAATGGTGTGAAGTGATGGGTGATGTCTTTCAAGAGCTTTATCGGATAACAAAGAAGAATGGATGGGTTGTTTTTGAAGTTGGTGAAGTGAGAAAGGGAAAAACAAAACTGGAAGAATATGTTGTTGAGCTTGGTTTGCAGGCAGGCTTTATGTGCGAAGCAATAATGATCAATCAACAACAATTCACGAAGACGGCGAATATCTGGGGTGTTGCAAATAATTCTAAAGGGACAAATTCAAATAGAATTGTAATTTTTAGAAAA
>CAYPEM010000072.1:6248-18665 GCA_964409765.1 uncultured Chitinophagaceae bacterium
GCTTTGATCGCTTCTTCACCGACTTTTATCGCGTCAGCCCATTGTTCTTTTTGTGCAAGAAGATTTGCCTTCAATGCTTGATTTGAAAAATTTGGAGTTATTGCAATCGCCCGATCTGCAGCGGCAATTCCCTTATCCAATTCTGATTTGGTATCTAATGAATATCTGGCAAACGTAGCAGCCTGTTGTGCAGCCATTGAAGAATATTGTGATTCCAATTTCTTGACATTCTCTTCGGTGTTGGTATTGATAACGAACGAGATCGCTGTTTTGTCCCACTTCAACGAAACCTTTGCCGATGATATCGTGAGATCGGAGAAACTATAGGAGAGCCATTCTTCATGCGGAATTGTTTCCGGTTTTACCTGGAAGGTAACAACGTTCAAAGTTGAATCGTAAGCGTACGCGCCCCATTGATCTTTTGCGGAATTGAAGATGACCGTCCATTCATTCTCAGTGGGTATCACGAAGAATTCATATCGTCCTGCTTTTAATGCAGTTCCGGCAATAGTAACATCCTGAGAAAACTCGAACGATGTTGCATTATTTGCCCCTGCACGCCATACTTTTCCGTATTGTTCAAGTTTACCGAAGATCTCACGTCCTTTAACCCCAGGACGGTGATATTTGATCGTCATATCGGTAACGCCGACGGTCTGAGATACTGTTGCGTACTGACTGAGTCTGAGCAGTTTCACTTCGGGCTGCTGGGCGAACGCGAATGCAGCAATGAATAACAACAAAGCGATGGTTCTTTTCATACAGATACCTTTCGATGATTGGTGATGTGGTATGTTAAACTAGAATTAGAGATAAAAAGTTTCCTGAACCGACAAAAAAAAGGGGAAGAATAGAATCTTCCCCAATAATGAATTTTGAAATCCGGTTATTTCATCAAGATGAATTTCTTTGTGTCAACAAAACTGCCGGCACGAAGTTGATAAAAGTAAACTCCGCTTGAAAGAGTGCTTCCATTCAGATCAATTCCATAATAACCGGCATCATGAATTGAATTAACCAATGTTCGAACCTCTTTACCGAGCATATCATACACTTTCAGAGAAACGAATCCCTGTTCTTTGATCGCATACGAGATCTTTGTTGAAGGATTGAATGGATTAGGATAATTCTGACCAAGTGAATATTCTGTCGGCAACAGACTCACTTCTTCCGCAACACCGGTTGCAAGAGGATTGAGCGTGACATCATCGATCAGCCAGCCGAATTTCGACGTTGCACCGTCGCTTGTCAAACGGAACCGAACGAAGATCGTATCAGTAGCGTACGCTGAAAGATCGACATTTTTTTGGAACCAGATGTTAGTACCGGCAGCCCATTCAGCATGCGCGCTTTCATCAAGTGAAAGCACTTCAGTCCAGCTTTTCCCGCGATTCTTTGAAACTTCAACTTTTCCAAAATCCTTTCCTGCTTCCGTTCTGCAAATTGTCCAGAACGAGAGGCGTGGATTTCCATTTCCCTTTACTGCAGGAAGATACGCAGCGATATTTGCATTTGCACCATAATTCAGTGCTGCAAGAGAAAGTGTTCCAGCATGTGCCGTAACATTTGTACTGTCCCATCCAAAAGCAGAGACAACAGAAGTCCGGCTGGCTTCAAATGTTTCAGAATATGTTACCGTAGAAACTTTTCCGGTCGGGAGTGAACCGGTACCTACAGTCGGGCTCAATGCTCTGAACGGTGCATCTCCTACAAAACCGACATCGTATGCACTTACCTTTGCCAACGGAATGTCGGTGAAATAAATTGTTTTTCCTGTATCCGTGATGGCAAGGGTAATACTGTCGAGCGGTGATTGAACTCCGCTTGCAGTTCGAAGAATGAGTGCTCGGTTTAAATTATGAAGCAGCGAATTATCAACATGCTGTGTCGGGACTTTTACTCGAAGTGCAACGACCGCTCCGTTATTTGAAAACGATGTTAACGTTCCTTTTGCAGGAATTGCAGAACCGCTGACCGCGATCGTCACCCGTTTCGACCGTCCTGAATCGCCGTTTGTTTTTGAAACGTTGATGAAACGGTACGAGTATTGCGTGTATTGTGTGCCGGTGGTATCATCATACGCGATCTGGGCACCGGGAACAGCATTGTCAAATTCTGCGATCTTCACTTCGTTGCGATAGACGATCGTTTTATAATTTGAAAAAGTTGATCCGTCGAAATATTTTGAAGGATTCTTCCAGGTGAATTTAACCGCTTTCGGCGTTGTATAATTACTGAAGGAGGTGAAGTTCAATGGTTCATAGATCAATTTTGGAAGTTCGATCTGCCAACCCATAATTGCCAGTGCTTTAAGATCGGCCGAAGTGATCGTATCACGAACTCCTGACGCAATGTTTGGATCCATAATGCCGATCTTTCGTTCGGAAAGAATGACCGAACCTCGCTGAGCATCATCGCGCCAATGAGAAGCTTGCTGCAGATCGCCGCCGCCGTTTCTGCTTCCATTATCGGTTGAAGTTTCCCAATCAATATTTCCATCCCAAAACACATGATCTCCTCCTGCAGGATTTGGACCGGGAGTTAACACACGCTTTGTTGTTCTGAATGTATTCGTATCAGTTACAGCGCCCGGACGGAATCGGAACAGATCCCAAGTTCTGGCACTTCCAGTGGACCCGACAATCGAAACAAATCCCAATGCATGTCCCATTTCGTGAACTGCAACAGCATCGAAATCCGTTTGTGCTAATGTAATTCCGTTTGAAGGATCAAAATCGTAAGGGAATGCCGAATTAAATCCAATCGAAGGAGCGGAGCCGAATGCCAAACTTTCTTTTTGTGCTCTGAAACCGAGTGCCTGAAGATTTGCAAGCGTACCTGAAGGATTTGGCTTTACGACTGCAGTAGTATTCAAAAGTGTGTCGGGAATATTATTATAGAGATCGGCAAATTGCGGATTGCGAACCTTTAATGATTCTGCAAATTGACGCATCGAAACGGTGGTCAATGTAAAATTTGCTGAACTGGTCGATCCGAGAACATTGGCTCCATAGGCTGTTCCGAATCTGGTTGTACCAAAGTCAACATCCATAACTACGATCACCGGATTTTTTAATCGTGATTCCCACGTAGCTGCAGCATTGATGAATGCCTGTTTTGCAGGAAGATTACCATCCAATTGTGCGGTACCGCGGAGGATAATATCCAATCCGTTAGCAAGAGGTCCCTTTAATAACACTCCATTTTTATTTCTTCTGCCGACAGTTTCGTTGATGATATGAAGTCCGGATGCATTTGCATTTTCGATCCATTGTTTCACATAAGCTTCATTCCTTGGTATTTCAACGCATTGAACATTTCCTTGTGCATCAATTCGCTGCACATATTCCACATATTCAACTTTTACTGCTTCCTGGGCAAAGATGAAGAACGGGAAAAGAAGGAGAAACAATTTTTTCATAGTTGGATCCTTTTGAAAATGAATGGTATGAGTGTGTATTTAAGATTAAAATACGTTGCGGGGACGATAGTTGCAATACATTGCCAATAAGAATCGTCTGAAGACTAATGAAAGTAATTGTCCTTATTTAAGACCCTTGAATTGTGGTGTAAATACAGTTTAATCAACTTGAAGCCATTTCAAGAATGAATTTATATTGTCATTCCGAACGATAAGTGATGAAGAGGGTGTAATCGATAAATGGCAATAGAACGAAATGAGGTTATTGTCTTTGTTCCTGGAACCACGAATAGACAGCAGAGACAGTTGCAGTAATAACAAATCCCATTGAAACAGAATAATACGTTGATTGTCGATTTGTTTTGTTTCGGAAGTTGGCAGCAGATTCAGTCGTAGTTGCCGATGAGTAGGACGAGTAACTATTGGCAGCGGCTTGATTAAAATAGATGGAAGCACCAATGGCTGCAATACCGACACCGGCACTGATCCATTTGGAATTATTCCATTTACCGATGGTGTTCTGACGGTGTTCGTCCAATGTTATCATGTGAAATTTTGCGGTACTGTTTTCATTCTCAATAATGGTGAAGTATTCAGTCTCATCTTTATAAGAATCTTTCTTTACCGTTATACTATGTGTTCCGATGATCAATGGAAATACCGTCGGTGCTTTTCCGGCGAGAGTATCGTTAACATACACCGCTGCATCAGTTGCATTTTCAGTTTCAACCATTACCGATATTCCTCCCAAACGAGGCTGCGGTTCTAATTCCAACAATTGTGTTTCATTGGCAGAGAGCGTAATTTCCTGCTCGACTGGAATATATTGTTCTGATCGTTCTGCTTTAATGAGATGGCTTCCTGACTCAAGGATTGCTGTAACGGAATTTTCCCCGACTTTTATTCCGTCAACAAGAATGGAACTCAAAGGTGAATTTACCGTTACCGTGCAGGAATTATTCTCTAATGTAAAAATACGTTTGATGGTTTTGCCATCGGCAAGTATCAATTTTTCCAATTGCCCTTTGAACAACGGTTTTGTGATGCGTACTGTATATTCGCCTTCGGGTAATTTTTGACTGCAATAGGGAGTGATTCCAACAAGAGTATCATTGATGTACACACTAGCACCCGATTCCGGTTCTGACGCAATATCAACGATTCCAAATTTTGGTTGTAATGTATAAGCAAGTCTTTTGACTTCGCCGGTTGCTATGACAATTTCTTTAGATTCTTCTGCATAAAAATCTTTTTTTACACTCAAAGAAAATGCTCCAGTCTTTATTTCTCCTTGAAACGGAGTCAGTCCAACATAGATATTGTTGATGAACACCTTTGCACCGGCAGGTTCTGTTATAATATGGAGAATGGAGGGCAATACCGGCAGATTGACCTTCTTTTGACTCCCATTCTGCGCGAATGAAAGGACGGTACAGAAAATAGAACACCATATCAATTTCCAAAACGTCATTCAGTCACCCACTCTTTATATACATTCCAGATTTTTACCAATGCATCGCCTCCGCCGGTAATGAACCATTGCATTGAAGAGTTGATCGCAACAGCATTCACCGCGTCAGTATGACCGTACATAGTTTGCAAAAGTATGTATTTATCGGTATTCCAGATCTTGAAATTCTCCTGTGCATTTCCGCATATCAATAATCTTCCATCAGTACTCAATGCAAGCGAACTGATTGAATTTGAGTCACTCTGGATGGTGCGAGACAGAGATCCATTGGCAATGTTCCAAAGTTTTATACTATTATCAAAACTGCCGCTCAGTAAAGAATTTCCGTCTGGTGTAAATGAAAGTCCGCCGATATTATTAGTATGTCCCGCAAGATTCCAAACTAATGCTCCATCCGAGACACGCCACACTTTAATGGTATGATCAAGTCCTCCGCTGGCAATCAACGAACCATTTGGAGAAAATGAAACAGCATAAATTCCTTGAGAATGCCCTGAAAGAGTTTGCAATAGGGCTCCATCGGAAGTTCTCCATAACCGTATCGTTTTATCGTAACTTGCACTGGCAATCGTCTGTCCATCCGGACTGATATTTACAGAGTACACTGCGCTGGTATGACCGGTAAGATTTAAGATCAAAGCGCCGTCAGTGGTACGCCATATTTTTACTGATTTATCTAAACTTCCGCTGACCAACCACTCACCGTTTGGTGCAAACGCAACAGAATATACTTGACCTGTGTGACCAGTAAACGTACGCAATAAAGTTCCGTCACTATCCCAGAGTTTGATGGTCTTATCACCGCTGCCGCTGGCAAACGTATTATTCGATGGTTGTATGGCAAGCGCATATACCGCGCTGGAATGTCCGGTGAGTGTTTTTTGAAGTGCAGCGGTTCTTAACGTGTAATAGACAGTGATGCTTTGCGAAACACTGTTGATGTTGTGTGTTGAACGGGCACGAACACGATATTGGTACCGAGAAGTGCGATCTAATCCGTTATCCATAAATACTGTTGAATTTGCACTGACCGTTCCGATCGGGAGAAATGACCCGGTATTTATTTTCCGCTCAACAACAAAATCTTGTTCGAAAGTGGAATTATCTTTCCATCGTAACTCTATCGTATTAATAGAGAGATGTTTAGCTGTAAGTTCTGTCGGTTGGTTCAATGAAACAGTGTAGGCTGCAACAGAAGAATACGGAGTGACATTGTTTGTAGAAATACCTCGAACTCGGTATGTGTACACAACTTGTGTTTTGAATGCATCTGTGATAGATACCGATGTTGTTTCCTTAGAGACAGTCCGTTTGAGAATGTAAGGAGACCCATCGGTACTTTGTTCGATTTCAAAATGTGTGATGTAAGGATTTGAACTATTCCAATGCATCATGACAACAGTATCGGCATATCCTTGTACTTGGAAATTATCGGGAGAGCTAAAATCAAACTCCGATGACGTAAATGAAGAGTAGGGGGAAGTATTCGATCCCGCAACGATCTTTGCACGAAAGTAATATGTTGATGATGCTTTGTAAATTCCCGGGATGGTGACGATCGATGAATCGATGGTTACTTGAACGATCGACAAGAAAGTAGAACTGTCAGTGCTTTGTTCAAATTCAATGCGGACATTCTTACGTTGTTCCGGTGTGTAAGTATTTTCATCGGTCCACGACAATTGGACAGATGATTCGGTCAATGCAACGACCTGAATGTTGGCAGGTGCCGCCAAATGCTGGGAAGTATCTACCGGATTTTTGAAATCGAATTTTTGACATCCTGTAGAAACGAAGAAGATAATTGCACTTATGATTGAGCACCGCTTCATCACTTTAGTAATACCATTTTTTTAATTTGAACGAACGGTTTTTGCCTGTCCGCTTTCTGCGCAACAATTCTATAGAAATAAATTCCTGCGGATAAATATTCGGCGCGCCATTGTATGTTATAAAATCCCGCTTGAAGTGTTTCATCAACAATCGTTCCTGCACTTCTTCCCATGATATCATAGATAGTTATCGTAACCGCGGATTGTTCTGCAACTGCAAACGATATGGTCGTTGATGGATTAAATGGGTTTGGGAAATTTTGATTCAATGCAAACGATGTTGGAATTCCCTCGTTATTGCGTTGAACTCCGAGCGACGTTGCAGTTTTAAAGTTCCACACTTCTGAGAAACTGCTTGAACCGCTGATGTTAATTGAGCGCACTCTCCAATAATATCTGGTTGCAATTCGGAGTGGTGAAACAGCCATTGTTGTATCGGTTAGTGTTGAATCTTCAAACACAATGGTTTTAAATGGAGAATCATCTGACACCTGAACATGATACGATTGTGCATGAACAGAAGAATTCCATTTTAACACTAATGAGGTAGCTTCATTTCCGGCTGCGTTCATCGGCGATACCAATAATGGTACGCTTGGCTGCATCATCGCAGTGGTGAAACTCCAAATTGTTGAATACGTGCTGTATCCGGAACTATTTTTTCCTCTCACACGCCAAAAATATTTGGTCTCATTCTTGAGATTTGGAATGGTGACCGAAGTATCTGCATGGATGGAATCCTCGAACACTGTTGTTCCAAACGGAGAATCCAAAGCAAGCTGGACATGATAAATTGTTGAACCGGGTGATGAATTCCAGCAGAGAAGAATTTTTGTCGGCTGATTGTTTGATGCGCTGACCGGAGAACACAACATTGGAATTTCCGGTGACGGCATCGCTGTTGTAAAATTCCAAACAGAACTGAATATACTGTTGCCGCCATTATTTTTTGCGCACACTCTCCAATAATATCTGGTATTGTAATTCAGATTCTGTAATTGGAACAAAGTATCGGTAATCGTTGAATCGTCAAAAATTTTATCATCAAAGGGAGAATCAGTCGCTACTTGAAGTCGATAGGTTGTTGCATTTGCAATCGGTTTCCATTGAACAGTAGTATTGATTGATAGATGGACAGAAGCGCTCAACGGTGAAACTAATGTTGGCGTGTTCGGAGCTTCAATCGTTGTGCTGAAGTTCCATACATCGGAATAGAGGCTTTTTCCTGCGGCATTGAGTGCTTGTATTCTCCAATAGTACCGAGTATCATTTTTTAATCCGACGATTTGACGGGAGGTATCAGCGATGGTGGAATCTTCGTACACAACCGTCTTAAAAGGAGAATCTGTTGACACCTGAAGATGATATCGTGTCGCTTTATCAACGATATTCCATCGCAACAGCGGGAGAAGCGGCTGATTGGTGGATGCGCTTAACGGCGATACCAATACCGGAACCTCAGGAAGATCGATGATAGTGCTAAAACTCCACACTTCTGAAAAACCATTCGAACCATTGATATTCTTCGAACGCACTCTCCAATAATACGTTGTATTGTAATGTAATCCGGTAACAAAACGCGACGTGTCGAGAATGGTTGAATCATTATAGACCAATGTTTTAAATGGAGAGTCCGTGGAGATCTGTAGATGATATTCAGAAGCACTCACCGCTCCTTTCCACCGTAACACCATTTGTATTGGATTATCATGAGAACCGCTGAGCGGTAACGTTAACAATGGAATTTCCGGAGCCGTGACAATGGTGGTAAACTTCCATGGATTTGAAAATGTACTTTGATTATAGAGTGATATTGCTTTGACTCTCCAATAGTACACTGTATTATTTTGCAGTCCGTAACATTGTATCGATGTAAATGGATACAACGAATCATTGATCACTGTTTGTGTGAAGTTTGAATCATTTGAAAGTTGAATGTGATATTTTATTGCTCCTGATGACGTATTCCAATTCAACTGTGCCGAAACTGGTTGAGACACAGCTCCATTCAATGGCTGATGATGAGTTGGAGAAGACATGGACGTTGTGAATTTCCAGACCGTAGAGTTGGCGCTCGTTCCTTTTGAATTTTTTGCATTCGCCCGCCAATAATAGGTCGTGTTATTCAATAATGAATTTATTGGAACAGAAGGGACCGTTATATTTGAATCAGCATAAATAAGTGATGCAAAAAGTGTGTCCGTCGAAACCTGCAGTCGATATGTTACTGCACCGGGAGATGCCTGCCATCCTACAACTGTTGTCTGTTGCTGCATGGTGCTATTATTCGGCGGTGTTAATAAGACCGGAGCAATCGGTATTCCTTGTGCTAATGAAAAACTTCGGAACAAAGAAAACAAACCGGATCCACCGAGATTTTTTGCTGAAACACGCCAATAATAAGTCAGGTTTGGCGGTAAAGGACCAACTAGTTTAGAAGTCGAACTGAGTGTTGAATCATCAAATAAGACAACCGAGAAGAGAGAATCAGTGCTGATCTGTAACCGATACGAAGTTGCAGATACTGAAGCCTGCCAACTAAAGGTATTTGATTGTAGAAGATTCGTCGCACCATTTACCGGTAATGATAATATCGGACTCACCGGCGGCGGATCGACGGTAGTAAAATTTGAAACGGCAGAAAACGGACTGCTACCGTTTGCATATCGGGAAGCAATACGCCAATAGTACTTTGTAATATTGGTAAGTCCGCTGACTGTTGTAATGGTATCGGTTAATGTTGAATCATTGACGACATACGAATTGAACAATGACGAAGTTGAAACCTGAAGATGAAAATGTGTCGCTCCCTGTGAAAAACCCCACTTTAGAATTGGAGAAGTTGACTGGTTCAAAGAATTCATTGCCGGTACATATTGAAGAGGAGTTGATACTCCGGTACCAAATGCGAAGAACGCTGAATATTGACTGGATCCCGCACTATTTTTTGCTGCAATTCTCCAATAATACTTTGCAGCATTCAAGAGACCAGAAATATTTTTGGTTGTAGTTGTAAGCGTTGTATCATTTGCTACAATGGTTGAAAATAATGAATCCGTAGAAATCTGCAGTTTATAATTTGTTGCGCCGTACGATGCAAGCCAGGACAGTGATACAGGGACCGATACATTGATCGAACCTGAGATCGGCAGCAATGGAGTTGGCACCACCGGAACCGTTGTTGATGAAGTGAAATTTGAAGCTGCGGAAAATGCGCTCCATCCATGAATGCTCCGAGCAGCAACCCGCCAATAATATTTTGTATTGCTTAAAAGATCGATCGGAGTCGCCGACGTGTCGGTCAATGTTGAATCATCATATACGAGAACATCAAAGAGGGTTGATGGTGAAATTTGTAATCGTTGTTGTATGCTTCCCGCAGAAAAACTCCACTTTATTTGCACCGGCAGAGTTTGATTGACTGCATTGAGTAACGGCAGCAGCGTCTTTGGTGTTTCGATTACTGTTGTAAATGAGCGTGTCGAGGAGAATGCCGATGTTCCACCGATGTTTTTTGAACTGACGCGCCAGAAATATTTCTGAAAATTCAATAACGGTCCGATTGCTTTTGATGCGACAGTGATGGTTGAATCGTTAACAACGGTTGTTGAAAATAAAGAGTCAACCGATACTTGCAGCCGGTAATTGGTTGCTCCTGGTACCAATGTCCAGCCTAACGTTGGATTGATCGATTGACTGATCGCACCATCGAGCGGTATTTGCAACACCGGTTCTGATGGACTTGCAACAATGGTAGTGAATAAAGCCGCCGTTGAGAAATTTCCCCAGCCATCACTATTCGATGCACGAACCCGCCAATAATAATTTGTCTTGTAACTGAGTCCGTTGAACAAGCTTGTCGTGTCAGACAACGTTGAATCGTTCACTATCAATGAGGTAAACGCCGATGATGTTGCAATTTGAACATGATATAATTGTGCACCGGCAACTGGATTCCATCGTACCGTGCCGGCTGTTGGCTGATTGATCGCCGCATTGATCGGTGAAATAATCGATGGTACTGCAACAATAGTTTTTACGGTCCATGGTGATGAGAATTCGCTTGTTCCCGCAACATTCTTTGAATTCACACGCCAAAAATATTGTTTGTTGTTGGCAAGCGTTGTGATTTGTTTAGAAGTTGTTGCAGAATTTAACGTAGAATCATTGAAAATAAGATTTGTAAATCCGGCATCACCGGCAACTTGCAACCGATAGGTGGAAGCGTTCGCAGCTGCATTCCAGGAGAATGTGATTGATGTCGGTTGTAACACCGATGCATTCAACGGCGAAATGAGTGCGGGAATTCCCGGTGCTGCCGTGATTGTCGTAAACAGGTATCGGGAGGAATATGAACTTACACTTGTTCCAATTTTTGAATTAAGCCGCCAATAATATTTGGTACTGTTTGTTAATCCTTCTACAACAACGGTTTGTGTGTCCTGCGCAAAAATGTGTGGAACATCCGTGTCAAATAATAGAAAGGATAAGAAACTTGAGTCTGCTGCTACTTGTAAATGATACGCTTCTGCAAATGGAACGGCTTTCCAAAGAAGTGTTACCGAGACCGGTTGATTGATCGCATTGTTTACGGGAGCAATGACAACCGGAGTGCTGATGACCGTTGAAAAATATCGAGCGGATGAATATGAACTGTTTCCACCGATATTAACTGCCTGAACGCGCCAGTAATATGTTGTGCTGTTTGATAAATTTGAAATGATTCGACTGGTTGCTGACAACGATGTATCGAGAACTGTATTAAGAAACTGAGGATCAAGAGAAACTTGTATATGATATGTCGTTGCAGAAGTAACCGCGCTCCAGGATAACGATAATGATGTCGGTTGGTTGGTTGAACCATCCAGAGGTGCACTTAAAGTCGGTGAAGTTGGAGCACCAATGATCGTTGTGAAATCCGATGTTGCGGAAAACGAGCTCCATCCGTCAACATTTTTGGCGGCTACTCGCCAATAATACTTTGTATTATTGGTCAATCCAACAATTTGGATATTTTGAATCAGTTGACCGTCTATATTAACGATTGTTGAATCATCAACAACTGAACTGCTGAAAAATTGATCGGTTGATATTTGAACCCGATAGGTACTTGCAGATGCAACAGCATTCCAATTCAAAAAAAGAGATACGGATTGATTTACCGCCCCCTTAATTGGAGTGGATGGAATTGGAATTGACGGAGGGGCAGAGATTCCTAATGAGGTTAGAATTAGAAATATCAATCCCCTGAAAGTTTTTGAATTCACGAATTTCACTGATGGTCACTATATAGTTTACTTCCTATTAATATTATCGGTTGTTTTATCGAAAACTTCAGTGTTTTCAGCAGTAAAATTGAATAAAATGAAAAAATCACTATCCGGGAATCCTTTTTTTAGGGAATTTCGACGGTTTTTGGAAGGAATAGAAGTATAATTCACGATTGCAAACAATGGGAGGAATTATTTAATAGTAAAAAGTAAAGTGAACCCAGACAAGTAGAGAACATTTTTGCGAGACATATCGAAGGATGGTTTATTCGACTCGTTTCATCGAGACCGGTTCACCATGTTTTTAACGTAAACATATTCAAAACTAAAAATTTTCACTATTGGCAGCTGTTTCGTGTGACTAATGGCACGAAAAGGACTTATGAGAACTTTATAACAACTATTTTCTTGCACAATGAAGGT
>CAYPEM010000073.1:0-18351 GCA_964409765.1 uncultured Chitinophagaceae bacterium
AGAATTTCTCCTGAAGAAAAAATATAATATTTGTTGCCGGTGATTGTTGTATCTCTAACTACGGATTTTGTTTGACCCCAGCTAAATACGGCTGATCCCGTAAAATCGCTGTAAGCAATATAGTATTTATTTCCAACAGACAAACTTACGATCTGGGTATTATCAACAACTTCTTTTGTTGGTTCAACTGTGGAATCTTCTTTGCAAGAAATGATCATTAATGCAAGAATACCGATGAATATTTGTATTTTTTTCATAATGACCTCTCGTTTCTGTTAAATTATGCAAGCCGATACTCTCGCACACTGATCACATCCGTAGTGAATAGAATTTATTCAATTCACAATTATTGATTTATTTACACGTAATATAAAGCAAAGTGTCGTTTGTAGAAATGTCTATGACAAAACATTTGTAATGATTAAGGTCCTTTACATTCAGACCCCAAGCAAATTCCATAATGAGACATTCTTTGGATTGATATTTCGCCCGCTCAACAAAATATGGAATCGATATTACCCCATCGACTAATTGACCTGTTGCATTCAGACAGCCGGAAACGATCGAAGTATCTTGATTGAGAAGATGTGCTTTCTGCAATAGAACATTAATCACTTGTTTCTTTGAACCGGCAGTGAAATTATTTCCAAATTGTGAGCAGCATTTATTTTTAAATGTCGTATCGGGTACACGGGATTGGATATCGACTTCACTATAATTCGATTGGGTAACGATAATGTGTGGAATTTCCGGTAATTGTGTTTGTTCGGAAGCCGCCGGATTATCACTCTGGCAGCCAATGAAGAGAAAGGAAAGAAGAATAAAATTGTATTTCATGTGCATTACCTTTCAATACTTACATGAAAAGTGCACGATCTAGAATATTTGAAACACGACAATAGGAGGACTTATAAAACTGAAATTCGCTAAAACAGTTGTTTTACTGTTATAAATTTCTCCACATTAAAAGAAAATAGCAAGAAGTTTTATTAAAGAAATTGAAGAATATCAGACCGTGCAGTCTTTTTAATCGATTTATCCCTAAAGTTACTGAGAAATTACAAAAGAGCTCATGAAATAAAAAAGCCCGATAATATTTTATCGGGCTTTTTGTGATTGTATTTCCGTCCTAATAGTATCTCTTTACATTTGTTCTGAACTTACGTAAAAATAAAAACTACTAGCTGGGTAATTCCAAAAATTATCACTGCACCAAGAACAATTAATTCTATGTATGCAAACTGTTTATTTTTTCGTTCGCGATCGGTCATTTTATTAAAACCATTTTTTTCATTTCGGAATAAGTGCCTGCGTTCAAACGATAGAAGTAAATACCGCTGGATATTGCCAATGCATTAAATGTCACATGATATTCACCTTCCGCTTGCTGTTGTTCAATCAGCACTGCAACTTCCCTTCCAACAACATCATACACCTTCAATGTTACTTGATTAACTCCGGATAATCGATAGCTGATCGTAGTGGTTGGGTTGAAAGGATTTGGGAAATTTTGTTCTAAACTATATGTAGCAGCAGTCAATGGTGTGTATTGAACTGATGTCCCTGTGCCATTTGTTGACCCTTTTGTAATAGGTGATTTTTTTACCAGCATATTTGAACCATCGGGTACACGCGCAATTGAAGTATCATTACCAAGAGCGGGGATAATGACAGAGTCGATGAGTATACCGGCTGCATTTTCAAGCCATGTGGTATCTCCGCCGCTGCCGAGTCCAAAACCGCTCAGATCACCCACAAAACTGGCTGTATCGACGATGACAACGGTGAATCCTTTCGCAGAAAGGATAGTGTTTGCCGGAATTAATTTCTTTGCTTTTGTTCCGCTTTTTCCACCACCATCATAGATTTTATACCCGCTGATATCGATCTGGGCAGATGAAGAATTATAAATCTCTACCCAATCCAAATTTCCGGCAACACCACGTGAATAAATTTCATTCATTTTGACAAGGACATTGGATGTTCCTTTCGTTACGGGTACTGTTTTTCTCCAAGCGCTTGAACCATCTGGCACACGAGCATACGATGTATCTATTCCAAGTGCCGGTATAAATACAGAATCGATGAGACTCCCTGCTGCGTTTTCAAGCCATGTGGTATCGCCCCCGCTGCCAAGCCCAAAACCGCTCAGATCACCGGCAAAACTTGCTGTATCAACGATAACAATGGTATATCCTTTTGCAGGAAGTATCGTGTTTACAGGAAATAATTTTTTTGGTTTTGTCCCGATTCTTCCGCCACCGTCATAAATTTTATAACCGCTGATATCAACCTGTGAAGAAGAGGAATTATAAATTTCAACCCAATCGAGATTTCCTGCAACACCCCGCGAATAAATTTCATTCATCTTTATTACTGACTGTGCTTGCACATTCAATAAGAACGATGAAAGAAGGATTGTAAAAAGAGTAAAATTTTTTTTCATTGTGCGCCTCCGTTTATTTTTTTAGATCGTTTGACTTATTTTGGTTTTTTAAATATATACAGTTTTGCATCTTCATCATTAACAATATACATAGTATCTCGTACAATTGTGATCCCTTCTCCTTTTGAAAATGGAATCAACCATTGGGAAAGTAACTCTCCGTTTTTAGAAACTTTCATAATTTTTTTTGATTCATCGCTGATAAGCCAAAGACAATCGGTGCTGTCATCATAAAAAATATCTGAATAATCCGAAGCGAACGAAAGTGTTACACGGTTGATTTCTATTCCACTCCGCGAATATTCCAGCAGCATTCCTGGTAATTTTTCATTCACAACAAATAGAGAACCGTTTTTATTGACTGCAATACCTTCCAGTCCATTGTTTGGAATCGTTGCGACATCAGCGCTAAATGATGAAAGTTTGGCTCCATTGAACAGATACGAAACAACAATTCTATTCTTTTCTTCAACGACATAGATCGTATCACCGTTTCGTGACAATGAGATGCCTTCAAGATCCGTACTGGTCGTTACGATCGTTCGAAGAAGTATCCCGTGAAAATCGATCTCATACAATTCTTTGTGTGAATCTGAAACAACAAAGAATGAATTCTTCTTTGCATTATAAATTATTCCGGAAGGTTCAGAAACATCCGTCCCAAGATAATATTGTGCAATCGGATGAAGTGTTTCTATCCCGGACGGGATAATATTGATCCCCTGCGCCGGTGTTTCTCGTTTACATCCGATGAATAGTGCACCGTAACAAAGAAACACAATTATATTTACTTTTGAACGATTGGTCACGATAAATCCAATACCTATGAAGCAGCATTCACCGATAATAATGAATGCTGCTTCAATTCACATTATGGTACGTTTGATGCACTTTTTGAAATCGTATTCATTATTTGCCACGTTGACGAACCATTTGGAATTCTTCCATACGATGTAGTTGCAACAGGCATTGCCGGAAATATTACATTATCTATAATATTCCCATTTGCATTTTCCAGCCAAGCAGTTTCTCCGGCACTGGATAATCCAAAGCCTGATACATCGGTTGTATCAACGGTGATGACATAAAATCCATTTGCTGGAATGATTGTTCCTGCTGGTATTTCTTTTTTGGGTTTTGAACCGACTTGTCCTCCTGCATCGTAAATCTTATATGTACTGATGTCAATTGGAGTGGCGTTTGGATTGTACATTTCGATCCAATCTGCATCACCGGGAACACCACGTGAGAAAATTTCATTCATCACAATCGGAAGAATGGAATTGGGTTGTGCTTTTGTCGGCGGCGTAACAATTAACCACGTGCTCGTTCCATCCGGTTTCCGGGCAAATGATGAATCAACACCAAGCACCGGAATTGCAATACTATCAATCACTGCTCCGCTTCCGTTCTCAAACCAAATAGTTTCTCCAGCGGCCGACAAATTGAACCCTGTTGTTGATAGTGTATCGTTCACGACGATAACAAGATGGCTCTTGCCTCGAATGTAGGTGCTTGGTGGGATTATTTTTTTAGCTATGGCACCGTTTTTACCAGTAACATTATAGATCTTATAATTTCCAACATTTATAGAATCATTGTTTGGGTTATAGATTTCGACCCAATCAGGATTTGTAATTATGCCCTGTGTATACACCTCGTTTATTATTACCGGAACAATCACCACCGGAGACGGTCCGGTCAATGATGGCTCATCCCGTGAACATGAAGTAAAGAATCCGATGATAATAACCATTGGTACAAGAACAAGAAATATCTTTTTCATATGTTTTCCTTAAAATTTAGAATGATGCTTGGAATCTCATTTGAATGAATGAATGATCATCATTGCCGATCAAATTTCCTTTTCGTGTTGCATATTGATCGAGATCAACTTGTGAATAATTGAATTGCAGTTTAATGTTCCTGTTAGGATAGTAATTTACGCCAAGCATTAATTGGTTCGATTCTCCGCCATGAATTCCTGCGGGAATATCATTAAGATCTGTAACACTATATCGAGCTGCTAATTCTAATGCTCCCCATGAATGTGTCGGCGTTTCAATAGGTCCAACTTCTCCTTCATCAACATAATAGTAGCGGGTTTCACCTGTCACAATCCAAGTCGCTGTCAAATATCCTCCGGACATATCTACATCCTCTTTTCCATACCAACGAATGATCTTTGTTCCCATATATTCAGTTTGGGCATAAAAAGAGCCCATGATAAACGCTAATTCAGCACCATATCGGCCGTAATAATTCACATCAGCAATATCTCCGGAATGCAGTAATTTTGGATTGGAAACATAGGTTTCCGTTCTCGAACTGATTTCGATGGTATTTGCATTCAGATCGGCAGTTGCATCTGGAGTTTTGTATGAACCGGCAAGTCCAATGTGGAGATTCATTCCATGTTTGTTGATAGGAGCAACGGACATACGAAGATTTGTGGAGAAGCCTTCGTCTTTCTGTCCTTTGTCAATTCTGGTCCCCATTTCATGCCCCATAACCGCAGCTGTTATCTGAGCATAGTCTGTCCAAAATCGGCCTGACAGACCGACTCTTCTGCCTAACGGAAGTGCATTAGAAATTGATGAGCGTTCTAAAAAGGTCAATAACCGCGAACTGTTCAAACGCTCCATTCCAAACGGTTCTTTGAAATGCCCTGCTTGAAAGGAGAGATTAACATCCGGAACAGTATATTTTATCCAGGCATCACGCAATTCCAGCTGAGATTTTGTAGAAACCTGTTCTGCAAAATCAAGATCCAATTCTGCTTCCCAATCTTTTGCAAGGAGAGATTTCATTGCGAAAGTCAGCCGGCGGAATGTGAATCCATTGCTCATTGCATTTTTATTTTCAAAATACATTGCTCCGTCTAATTGAATACGTGAATCGAACCACCATCGGTATTCACCATCGTCTGATGAGAATACAAGTTTTCCATTGCGAACTTCTGCGCCTAACGGCACTTTTTGATCACCGCCGGGAATTCGCGAATCCTGGGCTATCACTATAGAGCTTAGCATAATAAAGCATACAAAAAACACGATGCCGTTTACTCTTTGACGATTCTTCATAATAACTCCATTACTATAAGGTTTGAAAATATGATACGTATGAATCTGAAACGATTACTTATTTTTTATAACAATCCTGAAAGTCTTTTCAATCAACAATTTATTTTCTTCGATCCGCTTATCGATCAATTTATTTCCTGTGGGAATAAATTCTATTTCACGTTTTGCCAGGAAATTATCAAAATCGATCTTATGCTTGAATGTCTTTCCGTGATTTGATTTCAATGTTTCAATTTGTTCGTCCGATAAAAAATTATCTGCTCGATTCGTAAGAACAAGTGTTGAGTCGATACGAAAACTATCGATAATTGCATATTGAAAAATGGAATATATCTGAGCATTCGAAAACGTATACCGTTTCAGTAATTCATTTCGAAGAACTTTATTATTATAAAATCTTTTTCCCGTCATCTCTTTAATATTATCAATCGGAATTCCATCGTGTTCAAGTTCTGCTAAGACGGATTTTGAAATTTCATACGGAACCGGATAAATAATTTTTTGTTCAAAAACATTCTGGATGAAGAACAGTGATACAAACGTGATCAATCCTGCGCTGATAGGTGCAATCACCCAGCCAAGGGCAATTTTTCCCAGTACTCTGAAATTGATAGAATGAGGATCCTTCGCCAATCCAACACCAAGAATTGCTCCAATAAATGCCTGGGTCGTTGACAGCGGAACTAACGGGATGGATGGCAAATTCATCCCAAGCAGGAATGATTCGATGGTCTCGGACGTGAACAAGGTCAGCACTAAAAATTCCGCAAGGACAACCACAAAACCTGTGAGGGGCGAAATTTTATAGAGATCATTCCCGACTGTTTCCATCACTCTTCTGCCATAGGTAAATATCCCGATTGCGATTGCAATACCGCCAAGAAAGAACAACTGCTGGACACCGGTAATCGTTAAAAATCCCGCAATTGTGTGATCGCTGAACAACGGCGCAAACACGAACATTCCCATTACATTAGCGATGTTATTCGCACCAAGAGAATAAGATGCGAGCGCTCCGACAATAATCAATCCAACGCGAGTGTATTGATCGAGTTCCAGCAAATGGATCTTCCATTTCAATACTGTACGTTTTAAAACGACAAAAATGAGATAGCCAAAAATTCCCGCAATAATCGGAGAGGCAACCCAGCTGGAAATGATCTTGCTGAGAGAATCGAGATCGGTTGGCGAACCGGTAAAGATATTCCATCCAATGATCGCTCCGATCACCGCCTGTGATGTTGAAACAGGTAGTTTGTAGCGAGTCATCGCCGTTACGGAGATACCCACTGCAAGAGCGACCGAAAAACTTCCTGCAATGGCATTGATCGGACCTAGTTCAGCAATTGTTTTTGTCGTACCGGACCCGCTGATGACGGAGCCGAGTACCACAAAGATGCCGCCGATGATCGCCGCAGTTCGAAATTTTACCATCTTCGAAACGACAGCAGTTCCAAACACGTTCACCGCATGATTTGCACCAAGCGACCACCCCAAAAATAATCCGCTGGAAATAAAGAACCAGATTGTTATATCAACCACTACTCAAACCTCTTAATAATTGCGATCGAAAGCCGATCGCATACATCTTCTGACTGTTCTGCAATACGCTCAATGTGAAATGTGAAATATCGAATATGGATTTTTTGACTTAACTCATCCTCCGCTCTGAAGGCAGAGCGTTTTATTTTTTCTGCTATTTTATTTGTCTCTTTTTTATAGAATTGTACTTTCGTGACATAATCCCGCACTGCATCGATATTCTTAAAATATGAACGGATTCCGCTGACGGTATTTTCCAGGCATGCAATTGAACTTTCCGAGAGGTCAAGAAAATCTTGCCGCTGTGCAAGCGGAATCTTTGGAATTTCAACGGAAAATTCGAGAAGAGTTTCAGTGGTGATGTTCAGAGCTTTATCGCAGCTTTCCATCAACCCCAATACATCGCCGCGTGCTTCGGGAATCAACGTGCGTGTGTACAATTTTATTTCGATGTTTCTCCGGAGATCATCGGCTCGTTCTTCCGTCCTCCGAAGTTCCTTCAAATAATTCTCGAACTCTTCCGTTTGATGATCCAGATAACATTTTATTCCCTGGCGAAAGACCAATCCACCTTTTATCACCAGATCAAGATATT
Source organism: uncultured Chitinophagaceae bacterium (assembly GCA_964409765.1). GTDB lineage: Bacteria > Bacteroidota > Ignavibacteria > UBA10030 > UBA8401 > UBA8401. The sequence goes on from CAYPEM010000073.1 coordinate 7,667, forward strand.
CATCGATCTGTGCTTCGAGCTTTGAAGTATTCTTAAAAAATAATGACATTATATCCTCTTAAATTTTTCCGGTAGATTAAAACAATCCAAATACTCCGTTCGGTGTAATACCGAGATATCTGAACCATGTTTCACCCGCAATAATATTCAATATCCAAGCGATCACCATCATCGTCAATCCGAATTTGAAGGTGTCTGCCAAACTATAATGATCGGTCTCATACAGCAACGCCGCAGGTTTACTGTTGAACGGTAGCACATAAACATGTTCGATCATAAATGCAACCGGCAATGCCAAACTAATGACTGTAAAACCAAATCTGTTTGCTACACCGATTGCGATAGGAATGAAGATCATTGCACGCATTGTTTTCGATTGGAACAATAGTGCGCTGAAGATCATTAAACCGGTGAGTGACAAGTATAAAACCCAAAAGTGTGATTCGTTGCCAATTCCTAATTGATTGAAGAATGCATTGACGGTGATTGCCGGTAGATCGGTTGCATCAAGTCCTGCACCAAGCGTGTATGCTCCGGCAGAGAACAGCATCAGATGCCATGGAACATCCACTTCGTTCCATTCTACTATTCCATATTTTGGCAATAATGCGATAATTGCCCCAACAAATGCGACGGCCGTTGGACTAATGCCATGCAAACTGTCTGTAGCCCAAAATCCAAGAATGGCAACAAAGATAACTGCTGATTTTTTTTCCAGCATCGTTACCGGACCAAGCTTTTTGTATTCATCACGCAGCCGCTCCATTCCGCCTTCGATCTGTGGAAGACGTTCTTGCGGTGAAAGTGGAAAGAAAATCTTCATGGCGACGATATATCCGATAAACATCATCGTCAACATGAATGGAAACATCGCCAGCATCCAATCGGCAAAGAAAACACTTCCGCTGATCGCTCCACCGATGAGTGCTGCTCCGAGCAAATTCGCTCCGGAACCGGTGACAAATGCACCAGCACCAAGATTGATGCAAAGAAGGTTTTGAAGAACGATGCTTCGTCCGAAATTATTTCTGTTCTTTCCCCCCTGCGCTCCATACACTGCAGCAATCACCATAAAGATAGGGAGCAGAATAGCTGCTTTTGCAGTAGTGGCAGAAATGAACGCAGATAAGATCATATTGATCACGATAAAACTAAGAAAGATCGTACTGGCATTCTTCCCGAATCGAAGGATCAACCACAATGCAAACCGTTTAGCCAGCCCGGTGACAACAAGCATGCTGGCAAGAACAAACGACATGATATTCAGCCACATTACTGGATGACCAAGTTGTGCATATGCCGTTTTTTCTGATAAGACTCCGGTGAGAACAAGACTAATAATCAACATCAGCGAAGTAAGGTAATTCGGGATCGCCTGTGTCATCCACAAAATGATCGACGAAATAAAAATAGCAAGCATGTATTCATTATTTCGGATGAATTGCTCTATTCCAACTTGAGCGAATGCTTTTTTAGCAGTTTCGGTAACGACATCGGATGATTGAATTGAATGTAAAAACGGAAGTTTGATAACAAACGCAAAAAGAATGAATGCAATAATTGCTAATAACGGTCCCGAAAGAGCGAGCCATTGTTCGATCGACCCTTTTTCACGTTTGGGAAGCCTTTCGATGCGGTAATTCTGCATATCGAACGGATCAAATGGTGTCATGATATTCTCTGTGAAATAATTATTATCAACCTATTGAAGAACAACAATCACCATCGTGTAAATGGATTCTTCATCAACATAGAATTATAGTATTTTGTATCACCGGTAACTTCTTCTCCCAGCCACGACGGTTTTTCAAACAATTCCGTTTCGGATGCCAATTCAATCTCCGCAACAATAAGCCCCTTATTTTCACCATAGAATTCATCAACTTCAAAAGTGTGCTGACCCGCTTGTACCAAAAATCTGGTTTTATCGATCACGCCTGGCTCGCATATTTTTAACAGTTCTTCCGTTTCTGTGATCGAAATTTCTTTTTCCCATTCAAACCTGCTTGCACCGGAATCATTTCCAATTCCTTTGATCGTCAGAAATCCTTTCTCCCCTTTAATGCGAACCCGTACTGTGCGTTCGGGAACTGATGAAAGATATCCCTGCACAATACGCGTCTGTTTGCTGACGAAGGGTTTGAAATCACCTTTCACTAAAAATTTTCGTTCAATTTCTTTAGCCATACGGTCTCCTTATTTCATTCCAACGAGGTTCTTCAAACCGCGCAGATAGTTGATGTTCGGAAATGTATCAAGTTCCAATTCACGTACTGTTTTGATCACCATTGCGGGATCTTCCATTTCCACTGCAGCTGTTTTGATCCATTTGTCATCCACTTTTACTTCAGCAATTTCAACGATGCAATTGTTGATTGTAAAACCGGTTCTCTTTTTAAAAACATTGACTGCCTTTAGTAATTTTGATGGTTTGATCACTTCGTCAAGGTATTGATCGAACGTATATTCAGTTCTCTGAAATTTTGGAAGGCTGACTCTGAAACATTTGAATACTTTTTCGATTTCAGCGACAGGCAGCGGAAAAGTTCCTTTCATAATCGGGAGCCAGAGTTCAAGTCTGTCTTCATTCACCTGTTGAAGAGTTTTGATATCCATCAGGTTATCACGCACTTTTGTATTATCCATGCTCACTTCGGAAAGGATGTAGACCTCAGCGCTTTCACGCGATTTTCCTTCGGGATGTTTGCGGATATTTTCCTCCGCTTTCTTTAAATCACTCGTAAATGTTCTCCATTCCCAACGGGGGACGATTTCTTGCATAAGTGCTCCTTTCGATGATAGTTGTTGTCGCATAAAGAGTGGCAAACGTTGTGCCATTGTGAGGCTATTGTATTTCTTATTTATTAAGCTATTGTTTCAAAATTGGAGTATCTTACTTGACGAAAATCAGTCGTGGTGACGATTTATCGTCGTCATTAGGAAATCGACCATCGGTTTTTCCTAAAACCAACAATGAATTCATGATTTTATTTTTGGAACGGTTTTTATATCTAAACCAGATATTCTCTTAACCAATCATCTGTTATGATAAATAAGCGAACAACATTCACAGGAATAATTTTACTGACAATCATTTCCATAGTGTTCACTTATTTTTTCTATCACTATACAATGAATATCGAAGGGATTATCGCAACAGAGCGCGAGGCTCAAGTGGATGATTCTTCTTCGGTTCATAAACCGATCGTCTACATCAGCGTGATTTCCCGCTATCCTCCAAACATTATTTACAATGGTTATCAGCCATTGCTGGATTATCTGACGTCGCAGACTCCGTACAGATTCGAATTAAAATTGTGCGAAGATTACAATCAGGCAGTACAGTTATTATTGAAGAAAGAAGTCGCTGCTGCATTTCTTGGGTCGTACGTCTATATTAAAGCACGAAGTGAACATGGGGTGATACCGATCTTAAAACCGCTCAACAGTAATTTTGAACCGTTCTCCCGTTCTGTATTGTTTACGGGCAGTGCAAAAAATATTTACAGCATCAACGATCTAAAGAATAAAAAACTCGCACTACCATCAACAGAATCATATTCCTCCAACTGGATGCTGGAATACGAATTCAAAAAGAATAACATCCATCCGAATGAACTTGCGGAGATTGTTAATTTCCCACATCACCAAAGTGTCATCCAAAATGTTACGAACGATCTCTTCGATGCCGGTGTAACAAGAGAGTATTTGATCAAGAAGATCCTGAACAGGAATATCCGAATCCTGATGTACTCCGATCCGTTTCCCACATCACCTATTGTTGTCGCTCGCGAACACTCATCGGAGATCGTCCGGTCACTAAAGCAAGTTCTTCTTTCAATCAACCGTGACAATCCAAATCGTGAGACGATCACCAGAGGATGGGACAACGAATTCATCTATGGATTTGTCGAAGCAAACGATAAGGATTACGATATCGTTCGGACAATCCGCAAAGGTGTGGATTAACTATGTTGAATATCCGTTCTCATATCAGATTGCGAATTTTATTCCTTACCGGTACCGTCATCATTCTATTGATGCTGGTGATTTCGTTCGTACTCCTGTTCAAATGGAGAGAATTGATCATCCAAAATCGGTCGGAGAATGCCGTATCTATCTCACAGACGTTTGCAGTAACGGTGATCGACGCTATGATCTTCGAGGAAAAATCGACTTACAAGAAAGAGAACATTCTTGAGACGTATGTTGAAAATTTTATCGAACGGCTGGAGAATGTAACGTATGTAGTTATTTTTGATAAGAACGGAGCTCCAATTGTTCAGATCTCAGATCACCCGCAGAGCGATCCTACTCTACCGATCATCCAGACCAACACCGACAGCCACACTCGACAAGTTCGGATCTATGAGCACCCGATATTCGGATGGACTATGGAGGTTCATCAACCGTTGATCTTTTCGGGAAAAATTTGGGGAACAGCAAATATTGGATTTAATGCCGAATCGATTCGCAAAGAGATCCAAAATATTTTTTTCTTGTTGCTATCTGCAACGGTGATCATAACATCGGTTGTGATACTCATTCTTTACATTCTTATTAAACGAATGACATCGTCGATCGAAAAATTGGTGCTTGCAATTGACACGATTGATTTTAAATCCGGAATTCATTTTGATCTTCCTCCGGAGCAGGATGAGATAGGTTTTTTTTATCAGCACTTCAAACTGCTTCAAGAACGGCTGGCTGCATCAAAACAGGATCTGGAAAAAGCACAACAGCAGGTGTACCAGGCAGAGAAACTTGCATCGATCGGACGCTTGGCATCCGGTGTCGCCCATCAAGTGAACAATCCGTTGAATGGGATCAAATCATGTTTGTATGCGATCAAGCAAAATCCAAACGATCAAAAAAAAATATCCGAATATCTTCATCTCATCAACGATGGAATCGACGATATCGAAACTGTTGTGAAAAAACTTCTTGGATTTGCACGGCAGCAATCCACATCGGAAAGCCTGATCGATATTAATGAAGCGATCCGTAAAGTGGTCAATCTGTTTGAACTACGCTTAAAAGAAAAAAAGATCGACATCACGATTCATTGTAATGAGAATATTGGAAACGTTCGGATCGATTACCATTTGTTTCAGGAAGTGGTGATGAATTTGATTCTCAATAGTTATGATGCCATCGAACACCACGGAGTAATTACAATCACGACCGGAATCAATGATGACACCCATATCTTCATGGAGATTAAAGATAATGGCATCGGTATATCGCAGGAAGATCTTAAAAAGATTTTCGATCCGTTCTTTACCACCAAAGATGTTGGTACCGGAACCGGATTAGGATTGTCAGTCTGTATGGGCATCATCGAATCCCACGGTGGACGGATCGAAGTTCACAGCAAACAAAACATTGAAACAGTTTTTAGAATAATAATGCCACTCGACCATGAAAACTAAATTATTGATCATTGAAGATGAGAAGATCACAAGAATATCGTTGTCCGATATTCTCACAACGGAAGGGTATGAAGTTTTTTCGGCGGACGATGGCGAAGAAGGGTTGAATATCTTCAGAACAGAAAATCCCGACATCGTCATCACAGATCTCCGCCTGCCGAAACTGAACGGAATTGATGTTCTCACAACGATCGTATCTATCAATCCTTCCTGTAAAGTGATCTTGATTACCGCATATGCAAGCGTCGATACTGCGATCCAATCATTGAAGATCGGTGCGTATGATTATCTGACGAAACCATTCTCTCCTGAAAAATTGATCTCCATCCTCCGCAACATCAACATACTCAATACTGTATTGTCCGAAAATGCAGAGCTTAAGTACAGGCTTGATTCCCTTGAAAATAAGACCATCATCGGTATTTCTCAGCCGATGAAGAAACTTACTCAAACGATCAATCAGATTTCGCACAACGATTCTACTGTGCTCATCGAAGGTGAAAGCGGAACGGGAAAAGAACTTGTTGCGCGGGCGCTTCACAAAGCAAGTTCTCGGCGGGGTGAAAACTTTGTGACTGTCAGTGTTTCCAGTATTCCGGAAAGTTTGTTGGAGAGTGAACTATTTGGTCATGAAAAAGGAGCATTCACAGGAGCGATAAAACAACATATCGGATATTTTGAACGTGCAAATAAAGGAACACTGTTCATTGATGACATTGATGATTTTCCGTTGAATGTGCAGATCAAATTATTGCGGGTCATTCAGGAGCGTGAGTTAACCCATATCGGCGGACTTGAGAATATCAGCATCGATGTACGTATTATTTGTGCAACAAAGATCGATTTGAAGAAAAAAGTAGAGAACAAATCGTTCCGTGAAGATCTTTATTACCGGTTGAATATCATCCCGATCAAAATTCCTTCTCTCCGTGAAAGGAAAGAAGATATTCCGCTGCTGGTGGAACATTTTTTCCGGAAACATCGTGCAGAGGATAAGATCATGCTCCTCACTAACGAGATCTTCACAAAACTACAGTCCTATCAATGGCCCGGAAATGTACGGGAGTTGGAGAACATCGTTGAACGAATGATTGCACTTTCATTCAGCGGACAAATAGATGTGTCCGTCATCGATCTTGATCGGCAAACAAAAGAAAATATTCATGGCGGCGACGATCTATCGACATATGCATCGTTCGAAGAATATATCCAAAGCAAAGAGAAGATCATTATCGAATGGGGTTTATCACGCTGTTCAAACAGTGTCACCGAAGCTGCAAAGCTATTGAATATTCCACGCACGACTTTAACGAGCAAAATCGCACGGCTCTTGCCTCGACTCCAGGTCAAATAGTATTTTGCAGAATTATTTCAATTTTCATTAATCTACAAACCTATGCTTAATATTGCATTGTTTGGACCTCCGGGCGCAGGTAAAGGAACCCAATCTGAATTCCTGTTGCAAAAGTATAATCTCTTTTACATCTCAACCGGAGATATGCTTCGAAAAGAAATAGCAGCACATACTCTCTTAGGTCAAGAGGCACAACAGATCATCTCATCCGGCGGACTTGTTTCGGATGAGATCATTGTTCAGATCATTGAAAAAACGATCACTGAACATCCGGGCTCCAACGGATTTTTATTTGACGGATTTCCCAGGACATATATTCAAGCGTACATACTTGAAGGCTTGATGCTGAAACTGAACACCTCCCTTACCTGTTTGATCAGTCTGAATGTATCCGAGGAAGAATCCGTTTCGCGACTGCTTCACAGAGGAAAAACTTCTGGCAGATCCGATGACAACGAGATAGTGATCCGAAACAGATTACATGAGTATAACGAAAAGACTCTCCCCGTTCTTCAGTTCTATAAAGAAAAAGGCATCTGTCATGACGTGGACAGTTCAGCCCCTATTGAAATTGTTCGAAATTTCATTGACTACGTCATTTCAGGAGAACTCCAAAAGAAATTATTGAATATCGTCTTATTCGGTTACCCCGGATCAGGACGCGGTTCACAGGGGAAAGCATTGGCAGAACGATTCGGTCTTGAATATGTCGCTACAGGAGAAATGCTTGAGGCGGAGATCAAACAAAAAACGCAGCTTGGGGAAAAGATTATTACGATGTATGAGAATGGAAATCTTGTTCCAGATGAAATAGTCGTTCAATTGATAGAGAAAAAACTTGCTGAGACAAAGAATGTGAAAGGTTTTATTTTCAAAGGTTTCCCGCGTACACTTGTCCAATCCTATATTCTTGATGGATTATTGAGAAAACATGGTTCCTCAATTTCTAAGATCATCGAGATTGAAGTTCCTGCACTTGAACTGATCAATCGGCTTGATGAGCGGAGCAAAACTAATCGGTGCATGCCGTATGATGACAGCACTTCAAAGATCGTGAAGCGGTTAAAAGAACATGAGGTGAAGACCGTTCCGGTCATTGCAAAATACAATCAACTTCATGGAGTGACAAAAATTAATGGCGTTGGCACTTTCGCAGAAGTGTTCGAACGTCTCTCGTTTGAAATCGAGAATGGATTTAAGAATATGCGTTAATATTCTCTTCATCGTACAATACTGTATTTCTTTGACTTATAGTTATTGGTCATCATCCTCTTCTTTAACACGTACAAACGCCGCACGATTGATGGCGGGAAACGGAACACCCTCACCTTTCACTGCAAACCACAGCACCTCGTTGAACTCCTGATCCGGTGCCCGGTCTTCCATAGTGAAATCGAATTCTTCACTTTTGCGCTGCCATTCATTGACGGCAATATTTATTTCATCTAAATCAATATTGGACGGAAGTGATACAAACGGTTTGTCGTTCACTTCAGCAGTAAAGCAACGCCACATTGGGGTAGCGGCAGCATCATATTGTGACATTGGAGGAAGTCCGAGAATAAGTTCTATGGTCCGTAAGACTGATGATGTTGAGTACGGAGTATGATCGACAAATTTTCGTTTCACCATTCCACCCGCAACGTATGCCGGACTGCGGTGTGCATCGACATGATCAGGTCCATTCTGCGCATCATCTTCTACAATAAAGATCACACTTTTATTCCAAATAGGACTCTTACTAAGATATTCCACGAACATTCCAACAGCAAGATCATTATCGGCGACATGGGCAAAAGGAGTCGGTTTATTTTTCCGTAATCCTTCGGTATGGTCGTTGATGAATCGAATAGTATTGAATTGTGGGACACTATTCACGGTCAGCAATGAATCAAACTCTCGCTTCCATTGAAAAAATCGTGTTGTATCTCGAACTGATTCATCCCAATCTGTAAAGTACGGACAAATGTGCCCTGCTAAGGATGGAATATTCGGCTTGTTATCATCTGCAAACTCTCCGTAAGTTCTATATGAGACATTGTTCTTCTTACACATGTCCCAGATAAAATTCTTATTGTTTGCAACAGCACGGTTTCCTTCAGCATCATACCGCCCGCCCCGACCGCCGTAACTTGTCGGCCAAGTTTTTTCCAAATAATCTGTCGCGTACGCACCGGTGCTCCAGTTATGTCCGTCTGCACTCACTTCGCCGTCAACATAAAAATTATCGAGCAGCACAAATTCTTTTACAAGAGCATGCTGATTCGGTGTTATTCTCTCACCAAACAATACCAGACTTGTATCGCCGTTCCCTTCCGGAACATCTCCCAGCACTTGATCATAGGTCCGGTTTTCTTTGATGATGTAAAAAACATGCTTGATCGGAGAAGGATCACCAACTTTTTGCGGAATTGGATTTCCCGCTTCACCCTTAGCGAGAGTCTCTTGTTCTTTTTTATACGGGGTGTTTCGATAGACTGCCTGAGAAAAAATATTTAACTGCTTTTCATTTGGAAGCGGTATAATACTCAATGATCCATGGAATAATCCGGCAATATATTGAACACCGATAGGTTTTGTCGAATCTCCTTGTTGGTAAGCAACTTTCTGTCTTTTTCCCGTCGGATTTGGTCCATACGGATTTGCCATTGATGAGAGTCCTTTTCCGTTCGCAACAAAAATATTTTTCCCAACAACTCGAACGGACGTTGGGTACCAACCGGTGGGAATAAATCCTATACTTCTCGATGTACCGGGTGTGCGGACATCAAACACCGAAAGACAATTATTATCGGCATTGGCAATATACAATGTATTATTATCTTCGCTCAATGCAACACTATTCGTTGTCGATCCGCTCGGTGCATTGGGATACAACGCCGCATTCAACGTTTCTATCACTCTCCGTTTTTTCAGATCGATCACTGAAACTGAATTATCATTTGCATTGGCAACAAATAGAAATTGACCATTCTTTGTCACACACAGATCATTCGGATTATCTCCGACTGCGAACGAATCACTGAACATCCCTTTGTTCGTATCAAATATTCGGACAGTATCCGATCCCCAGCACGAGATATATAACTCATTTTTGTTAGAAGAAAGAATACAGGTGTATCCTTCTCCGCCGAGCGCAAATTTCTTTTCAACAATTTTGGTGTCTATATTCACAACATACAATGAATTGTTCTCTTTCGTTACGACATAGAGAAGATTCCGTTTATCATCGATTGCAATTCCTGCAGGAGAAATTTTTTCTGGCCATTTCGGACCAAGGATGAAAGTATCTTGCACAACAAGTTTACTTTTTTGGATTGCATACCGTAGGATCCAATTATCATTTCCACCTGACACGTACAGGAACCGATCATCATTGCTAAAAACGAGTCCAACCCACGATTTTGCAATCGTGATATCGTCAAGAACTTTTTGTGACCGAACATCAATCAATTGAATCGATTGTCTGCTTTGTCCATTATTGGTAACGGCTAGGAGTTTTTTTGATGGAGAAACTGCAATATTGAGTGGTAGATCACCTAGTGGAATCTGTTTACCTGTCGGAGTTAAACTCCAGCCATTCGGAAGCGTTATTCGTTTCGATTCGATTTGTTGAAGGGTTTGAGCTGAAGCAAGCAAGCAAAAAACAACAGTAAATAATATTAAATTTCGATAAATCATGAGAAACTCCAAAGTATTGGTTTAGAGAATGTACGCTTTAAGAAATGAATAATCATGCAGGAATTCTAGTAGATTTGCTTATTATACGGATTAATAGCGGAGAATAAGAAAAAGATAAATAATCTAAAATAAATCTTATTGGAAATTGTCACACTGAGCGGAGTCGAAGTGTGATCATTTCATAGAACCATGCCTCAGCTCGGCATAACAATGATTGG
>CAYPEM010000074.1:0-18016 GCA_964409765.1 uncultured Chitinophagaceae bacterium
GGAGATCGAAAGAAAGCAAGAAGATTTTGGGAAAAAATGCAGTTGCAAGTATTAAAACATCCAAGAATAATTATAGCTTGGCTTATCTCATTTTTACCCGAAGAACAGTTTATACGATTTAAGGAATCTCGACTCCGCTTTAAGATCCAATACTATTTACAATATTTTAATAAAGAAAACCGCCAGGTTAGAGCCGTATTCTCTTTGGTAAATCAAAAGGCGGATGAATGAACTTACTTGAACTTACCCGGTCATTTCTCCCTTCAATAGGTGGAATTGAAAGATTTTTGAGTGATCGTATAAAGATATATGAAGAACTTGGTATTCAATACCATGTCATTTCGACCAATTTTTCATCAAAAATATCCAATAACCTATCTAATGACGAAAATGTAACAATAGTACATCAATATACTCCGTATAACATCACTCCGAGACTGTTCAAATATTTGGATAATAATTATGATGTTATTAGTGTCAATCTTTTAGGAAGGTATTATAGTGATATCTCAATCTTATATTATTCATTCTTAAAGAAAAAAATCATTGTCACACCGTATTTTGCTTTCCATACGGAAGATTATCGATTCGTTAAAAACATATTTGAGAAAATTATTTTTAAGATACTCTTGTCAAGGATCGATGCATTAATCGCATTTACAAAAGAGGAAAAGAAATATTGGATGAAACATCAGAATGTTGATGAGAAGAAAATATTTATTATACCACCCTATATTCTCAACAAAGATGATCATTCAAATATTGAGACTAGAAAAGAAAAATATTTTCTGTATTTGGGAAGATTTGAGAACAATAAACGAATAGACTTACTTTTGAAGGCGTACTCAAATCTGAAAGATGCAACATATAAACTCTTCTTGACTCTTGATGTAGCTGAATTAACTGATGATCTAAAGAATATTGTTAAAGATCAAAATCAAATAGTATTATTAGGAATGGTGTCCGAAAAAGAGAAAAGATCTTTATTGAAATCGTGTGCAGCCTTGATATTTCCGACAGAGTGGGAATCTTTTGGATATGTTGCATTCGAAGCTTCAATATTCAAAAAACCTTTGTTATGCAGTGATATTCCTGTTTTGCGAGAGGTGTTAGATCAACGTGGAACGTTATACTTCAAAAACAATGTTGAGGATATTATAAACGCGATCAAAAAATTCGAAAATTATGACGAGTCTAGCATTTCTGTAATGGGTGAATATAATTATCGGAATATTGAAAGATACAGTTATGCTTCTGCTTTACAAGCGTATAGAAATCTTTTTGAAAGTTTGAGCTAAAATGAAATCGAATGAATTTCAAAATGTAATATTTGTGATTGGAACCAGAGGATTTCCAAACATCCAAGGAGGCATTGAAACGCATTGTCAGAATCTATATTCCGAATTAGATTCGCTTGGAATAAAAACAGTAGTTTTCACCAGAAGCCCTTATGTATCAGGTCTGAAAAGTTGGACAACATTCAATGGTGTTAGTTTGAAGAAGATATGGACAATTAGATCAAAGTATCTTGAGAATATTGTTCACTCTTTCTTAGCACTGTTCTATACAAAAATTTACCATGGTAGAATTGTTCACATCCACGGCATTGGTGCCGGATTAGTGATACCGATTGCAAAAATTTTAGGGTTCACTATTTTTTTCACCCACCATGGACGTGATTATGAGAGAAAAAAATGGGGTGGTATTTCGAAAAGACTTTTGCAATTGGGTGAATATTTTGCAATTCAATATTCGGATTTGTTATTTGCTGTTTCACACATAATTCAGCGTGATATTCTTGAGTCATATAGAAAAAACTCAATCTACCTTCCCAATGGTGGATTCATTTCCGATGGTTCAATGATTGAAAATGACAAGAAAATGGCTGCTCAATATCCCATTGATTCTTATTATCTTTGTGTGGGTAGACTAGTTCCCGAAAAGGGGTTTGAAACTGCAATTTTGGCATTTAAAAATTCTTTGGATGGTAAAATATTAATAATTATTGGAGATAGTGATCATAGATCTGAGTATTCTGAGAATTTAAAAAAAACATCCACCCAGAATATAGTGTTTTTAGGAAAATTAGATCATTCACAAACTCTTTCTATGATAAAAAATGCAAAAGCTGTAATTGTTCCTTCCTATTTTGAAGGATTACCAATAATTGTGCTGGAAGCATTGTCGTTAGGAACTCTGGTCATTGTAAGTGATATTGAACCAAATCGAGAAATTATTGAAAATAATAGGTTTGGATTTTATTTTAGATCCGGTGATTATTCTCAACTTCAGTCCATAGTGCAGTCCATTGAAAAAAAATCAAAAAAAGAAATTGATGAACTTCGAGTATCTGCAAAAACATTTGTGAATGAGAATTACAACTGGAAAACGATAGCTCAAAAATATAAAGAATCAGTGAGTTCAGTTTTTATATATAATTAAACGAAAGTTGACTTTAGTGTTAAGAATAGTCCCCAAAATATTTTTATTCCTTCTGGCAATATATATTATTCCCATCAAGCTTTTGTCTCAACCGGCAGTAGTTAATGAAACAGTACGTTCCAATCAATATATTCTGACATATCGATTTCCTATTATCGACCGTATTAAATTTAACGGATCAAGAGATTCATCATTTCTTGCAAGGAACTTATTTATTGCATTGCCTAAGGATGTGAAACCGGCTGTAAAGATTGTTGTTACTGATAAAGAAAATATAAACGATGATGGAACCTTCAATTCTTATCGACTTCAGCCGCAATATAAAATTAAGGGGTATCTATGGATTGGGAATCAATATTGCCTTCATATATTGGTCTCACCAATTCAATTCGATAATTCCAGCGATAAAATATTTGAGATTAAAGAATTTCAAGTAGAACTTACACACCCGGTATTTAATAATATTCAACAACAAAAAATAGAATCGAACGCCTCTGGACTTGTCGATAATTCTAAGTATTCAAATCAATGGATTGTAAATAACCATACTGCAGAAGTATCAACCAATGATTCTTGGATCGATTATACGAAAGAATATCTAAAACTTGGAGTTGTGCGCGACGGCATTTATAAACTTCGAAAATCTGATCTTGAAGCAAGTGGAGTGAATACGAGTAGTCTCAATCCAAAAAGTCTTAAATTATTCCTTCGCGGGAAAGAAATTCCAATTTACGTACAAGGTGAAAATGATAATACCTTTAATGATTCAGACTATGTAGAATTTGTCGGCAGACGGAATTATGGTGATATAAGATACCGCGATATTGCATCTGTGGACAAACCATACTTTGAATTTATGAACATTTATTCTGATACGACAATTTATTGGCTAACGTGGAACGGCTCAAACGGCATTCGTGTAGACACAATACTGTCAATTTCGGGTTCGTCTTTCGATACAACAAAATATTACGATGAGTTAATTCATTCTGAAAAGAATGTCTATTATGACTATTCATTTACCGGTAATGAAGTACGGAACAATAATCCGGAAATATTAGAGAATGAAACCTGGAACGAAGGAAATCTTAATGTTGGGAGTGTTGGAATACAGTTTTCCGTTTCTAATCTTTTCCCAAATAAACCTGCCCGTGCTTATGTAAAATTGCAAAACTATTCGTCTAGTGTCGATCAAAATGCGCATAATCTTGCTTTATCGATTAATACAAGATATCCGGCTTATGACTCGGGGTTTATCAATAAATATCAGGTGAAAGTACTGAAAGCTGACTTTCAATCAACTCGACTTGTTAATGGAACAAATACAGTCACAATCCATTCATTCGCAACTCTCAATACGGTTAATACAGTTATCCGGGATTGGTATGAACTTGAGTACCCTCGATATTTGAAAACAAATACGGATTCGTTGGTTTTTACATATAGGAATGTTCCTTCTAAATATCTATCACGTATTGCTATTGCGGGGTTTAGCAGTGCATCTTTATCACTGTATAAGTTCTCATCAACGGACAGTTCAATACAAAAGATCACAAATTATTCAAAAAGTAACGACACGCTCTATTTTCTTGATTCTATAAATTTAGGGAATTATTATTTTGTTCTCTCAAATGCGAAGATCGGAGCCCCGCTAATTTTTTATAAAAAGCAATTCATAAATCTTCGTTCCACTCAAAATCAAGCAGAATATATTGCTATTACACATCCATATTTTATATCGGCAGCATCATCATATGTTTCTTTCATAACATCTACTTATAATATTACCACAAAAGTGATTGATATTAATGATATTTATGATGAGTTCAATTATGGTTTTTTTTCTCCTGAGCCGATCAAAGAGTTTCTAAAATCAACTCAAGCATTTTGGCAATTACCAAAACCAAAGCATGTGTTTCTTATAGGGAAAGGAACTTATGATTTTTACGGCAATAAGACACGCTATTTTGGTGTGCCGAAGACAATTAATTTTGTCCCAACGTACGGAAATCCTGTCAGCGATAGTTGGTTTGTTCAATGGGATTCAACAGGATCATTGATCCCACAAATGAATATTGGAAGATTGCCCGTAAAAAATATTGATGAATTTCAACATTATTTTTCAAAACATCAAAAGTATGTTTCAAAAGGATATGACGATTGGAATAAACGGTATCTTTTCTTTGCAGGAGGAAATATCACCGATCCTAATCAAATTGCACAAACCAAAGCTGTTAATGATTTTATTATTAATAATTATGTCAATAAAGTTCCGACGGGAGGTAATTTTTCAAACTTTTATAAGACGGCAAATCCCGTAACAAATTTTGGTCCTTACACTCCAGAGTATGTAGAAAATGCAATAGACCAAGGGAGTCTTTTTATATCGTACATCGGTCACAGCGGAACTCAAACATGGGACAATAGTATCACTGATATATCGCAATTATCGAACATCCGAGATCGCAGTCCGATGATCAGTGATTTTGGATGTTCCACGGGTAAATTTGCAGAACCTGATGTAAATTCTTTCTCAGAACTTGCTGTTAGCAATATACAAGGTCAAGCAATTTCATACATAGGAAATTCTTCACTAGGCTTTGAGCCAACGGCGTATTCTTTTCCTCAAATATTCTATCGAACTCTTTTGGTAGATACTTCAGCGTCATTGGGGGATGTTCACCGTTTGGCGAAGATCAAATATCTAAAACAATTTGGTACCAATGGCACGTATGGTTTGATGATCAAAACAAATTCATTGATCGGTGATCCTATTGTAAAACTTCCAATACCGACCAAGCCAAACTTTTCATTCACAAATTCCATCGTTAAAATTGAACCGGACCGTCCAACAGATCAACATGACAGTATTTTAGTCAATGTTAAGTATTACAATCTGGGGAAAGTAATCGGAGATTCGATCGATTTTTCTATTCGTGCAGAGTTACAGGGAAAAAATATATTCTCAAAAATATTCAAACGAAAAGTTCCACTGTATGAAGATTCACTATTGTTTGGCATTTCACTAAATGGAACAGCCGGTGAGTACACCATCACAATTATTTCTGACTCGTTAAATATATATGATGAGATTTATGAGAATGACAATATAATTACCTACCAAACTATTGTTTCCAGTACAAATATCAAAAATGCAGTACTATCCCCATCGCAAAATCAAACAACAAGAAAACTACATTTCCTAAATCCATCTATTAAACCGTTGAACTCAAATTTTATCGTTGATGTTAGCCTGAATAGTAACTTTTCCCCTTCGACACTTTATCAAGTTCAATACGATACATTTGCAACCTCATTTATTTTGGACAGTTCTTTTTTTGGCAAAAGAATTTGGTTACGAGCAAAAAGTGATGTATCGAGTTCTGCAGGACTATCAAATTCCTATATTGTTGGCTCAAAAGAGAATATCTTGATCAATGATGCTGAAGCATTTTCACATTTAAATACAGTAAAGATAAAATATAGCCAAAGTAGTATGGCGCTTGATACAACAAACACAATATTGAGTGCTATTTCAGGCGGTTTTAACGATGGAAATACAGCAGTTATTTCAAAAAACGGACAAAACTTTGTTCCTGAAAATACTGTTCGAGGTTTTCACGTTTGTATCTTTGATGCACTCACATATGATTTTAAATGGTATTTTCGATATGATGTTCAGGCAGGTATAACAATATCAACAAATTTTAAAAGCTTACTTGATACTCTGAGCAATAATTATTTCGTCGTTATAGCAATATCAAATGATGTCGCCGCAAATGGAACTAATCTTCCAGCATCATTGAAGAATGCAATAAAACAATATGGCAGTAAATTTATTGACAGCGTCAAAGTTGCTGATTCTTGGACTTTGATCGGACGGAAAGGTGCATTGTCAGGGAGTGTTCCTGAAAAATATAGCAAGCGCTTTGCAACAGGTAGCCCAATTAAAATAGATACAACAATTATCACCCCTAACAATACCGGCACTTTTTCCACTCAATCCTTTGGTCCAGTTTCTTCTTGGAAGTCCATTGAAACGGAATATTCAACTTCAAACAGCAGTAGCATTAATCTAGGTGTGATAGGTATAAAAAGCGATTTGACGGCAGATACACTTCAACAACATATTCCAATTAGTTCGGTTATTAATGTCTCTTCAGTTAATGCGAAACAATATCCATATATCAAAGTGTTTGGAACGATGAATGCCGGCATTGGAAATATCTCTCCTTCGTTGTCTTCACTCGCTGTAAATTATACAATGCTCCCTGAGCTTGGAACAAATTACCAGGTTTTTAAGGGATATCATCTGCAAAACAATATTCCTGCACAAGAAATCACTTCAACAGATACAATTCTTCAGGGAGAAAAAATTCAGTTAACCTATCGGATATATAATGTGGGGGGAACGACTGCTAACAATATTCCGATAAAACTCCATTCGACATGGGATAATAATTATGTAGAACCAATTGCTGTACAAACGATCGACTCAATTGCTCCTGAAAGTTATAAAGAAATCAACACTGAGTATAATACCTCATTGGGGAGCGGGAAGAGAACAATTCAATTAAGCATAGATCCCGACACAACTATTAAAGAAATCTATAAGGATAACAATTTCTATTCGTTTCCGATAGTCATTAAAAAGAGCTCCGGGAATCCACTACTCCCAAATCTTTACATAGCTCAGAATGCAGTTACGTCAATTCCTGTGCAATTGACTGATGAAATTGATACTGCGCGATTCTCAATAGTCTATGGCAACTCCGGTTCAATCGTCAATGATTCAATATCGATACAGATCAAACACCTGTATCTGGGGAATATCCTTGCAACGAAGATTATTCGGCGAAAATATCCGATCGCAAACGACACCGTCTCCATAGCGATTCCGATCATGAATAATTCCGGCGAACATCAATTAACAATTGATCTTGATTTCAATGGACTCATCGTTGAATCGTCTGAATCGGATAATCTAACAAATTATTACTTTACCGTTGCAACGAGTGACTTTAAGATACTGCATCCTGCACCTCATAGTATTTCTTCAGTGACTCAAGCTGTATTCTTAAATCCTACAGTTGTTAGCGGAAGCGGCTCAAGTGTTAATTTTGAATTGGATACACTTCCCGGTTTTTCATCTGCACAGCAATTTTCCCAGCCGTTTCAAAAATTCACTTCAATATTTCCACTTCCAGGATTGAGGAAGTCGAAACGGTATTATTGGAGAATCAAGATTTCAAACAGTAGTCATGATTGGACAACCGGTACATTCTATTCCGGTGATTCTCTATCAACTGTTTTTGGTCAAGTAGATTCGGCAGCATGGAAACAAAATACTTTTTTGCGAACAGGGTATTCTCAAGACAGTGGTGCAAGAATAATAGATACAAAGATTTCTATCAAAGCAATGTCTGCAGGGTTTAATGACGGCAATACAGGGTTTGTGGAAGTCAATAATAATAATGTTATCATTCAAAACTTCGGCAGTGGTCATAATATTGCTGTGCTTGATTCAGTAACATTTGCTGTTTATTCACAACGGCGATTTGATATTACTGCCAATCCGGACGAATCTGATTCATTGATGCAATTTATCACTTCTGTTCCAAACGGTTTGTTTGTTATCGATGTCGTCATTAATGATGGTGCCAACAATTTGAAACAATCTGCTCGAGATGCATTAAAGACAATAGGGAGCAAATTTATCGATCAACTTTCGTTCAGGGACTCGTGGTCAATCATTGGCAGAAAAGGTGCAATTGTTGGGTCTGTTCCTGAAATGTTTAAGCAAGCGAATACAGGAAATGCTCTCGCTGAAACGACAGTGACCCGCATTGAGAAATCAGGGATGATTGTCACACCAATTCTTGGTCCATTCACATCGCTTTCCTCTTTAGTTTTGAACCAAACGATTCCTAGCGGGTCTCAATTAAAAGTTCAATTTGTAGGGATTTCAAATTCAAATTCGATCGATACGTTAGTCACATCGATCAATCAAAATTCAATTTCATTGAGTTCTGTAGATACCTGGAAATACCGATTTGGTAAGTTGGTATTTCTTTTTACCGTTCCGTCAACATTACGGAATCGTCGATCAATAGCAGCATTAAATTCTCCCGTAATTGCCAATTGGAAGTTAACAGCAATTCCATCAACGGAACTTGCAGTGTCGAACCAAACTACTTCGATAAGTAATGATCAGGTGATGGAAGGTGAAACAATCAATTTCACAGGAACAGTTTTTAACATCAGCACAGTTGCCGCGGAAAGTGTTACAGTCCAATTGAAATCAACGACATTAGGAATCGATCAGATCCTTCACAAGCAACGATTTATCAATGTTCCTTTCAATGATTCAGTATCATTCTCATATTCATATAACACCCGCGGACGAAAAGGAAGTCATGCGTTTACATTTGAGATCGACCCGGATGACAGCGTTGCAGAACAAACAAAAAGTAATAATTCTGTTACTATTCCATACACTGTTCTGGCAGATTCATTACGACCGTCTCTTCAAATTACAATTGATGGCGGACAGGTCGTCAATGGCGATTTTGTAGGGAATCATCCCGAAATAAGGATTCGGTATACTGATAATAATCCTTCAAGTATTCTATCGTCTGATACTTCGAATTTCAAAATAAAATTGAATAATGTTCAAGTACCGTTCATTAAGGGGACAGCAGAATTGTTGAGCTCGAATTCAGTCGGTAAAGCTGAAATTCGCTGGACTCCTGAATTGATTGCGGGAGAGAATATCATACAGATTTCAGCAAAAGATATTGCAGAAAATTATTCGGACACCATTCTCATTTATGTTAATGTTGCCAATGAGTTTAGGATTATGGACATCTTTAATCTACCTAATCCTTTTAATACGTTCACACATTTCACATTTAATCTTGCCGGTCCAACATCACCGGATGAAATCATCATCAAGATCTATACTGTTGCAGGTCGACTGATCCAGGAAATATCCACACTTGGCAATATTGGATTCAATAAAATTCCATGGGATGGTCGGGATAAAGATGGTGACCAGATTGGGAACGGTGTGTATCTTTATAAAGTGATCGTCAAACAGGGTGGAAAGCAGATTGAAGGACTTTCAAAGTTAGTAAAGATGCGTTAGTGACAGAATGGAAGTTATTATCATCAGAGAATAACGTATTGAAATCTCATTGTGAAGAAAAATCATTTAATTTATAACCGACTCCTTTGAGAACCGTAATAATGTCATTGTCGTTTAATTTACCTACCTTTTTTCGGATGTTGCAGATATGAACATCGATAGTACGCGGGAAATCAATTTCTTCTCTGCCCCAAACATATTTTGATATTTGTGTACGAGATTGAACCTTACCGTTCGTGCTCATCATTAAATACAAGATATGGAACTCGGTCTTTGTTAATGTAATAGGCATTCCGTTTCGATAGACAAGATATCGTTCCGGATCAATCGTCAAGTTGCCGATACTGATTGTTTTCATGATATCACCCTTTGTTTTATTGAAACTAATTTTTCTGTGTATCCTGTATATGAACTCATTGTTAAGCATTTGTTAAGGAATTAGACGATCGTCCATAATATTTCCCCTTCGTTGCATCTTAACAATCATAGTTTTACCTTTTACAATTCAATTAGGTAGTTATGGCAAAATTTCTTCTGAAAACTGAACCAACCGAATATTCATTTGATGATCTTTTGAAAGCCAAAAAGACTGTGTGGAGCGGTGTTTCGGCTGCACCGGCATTAAAGCATATTCGCTCCATGAAAAAGGGAGATCGAGCATTTGTGTATCATACCGGCGATGAAAGACAAATAGTGGGAATTGCAAAAATTATTTCAGATCCATATCCGGATCCGAATGCAACGGATGAAAAGCTGGTAGTTGTGGATATACAAGTAGAGCAAAAGATGAATATTCCCGTAACACTTGCAATTGTAAAAGCCATTAAAGAATTAGCATCAATGCCTCTGGTGAGGATTGGAAGACTTTCTGTTCAACCGGTCACAGAGAAAGAATGGGACATTATTATTTCACTCAGTAAAAATTCAAAATAACTATGAAAAAAATCCTTATTGCTCTATTATTTTCAACGTTAATCTTTAACGCCTGCACAGAAAAATCAAATGAACAGAAACCTTCGGATGCTAAAGTTCTTGGTCCGGTCAAAGAACTTCAAAAGAAATATGCTCCTGATAAACGAGTAGCTGTATTCAATGTTAAAACATATGAACTTGGGAATGCATTAGTCGTTTCCGGTGAAGTTGAACGAAAAGAGGCGAAAGAAGAGTTGATGCAGCTTCTTGCCGAAGAAAAGAAAGAAATTATTGACAGTGTTATCGTGCTCCCTGATGAAAGACTTGGTAACAAAACGTATGGAATCATTACGGTGAGTGTTGCCAATATGCGAAGTGATCCTGGTGAAGATGCTGAATTAGGATCGCAGGTATTAATGGGAAATATTGTTCGAATCTTAAAGAAAAAGGGGGGATGGGTCTATATCCAATCACCTGATAAATATCTCGGGTGGGCTGATCCGGACCAAATGATTCGAGTCTCTAAAAAGGAAGCGGAGGAATGGAATAACTCTAAAAAACTATTCGTAAAAAATTATTTTGGATTTGTTTATCAACAGCCAACGAGTGAATCGTACCCGGTCTGCGATATTACCGGCGGAGGATTATTAAAAGATTTAGGTACTACCGGGTTGTGGGCAAAAGTTGGACTTGCTGATGGCAGAATAGGTTACATTCAAAAATCTAACGTTATGGAATATCAACAATGGGGAACAACGCTTACCCCCATAGCCGACAACATAGAACGTACAGGAAAATATCTGATGGGAGTTCCATATTTGTGGGGTGGAACATCGCCAAAAGGAGTTGATTGTTCCGGATTTACAAAAACAGTTTTCCTTTTGAACGGACAAATGTTAAATCGGGATGCCAATCAGCAAGCGGAACAAGGAGAACCGATCGAGCCCGGAGCGGAATTTGAGAATTTAAAGAAAGGCGATCTGTTGTTCTTTGGACGAAAAGCAGAGAATGGAAAGTCAGAACGTATCGTCCATGTGGGCATCTATCTTGGTAACCGAGAATATATTCATTCATCGGGGAAGGTGCGTTTAAATAGTTTTGATCCTAAATCTCCGATCTTTGAGGAGTATAATTTAAATCGATTTGTTCGAGCAAGAAGAGTTATAACATCCAGACCGCAGGTTGCAGAAGTAAAGACACACTAGTACACTTAATTATATTGAAGTAATCCTCAGACGTATGTCTCTCCGATATTTGTTCATCGATTTTAATTCATACTTCGCGTCGGTTGAACAACAGGAAACCCCGTCGCTTCGCGGAAAGCCTGTCGCTGTAGTTCCTGTGTTATCAGATAATACGGGTTGTATCGCAGCAAGTTATGAAGCCAAAAAATTCGGTATTAAAACGGGAACCTCTGCGCGTGAAGCAAAAGACCGATGTCCGGAAATTACCATTCTTGGCGCACGTCCATCATTATACGTTCAATATCATCAAAGACTCGTCGATGTTGTTGAATCATGCATTCCTGTTCATAGTGTTAAGTCGATCGATGAAATGGCTTGTGAACTCAGCGGAAGTCAGAAGAAAAAAGATAATGCTATCATTTTGGCAAATAAGATAAAGTATGAGATAGCACAAAAAGTTGGAGAGTATATAAAGTCATCTATCGGAATTGCACCAAATATCTTTCTTGCGAAAACTGCATCGGATATGCAAAAACCTAATGGGCTTGTTGTTATCGAACAGAAAGACCTTCCTGCAATTCTATTTTCATTGGAATTAAATGATCTTACCGGCATTGGCAGGAATATGGTTAAGCGGTTATATCGTAATGGAATTTATACCGTTGAACAACTATGGAATGCTGATAAAGAGATGTTGCATAATGTATGGGGAGGAATTGAGGGGGATAGAATGTTTGAAAGATTGCGGGGAGTTGAGGTACCAATACCCGAAACTCATCACACCACTATTGGTCATTCTCATGTTTTAGCTCCAAAAGAACGGAATATGGAAAGTGCCGCAGCAGTAATGCATAGAATACTGCAAAAAGCAGCTATGCGTTTACGAAAATTGGGATATCGAACATCAATGATCGTAATGAGTATTCGATTTTATGATAAAAAAGATTGGACAGATGATATTACCATTAGTGAAACCTCTGATACGTTGCAAATGACAAATGCTCTGAAAGTGCTTCTCGACCGGATGCCGATATTTAAGGAAAAGCCACTGCAAGTCGGAGTTACGCTATTACATTTGACACCGGAGAAAGAACACACACGATCGATGTTTGAGAATGAAGATCGTTCGTCGGCGTTGTTCTCTGCAGTCGATGAATTGAATCTACGATTTGGAAAAACGGCATTGTATTTTGGCGGAGCGCATACGGCGTTGGAATCATCACCCGCAAAAATTGCATTCAACCATATTCCTGATATTGAAATTGAGGATGGTAAAGGAGGTAGGGCTAAAAAGAAAAAAGCCAAAGGTGAAGATAAAAACTTTGGCAATGTTGATGAATTTGGAATATAGTCTATCAGATTACAAATTTGTCATTTTTCTCTGTCCATCACAAAATCAATGAACATCTCAAGCGATTGTTTTGCATCAGTATCCGGAAATGGTTTTAAACATTCACGAGCTGCATTGCCGTAGTCATGTGCTCGTTTTTCAGCATATTCGATTCCGCCGTTCTGACGAACAAAATCTACGATAAATTCAACATCTTTACTTGAAGTACCGTTCTTGATCATCTTCAATACTTTGCGCGAATCTTGTTTGGTTGATTGCTGTAAAGCATGGATCAATGGCAGGGTGATCTTCTTTTCCTTCATATCTCCGCCGATCGGTTTGCCGAGGATGCTTTTTCGAGAAGTGAAATCAAGGATATCATCTCTGATCTGGAATGCCATACCGACATTTTCGCCGTATTCTTTCATTCGTTTTCGCTGCACTGGATCTTCGGTTGTACTTGCGGCGCCAATTTCAGAACAGGTGGAAAGTAATGATGCCGTTTTATTTGAAATGATCTTCAGATAAGTCTCTTCCACAATGTTCAATTCGCGGCTTTTTTGTATCTGCAGTATTTCACCCTCCGCCATTCGGCGTACTGAATCGGATGTGACTTTAAGGAAATAGACATCGTCATGATTCAGTGAAATCATCAAACCGGTTGAGAGAAGATAATCTCCCATCAACACAGCGATCTTATTCTTCCATACGGCATTTATTGACGCAAGTCCTCGACGTGTATCGGCATCATCAACTACATCATCATGAACTAGTGTTGCGGTATGAAGTATCTCTACGAGTGTTGCACCCCGGAAAGTGCTTTGATTGATCTCTCCGCACGCTTTCGCTGCTAAGAATACAACCACGGGACGAATTCGTTTTCCTTTTTGTTTTACAATATACCGTGCGATCGTATCCACCAATGTTACATTGGACCGCATTGCATTCTTAAAGAAACCGGCAAACTCCTTTATCTCGTTGTCAACGGGTTTCTTGATCGCATCTAAATTTTTTACCGCAGACAGTCCCATTTATTCTTTCGTTGATTCAGATTTCTTTTGAGCGAATTTTGAAATAAAGATACTGATCTCATATAACAGGATCATCGGAGCAGCGAACAGACTTTGAGTTAAAATATCAGGTGTTGGTGTTGCAATTGCCGCAATGATCAGAATGCCGACGATAGCATGGCGCCGGTATTTTCTCATAATCTTATGTGAAAGCAATCCAATTTTTGTCAGAAAATAAGCAACCATTGGCAGTTCAAACACCAATCCGGAGCCAAGAATAAGACTCAAAAGAAAACTGATATATTCATTGATCGCGATATTTAATTCAAAAACATCCGTTCCAAAAGTGGAAAAGAATTTCAGTGCGGTAGGAACAATGATAAAATATGCAAACGCAACTCCCGATAAAAAACATATTGAAGTGAAAAACACGATCGATGATGCGTATCGCCGTTCATTCGGCATTAAACCGGGAGCGATAAATTTCCATAATTGATATAAGATAATCGGCATTGCTGCTATGATTCCCACCACGATGACAACTTCCATATACGTCATCATGATACCATAGGGGGTGAGTACCTGCGCTTTTAATCCGACTGCAAGCAGCGGGGCAAGTAAAACTTCTTTGACAAGAAAATCTGCAAAGAATGCGGCGATTGCTGAGAAAAAAACCACTGCAAGTGCGGCACGAAAAATCCTCATCCGTAATTCCTCTAAGTGATCGAGGAATCCCATTTCTTTTTCATCATCGTGTGCTTGATCGTTTGGCATCAGAATAATTTATTTCAAATTTGTGTATAAAGGGAAACCGAGACAGAGATCGGCAACTTTTTTCTTTACGGATTCATAGACATCCGTCTTACCAATATTCTTCAACACTTCATCAATAAGATCGCCGACGATCTTCATTTCATTCTCTTTCATTCCGCGGGTCGTCAAAGCCGGTGTTCCAATTCTAATTCCGCTGGTGATGAGAGGAGATTTATCGTCGAATGGAACACCATTCTTGTTCACAGTGATTCCGGCTTCATCAAGTGCTTCCTGTGCATCTTTACCGGTAATGTTTTTATTGCGAAGATCGAGCAGCATCAAATGATTGTCTGTTCCATTGGAACAGATCATATATCCTTTCGACATCAAATGTGAAGAAAGTGCCTGTGCATTCTTGATGATCTGTTGTGCATAAATTTTGAAATCAGGCCGCAGTGCTTCTTTGAACGCAATCGCTTTTGCAGCGATAATGTGCATCAACGGTCCCCCCTGAATACCCGGAATGACCATCGAATCAAGCAGTTCTGAGATCATTTTCTTTCTGCCGGATTTTGGCGCAACAATTCCGAACGGATTTTCATAATCCTTTCCGACAAGGATGATTCCGCCCCTTGGTCCGCGCAATGTTTTATGTGTTGTTGATGTTACAACGTGACAGTGGGGAATCGGGTCGTTCAAAAGATCAGCTGCGATCAATCCGGCGGGATGGGCGATATCGGCAAATAAAAATGCACCGATCTTATCAGCTATCTCACGGAATTTTTTGTAGTCGATATTCCTTGAGTACGCACTGGCACCAACCGTGATCAGTTTTGGGCGTTCGCGCTTGGCAACATCTTCAACTTCATTGAAATCGATGTATCCATTCTCCTTCGATACACCGTACGCGGAAAAATTATAGAGCTGACCGGAAAAATTTACGCTCGAACCATGGGTCAAATGACCTCCATGGGAGAGATTCATTCCCAAGACCTTATCACCCGGTTTAATAAACGTGAAATAGACAGCCATATTCGCTTGAGACCCGGAGTGCGGCTGCACGTTCGCATATTCAGCACCGAATAACTGTTTGACTCGGTCACGAGCAATATTCTCAACTACATCAACATATTCGCAGCCACCGTAATACCGTTTTCCCGGATAGCCTTCAGCATATTTATTGGTGAGAACTGTTCCGGCAGCTTCAAGTACAGCTTCGGATACGAAATTCTCAGAAGCGATCAATTCAAGTTTTGTATTTTGGCGATTCTGTTCGTTCGAAATTGCCGATGCAATTTCAGGATCGAATTGCTGAATATGATTCATAGATTTTTGTGATGGAGTTTATAAATATTTCAAAAAAATGATGAGTACTTTGACAGGTGAACAAGGCAATGAATATTATCGTCCGGTGAGAGAGTGTATTTTTTCAACTCTACGAGTATGACGTCCGGCTTCGAAATTTGTATTTAAAAAAACTTTGATCATATCTTCAGCAACACCCCAGCCGACAAGACGTTCACCAAAACACAATACATTTGCATTGTTATGTTTGCGCGAAAGTTCAGCGGCGGATACTGATTCGCACGCAGCAGCACGGACCCCTTTATGTTTGTTGGCAACGATAGAAACACCGATTCCTGAACCACAGACAAAAATTCCGTTTTCACATTCGCCGTTGGAAATTGCCACCGATGCAGTGTGTGCAAAGTCAGGATAATCAACTGAATCGACCGAATAGGTACCAAAATCTTTGAATTCCAGATTCAATTGTTTGAGGAATGACTTTACCCGTTCTTTATAGTGGAATCCTGCGTGATCACTGGCAATTGCTATCATACTATTCTCACAATAATTCAGCGTTATGTGAAATGAACCTTATTCGATTTCCGGTTGAATGAACATCAGTTCTGATGCTGAGACCGAAACAGTGAAACGTAACATTGTATCTTTGATCAACGATGATGCTGTTGTCCCTCTAATTCCATATTCAATTGCAAGGTGCATCCGTGTCTCGATGCTCATCGGAAAACTTAATCCCGCAGAACCAAATAGTTCATTGATCGATTCACCGTTCAATTTCAAATTTGTCATACGATAATAACCGCCAAAGCGGTAGGATAGTCTTTTAAAATAATCATCCCCGATAAAATCTGACTGTGGAAGGAATTCTACTCCGGCTCCTAATCGAATACTGTTCTGTATCTCCGCAGGATGGAATCCATCGATCGTAAAGTTATCCCAATTTTGGAATTGAACATCTGCTTCGTATACGGTTTTATTTTTGATGTAGGCAAGTCCAAATGAAAATCCCAATGGAAGCTTCATCGTTTTATCATTTGCCAGAACCGTATCCTGGTTTGTCGAGTAATTTCGTAACAACTGATTATCGTAATCCAGGGATGATCCGCTGAAGAGTGTCAATCCAGCATTCATATCTTTTGTATCAGAAAAACCGAGAGCTTTGTCAATACCGGAATAAATTCCCCCAAGAGTGAAACCAAAACCGCTCAGTGAATTCGTCTGGTTATACGATCCTCCAAAGAATTCAGCGGAGGTGAATTCCACTTTTTGATCTTTATAGATCGAACCAAACAAATAGTGCGTTGTGATACCAAGAGCAATATCCGGATTGACCGCGTAGGAAAGACTCAGCTGACCAGAGGTTATTCCACCGCGTCCTTCGAAGGTTTGTGTAATTCCGCCATTTGAGGTAGTACTTAATTGTTGTTCGTATGCAACCGATGAAAAAGGAACAACACCGAATGTCAACACCATTTTCTTTGGTGAATACACCGGAAAAGCCAGTGCAAAAGAATTAATATTTCCGGTATTGAATATGGATGCACCCGAAGCATCTTCAGAATTGTAATTCCTATATTGATACGATACAGATAAAATTGTCCGGGGAATATTCATGGTGGAAGCAGGATTTGCAAGATTAATATGAGTCTCGCCAAATGTTGCAATACCGGTGTTTCCCATACCGATATTCTTTCCGCTGACAAACGTGTTGATTTCACCAACTCCGAACCGGGAATAAATAGAACCTTTTCCGGCAAATACAAAAGATGTCATCCAAACGAGGAGAAAGAATTTTTTCATGATTACTATTTCTTTGAATAAGTAATTGTAATTTTAGGGCGTTTAGTGGTATCTATCGCTGTAGAAGAATAGAAGACAGCTTTTTCCGCACTGCTGAATTCGGCCGCCCATCGCAATGTTAAACCATAATTTG
>CAYPEM010000075.1:0-17209 GCA_964409765.1 uncultured Chitinophagaceae bacterium
CACAAACCCGCTCCACTTGCTGGGAAATGCAGATTCTTTTGAGGCGATGAGAGATAATTTTGCGGAGCGGAGTGATGATGAATACGATCTGCCGTTAACGACATTCTTATAGAACTCATCCATCAACCGATAGGTCTGTTTATCGGAGACTTTCCAGAGTGAGTAGATGATATTTTGAGCCCCTGCATAGAACAATCCGCGTGAAAGTGCCATCATCCCTTCCCCGTCAACAAGTTTTCCCACACCGCTTTCACAGCTGCTCAGCACTACCAGTTTCGCTTTCAGGTCGAGAGTGAATGTTTCATCCACATACAAGATACCATCATCATCGGCGGAGGTCTCTTTCGGCTGCGAAAAAAGTATGGCGGAGAGTTTCGGATTCTTCTCGTTGATGAATCCGTGGGTCGCCACGTGAACAATATCCGCATCGCGGCAGAACTCTTTGAAGTTCTTTTCTGTTGCGTCGGTATGCAAAAAATTCCTGGAATGAAGCGAATGCGAAGTGAATGTCTGTTCAATGGAGTTGACTTCATCTTCCGAATATTTCAATTCGTTGAACTTTTTTCCATCCATCGTAATGGAACGAACATCGCCGATCCCGCTCTCTTCAACGAACGATCTGTTCGCAAAGAAATCACCATTCTTGATCGAATCGCGGAACACCGGTGCAAATCCGGCAAAGCTCAGTTCTGAGGAGTTCTTGCTGCTCAATCGTTCATTCATTTTCAGATCGAATGCTGCAGAATAGGAATACGTAACATTGTGTGAAGAAATAACATACTTGAGTGTTGTAAAATCGATGTGAGCCGGCGAATACTGCTGCGTCGGAAGAGCTTCAAATGGAACAGTGAACAGATATCCATCGGGAATAATGGTGATTGTTGATGACGCTCCAAGTTCTTGTTCTAACGGACGAAGCAGTGTAGAAAACAATTTATATCCTGATGAACAATAGGTTTCTGTATTATAGGTTTTTAAAGCATTGGAAAACTGCTGTACCAGATCACCGGTTGCAGAAGTATTTCGAATAGTTTTGACCGATAACGTTTTGTTGGTCAGTGTAAATGCATAGATCACGTTGTCAGCAATCATATATTCCACCATTGCTGCTGATGGGAGTATGGTTTTCTGGATCTGTTTCAACGAAGGCTCAAAACGGGCATATTTCAATTCATAATATTTCGGATACTGTTGTTCCAACAATTCAACAAACTGATGATGTTGTTGAGACAGTTCAAAATGTTTTGCCTGAAGTTCGGAAACACGAGACGAACCTCCGGCATCATTTTTTTCCGTTGAACGAAGCAGCTGCGTCTGATAGGATGTGATGGATCGAAGCAGATCGTTTTCGTAGTTCAGCAACGAGTCAGGAATTCCGGCAAATGATTTTGCCTCGCCGTCGAATAATTTTTCGAGAAGAATGTTCCCTTTGCTCCTGTCGGCAATAAGAAACGCCGCTTCTTTATATTCCGGATCGTTTGTCTTTTCAAACAATGTCATTGCAACTCTGCACGCCTGCCGATATATAGAGACGCTTTTTTCCGCAAGAAATATTTTTGAACCTTCAGTTGAAAATTGTTTCCGTGCATCATCCGCGACGACACAAGCCGCTTGGTAATGAGCGAGCGCTGCCCGGATATCAGCTGTTTTTTTACTTGTCAAATAGATCTTTTCAAACGTACGGGCTTTCTGTTCAATACTTAAGAGAAGTTCTTTTTTGTAGAAACCGTGCCCGACAATTGGCGCATTGTAAAGATTGGATGGGTGTTCGGTTGATGTCAGAACATCGATCGAACGCTGATAATAGCGGAGTGCTTGCTGAAAGCGACCTTGTGAAAAACAAAGATCACCGAACCGATGTTGAAGAAGTGCATTCTGAGGAATATTTTTTTCTTTTGCTTGCTGCTCTATGCTCAGTGATCGTTGAAGATTCGTCGCTGCTGAATCAAATTGTTTTTTCTGCAGGTAGATTTCACCAATTGAAGAATATAACGCGGCAATATCATTCCTTGAAACTGAATCGTTCACATATTCCCGGGAAATAATTGCTTTCGTAAAATACTTTAACGCATTGTCAAATTGTCCTGCTTCGCGATAAACATTTGCCGCTTGTTCCTGCATAAATCCGGACTGAGGATGATATTCACCGTATGTCTGTTCATATATCTCTCTTCCTACGTCGGCATATTCCACAGCTTTGGTAAATTCTCCGGTTTTACTATAAATCTCTGCAAGACGAAGACGTAAAACCCCCTGAGGAGTTTTCTTTTCAGGATAACGGGAGGAAAAAATATTAAGTGCGCGCAGCAGGTGCTCTTTAGCTTTTTCGTAGTCTCCCAGATTTGAATATATTTCACCTAATTTTCCATAGGCGCTCGCAACATTTGCATGTTCAGGAAGAGAGAGTGAAGTATAAATTTGTATCGTTTGTTTTCCGTGATCAATTCCTTTGGAATAGTCTCCTTTGTTATTGTAACTCGTCATAATAAATAGGTGACAATCCGCTGCATTTGCCGAAGATGACATTCCTATTGCGTCGTAGATTGCAAGAGCTTGATTGAAATAATTCAACGCCCGATCGAAATCATTTTTTTCATCAGAGACCGAACCAAGTGCAAACAACGTAGTGGCATAACTTTTATTCACACTTCCCAACACTTGTCTTTGTATCTTTTCAGCATTGAGAAATGCACTCAACGCCGAAGAATAATCCCCCTGTGCATTTTTTATAGTTCCTAACGTGTAATAACCGGAAGCAGTTTTTTCATGGTAATATCCAAAAATGGAAGTGTTTTGCTCAATTCCTTTTTTGGCAAAATTTTCAGCCCTTAAAAAATCTTCCAGGGTATAGTAACTGTATCCCAGCAATACATTGACAATTCCAAGATGATCGCAGGATTCACATTGTATCTCTGCAGCACGGGTCAGAACTCGGACGGCGTCATTATTGTCTCCTGTTTGCAATAAAATTCTTGCCCGATCTATTTGACACTCAAGGAATTGATTGTGTTTTCCTAAAGTCATCCAAATTTTCCCTGCTTCATCAAAACTTTTGAGTGCTTTTTCGTATTGCAAATGCTCCATTTCACTTCGTGCTTTTAAAATGAAATTCAAAGCTTCTGTTGAATCCGGACTATTTCCAGATCCGGACAAAAACTGCACAAATAATAAAAATAGAAAGGGCTTAAATTTAGCTATTTTGAGGTATTTTTTAGACACAGGCAAAAAAAGTAAAAAAAATAAATTTTTTTTGAAAAAAAGCGTCCGATTTTAATTTTTTTGTGATATAAGTGTACAGATAAAGATCATTCCAAACATTCATAAACATCTAGTGTTAAATTCGAAAGGATACATCAAATGACAACAGAAATTGCAACAATATTATTGTTAGTTACCCTTGGACTTGCAATTGAAACAACTATCGTAAAAGATGAAAGTATTTCCGGTTCTGTAGTAGTATATACAACGTCAAATCCGGGAGGCAGCCAGTTTCCACCCCCACCGCAACAGTAATTAACATTTTTTTATTGAATTAGCAACAACTGCAGGCTTGTTTCTACAGGAAGGGAGTCTATTCACAAAAATAAAAAAAACATAATAAAATCAACTGCAATTTAATGTAAATAGCATGTAAAAAGGACTAAATCCACATATTAATTTAATAAAATATTGAAAGAATCAAAGCAACCGATAACTTCCACGACAACAAGAAAAGGTTACAAAACAGATCATTCTTACAGTGTAATCTTCCATGATTGTAATGTTTTGATCATTTCATAGTTTGTGAGATCGAACTGAATGGGTGTAATAGAAACTTTATTGTTGAGAATTGCACGCTGATCGATATCCTCTTCTTCATCTAATTCTACCAACTCTCCTTTCAACCAAAAGTATTGTTTATTCCCGGGATCACGACGCGCTTCAAATTCATCGTTCCACATCGATTTTCCCTGACGGGTTATGACAACACCACAAATTTCATTTTCTGGAACGGGAGGGACATTAACATTGAGCAATGTTCCGCTCGGCACGCCATGCTCTATAACTTTCAACGCAAGATGACGTGCAAATTTTGCTGCATAGGAAAAATCAGCGTTCGGTTCGAAAGTCGTTAAAGACATTGCAATGGATGGTATTCCAAGAATTGTCCCTTCTGTTGCAGCTGAGACAGTACCGGAATAGATCACGCTGATAGCGGTATTGGAACCATGATTGATACCTGATATCACAAGGTCAGGTTTATTCTTCATCAAATGACGAATGGCAAGTTTTACACAATCCGCCGGAGTGCCATCAACGGCAAAACCGAAGAACTTTCCCTCCTTCGACACTTCACGTAC
Organism: uncultured Chitinophagaceae bacterium; assembly: GCA_964409765.1. GTDB lineage: Bacteria > Bacteroidota > Ignavibacteria > UBA10030 > UBA8401 > UBA8401. The sequence goes on from CAYPEM010000075.1 coordinate 4,341, forward strand.
GCGAAGCGGACGATGTACCGTGATCGCATGTCCAACCGCACTTTGCTGACTATCCGGTGCAACAATGGTCACATTGGCGATCTGCTCCAATTCTTTAACAAGCATGCCTAATCCGTCGGAAAAAATTCCGTCATCATTCGATACTAAAATTGAAAGTTTCTTTTCCATAGGTGAATCGTACCTTGACTGCCTTCATTAATTTGAGTATATTGTCATACAACATTCATCGCGGGGTGGAGCAATTGGTAGCTCGTCGGGCTCATAACCCGAAGGTTTCAGGTTCAAGTCCTGACCCCGCTACAAAACAACAGCATGTACGCCAACTTTAAGGTTGGCGTTTGTGTTTTATAGGGTTTTAACGAGTTTCCAGCTTGAACTTCAGCATGCACTTTTTGATTCCATGGTTATTACAGAACATTTCTAAACTGTAAATAGGTTTATTTGTGGTGAAATGTTTTTCTTACTGCAATATAAAATTACCTGCCATCCTAATCAACTTATAACCCAAGATATTTTACCTCTCTTCTCTACGATCAGTCCAATTTCTATCCGGGCACTTAATACGGGTGAGTCTATACGAGGTTCAGAAGTTGTCAGATCACAGTTCAATTCGTGTAAACGAAATCAACGCACACTTACTTTCTGAGACAAGACAAGATACTGTTAAAGATTTATCTCTGCACCGATAAAAACAAAAAAGCCTTCTTTTGAAGGCTCAATTACTACTTCAACAATAACATCCTTTTCAACTGTGTAAATCTCTGAGTCGGATCTGAAGTGCTCACTGCGTCAATTCGGTAAAAATATATTCCTGAAGGCATTTCTGCGTTCCACATAAATTCGTACAATCCGGGTGGTTGTCCATTATTAACAAGAATTGCAATCTGTTGCCCAAGAATATTGAATACCGTTAGAGAGACCCGGCTCGCTGAGGGGATGGAATATCGAATGATAGTAGTTGGATTGAAGGGATTCGGATAGTTTTGGTAAAGGCTGAATGAAGTCGGTATTTCTGAAAATGAATAGTGATTGGAGGTAGATACTGAAAGGATTGCAGTTGCCATTCGTGTTCCCAGCGTTTTTACTCCGCCTGCAAGAAAATGAACCGAATCGCCGTCGAGCTGCAGATCGTCAGTATTGATCCATTGAACCAGTGAATCATTCCCCGCAACCTTCAATTGTGCCTGCCTTACAATCTCTTTATAATTATACGGTGACGGTAGATGTACACCTATCCTTCCAAGAATAAATTTTAAATGAGGGGTTTCTAAATCTGTTCGGACATTGTGAATAAATTCCGTCAAATTCATTTCATAATTATTTGCATAATTCAAATTGGCAGCGTCAGACTCTCCCTGCATCCAGAAAAAACCGACAATGGTATACGTAATACCGCTGCTGTCAAAAAGATTGATAGCTTTATTAATTTGGGAGATCATCAATTCGTATAAATGATATCCTGTACTATTTCCCTTTTTCCAATCGTTTGCAATTGTACTGCCGGCATAAGCGCACTTTATCACTGCCAGTTGCGGGACTGCGGGAAAGAGAGAACGTGCAATGGTCATCTCCGGACCAAAAAATGTTTTGTGAAGGCTCTTATAAGGCTGCTGTGTTTGATACTGCAATGTTGTCCATTTTTCACCGGACGTTGAATTGAATGGGTTGGTAACAGAGGAAACAGGTAATAATCCTGTGTGATAATAATATAAAATGCTGCTGTCCAGTTCGGAGTTTTCCAGAAGGGAAGCATCTGAATGCCAGTTTAATGCATTGGATTGCCCTGCAACGATAATAATATTTCTCGTTCCGTTTTGGCCATATCCAATCTCCAAAATCATTAACTTCAACAGCATAAAAACAAAAAGTAATCGTCTGGAAAATTTCATATTTACCTGTTATTTTCGACCGCCAAAATAAGGTTGTTCCATTCTGTCTGATCGAGAATATCTCAATTCCTTATTCACTTATATGTCATAAATGCAATTACCTCGGGCTTAAAATCAGAAGGATTTTTGTTCAAGTCCTGACACCGCTACAAAACAACAGCATCTACGCCAACTTTAGGGTTGGCGTTTGTGTTTTAAAATATGCTCAAACAAGATCTTTAAGTACAAAAATCCTCGGCAGCACATTTTTCTCATTCCAATATACAAAACCATTTTCCAACATACGTAGAAGGAATTGGTTAAAGACGCATTCGTAGAACATTTTTTACTTACTCATCGATGGCGGCGCATACGATTCCGCAGTTCCCCACTGAGTTGGTGTGGCGGTCATTTCAAACAGGAGTGATCCACCATTCATAATCTCTGAATGATGGATGTATGATCGTTCCAACAATTTGCCATTCAGCAACACTGATTGGATATACTTCTGCTCCGATGAAATATTCTTCGCTTCTATCGTAAAAATCTTGCCGTTACCTATTTTGATCTCGGTTTTTTCAAAAAACGGTCTACCAATCACATACAGTTGTTCGGCCGGATTGACCGGATAAAATCCTAGTGCGCTGAAGATATACCACGCCGACATTTGTCCGCAATCATCATTGCCGCTCAATCCGTCAGGGCTGTTTTTGTACATGCTGTTCATTATCGCCGACACCCGCTCTTGAGTCTTTGATGGATCACCCGCATAATTGTAAAGATATGCGATATGATGGCTCGGTTCATTGCCATGGGCATATTGACCGATGAGACCGGTGATATCCGGGGATGTATTCTCACCCTGCAGCGATGTTTTCTGTTCAAAGAGCGAATCAAGGCGTTGAATGAATTTTTCTCTTCCGCCTATCATTTGTATAAGACCCGCAATATCATGTGGAACATACCACGAATATTGCCATGCATTCCCTTCAGTATAATCATCCATTCGGTGATTGACACTGAGCGGATCGAACGGTCTTCTCCATTCTCCCGAAGACATCTTTCCTCTCATAAATAAGGATGAAGAATCAAATAGATTCTTAAAAAATGCTGACCGAGGCAGGAATTCTTTCTCATCGGCTTCTTTCCCCAATGCTTTTGCCATCTGCGCAATGCACCAATCATCATAGCAGTATTCAAGAGTTTTCGATACTGACTCCACTTCAAGATCAGATGGAATATATCCATACTGACGGTACCATTGTAGTCCCATTCGATCGCTCATTGCGCTATGCTTCATTGCAGAAAATGCCTCCTCTGCATCAAATCCACGAAACCCTTTCACATATGCATCTGCAATCACCGGAATAGAATGATAGCCGATCATACACATTGTCTCGTTGGCATGAAAATTCCACACGGGCAAATATCCATACTCCCGTTTGAAAACAAGCATTGAATTGATAAAATCATTCACTCGTTCCGGTTGAAGAATGGTGAACAGTGGATGTGAAGCTCGGTATGTGTCCCATAGAGAAAATATTGTATAATTTGTAAAATTCTTACCAACGAGAATAGAATCGTTTCCGCCACGGTATCGACCATCAACATCATTATAGATAATTGGTGCAAGCATTGTTCGATACAGTGATGTATAGAATACAGTTTTACGGTCTGAATCAGAAGTGACTACTTCAATCTTTGACAATTCTTTTTCCCACGTGTTGTGCGCTGCAATTTTTATGGAATCAAAATTCCATTCCGGTATCTCACTGTCGAGATTTTTCAAAGCTCCTTCAATACTCACGGCAGATATTCCCACTTTTAGCAGTACTTGCTCATCTTTTTTTGTGAAAAATTCTAATACTGCTTTTGCTCCCTTTTCAAGAATAGATTTTTTTTGTATGGAAAGAATAGAATCATTTCCTAACCGGATATTTTTTGTTTTTTTTGAAATTTTGACTGCAAAAAAGATCCGTTGATTTGGAGCCCACCCTTTGGAAAAACGAAATCCGGTGATCAATGTAGGAGTTACAATGTTGATATTGGATTCTATTGGAGAATCCCAGTTTAATCGATGGCCAAGATCGATAACGATCTTAGAGTATTTACTGTGTGGAAATGTGTATCGGTGGAATCCTGCTCTCGCTGTGGTTGTCAATTCCGCAAGGATGTTCGTTGATTTGAGCTTAACCCGATAATATCCTGGTTCTGCTGCCTCTTCGGTATGGTTAAATCTGGATGAATATTTTGATTTTGGATCAGAAAGTATTGTCGGCATAATAAGAATATCACAAAGATCACCGACTCCGGTTCCGCTGAAGTGTGTGTGACTGAATCCTTTTATTGTGGAATCAGAATAATGGTATCCTGATGTCCAATCCCAGCCTTCTGTTCCATTATCAGGACTTAATTGTACCATTCCAAAGGGAACCGTAGCTCCGGGATAGACATGGCCATGCTTATCTGTTCCAATAAATGGATTCACCAATGCCGTTACATTCTCTTGTGCATTGAGCATTGTTACAATCACAACTATAAACACCGCGATATTTTTCATCATAGTATTACAAACTTGTTTTAAGAATATGAGGTCGTTCGTTCGCTGTTTTCACGATCAATTCCCCGAATAACGTATTTGCCCAGGCAAACCATTTTCTGGTGAATTTCTTGGGATTGTCTTTGTGAAATGATTCGTGCATATATCCGGTTCCAGCATGCGTTTCTTTCAGCAGTTTTAGACATGAACGAATTTCACCATCATCATTACTGGTCAACGCTCGCATTGTAATACTCATCGGCCAGATCATATCCATCCCAACATGCGGTCCCCCGATTCCTTCGGCTGCAACTCCTGAAAAGAAATAGGGATTATCGTTACTCAATACAAATTTTCTCGTGTTTTGGTAAATCGGATCATTCAACGCACATGCCCCGAGATACGGCATTGCTAACAGACTCGGAATATTCGCATCATCAATGAATAGTGCATTATTGAAACCGTCGATCTCAAATGCAAATATTTTACCGTAAGCACTGTTTTCATGAATTGCATATTTGTTCAAAACAGATTCAATTTCGTCTGCAAGGGTGATACATTCTTTTTCCATGCTTGTGTCACCCACTACTTCATGGAAAATTTCAGCAATTTGTCGAAGCGAAGTGACCGCAAAATAATTGGAAGGAATGAGATAGGGATAAATACAGGAATCATCGGATGGTCTGAACATCGAATGGATCAGTCCGATCTTTCTCGTCGGATTTCCAAATCCTCCCAGCGGAACGGTATCGGATGCAACGGGAGTTTCTCGCTGGAATTTATATGGACCATCCCCATGTTTTCTCTGTTGTTCTCGAAATGTTTTAAGAACAAGAGACATCGCCTGTTTCCATTCAGCGTTAAAAACAGAAATATCAGCCGTAGTTTTCCAATATCCGTAAGCCAAGCGTATCGGATAACATAATGAATCGATCTCCCATTTCCGTTCATGTAATTCTTTCTTCATTTCGGTCAGATCTTTTTCCCAATAACTTCCCTCACTGTTCTTGTTGAATGCATTTGCATACGGATCGATCGTAATGCAGTACGATTGACGATGGATTACTCCTGCAATCAACCGCCGCAGTGTCTTATCATTCTTTGCAAGCGGAAGATATGGCCACACTTGAGCCGACGAATCACGAAGCCACATAGCATGAATATCTCCAGTAATGACGAATGTATCGGGCATTCCGTTCCGTTCACTCATTTCAACAGTGGTATCCAATGTATTGGGAAAACAATTTCCAAACAGCCAACGCAGTTCTTCATCAGAGATCATTTGTTGAATTGATACGATGGTCGATTCAACTGCTTCACTTACAAACTTTCTATTCCTCGATGACGGACGCAACGAATCATATTTATTGACCGCGGACATCACCTGTGTGGGGAAAATTCCGGCTGCAAGTGCTGCAAGTGAAGATGAGGTGATTTTGAGTGCTGTTCGACGGGTGAGCATATAATGAATACTCCTCGATTCAAAGCAAGTGAAAAGGTTATTCTCTATCCATTTGGGATGAATCTATATACTCAATTTTCGGTAAAAATTCATGAACGCAAACGATAAAGTATCCTTGAAACAAATAAAACATAGGAATATTATTGAATTGCAATGGTGAGCATTTGTTTTGGTGGTGAAGTCAGATCAAATGAAATTAACTAAATGGTGAACTCCGCAAAAGTCATCGCGGAGTATTCGTTTGATCATGGGAATTGGGTATGCAATGCTTCTTTAAAGGATAAAAATTCAGCTTGAAGTTCATTAAAGAATGATCGTAATTCTGCCGGTGAAATCTGATCGGACCGATCTTCAATTCTTTTTAATACAGCCGCCATTCGATCTGCACCGACCGTAGCGCTGCTTCCTTTTAGTTTATGTACAAACCTGAATAGTGTTTTATGATCTTCACTTTTGATTGCATCGTCTATCGTAAGTATTATATCAGCAGTTAGCACAGTATATTTTTTCAATGTTTCAACGATCCACTGTTCGGAATTTCCGGTGATCATTCTTCGAAATTCATCAATCACTTTGTTATTGATAACGGGAGTTTCATTCTGAGTCGTTTTTGTATCGAGTGATTCTTTTGACCTATTATTGTCTGATTGATGAAGCCACTTTTCTAAAATTGAATGAAGCAGCTTCATGCTTACCGGTTTAGCAATATGATCATCCATACCGCAGTTATGACATTGTTCTATATCCTGGGTAAATGCATTTGCTGTCATGGCAATAATTGGAATAGAGCTGAGAGGTTGTTTCAATTGCCGTATGGTGCGGGTTGTTTCAAAACCATCCATAACAGGCATCTGGCAATCCATGAGAATGAGATCGTATTTCTTTTCAGTGATTTTTGTTAATGCAATTTCACCATTGTCAGCAATGTCAGCATCATATCCAAGGATCTTTAACATTTCAACTGCAACATCCTGGTTCACTTCATTGTCTTCCACAAGTAAGATCGATTTTGACGGAATTCGACTGGTTGTTACTTCTTGGGATCCAGATATTTTTAAACTACTCGTATCGATTCGTCGGTTCTCAGAAAGTTCGGAGAACCGAGATGATAATTTCTCTTTCCTTTCAATTCTATGAGTGACAGGAATTGTGAAAGAAAAAGTACTTCCTTCGCCCGGTGTACTGTGTAATTCAAAACTTCCATTCATTAAGAGAACTAATTTACGGGAAATTGCCAATCCAAGACCGGTGCCGCCGTATTTCCGTGTAGTACTGTTGTCTGACTGAATAAACGGTTGAAATAATTTTTTTTGATCCGTTTCAGAGATACCAATACCGGAATCACGCACAGAAAATCGAATAAACGGTGATGATGAGCCTGTTTCTATTTTGATCGAAATAACTACTTCACCTCGATCAGTGAATTTGATCGCATTACTCAAGAGATTTATCACAACCTGACGAACGCGGACAGGATCTCCGAGAATTGTGCCAGGAATATCACCATCAACTGTGGAATACATTGTCAAGCCTTTGGCATGAGCGCTTTGAGAAAGAATGGCTATGCTTTCCTCCGCAAGTTGTTGGGGGTTGAATTCAATGTTCTCAAGAGTAAGTTTTCCTGATTCGATCTTTGAAAAATCAAGAATGTCGTTAATGATCGCTAGAAGTACATTGCCGGAGTTTGTAATGGTAGAAAGATATTTTTCCTGTTTTTCCGAAAGCTTAGTTGTAGCAAGCAGTTCGGCCATACCGATAATACCGTTCATTGGCGTCCGGATCTCATGGCTCATATTCGCAACAAATTCCGATTTCAACTGTGATGCTTCCAACGCTTTTTCCCGTGCAACGATCAATTCTTGTGTTTGCTGTTCCAGCGATCGTGTTCGAAGTTCAACGATCGTTTGAAGATGCTGCTGATGCCGGTTTAGATTCTGTATAAGTTCTTGTTTTTCTAAAAAATCTGATATACTGTTAAAAACAAATCGAAGTAATTGTGATCGAATTTCATTGGACGGTGCATTGTCGACACTAATCAATCCGATGAAAAAGCCCCAATATTGGGAACGAGAGGACAACGGCGTAAGATGAACAAGAATATCCGGTGCTGCTGAGGGAAGATGAATTCCTTTTTTCTGTTTATGTATCCAACTCTGCATTTCCTCGGTCATAATATCATCTGCCAATGCAATCAGCTGTTTTTCATCAGATCCCGGAAAGGAATAGGACAGGATATGAGAACGCGACGATGTATCGTAGATGAAAAATCCTGCAAGTTCAAATTGACATATTCGCAGCAGTTGATTTGCAGATGATTCAAAAATAGAATGTTTGTTATTATCCAATTGAACCGAGTGATTGCTCGCATCGATCGAAAGAATCATATCCAACGCATCTTTTAGTTCACGGATATTCTGTTGGAGAACATCAGCGCTCAGTGATATATCAATCGTGCTATGTTGTTCCGGTATAATCATAACGAACAGATATTTATTCCGTGGTCAACCAACCTATTGCATTCGTTTCGTTTTCAATTTTTTCCATGAGAGTGGGAATTTTCGACTGCGCTATATTCAATTTTTCCCAGCACTGTTTATTGAGTATCGGAACAAACGGTTCTCCGCTGGAGCCAAGCTGCAACGCATGGGACAATACATCAGCGGTGTGTACTGTTGCAGTTTCTATCGGATAATGGACAGCCCATTCTGGTTTATGATGAAACTCAACCACTTCCTGCAGATTGCCGGGGAGTCTCCACATTTCAATGAGTTTCTTTCCAACATCGACATGTGAAAAACCAAGTTCATCTTTCTCGATCGTGTTGAGTGTTTGCTGTTCGGCAATTGCGCGTCGAAGCATTTTTCGAGAAACATCCGGCGCAGTCGTAAACAAAATAAGCCTGCCAATATCATGCATAACACCAAGAACGAAATATCTCTCTAGTTCCGATTCCCCCATTGTTTCTGCTATCAGTTTTGATCCTGTACCAACAGCTAAACTGTGAAGCCAAAATTCTTCAGTGGTGATCAAATCTTTTGGAATACCTTTGAAGACATCCATCACCGTGGTGACCAATGCAAGATCTCTCACCTGATGACTGCCGACAAGTAATACCGCTTCTGATATTTTCCCGATCTTTCTGGGAAATCCATAAAAGGAACTATTGACAAGTTTTAACAATCGTGCTGAAAGCGATGAGTCCTCGCTGATGATCTTGCCTATTGTATCGAGAGAAGAGTCTGGATGATTGACTGCTTCATTCAACCGCAGATACATGGTCGGCGGAGAAGCCGTGCCCCGAAAATTTTGTATGAGACTTTCAGGGGTGATCATGAATGTTCTTTCGATGAATCTCTTTGCGCTTTTTTAAGAACTGCATAATAAAAGATCTCTTTCATTATTTCCCAATTGCGGTCAGTAAGAATGAAAATCTGCTCGAGCTCTTGGCTGGCCCTGTAATACACATCAGAATCGAATTCCAACTTCTCTTTGAATTCGACTGTATCTATGCCATTAATAGAAATCTCTTCCAATCCATACGATTTAAAGATTTCAATGTGACGATTCTGCAGCACTTGACCACTATGAAGCAATGTCCTTCCGAACGGATCTAACACATCCGCGGCGGTTACCATGCCCTCTTTTATTTTATCAATCGGTATTAAGCCCATTCAATAAGTCGGTATAGATTTGTAATTGATACAAAAGCATTACTATAAAATTTGTTTTGTACCATATTTTGGCAATAATCATACCAATAAAATTGCATCTGAAATCATAATAACTACTATTTCTATTAATAGAAGTTCAAAAAATCATTGAATTTTTGTTTTATCTAAAAACATGGTGTGTAATATTACACAATAGACTAATATTGTTTACCCAGGATTCTTGGTTCAAAAAAACAACACAGAAATGAAAAAAATAAGCACGTTTTGAAAAAGATACTTTATCGTTTGGTATAATTATTGAATGAAAATTGGTAGTTAATTAAAGGTTGAAATTATGAAACAATCAATTTTACTTGTTGATGATGATGAAAGTTTCCAAGGAATTGCACAGACCATACTTGAATCCAATGAATACGTAGTGAAATCTGCAAATGATGTCGATGAGGCAGAAAAGATATTATCTTCGTTTACTCCAGATCTTATCATTTCCGATGTTGAAATGCCGGGAAAAACTGGATTTGATTTTTTTAAGCATGTTCACTCGATCTCGGTCTTACAAAGCACACCCTTCATTTTTCTTACTGCAAATAGCGATATAGACAGCATAATGCTTGGGAAAGAATTGGGAAGTGATGACTATTTGACAAAACCGGTCAATTATAATCTGCTGCTTGCAACAGTCAAAGGAAAACTCAAGCAAAAAGAGAGACTACAGTTGTCTCAATCTAATCAAATCGATGAGATCAAGGGTCAACTTTTTCGCATGATTTCCCATGAAATGCGAACTCCGTTGACATGTATTCAGGGAGCGACACAGATATTGGCTGATCCTGATTCAAATTTCTCTGCCGGAGAGATGACATCATTTTTAGAAATGCTTCAAAACAACAGCAAACGTCTAACGACTATGTTTGATGATTTTTTACTGGTGACACGTATCGATTCCGGTGAAATACAAAAAGAGATCGATATTGACGATTATCTCTTTAATCCGCACAAAACAGTAGGGAATATAGTGCACTCGCTGAAGACAAAAATAAAAGAGAAGAACATTACCATCAACAATTCGGTTGTATCAAAAGAATTATCCATTCGTTCTCATATGCCTCATGTGGAAAACATCATTCACCGGTATATTGATAATGCAATAAAATTTTCCACTAAGACTGGAACAGTCACTGTTTCGCACTCTGAAGATGAAGCATCATTTACCTTTATTGTTCATGATGAAGGATGCGGAATATCTGCTGAACAGCATTCATTAATTTTTGAAAAATTTCAGCAATTAAATCGCGAAAAAAATGAGCAGCAGGGTTCAGGGCTGGGGCTTTATATCGCTAAAAAACTGGCGGAGGTAAACAACGGTAAAGTTTGGTTTGAAAGCGCGGAAAAAAAAGGATCGACATTCTTTGCAAAATTTGCTAAATAAAATCAATATGAGTTGTACCTCTAGACTGAAAACGATGAAGCATAATAGTTAACGTAATGCAGATTTTATTTTTTCAATAAGAGACACCGCATCAAACGGTTTTGAAAAAAACGCATACGCACCGTTTTTCATTACTTCCTCTTCAGTTTGTTTTGATCCATACCCGGTAGATATTATCACTTTCGCCCCAGGGTCATAATTCAATATTTGTTTCAGAACATCCCTGCCATCCAAACTAGGTAACCCCAGGTCAAGTATAACAACATCGGGATTTTCATTTTTATAGATAAATATCCCTTGAGGACCATCGGCCGTGGTCAGTATTGTAAATCCACCTTCGTTTAAGTAGTTACCGAGAGCTCTCAACATCATTTCATCGTCATCGATAATAAGAACTTTACTCATAGATGTAATTCCTTAGAAGGTCAATCATTTTTTTTCTTTGTTTCGATATTTTCGCGGGTTGTTCGCACCCATTCACTTGATCGTGCTGCACGAAATAGTTTACTGATAAGGCTTACTTTCCATAACACGTAAATAGGAAGATACATTAACGCAACATATGTTGAACGGTCTGCTCGAGATGCTATCAAACCAATAAACATATGCGCAAAACCGAGTATCGAAATCCCTCCCCAAAGCAGTAGAAATATCCCCAACTCCCCAATTCCAATCAAAGTAAGAAATAAATTAATAAAGAACATACCAAGACACACAATTAACAGATTAACAAGAGCGGGTGTAATAAGATCAACTAACCTGTCAAAATATTTATAGGAAATTCGAAAAAATGCCGCCTTTAATAAAGGGAAAAAATAATGTTTGATGACAGGGAAACGCCCACCCTCCCATCTGGCGCGTTGACTTTTTGCATGTGTTGATTGCTGCGGCATTGTAGCCAATACTACAGCTTCAGATGCAAAATCAGTTTGGTATCCTTGAAGAAGCAGTTGTAATCCAAATTCAAGATCTTCTGCCAGCGAGTATGCTTTCCATGGAACTGTTTTAATGACATCAACTGTAAAACACATTCCGTTTCCATGCAAACCGGTCGGACAATTAATAACTGTTCTCCCCAACGCACGTACATAATTATACAGTAAGAATCCAATCCGCGTCATTTCAGAACTCCAGACACCTGGTTGGGGTTCTACAATATCTGTAGCTTGAATTACTTTTGAACCGCGATCTAAATAGAAATTCAATACTGTAAGGAAATTTGTTGATGCAATACTGTCCGCATCAATGACGACAAAAGCTTCATATCCTTCGTTTGATGCAAGCAGTTTATCAAAACACCATCTGAGTGCGAATCCTTTTCCGCGCAATTCTGTATTAAATCTCTCAAATACTTTGGAGCCAACGCCGGAAGCAATTTCAGCTGTTTTATCATTACAATTATCCGCAATAACCACAACATCAAAGTGATCGCGTGGGTAATCAATTTTGAATATACTTTGCAGTGTTCTCTCAATGGATGATTCTTCGTTATGTGCCGGAATAATAATGCAAAATTTTCTGGTCCGAGACGATAAGAATGTATTTTTTTTCTTGGCAAATAATGCAAGGATACTTAACATCAGAAGATAGACGATGAAGAATCCAAAAACACATAATAATGTATATTGCAAAACATGTATCATAATTGTCATTGTTGGTGAAATAAGAATTGCTTTTGGATATTCTTGGATGATTGTATCAGAAATTGTTTGATTTATAAATACAGAAGAAAAAGATTGACGCAAATTATTATCATGAATATAAAGTATAGCATCTCCTTTAAATGGAACTTTAAAAGAACGAACATTTCCTCCTTCAACGATTCCGCCAGAAATTCTAATTCCTGTTTCGGGATTAAACCATTCGACATTAAGATTACCGGTAGTCGCCGATAAGTTTA
>CAYPEM010000076.1:0-14597 GCA_964409765.1 uncultured Chitinophagaceae bacterium
CTTGGTGTAAGCGTATCATTATGCGTATCACCGCAATCGGTTGTGGAGACGGTTGACCTTACCGCAAAAGGGGTTGACTACCTCATTTATATGTGGGCTGCGCGGCAATTTGCCCTTGGTGTTATCTTTGCTGTTGCAACATGGAAACGATCGGTCTCTATGCTGACCATTACCTATATATTCTTTTTCGTCATGTTTGTCGGCGACTTCGTTATTGGGATTTCACAAAAAGAGAATTCGCTTATCATTAGTGCTGTAGTAATGTCTGTTATTTCCGCTGCAATGATCTTTGTAATAAATAAGAAAAAATAATATTTGAGTACGACGCCACCATTCATTATTGAGAAAACAACGATGAACACAGACATTCAAACATATAACGACAAACAAACGGCAGCTGACAAAGAAATTTGCTCTCTTCTTGCCGCGACCATTGACAGTCAACTGACGAAAGCAGAAAGCAAAATTTGGCACGCCCATCCTGTTTGGTTCTTGGACGGTAACCCAATCGTCGGGTACAGTAAACAGAAAGCGGGCTTGCGTTTAATGTTTTGGAGCGGAGCAGGTTTTGAAGAAGAAAACTTGAACGTGGTCGGCAAAAAATTCAAAGACGCTTCCATATTCTACACTACGGTTGAACAGATCGATACAAAAGAGCTTAAACGTTGGCTGAAAAAATCAAAAGAAATTCAGTGGGATTATAAGAACATCGTGAAACGAAAAGGCAAATTAAAAAGATTGAAATAATCTGCAATGTCTTAATTTAGAATGTTACGTCATGCCGAACTTGTTTCGGCATCTAAAAATGTTATGAAAGATGCTGACATTCGTCAGCATGACGAGATTATTATGTTTCAAATTAAGACGCTACCAAATAATTTAAGAGAGTACCGTAAACAGACACAGTATGAACAACACAAGCAAACAGGATGAACGTATAGCAACAATGACGTTCGCCTCCGTCTATCCTCTGTATCTGGCAAAAGTACAGAAGAAAGGGAGAACGAAAAAAGAATTGCATCAGGTCATTGAGTGGTTGACCGGTTTTGATGAAAAAAAACTGCAAGCACTCATTGATAAAAATGTAACGTTTGAAACATTCTTTCAGCATGCTGCAATAAATCCTAATGCGAACCTCATCACCGGTGTCATTTGCGGTTATCGAGTGGAAGAAATCAAAAATCCGTTGACACAACAAGTACGCTATTTGGATAAGCTGGTGGATGAATTAGCGAAAGGTCGTACGATGGAGAAGATTTTTCGTGTCGCTAAATGAATTACCCGGCCGCTCCGATGGAGTCCTTTGGACAATCAACGGGGTATCTTTGTCATGCCCGAACTTTTCTGTCGGGCATCCATAGAATAGACTCCCGCTCGACGAGCGAGAAATCCCGACCACCCTGGTCGGGATTTTCATTTTATAGCATATACTGTGTATGTCGTATATTCCTTAAAACACGATCTAGTACATAATGGTCAAACCGAGGATTGAAAACGTCGGGTTGGAGAGCACCAGCGGTTGGGATCTTCTCAACAAAGCTGTATTTTCCGATGCATTTGGTGAATCGAGAGGAAGTCGAGATCAGATCTGAGTCGATGAAGGATATCTTGATGTACTCTATTGAATTTTACTATTAACGATCTCTAGAATTTTTTTTTCGAGTGCCATCGCCTTGCTCTCCAACTCTGCACCGTTGTGAAGTTTTTCTTTTGCAAAATCAGATTCCTTCATCCCTGCAGCATTGATCTTCACATTCAAAAATGCACCCATCACGGCGGATCGCGCACACAACGCACCGACCCCCGCATCACTGACCGAATTTGGATTTCCTTTTTCCGCCATTGCCTTTATCAGCTCCATTGATGCGTACGATGTCTCCATGACCTGGAAGGGGATTTCAATCGCATATCGTGTTGCTGTAGCAATCGCCTCAGACCGTAATTTTTTTTCTGCGTCTGTTGATCTTGGAAGTTTGTACGAATCCATGATTGCATTGAATGCATTGGTGTCTTCATCAACCAGGAACAACAGCTTGTCCTTGATCGCCTGACCCCTTTCTGCCCAGGCGGAAAATTCCTCCCACCGTTCATCCCAGCCGGCTTTGTGGGACGATAAGTTTGCTACCATCGTTCCCAGCGACGCTCCCAGTGCACCGATGTATGCAGAAATTGATCCGCCTCCCGGAGCGGGTGATTCTGATGCTGTTTCGTTTGCGAATCCCTTGCAGGTGTAGTCGATCAATTTCTTTTTTGAATTGTCTTTCAGCAGATATTCTATGATCTTTTCTTTTGGATTGAACGGTTTGAGATCATCAAGGCCAAGCGATTTTATTGCTATTTTTATTATTTCTTCCTCTGCAATACCGACCGAACGCTGCTGTTTTTTCAAAAAATATTTTCCAGCATCGAGCATGGCCTGTAAGGGTATCAATCCAATCAATTCAGAACCGGTGACCCGTATTCCCCGTTCCAATGCCTTTTTAGATGCCTCTTCAAATGCAATGTGAACCGGAGTGATGTTGATATTGGTAAGATTTATTGAAATTTGTGCAATACCGTATTCTTCAATGTACCATCCGATGGCCTTCACCGCTTTCAACGTGCCGGGAATGTACAGATCTTCCCCTTTTTCATTTTTAAGGATCTTGCCTGCGATCTGGTTGCCTTCTCTTTTCGGACGCCCCTTTTCTCTAATATCAAACGCAATTGCATTTGCTCTTCGCACAGATGTTGTATTCAGGTTTACATTATAGGCGATCAAAAAATCCCTAGCACCGACGGCAGTTGCTCCTGCTGTAGCATTAAATGCAGCAGGACCAAAGTCGGGTTTCCATTCCGGGTTGGACAATTTCTTTTGAAGACCTTCATATTCTCCTGCGCGGCAGTTCGCAAGATTTCTTCGCTCTTCGGTATAGGCAGCATACTCATAGCAATACACGGGAATGGAAAGTTCCTTTCCAATGCGTTCCGCCAGGAGTCGTGCATACACAACTGTTTCTTCCATTGTAATTCCGGAAATCGGAATGAGCGGGCAGACATCGGTCGCGCCCATGCGGGGGTGTTCTCCGGTATGATTTCTCATGTCAATAATTTCAGAAGCTTTCTTTACCGCCTGAAATGCAGCTTCAAGAACTGCCTCAGGTTCACCGACAAACGTTACCACTGTCCTGTTGGTAGCCTTTCCGGGGTCCACATCAAGCAGCCGGACGCCGTCAACCCGTTCAATCTGAGAAGTGATCTGTTTTATGATAGCCATGTTCCGTCCTTCACTAAAATTCGGAACACATTCGATTAATTTTTTCATACTGATCCACATTGGGTTATTGAATTTTCTCATTCAGTACCATCACAACAGCGGGATTATCATCCAAAGAATAAGGAAATAAATGATAAGAAGGAATAGAGTTTCAGTGAATTTTCAATCGTCATATTTGCAGCGTGAGGCAGGGGTATTTCAATAAACAGTGGTTTGTATCACTGGAGGATGCAAGGATTGACAGCGAAGAATGTCGTAACAATTATACTACTCATCGACCGGGGTATAGATCCCCGAAGGAATTTTTGATTGAAAACAAAAATTCTTCCCCGCAATGGATCGAATACGAAATATCGTAGGGTGGCAAATATGCTCTCTCTTTTCTGGATCGGTTTTTTATGGTCCGGTCACACATATCTCAAAAGAAGAAATATTATGATCGTCGAGGTAATAAACCCATTAAAAAAATGCGGACGTATGTTCGCGTTTTTTTATGTACACCCATCTCTCGTCACAAATATCCAACACACAGGCAGATTCCGTTTAAGAGCATAACGGAATGACGCATTTTTTTATTTTCTTTGTGTCTTTGTGTGAGGTTTATTTATCGGTTGGCAACACCGGTGAGAAAGTACATCATCGTCAAAGCGGCAAGTTTTGCAGTCCGTCCATCAACATCGTATTTGGGATTCATCTCAACAATGTCAATCAATTTCACCTTCCTGCGTTTTCCGGCAAACAAAGCAGCGGTCAAAAATTCTTCCGTGGATAAGCCGGTCGGAAGAGGTGCGTTTACTCCCGGAGCATCCGTACCGTTCACGGCATCCAGATCAAAACTGATATAGAGCGAATCAGTTGACGATGTTGCAAGTTCGTACGCAAGATCGAGTGTTTTGGTGATTCCTTCAGTCCGTACATCCCGAAGAGAAAATATTGTCGCTCCTCGCTCAGTTATTTCGGAATAATGATCGGCTGAATTGGCAAAGGATTGTATCCCTATCTCAACCAGATTCATTGCATTCAATGAACTTTGATGCTGGTCCAGCATCTGCCGGAACGATGTGCCGCTGTTCCGTTTTGGAATCGGTTTACGATAGTCGAGGTGGGTATCAATATTGATGACACCAACGGTTCGTTTACCTTTTGAGAAACCGGCAAAATTAGGATAGGCGATATCGTGTCCGCCGCCAAGTACAATGGGTATGATATCGGCAGAAACCAATGAGTGAACTACTTCGGAGAGTTTATCATGGGTCTCTTCCAGTGTTTTACCAATTTTGATATCGCCAAAATCGAACACCGGAACCGTTGCTGGAGATTTTTCTTTTCCAATCACAAATGACGTTCGTTTATAAAACTCGGTTCTAATGGCTTCAGGACCATCTTTTGCTCCTATCCGGCCTCCATTTCGTTTCACACCTTCGTCCGTCGGCACACCGATAATACCTACCCTGATTTCATCTGTAAAGTTCTTTTCGCCGCGCAGTGTCGTATCTCCCATCCGCAGATCGGACCGATCGTTGCGGGAGAAGAAGAGTTTTTCATTGGGAGGATTGAGATATTGAAATACTGTGCTCATATTGGGATTAAAGTTAGGAAACTTCGACCAAGAAGCAAGTACCGTTTTAAAAAGACTCTTCAAAATTTCATCGCGGGAAAAACTACCCTTGATTTTTAAAAATAGATCATTAGAACGTGGCTAATTTTTGCTTCTTGATGCAATTTACAGTAATTTAAAAAAGATTTACTTCCAATCTGTTATCATCATTCCAATGCCAAAACACGTACGCCTTGCAATCATAACATTGTTTCTGGTGGCGCTTCAAACGACCATCGTCAGTTTCACGTCCATCGCGAATATTATTCCGGATATCATGCTGATCTGGATCGTGTATATCGCCATTACCGAAGGACAAATTCCCGCAACAGTGTATGGTTTCGCGATCGGTTTGTTATTGGATCTTGTCAGCGGACAATTTCTTGGATTATCGGCATTATCAAAAACGGTCGCGGGATTTCTTGCAGGATATTTTTATAATGAAAATAAGACAGAGATGAATCTGGCAAATTATCAGTTTTTGATCATTGTCGGAATTGCATCCGTTGTTCACAATCTGATCTATTTTACCATCTTCACGCAAGGAAGTGATGTTGATCTGCTGACGGCGATCTTTCGGTTTGGTATTTTCTCCGCCCTGTACACGACAACGATCGCATCCATTCCGATGTTCATTCATTCACGCAAACCTTCTCTTCGATGATCTATGATTGATGATTTTGGCTCCGCCGATCGCCGATTTGTTGTTCGCATCGTACTGGTTGCGGGATTTGTCATCCTGTTTGGACGGTTGTTCCAACTGCAATATCTTAACGCAGAACTCTACGGTAAAGAAGCAGAAGAAAATTCCATTCGCAATGTTCCCAAGGTCGCCATCCGCGGGTATATCTACGACCGCAAAGGAAAATTGCTTGTCGATAATCGTCCGTCCTACAGCGTGATGGTCACACCGGTCGATTTTGATAAACAACATCTGCCGTTGTTATCCACGATCCTCTCCATGCCGGAAGACATGGTGCTTGAGAAGATCAAACTCGGACGAAAGTATAACGCCTTTATTCCGACCCGCATCAAACGGGATATCTCATTCGCTGAACTTTCAATGCTCGAAGAGCATAAAGATAAATTGTACGGTGTTGAGATTCAGATGGAATCAAAACGATTTTATCCTTCCGCTGCCCATGGAAGCCACTTGTTCGGTTATGCAAAAGAAATTTCCGATGTGCAGTTGGACAAACAAAAAGAATATTATCAACCCGGCGATATTATCGGCAGTACGGGAATTGAAGCGAAATACGAACAGATGCTCCGTGGAGAAAAAGGATGGGAATTCATTTCGCAGAATGCTAAAGGTCAGATCATTGGTACGTTTGATAACGGCAAACATGATATTCTTCCTGTTGACGGTCTCGATCTTCATCTTGCCATCGACGGCGATGTTCAGGCATTGGCGGAATCATTACTAAGTGACAAACGCGGAGCGGTCGTCGCCATCGATCCGCGCAATGGAGGAATCATTGCACTTGTGAGCAAACCGGATTACGATCTTACTGTGTTCAGCGGAACGACATCGCCGGAAATGTGGCGTTCGCTGAATGATGATGAAGGAATACCATTGTACAACCGTGCAACGCTCACACGCTATCCGCCCGGTTCAACATTTAAAATGCTTCTGGCGCTCACCGCCCTGGATAAAAAAATCATCGATGAAAATTGGAAGGTGACCTGTCCGGGTTCCTTTCGGTATGGCAACAAGATTTTCAGATGTGAACACGTTCATGGTACGGTGAATGTCGTCGATGCAATTCACAAATCGTGCAATGTGTTTTTCTATCAGTTGATGTTGAAGGTAGGATTGGACGATTGGAGCGAGATGGGAAAGCAGTTTGGTTTTGGAAAACAAACAAAGGTCGATATCACCGAAGAGAATTCCGGACTCATGCCGGACAGAAATTATTATGACAGGATCCACGGCAAAGGAAAATGGACGCAGGGATATTTGATCAGTCTGGGTATCGGCCAGGGGGAAGTAGGTGTTACACCGCTTCAATTAGCAAATTATACCGCAATGATTGCAAATAAAGGTAAATATTTTCAGCCTCATGCACTTAATAAAACTTTCAATAAACGAACTAGACTCTATACTGAAACGACCGTGGAACAGCGTCAAGTTAATCTCTCCGAACATGCATGGGAACTGGTGCGGGAGGGAATGCGGCGCGTAACAACTGCTCCGGGAGGTACAGGGTGGGCATCACGCGTTCCTGGAATTGAAGTTGCGGGTAAAACAGGAACAGCCCAAAATCCTCATGGAAAATCACATGCGTGGTATGTCGGCTTTGCCCCGTTTGAAGATCCAAAAATAGCAATCTGCGTCTTGGTAGAAAATGTTGGTTACGGCGGAGCGTTTGCTGCGCCAATCGCCGGTTTATGTATGGAGCAATTTTTGTACGGAGAGATCATCCGGTATAATAAACGTCCATTAAAACTTGAACCAAATCTTCCCGATGAAGAATCGGTAGCGGAAAATCAATAATAGGTCTTATGAACTCATTCTTTAAAGAATATTTTGACCGCACGATATTTTTCTGCGTTTTGTCGCTGGTCGGTATTGGACTGCTCTCCATTTACAGCGCGACATTCGATGCGTATGAAGGGCGAGATTTTTATCGGCAGCTTTTGTGGGCGGTGATCGGTTTTTTTGCAATGCTATCGACCATGCTTCTTCCGCTGCGCTGGCTGCAGCGCAACGCGCTTAAAATATTTTTTACATCACTCTCACTGTTGGTTCTGGTATTGATCGCAGGAAAACGAGTGTACGGATCGCAAAGCTGGCTTGGATTTGGAGGACTGGGAATCCAGCCCTCAGAGTTCGTAAAGATCACCACCATGCTTGCGCTCTCATCATTTTTAAGTCAAAGTGATGTGAAAGCGACCGATCTCAAAGATCTGGTAAAAGCGAGTGTCATTGTGGCGTTGCCCATTGCACTCATCATGCTTCAACCGGATTTTGGAACAGCGCTCACATTTTTGGCAATGTTCATTCCTGTTCTCTATTGGGCCGGCGCTTCAAAGTTTCTTATTATCATTATCATCGCTCCGGCATTCATTGCTGCGGCATCAATTTTTGGCACAACACCCTTTCTCATCGTTCTTATCCTTCTTGGTATTGGTCTCTATATGCTCCGTGATGAGAACCAATTCTTTGCAACCGTTGTCTTCGGCGCAAATGTCGTTATCGGATTTTTTGTACAGATCGTGTATGAAAAACTTCCTCTGTATCAGCAAAAACGTATTGCAACATTCCTCGACCCAAACAACGATCCCCTCGGTGCTGGATACAATGTTATCCAGGCTAAAGTAGCAATAGGATCGGGGGGATTATTTGGGAAAGGTTTCATGCGCGGAACGCAAACACAATTAAGCTTCATTCCAAAACAATGGACTGATTTTATCTTTTGTGTACCGGGTGAAGAGTTCGGTTTACTCGGCGGCGTTGTTGTTCTGGGACTTTTTGCAATCTTATTGTTTCATGGAGTGCATCTTGCATCAACTGCAAAGAATAAATTTGGTAATCTGCTTGCAATGGGATTCACCTGTCTCTTTGCATTCCATGTCTTCGTGAACATCGGTATGTCGGTCGGTCTTATGCCCGTGATTGGAATCCCGCTTCCATTCCTCAGTTACGGCGGTTCATCGCTTGTTTCCTATATGATGGTTGCAGGATTGATGATGAATGTGTACGCAAACAGAAAAGAATATTAAAAGAGTTCGATTCAGTAGAATAAAAAATCCCTCAAAGGGATTTTTTATTTCACACCATTTTCTCCGATTTCGCTTCCCACTTTTCACAAACCCTATTCGAGTTTCCTATCCTCAATAAATCGACTACTAAAAAAACTACATTTTTAGGACAAATTTACTATAAACTCATAGCACGGTTTTTGATACTTCCCCTCGTAAATAACTTTCACTAAAGAGATTTATGAGCACATCAATCAAAATACGCACGGGCAATCAAATGATCGCCGAAGGTGCATTGCATGCCGGCTGTCAGTTCTTTGCCGGATATCCGATCACACCTGCCTCGGGGATCTATAAATCGATGATCGAAGAACTACCCAAACACAATGGTGTGGCAATCAGTTCACCGGATGAGATCTCTGCATTAGCGTATTGCATCGGCGCTTCTGCACGAGGTGCAAAAGCCATGACCGCTACTTCGGGTCCCGGCTGGTCGTTAATGATCGAAACGGTGCAATATGCATTGATGACCGAACTTCCTGTAGTCGTTGCCGTTGTGCAACGTCTCGGACCAAGTACCGGCGGAGCAACTCAGGGTGCACAAGGGGATATTCTGTTGACAGAATATTGCACATCGGGTGCATACACTATTCCAATCTTTGCACCGAGTACTGCTGAAGAATGTTTTGAAGTAACATCACTGGCAATGTTCTGGGCTGAAGAACTTCGAACTCCGGTCATCGTCCTCTCGGACAAGGAAATTGGAATGATGTCCGAAGATGTAAACTTTGATTCACTCGTTTCTTCACCGATCAATTACCGCAGACAACCGGTCAATGACGGGTCAAACGGTTACAATACGTACGATTTTAAATCCCCGGCTGATGTCCCTCTCTTCTCTCCTGTCGGCGGAGATCATAAAACTACGATCACGGGATCGGCGCATGATAAAAAAGGATCATTGCAAAAAAATTCCCCCGAAACGATCGAGGTGCTCCGTCATTTACAAAAAAAGATTACCTCCCGTGCAGAAGATATGGCATTCATCAAAACCGATAATGATCCCAATGCGGATATCTTGATCATCAGTTTTGGAATCACCGCGCGCACTGCACGTGAAGCAGTGAAACAAGCCCGCGCCAAAGGGTTGAGAGTCCGATTAGTGAATGTGATCTCATTGTTTCCAATCCCCGAAAAACTTTTAAAACAAGCGGCAAAAGGTGTTCATACTGTTTTCGTTGCAGAGGAAAATCTTACGGGACAATATCGTTCCGTCATTCAGCATTTATTCACCGGGACAACAGTCGTCGGCATCAATTCGTTTGGTAGAATGATCACGCCAAACGATATTCTGGAGAGTATAACACAATGACAACCGTTCAGACACAGACATTTTTAAAAGATTCCGTAGCCTTCCCGTTCTGCAAAGGGTGCGGACATCATCATTACGTTCACAATCTTGACCGTGCATTATCATCGCTTCAACTCGATCCAAAAAAAGTCTGTATCGTCAGCGATATCGGATGTATCGGAATTCTCGATGCACTGTTTCTTTCTCCACATACATTTCATACAACACACGGACGATCCACTGCGTTTGCAACCGGTGTTGAACTTGCTGACGGAATACTGAATGATTCAAAATTAAAAACGATCGTCGTCATCGGCGACGGCGGTGCAACGATCGGTTTGCTGCACGTTGTCAACGCAGCGCTGATGAATGTGGATGTAACCGTACTTGTTGCCAATAATATGCTGTACGGTATGACCGGGGGACAACATTCAGGCTTCTCACCTTTGGAGTTCATCACACCCACAACACCGGAAGGAAATATCGTTCCACCAATGGATATTTGCGCAATGATAAAAAGCTGCGGAGCAGAATATGTGACGAGCATATCAGCGACCGATAAGAATCTGACGAAAGTGATCGCTGATGCAATCGCTCATCCCGGTTTTGCATTGGTGGAGATCGTAGAACTTTGCACTGAATTTGCGATCGGTAAAAATAAGATCGACGGGAAGACCATTCAAGCTATGACAGGACAGCATAATCCCGAAACACTTCCTTCCGCTTTTAAACGAAAAGAGTTCTGTGAAGAATATAAAACAAAGGTGCTGGGTCGTCCCTCAAAAACAAAGAATGATGCGTTGACACAGAAATATATTTCTTCAATGCGAGGATCGCGCCGATGGGTCATTGCCGGAACAGCGGGAGAAAAAGTACAGTTGTCATCATACTTATTGATGCGTGCCGGAATTTTATGCGGATTACACGCAACGCAGAAAAACGATAATCCGGTTACACAAGGTTCTGGATTTTCACTCTCCGAAGTCGTGCTGAGCGCGGATGAAATCTATTACACGGGAATCGATGTACCGGATGTTGTAATTATTTCATCTGCCGAAGGATTAAAAGAAGTAACGGCAAATGGAACTCTTTCCCGCAGCAATAAACAGACGGTCATCATTATGGAAGATTCGCTCTCCGAGATAATAACACCGGCAAAACTGTACCGCATACCGCTACGTTCGCTCTGTACGCCGCAACGAGCAACGACAAGTGCTGTCGCCGCTTATATTGCACGCGAGTTGATGCTTCCATTGGAAGCAATGATCGATTCGATCCAAATGCATGTCGGAGACAAAGTTGCATTGTATCAAGAGGATATAAAAAAACTATTACCGCTATTGTCATAAAATATTCAGAGGTATCTATGCAAACCGTAGAAGAATATTCTTCCGTTACCCAAATGGTGGAACGACTTATTGAACGAGAGAATGAAAGTATTGCACTGTATGAACGGACGATCCGAAAGATCGGAGACAGTCTGGTGAAACCTCTTCTCCTTTCCATTGCTCAGGAAAAACGGGAACATCGCCGCTTGCTTGAACACGAATTGGAAGAATTGAACGAACAGTTCGAACTTGAGGAAGCGATTGTTTAACCTGTGTGAAATGACGAATGAACCGTTCGCTTTAAGCGAACGGTTCATTGCAGAAAAATGAAATCGGGATTGATGTTTGCACCCGGAGTTTGTATTTTCACGTCAACAATTAAGAGGATAACTCGTTGAAGTGGACCAGTATCTATTTTTGTTCGGTGTTCGGTATGCTGATGGGAACAGCTTCACTGTTCGGTTATACTCAGAGCATTGAATTACTGCTGTGGATCCTTATTGCTCTGGCCTGCGCACTCTTTATCGCTCGAATTACAACGTATAAAATATTTCTTCACGGAACACTTACCGGAATCGGAATGGGACTATCAAATGCAATGGTCCAAATTGCATTTTTCTCTCTCTACACAAAAAATAATCCCCGTTCTGCTTTAGATCTAGAACAGATTACAGCATATCTCTCGCCGCAATGGTTTTTATTTGTTTCAAGTCCGATTGTCGGTGGAATCTACGGGGCTTTGATCGGTGCGTTATCGGTTGCGGCAGCTAAATTTCATCATCCAAAATAAATTTATCTAAAAAAATGTCACACTGAGCGAAGTCGAAGTGCGACATTTTATCCTCTGTGAACTCTTGCCAATCCGAAGACATCCTTTCGAGGACGGCAAAAGAGCTTTACCACTCTCTCGTTTCTCCAAGCTTTGGTGTCCAAAAATCTTCTTTTGAAAGTTTCTGATCTTCAACTGCACTCATGAGTTTCTTTGGCGGTTCGTCCATCGGCTCATCGGTGAGAATAAAAGTTCCCCAGTGAATGCCAAGCATTTTTTTCCCTCGCACATCCTGAAATGTCTGCACCGCTTCTTCAGGATCCATATGCACGGGCTTCATAAGATTTCTCGGATCATAGGCACCAATGGGAATCATCGCAAGATCGAACGGGCCGAATTTTTTTCCGATATTTTTGAAGTGAGAACAATAACCAGAATCGCCGGCAAAATAGAATCTCTTTTTCCCCAGCACTGTCCAAGAACACCATAATGTCTGATTGCGATCATTGATCCATCTGCCGGAAAAATGCTGTGCTGGTGTGCAGAGTATTTTCAAATTATTGAACGATGATCCTTCCCACCAATCCAGTTCTTCAACATTTTGAATTCCCCGTTCCTCAAACCAATCGCGTACTCGAAGCGGAACAAAGAATTTTACATTGGGATGGTGGTCGGCAATATACGTGATACTGTACTCATCAAGATGATCGTAATGATTGTGGGAGATAAGAACAAAATCGAGCGGAGGAAGTTTTTCGATTGAGAGTCCCGGTTCGGAAACGCGCGGTGAACCGGCAAATTTGAACGGTCCCGCTTTGCTTGACCAGACAGGATCAGTAAGAAAATTCAAACCTTCCATCTGGATCAATGCGGTTGAATGACCGATCCAGGTTACTGTGTACGTTTTTTTCTCTTTAAAGATGGAACCATCGTTCACTTCTCTGGGTATGTCGAATTTGGGTGTACTCGAAAAAAAATCACCGAGCTTACTCGCGATCCAGGGAGCCATTTCGTTGAATCCTGCTTCGGCAAATTCTGGATCGGTGTTAATAAATCCGTTTTCTCCGTGATGAGACGGCAATCCAGATCGTTCTTGCGAAAAAATGGATAACGATGGAAGCATAAGCGGAGTAACAACTAATTTTTTTAAGAGTGACCTGCGATTCATAGATGAAATTTCAGCTTAAATTACTTGAAGTGCAAGTAAAGAGAAAAACACTCTTCAGGAAACGAATTTTGAGATAAATTGTTACGATATTTCATTGTAGAAACGATTGAGCACACAATAATAACAATATAAGAGAGAATATCTTTGGCTTATCTCTCCTTGCATCCCCGCACATTTTTCTTTATCCTTTTAGAGCAACAGCATCTTTTTCTCGGTTCACCGCATCATACCAATGACCAAAACACTCGACACAAAGTCCGAACACCATCTTATCGCCAAGGTAAAACAGGGTGATGAGCGTGCATTTGCACAATTGGTGAAGCAATACGAGCAGACGGTGTACGGTTTTGCGTTCAAGCTGTGCAGGGATAAGGATAAAGCGGAAGAATCGTTCCAGGATACATTCATCAATGTCTATCGCAAGATCGATCAGTTCGATTCACGGTCGAAGTTCTCAACGTGGCTCTATACTATCGTTGCCAACAATTGTCTGATGAATCGCCGCAAACGAAAACTGGACGGATTGATGGAATCGTTCGACGACGCACCGGATGTGAATGATGAAGCGGTACAGAAGCAGCTGCAATCGTGGGATGATTCACCGATCGAAACATTGATGAACAAAGAATTGCGCAAAACAATGGATGATGCAATTCAGGAATTACCGGATGAATACAAAGTTGTTTTTGTTCTGCGGGATCTTGAAAACAGAACCGCTGAAGAGACTGCAAAGATCTTGAGGCTTTCCGTTCCGGCAGTGAAATCGCGTTTGAGACGTTCGCGAATGTTCTTACGGCATAAATTACACGGAGTAATGAAACATCATTAACATGAAACACCGACAGATACATATTCACACGCTCTCCTGCTCAAAAGTGTACGAACACTTGTGCGACAATCTGGATTCAAAACTGGATTCCGAGTCTTGCCGCAGGATTAAAGCACATCTTCTGGGATGCGAGAATTGCTCCGCCCTGCTTGATTCACTGAAGAAGACCGTCTTTTTGTACCGGTCATACCCTGCGCCGACATTGCCTGCAAAAGCTAAAAAAGATCTCTTTGCTGTCATCCGGCTTGATAAAAAATATCCGAAAAAGTCTCTTCGTCGCTGAATCCTTTTTTAATTCGCTGCATCTTATCTGTAGATTCAATACAGTAACAATCCATCATTTATACAGAAAAGGATTTATCATGATCACCAATATTGGCGCAACAGAACGACCGATCCGCATCGCTCTCGGATTACTGATCACTTCACTTGCATTCTGGGGTCCGGAAACACCATGGGCGTACGCCGGATTGATCTTTGTCGTAACCGGATTCATGAAATATTGCCCCATCTGGCATATTACCGGGATCAACACGAACAAAAAAATTGAAACAGAAAAATTGAAATGATGTTATATTGTCATTACGAGGAGCG
>CAYPEM010000076.1:14697-16956 GCA_964409765.1 uncultured Chitinophagaceae bacterium
CTATGCCGACGTATGAATATCGCTGCGATGATTGCAGCAAAGAATATGAAGTCTTTCATAAAGTAAAAGAAATTGAAAACGATGTTGTCTGTCCGGCGTGCAACTCGCTGTCGCATACTCGATTAATGTCCGTCACCGGTATGTCGATGAACAGTTATTCATCGGCATACTCTTCATCAAATTATAGTGCATCCGATTCATGCAGCAGCAGTGGTTGTTGCGGCAGCGGATCGTGTGGAGTCAATTGAAATGAACAAGAAATATAAAAATATTCTATTCGCTGTATTTGTTGTCGCAGTCGCCGGATATATTATGGCTCAACAAATGATGAGCAGTAATACGACCATCACTGCAAAAGATGCTCACGCTCAATTACTGAGCGATACATCCATTGTTCTTTTGGATGTAAGAACGCCGCAGGAACATAACGCAGAACGGATCGGCAATACTCCGCTGATTCCGGTTGACGAATTAGAACAGCGCATTCATGAACTTGATGCAGTCAAAGACCGAACGATCATCGTCTATTGTCGTTCGGGAAATAGAAGCGGCAGCGCAACTTCGATACTGCGTAAACACGGATTCAACGCAGTTAACATGCAAGGGGGAATCATCCGCTGGAAAGCGGAACAATTTAAAACAATAGCGGGATCTGAACAATGACATCAGAACAAATTTTCTTTTATGCAATGCTCGGCATTATACTGATCTTCTATATCCGCAAACAATTACTCATGCGTTCGTTAAATAATTATTCCGGCGGTGAAGCAAAACAACAAGTGAAAGCAGGAAGCATTCTGCTGGATGTTCGCACCGCGGGTGAACGTAAATCGAGTTCAATTCCTACATCAATTCATATTCCGATGCATGAACTTTCTTCCCGTTTGAAAGAACTGGAAAAACATCGAAACAAAGAGATTATCTGCTACTGCGCCAGCGGAAGCCGAAGTGTCAGCGCGGCATTAAAATTGAAAAAAGCAGGATTCACAGTCGGAAACTTGAAAGGCGGAATTGGTTCATGGAATTTTTCAAATCTTTAACGGTCTGGCATAAACGGGCGATCGCTGCTGTCATCGGCGGTGCCGGTGGGTATGCATATTATTATTACATTGGATGCATCAGCGGTACGTGTGCTATCACCAGTAATCCGTATATTTCAACAATGTACGGCATGGCAATGGCGACACTACTCGTAAGTTCACCAAAGAAGAAAGAATCAGAGGATAATAATGGAACCGACAACCCCGCAGCCGATCAAAAAATTTAAATCGTTTACCTATCATACCAACATCGAATGGAAATCTGACCGCCAGGGAATTCTTCGCTCCGAAGGAAAACCGCAGATCGATATTTCCAGCCCGCCGGAATTCAAAGGAATCCCCGGTGTATGGACTCCGGAAGATATGTTAGTCGGTGCAGTCGATATCTGTCAGATGTCAACATTCCTTGCATTCGGAACACGAAAAGGTATCCCGTTAAAGTCATATAGAAGTTCTGCGGAAGGACTGCTGGAAAATGTTGACGGGAAATATCGTTTTACAAAGATTATTGTTAGACCGATCATTGTTGTAGAAGCATCGTGGACCAAAGCACAGGTTGAAGAACTTGTTCACACTGCACACGATAATTGTTTGATCGGAAATTCGATTACCGCAGAAGTGATTGTAGAACCAACAATTTTAATTGAATAAATATTAGAACGTGCTTCGACGCGGCGCAGAAGCAATAGTCATCCTGAGCAAATCCGCCATCGGCGGATGCGTCGAAGGGTAACTTCAAATATTTTAACTGCGCCTTGCTCAGCATGACTTCCATTAACCATTAAAATTATGAATTACGGAATATCAAAAATAGTTTCACTTTCATTTGAACAAGCGATCGAAAAAGTTACGGAAGAGTTGAAAAAAGAAGGCTTCGGCGTTCTGACAACGATCGATATCAAGGAGACACTTAAGAAAAAAATCGATGTCGATATTCCGCGATATACGATCCTTGGTGCATGTAATCCTCACTTTGCAAATAAAACGCTTCAGATTGAAAAAGAGATCGGTTTATTTCTTCCGTGCAATGTTATCGTCTATGAACAGAATGGTTCGGTCACTGTTTCTGCGTTCGATCCTGTTGTTATCGATAAGATCGTTTCCAGTCCCGCACTTCAACCTCTTTCAGAAGAAGTACGGCAGAAACTGCAACGAGTAATCGCAGCGCTTTAAAATACAAAGGAAAACCGTTTTCCGGTTTTCCTTTAGTGAAAAACCT
>CAYPEM010000077.1:0-16869 GCA_964409765.1 uncultured Chitinophagaceae bacterium
TATAACTACCTGCCGGTTTTTCTTCATTCACAAGTGTTGCAATCTCGCGTCCGAGTACATCAAAGACTTTCAATGTTACAACACTGTTCACAGGTAATTGATACCTGATCACTGTCGAAGGATTGAATGGGTTTGGATAATTCTGATACAGCTCAAACGATTTTGCATCTTTCAGCTTAGCAATCTCAACTGTAGTCGGTTCTGAGGCCGTTGTGAATCGATACACTCCGTCAATGAATGTCACCGCATAAACACCGGGTAACGATGATGTTCCGGAGTTTTTCATGAATGAAGAGGATGAATCGTCAACCGCATTCAGGAATTTAATGCCGACACCGTTCAGTCCGGCATACTTCCAGGTGGTACCATTGTCCGTGGTAAAATGAACCCCTTTGTTTGAGCCACCTGCAAAGAACACCGCCCAAATAACTCCATTCTTATCTATCGTTAAAGGGTACGGCGAAGGTGAAGATCCAATTGTTGTCGGAAGCGGTGTTTCTGTCCAGCTGCTGCCGTTGTATCGCCAAATTTTCTGCGGAGTAGAAAATGCTTTTATCATGATATTTCCGTCTTGATCGCTCGATAATATACCATCGCCGGCTGCAAGGATACTGGTATTAACAATAGTCCAGACAGAATCATTTATTGTCTTGCTGTAGATGAATAGCTTAAGGCTTCCAGAAAACACCACTCTGCTTACATAAATAATTCCTTTCTTGTTATTCAGGGTGACTGCTTTGATATACTCACCACTCTTCATACCCAGTCCTGCAGTATCAATGTTCCATGATTGGCCGGGCTTTTTTGTGAGGAATATTCCGTTTCCTCCTAAATATTGTCTTCCTTGTCTGTCCACCCAAAAATCATACATCTGAGTGCCGGCATTGATGCCGAGTGCTTTTTGTCCCGCAGTGTCCGGGATCCAGGTATCGCCGTGATCGGTCGATTTGACGGTATAGAAGAGCCATGATGATGGACCCGTCTTAAGCGGAAGATTTCCATACACATTTCCGGCAGAGTCGGATGTCAACACATTCACACCCCAGACAAATCCCTTTTTGGGAAATACTTTCTCCCATTTTATTTCTCCGGAAGCAACACGATAGACGCCAAGATTGGTGGAGATGAAATAATAATTGCCGGCACTCACCACATTGGTATAAATATTGTGCGACAGTAATTGAAATGAATCGGGAGTGTGTACCCAACTAGTTCCAAAATCTGTGCTTTGAAACATTCCATATTTTGTTGCAGCAAAAAGCAGACTGTCGCCGCCGATAGTGTTGATAATTTTTTCGCTTGAAGGAAGATACTTTTGCGCATTGAGCGAATCGCTGATGGATACCCACGGGGGAGTAAGATTTGAAAGCCGGTATGCGCCGGAACTTGTTCCCACTGCGTAAATATTTCCAAATGCATCGTCTCCAAACGACGCAATTCCTTCAGCAACACCTGAAGAAATATTTGTGAATGTTACACCGCCGTCGGTTGACATTACTACTCTTCCTTGAGCGACTGATGCTGTGGTGTAGATGAACATTCGTCCTTTTCGATCAACAAAAATTTTGCGAGGGAATCCCGTTGTTTTAAATGATGTATCCTTACGCCAAATATTTGAATCCGGATGTTGGTAATACAAATTACGGCTTTCTGTCACTACCCAGCCGTAATGATTTGTATCAACGGCAATATCATTCACAATTTCATTGCCAATATTTGTTGTGTCAAGAGACCACGTTTTTGCCGTGTCCCAGCTTGCATAGATCTTTCCAGATCCAAGAGCATACACAGCATCTCCGACAATTTTATTAAAAATTGGAAACCCAATTACGGTAATAGGAATTGTCGCCCCAACTTCCCAATCGCTGCCAAATTGAGACTCAATATATTTAAGAACGGTTACCATACCATTAGAAAATAATACAAATGCAATGTCAGGATTATCTGACTTAAAATTAGCGGACACAATTTTTTTTTCAAATGGAGCATTTACGACTACACCACTACCTCCGGACTCGCCGCCAAAAAGTCTCGTTGTTATTGATGAAACTCCACATTCTTTTTCAGTATAATAAAGATGATGAACATTTTCATATGCCCCCCTATCAATCCGCCGGCTAATGTCTGCAAGAATAGTTTCACCAAATACGGTAACTCTACTTTGAGAATACATCCGAGAAGGAATCATCAATAAAATCATTACAAACAATAGTGTAGAAAAAATCTTTGGCATACTGCCTCCATTAAATGTATCCTGCAATTGAATAAAAATTCTTATCATTATCCGTATTGTTTTTTATTTGAGAAGTAAAAGTTTCTTCGTTGAAACAAAATTTCCTGCATGCAATGTGTAAATGTAAACTCCTGTCGAAAGTTTTGATCCATCAAACTGAATTGAATAAAATCCTGTCTCTTTAACTTCATCGACAATCGTTGCAATCTCACGCCCGAGAATATCATACACTTTCAGTGAAGTGAAACCAGACACCGGGAGCCCGAATTGAATTGTGGTTGTAGGATTGAACGGATTCGGATAATTTTGTTGAAGGGAATATTCTGTTGGAATTATGTTCTCCACGGTTTCAATTCCTGTGGTGATCCCTTTTCCCGAAAGAACTATCTTTTTTGGAGAAAGCGGGGAGTTGTAATAGATGAATAATGTATCGTGATACGTTGCATTCGAATCTGGTGAAAATGTAATAATAATGGTCAATGTGTCTCCTTGACGAATTAAATTAACATCAGGGGAGCGAACGGCCGTAAAATATTTTGTGAGTGTTTTCACTGAATCAACACTCAATATGGTCACAGCACTATTCGTGATTGTTACCTGCGGAAATGATTGAGTACCGGGTTTGATATCTCCGGCATCAATCGTTGTGGCACTCACCGCGATCACTGCTGGTGCGCCGGGCTTTGAAGGAGCAAGAATACGTATAGCAGCTGAATCTTTTTTACCGCTTAAGGAATCTACTGCCAGCACAACAAATAATCCCGTATCGTTTCCCGCAACATATAAACCGGAATTTGTAATTGAACCCCCTGAAGCAGACCATAGTGGTGTAAATTGTTTTTCTTTTCCTTTCTGATCAAATCCAACTGCAATGATATGAAGTGTGTCGCCTGCTCGTGCGAGAAGTGTATCTTTTAAAATAAGAACCTGGAATAACGAAGGGGAATAGACGACAAAACAGACTGTATCCTTTGTGATAGTTGCTGGAGAGATCAAAGATTTTCCGGTAATGATGATCGTTGAGGTATCTCCGACGACAGCATTTCCGGGAATGGAGTAGTGCAATGTTGTCACTCCAGGAGTTGAATCGTGCAAGGCAATGGTTCTACCATTCACGGGTTGGAGCCAACCATCATTATCAACAGCATCAATTGAGACTGAATCATTTGGATTAGACCAGTTTGCAGCGACGATTGAAAGAGAATCTATATCTCCCGGTAAAACAAAAATAGAATCTTCAGTAAGACCAACGTACAGACCAACCGATGATGATTGCCACGAAGAGGCTTGCACAACACCGTTTATCGAAGCACCGGGCCCCGAAGCATTACCCCACCAGTTTCCGTCGGCATCAACTTGTCCGGTTCCTTCATTCTTAATTCCAAATCCGGTATTGTTTGAAATATTCGAACCTTCTATCGCAAACGGAAACTCAGTATCAACCGAAATGCCATCTCCCGAATTTCCTGTGATCGAACTTCCCCGAATGTTACTTTTAAATGGTGGCAATGTTGATGCATTCATCATGAAATTATTTTTCAGTGCAAGTGTCGGAGCGCCGGCATTCTTCCCGGAAATTCCGCCAAGCCCGTTGTTACCAACCTGCGTGCCGCTCATCCGGACAACGGGCGAAGCAATTCCGTATCCTTCGTTGTTATGTACTCTTCCGCCGGAAATTTGTACAAACACACTGGAAGCGAGTCCATGATTTCCGTTGCCGTTTATTATTCCTCTGCCGCGGATAGTAACCCCTCGATGGCCATGTAATCCTGTCCGGGCATTGCCTTGAACAATTATATCCTGCATTTGAATAAATTGAGCAATGGCTCCAAACCCGCTATTATCTTCATCAATAATTGACGCATCTTTTCCATTGCCGTCAATTGTAATACTTCCATGGACAAAAATTCCCTGGTTGTTTGTCGCCAACCCGTCGCCGCCGTTGTTGATGATAAGATTGTTCGAACCTTTTATGCTCAACTGGTCCATCGCAAAAATTCCGCCGACTGAATTATTTTTTACGATTGCTGTTCCGTCAATCCACACGTTGTCCCATCCCGCAATTCCGGTCGGCTCATTGTTCTCAACCTCAACATCTTCAAGAATAATATCCCTCCATGCCTGAATGCTTCCGACACGCGAATCTGTCTCCTTCGGTGCATCATCTACTCCGTGCGTACCATTAATTTTATTATTGCGTGCTTTGAGTTTTCCTTTTACCTTCAGCCATCCGTTTGCAGCCCACATTGCCTGGTCGCCGTTGCTGTCAACAATATGCTCGTCACCATCCAAGGAAATATTATGCGTCGCCCAGATACCTCGTCCGGGATGGTCTTTCACAGTGACATTTCCTTCAATAATACAAGAACCGTGTGTGCGAATTCCGTCAAATCCGTTGCCGATGACTTCAAGCGATTGTGCCCTAAATGTCCCTTCACTTTTTATTCCATCAATTTCATGATTGAAGCATTCCAACGGTGTTCTGCCATGTCCGTTATTGTTGACCTGCGCTTTTCCTTTTAGCGTCACTGATCCTGAACCTGTGTACAAACCAACATCAGAGTTGCTGTTAGCTTTAATAACAGGTGATTCTCCGCCCCCAGTCGCCTCTATTGAGAGGTCGCCGCCGCCAAGAAATATTCCCGACGCAGGAATTTTCGGCGAACCGTTATTTGAGAAATCGAAATTCTCCCCCTTTAATCGAATATTCTCTGTCCCCAGAATACCGGCTGTACTATTTCCGTTTGCCGTGACACTTGCTTCAAGATCAATTTCACTGGAACTAAAATCCGAAGATTCAGTATGTCGGATACCGGGACCGCAGTTGGAAGAAGCGGTCACCTTTCCTTTTCCGCGCAGCCATCCTGAAAGCCAAATTCCCGCAGTGGTATGTGTGTTGCATTGTTGTGAAGTGAGCGCAGCAGGACCGTTGCCATTGAACATTGATTCACCTTCAAGTGTAATATCACCTGAAGAATGCACGCCAGATTTTTTATTGGTGTTTGAAGTAACATCTATAAGCGTTAGCAATTCACCGGTCATTTCAATTCCATTTCCCTGGAATTGCGAGATATATAATGCACGAACTGTAGTCCTGTCGCCGACAAAATTAAATCCGTCGGAATTTGCACCCGCGCTTCCACCTAAAAGACGAATTGCCTGAACAGAAGTCGGATCATAACCGGGCTGAGTTGAACCGTCAATTGTAACGTCATTCAGAACAACCGGGAGACTGCTACCCGGATTAATGAAATGCGGCGGAGCCCCGGGAATGTCAAACCCAATATCATCTTCACCAATTATGTGATTTGAAGCTTGAAGTGCGGAGCGAAGTGTCACTTCAGGAATACCGTTCACGTGCGGACCAGAAGTGCTCGCAAGCCCGTCATTTGGATTTGCATCAGGGCGGTCTGCTACGGAATTGACAATGAACGGAGCCTTTGAAAACTCCGACGTGCCGTTTTGCGGATGAGTTGCAGTAGCAACGACCCTTGAGAATGTTCCATCAATAATAATTTCAAACGGTGCTCTGCCGGAATCGTTCGTCGTAACATCCATCGTTTTTTGGAATGTTTGCCCTTCACCGAATCCGGTCGTATCGACTTCATCATTCGTATAAAATTCCAGATGAAAAGTAGTCGATGGTTGGGATTGCAAATATCCTTTCACTTTTGTGTTGCTGCCGTTTCTTCCAATCCATAGTATGCGCGGAAAATTTTGTTTGAGATTTGGTCCGGTATCAGCATCAACAGAATCATTCGGCGTCGGCCCGTCATTTCCCAAATCAATTCCCAATCCCTTATTATTATGAATGGTATTTCGCTTGATAGAAAATCCGGAGCCTGCACGCATCACAATTCCGCCGAATTGATTATATGCAACCGTATTTGCATCTCCAGCCGTTTCCCCGCCAAAAGTATTTTGACCAATTCCATCGCTCATAATTCCCGAACTGTCATTCGCCAATGCACCGTCTCTTGTTATGGTTGTGCCGATAGCATTATTGGTAAAAATATTTCTCGTTGCAGAGCCGCCGAAACTGCGGAACAATATTCCATGCTGTTGATTGCCGGAGATAAGATTGTCCCGGACGAAATTGCTGTCAATATATCCCTGCATCATCATTCCGTTCCGGTTTGGAATCTTTGTTGTGCCGTTGATGTCTGTGCCGATAATATTGTTTTGAATAAGATTTCCCTGAACGTAATTCGGGAGTGAAGGTCCGGGAAATGAAAGTGTTGTTCCACCAAACATTTCTATCCCGTTTCCACCATTACCAGAAATAATATTTCTGTCAGAAAGAGAAGGACCGCCGACGGTATTCTTATCGCACACAATATTTACTCCGGCGCCGGTATTTCCCCAGTCAAGTGTTCCTGTCGGGTCTGTGCCGATTTTATTTCGTTTGATTACAGCTCCGCCGTTGCCGGTAATTAACATTCCTGATCCTAAATTGCAGCTGATTATATTACTGTCAATGACAACTCCCGGTCCGAGAATTTGCAAACCGCCGAAACGGTTACCGAATAGACTATCGAGCGTTTTATTGGATCCGATAATATTTCCTCTTATAAGAGTTTGCGACGCCTGCCCAAGCACTGTAATACCGTAACTATTTCCGCTGATAACGTTGTTGATAATAGAATCGTTGTCGGCAAACGTAAGAACTCCTTCAGCCATGTTCGGCACTCTTCCTCTTCCCAATGAATCAAGCCCTATGATGTTCCCTTCCACCAATGTCCCACTGGAAAATTCACCGATTTCCAATCCAGCGTCACTGTTTCCTGAAAAGAGATTGTTCTTTATTTTTGCTTTCGCTCCTAAAATATATGCGCCAGTATATGTATTTGGTGAGGCAGTCATTCCATCCTTCGTCCCGGAAAAATTATTTTGAATGATGTTGTTGTCTGCAAAGACAACAGCTATGCCGTCCTGTTTATTTGCGTACGCAAAATTTCGATCGTCAGGATTTTCTCCGCCAACCTGAACACCTGCAGCATTGATATTGAGCCCGGTATTGTTGAGTGTAAATTCGCATTTCTGAATAACGGAATTTATTCCCCCCGAATTTATTGCAAGCCCTAAACTCTTCCAGGATTTAAAAATCATATTTTTTACCGTGGAAGTTTTTGTCAGCATTAAACCGATAGATGCGGAAGTGCCAGAGCCGTCCAATGTTACTTTGTCGAAACCGACAGTTCCATCAATAGACAATGCAACGTTCACTGTGGGCAAAGCACTTATTGGTTGGATGAGTGTAATACCGGAAAATGAAATTGCATGCGAGCCACCTAGTTTGTTTGCATTCTCAATTGCAGAGCGTAATGTCGGCGGAGAGTATACTCCATCGTTGATATCAAAATCTGCAGCATCGCTTGCATCGGAAACAACGAATGTGGTCATCACACTTGTTGTTTTTGCACTATTCGTCTTACTGCTCTTTTGAGATTCGGTAGCAGCGATAAATTCGTTTCGAATGTTGGCAGGAATTTCATCGAAAGATGCATATTTCCCGGCAGCGGAACGAACAACGAGAAACACACCGTTGCTTTCAATCACTGAAAAACGGCTGGGAATCTTACTCGTCTGGGCAGAAAGGAGAGAGAATAACAGTATTAATACCGCAGAACACCGTACTGGCATACGTACCTCATAAATATTTTGAAAGCACTACAGGGAAATTTCAGGGAGGGAGTCTCCCTGAAACAGCACGAACCGAAATCACTTTTGCAAATGATAATGCCGATTACCAATCATACAATGGTAAAGAAGAGAGATGCATTCATTTATTTTATCACCATCAACTTTTTGGATGAGACAAAATCTCCTGATTGAAGCGTATAGATATACATTCCAGTTGATAATCTCAATGCATCGAATTTCACATTATATCTCCCCGCTTCTTTTTGTTCATGTACCAACGTGGTAACCTTCCGTCCTAAAATATCATACACGGTAAGCGTCACGAATCCTGAAAAAGGAATATCAAATCTGATAGTTGTTGTTGGATTGAATGGATTCGGATAATTTTGCTGCAGTGAATATGTCATCGGAATCTCGCTTGATGCGCCAGCTGCCGTTAAAACGATTGGAACGACCGCCGTATCAGCCGCATGATTGTTGGATAAATTGTAATCAAACGTCATTGCATTTGCATACGCTTTGTTGAGTATCAATCCGGTTGAATCTGCTTTTGCGATCAATACGATC
Source organism: uncultured Chitinophagaceae bacterium (assembly GCA_964409765.1). Lineage (GTDB taxonomy): Bacteria > Bacteroidota > Ignavibacteria > UBA10030 > UBA8401 > UBA8401. The sequence continues at coordinate 8,444 of CAYPEM010000077.1, forward strand.
TTTACTTTTTCATTGGGTTCCATTAAACCAACGGTAACAGTAAGTATTCCATCGGAAAACAATGCACTTCCTTTTGAAGTAGAATCTGCAATGAATGTAAGATGCTTGGAGAGCGTATCTCGTAACACAACCTGCTTTGCAGAGTCCGGTCCAATATTGTGAAGAGTAATGAGATAGGCGATTGTATCTGTTTTTTTCAAGGTATCAGTATTCGCGGCAATGGAAACGGCTATATCGGCAACGACATCGGATACTTTCACTTCAACACATTTCGAAAATTCTGATGTGTTGCCATCAAAATCCGTAGCTGTTGCGGTGATAAACATGCCTGAAGAAACCGAAGTTGGGAATACAAAATTAAATAATGCAAACCCTGTAGAATCTATTCCAACATTTTGCGAGCCGATATACGTTTTTCCTTCTCCATAGCCGGAAGAATCGGGACTGTTTGTTGAAAATATTTCTATCGTATAAGTTTCGTTTGGCTTGCTTACCATTGTTCCGATGACGCGTAACGGGAAAGGACCGTCGGCAAAAAAAAGAGTCGGGTAATTTTGTAAATCGTTTGCTCCGATGTCGGGATCCAATCCATCGTTTGGAGTAACCCCGTTTGCCACACCGTAAAGATCGATGCCGAGTAATTTGTTCGCGTGCATGGAGTTTGCTGAAATTGTGTTTCGATTACTATCGGCGACGAACACGCCGTTATACTTGTTATACATAATGGTATTTCCATCTCCCGGTTTTCCTATCCGATTGAAGTAGGAAGAGTAGACAATCTGAATACCATCGACTTCGTTGCCGAAGTTTTTTGTTCCTGAATAATCTGTCCCGATTGAGTTATTGAAAATACTATTTCCGGTTGAAATATTACTAACAACAATGCCGGTCAACGTATTTCCAGAAATAGTGTTTCCTATTCCAGACTGATCATCGCCAATAATATTATTCCTGGAGCTGTCGAGGACAACGCCCGAAGCTCCGTTGGGCACTGTCTTTGTCTGCTGCAAATTCAGTCCTACGACGTTGTTGAGCATAGAATTGCTGTCGGCGTTGTAAAAATAGACACCTTCAACAGTATTCCCCGAGATTAAATTACCGGCTCCAACTTCGATTCCTCCGATCGTATTCTTGTTTGATCCCGAAATGACTATTCCACGATAATTCGGGAAAGCATTTTCTCCGGAACTATTGGTGCCGATATAATTACCCCGTATCAGATTTCCCCGGGAAATATTGCCGTAGATATAGATCCCTGCATTTGGATTCCCAGAAATAATATTTGAAGAATCAAAATCCGAACCGCCTATTCTAGTGTTTCGTGCATTGTTAATCAAAATTCCATTGTTCGTGTTTGGAAGTGTAAACGCATAATCATAACGCATCCCGATAGTATTACCGATAATGATATTTCCGTTGGGTGTCAGGTTAGAATTTGTTTCAACTGTGATCCCATTCCTGCCGTTGGAGGAAATAAAATTCCACTGGATTACATTGTTTGATGCTGATTGATCGATGAGAATCCCGTCTGAAATATTGCTGCACGAAAAATACCCGTTCTTCTCTGTACCGATAAAATTATGGATGAATTTGTTTCCCGTCGAGAAACCTGAAATCAACACACCTTCACCGTCATTTCCCGATATGATATTTCTGTCGCCTTCTGTCGGACCTCCGAAGATATTGTCTGCGCCATCCTGCAGATAAATTCCCCTGTCGTCATTTGAGAGTGCGCTTATTCCATCGTCATCGGTTCCAATGTAATTGCTGCTGAATATATTTCGGGTTGGTTTTCCGGGAGACGGTTTCAACCAAACCCCATGGTGTTGATTTCCCGAGATAAGATTGCTATAGACAAAATTGCTGTCGACATTGCCCTGCATTGAAATGCCGGTTGAGTTGGATATTCTCATCTCTCCCGTTATATCTGTTCCCAAATAATTTTTTTGAATTAAATTTCCCTGCACATAATTCGGCGATGAACCGCCGGGAAAGGAGATTGTGGTTCCGCCGTACATTTCTATTCCGCTGTCCCCATTACCGGAAATAATATTCATATCATCATCTGACGGTCCGCCTATGATATTTTTATCGCATCCGATATAAATCCCGGAGCCGGTGTTTCCCCAATCCAGCATACCTGTGGGGTCAACTCCGATGTAGTTCCTTTTTACGGTGGTACCGCCAAAACCGGTGATGGAAATTCCTGTACCTTTATTACAGCTGATAATATTATTATCGATCACAACTTGTGTTCCAAGGATCTGCATTCCGCCGAACCTATTCCCGAACAAACTATCATATGTTACATTTGAGCCGATCATATTATTTCCGATGTACGTTTGCGAAGACTGACCCAACACGGTAATGCCGTATCCATTACCACTGATAAAATTCTCGATAATAGAATCATTATCGGCAAACGTGGAGATTCCATCATACATATTGGGCAGTCTACCTATTCCCAAATTATCTAAGCCGATATAATTTCCCTTGACCAGAGTGTTTTTCGAATATTCACCGATCTCTAATCCGCTGTCATTATTTCCGGAGATAAGGTTCTTTAGTACTTTATTCCGTTCACCGAGGACATAAATTCCCGAATAGGTATTTGGCGATGCGGTAGATCCATCTTTCGTTCCGCAAAAATTGTCGATGATGGAATTATCATTGGCAAAGACAAGATCAATTCCATCCTGTGTGTTACCATGAGCAAAATTTCTTACATCGGGTAAATCGCCGCCGATAAGAGTACCGGCAGCATTGACATTTAAACCAATCTTGTTAAGTGTAAATTCATTTCGCTGAACGGTTGAATTGACAGCACCACTGGCAAGACCAAGTCCTACATTCTTCCATGATTTAAAGATCATATTAGTTACTGTTGAAGTTTTGCCAAGAGTCAGTCCGTATGTTCCTGTGCTGAGGGAGCCGTCTAAAATAACTTTACCGGCGCTCACTGTTCCATCAATGATCAAAGCAACATTCACCGAGGGAAGTGCGGTAGCAGGTTGAATGATTGTGATCCCGGAAGCGAATGAGATTGCATGCGAGCCACCAAGTATATTTGCATTTTGGATTGCCGATCGTAAAGTTGCCGGGGAATATGTCCCATCGTTGAGGTCAATATCTTCAGCATCACTTGCATTGGAAACTACAAACGTTACTGTTGGAGTGAGTAGTTTTGAATTGCCTGTTTTCGATGGTGACTGTAAGAACTCCTCTCTCACATTCTTTGGCAGTTCATCGAACGAACGATATTGACCTTCCGATGATCGTGTGATAAGTGCGAGACCATCAATGAAATCCACACTAAATTTTTGAGGTGATTTTGTTTGAGGTTGAGCTGTAAGAATTGAGCTTAATAGTACTATGAGAATAGTAAAATGAATACGCATACCCACCTCAATGAAGTTTGGAGTTGAATGATATTGAATACTATATATCCATGGTTCATTATATGAAAAAAAACTTTCAGGCAAATTTGTCTGATTTCAATGAATGTTAGCCAAATCACGGTCTCATCACCCTCAAATTTCAAAAACTTGCCAATGGTATAGGAAATTGCTTAATTTCTTATGATTAAGTGAGTTTTTTGAAGAATACTATCAGCCGGGAAGAATATAATGAAGTCTCAAATCACCGTTTTCTTTCTTTTATTCCTATTGATCCCTCCGAAGGTGTTCAGTCAGCAAATCCCAGCAGATACCATGGTTGCTCAATCATTGTATTATCGAGCAGTAGATCTTCAAAAAACTGCTAAATACGACAGTGCAATGATTTTGTTGGATAGTTCCCGTTCCATTTTTGCAACAGTCGGTAACGATGGTGAACAAATGCGATGTCTTATCATAAAAGCCGATTGTTTAAAGGCAAAAAGTAGTTATGAAAAAGCAATTGATGCTTTGCGTATAGATTCGGAAATGGAACATCGTTTATTATCCCAAAAACCAGTTATTGAAGCACAACGACTTGTAATGCTTGGTTCCATTTACCGTGAACAAGCCAAATATGATACAGCCCTTGTTTTAGCGTCACGCGCATTAATCATTGAACAACAAAATGTTTCTGCCGATAGAAATCTTGAATGGGATATTTACACTCTTTTTGCCGGAACATATTTCAATCTTGGAGAGAATGACAGCGCTTTGTCATACAATATTCGTGCATTGCAACTTTTTCCGCTTCCCGAAGGGGAACAACGGCTAAAGGTAAGCGGTACATATAATGGGATTGCAGGGATCTATGAGACAAGAGGAGATTATCAAAAAGCGCTCGATTATTTTTTGCGATCATTGGATATCCGAAAGAAGGTTCTTGGTGAGAAGCATCCGGATATCGCGAATCTGTATAATAACACAGCCTCTATTTATTTCAGGTCTGGTGACCATGACCGCGCATTGGAATATTATTTCAAATCGCTTTCCATCATGAATGAAACTCTGCAAAACGATCATCCTTCATTCGGTATCCGGTATAATAATATCGCAATGGCATACCGCGGAAAAAAGGAATATGGAAAAGCGATCCAATTTGGCCTTCAATCCAAATCGATTTTTGTAAAAAAGCTTGGGGAAAAACACCCGAATGTTGCCGGAGTTGTGAATAACATCGGCCGCACATATTCCGACATGAAAGAATACAAACGTGCACTTGCATCGTATCTGGATGCGATGTCGATATGGAAAGAGAAACTTGGAGAAAAACATTCCAATGTATCGCAAAGTTATTTCAATATCGGTGAAGCGTATGGCAATCTAAGAGAGTTTGATAAAGCAAAAGAATGGCTTGATCGGTCGTTAGTGACTCGCCTCGAAACCTTAGGAAAGAAGAATGTGAAAGTTGCTCAAGCATATAATGCTCTCGGCAGTGTCTATACCGTTTGGGGCAAGCCAGATTCGGCACTTACCTTTTATCAAAATGCAATTCTTACGTTGTGCGACAGTATCGATGATGCATCGGAAGTTGCGAATCGGAATTCAATAATAAATTCTAATGACATCGATCTTGTTATTGCACTTACCGGGAAAGCAAAAACTCTTTTTATCCGTGGAACAAACGCTAAAAATGTCAGCGACCTTAAAACCTCATTGAAAACGTATGAACTTGCATTTCCGGTTGTGGACAATATTCGTCGTGGATTTGGGAGTGAGAATTCAAAGATCCTGCTCAGCCAGCTATCATTTGATATCTATGAACAATCCATTGCAGTAGCGTTGAAACTTTTTGAGTTGACCCGAGAAAATCGCTATACGGCCGCGGCATTTTCAATTGCCGAACGAAGCAAAGCAAATATTTTACGTGATGCAATTTCCGAACAACAAGCAAAACAGTACTCCGGTATTCCTGACAGCCTTCTCGAACAGGAATCATCATTGAGGATCTCTCGAACGTATTACACTACTCAGATCCAAAAAGAAAAAGATAAACGTGAGAAAGCGAATACGACTAAGATATTGCAATGGGAAAATCTCTTATTCGATTATAATCGTCATTATGAGCAACTCATTGAACGTTTTGAAAAAAATTATCCGGAATATTATTCCCTTCAGCATCAGCAGGGGATTGTTTCGCTTAACGATATTCAAAAACAACTGCCGAATGATAAAACAGCATTGCTTGAATATGTTGTGGGTGATAGTACGGTAATAATATTTGCAGTAACAAAAAATCGCTGTGTCATTCGGTCACAATCCATTGGATCACTCAATACTATCATTAAACAATTTCGCCGCTCCATCCAAAATGTTGAATCAGAAGAATATGTTGATGCTGCAAATCGTCTTTATAAACAGCTCATTGCTCCCGTTCAATCAAATCTGAAAGGAATTACAAAACTGTATATTATTCCTGATGGAATTCTGAACTATATTCCCTTTGAAGCACTATTGACCAAACGATCTTCTCCAAAGCGTTCGGTTGATTTTTCCACATTGTCATATTTGCTTAATCGGTATGAGATCAGTTATCAACCTTCGGCAAAGTTTATCACTGAACATAATAAATTGAATTTCGTTCATCCTGCCCTGAAAAGGGAAAAAGAGGCGGCTCGAGGGTTTGTTGGAATAGCACCAGTTTTTTTAGATCAACCATCTCACTCAAAGGGGATATATTCTGCCTCTGCTGAACGGGTTAAACGTTCCAGAACAATTGACGGTGAACGGTTTACAGAGTTGAAGGAATCCGAAGGTGAGATTAAAAATATCTTCAACCTATTCAAAGTTCATCATCAAACCGCAGCGATGTTTCTTCACAATGAAGCAAAAGAATCCAGCATCAAATCCGCTGAGATGGGGAATTACCGGTTTGTTCATATAGCAACTCACGGAATGATCAACGAAGATAAACCGAATCTCTCAGGAATTATTTTCACCGAACCGAAATATGATTCTTTGGAGGATGGAATTCTATATTCCGGAGAGATCTACAATCTGCATCTCAACGCCGATCTCGTTGTTCTCAGCGCATGTGAAACCGGTCTTGGTACAATTATACAAGGAGAGGGGATACTGGGGTTCACTCGTGGATTTAAATACGCCGGTGCTCAAAATCTTCTTGTCTCACTCTGGCAGGTTGCCGATCAATCGACCGCAGATCTGATGGTAAAATTCTATCAAAATGTTCTCAACGGTCAATCATATTCAACGGCACTTCGTCACGCAAAACGAACGATGATCAAACAGAAAAAATATTCGCATCCGGTGGAGTGGAGTCCGTTTGTGCTGACGGGGATGTGATACGATTCAATGGATGACAACAAATTTTCCAACGAGGGCAAGTTTCTCGTTCACTTCTAATTTCAAATAATAAAGACCTGCGTCAAGTTTGTTGTTAACTACAATTTCAGATGATGAGATAGCTCTTTTCCATATCTCAACATTATTATTGTTAACGATCGTCACTGTATAGTTCTCTTTCGGTCCTTGCCATCTAATTGTATAAGGAAAGGAAAGAGTATCTCCGACAGCGGGAGTAAGGATTGAGATATTTTGTCCCGACCGTACAGTTCTCTCTACAAAATTTTCAAGAACCTGATTGGGTACAAATTTCTCCGGATCGATGATTGTTTCTGCAATCTGCTTTTCTTCGACGATCTTTTGTGGAACAGTGTTCTCCTGTTGAACGTTTTGTGTTTTAATCAACACGGCAATCCCTACGGATACAATCAATAATGCTGCAATTGCATAACGGAAAATATTCGGACTGAAACCAAATATTCTCCCGTAATTTTTTTTGATTTCTCGTAGTTCAACATCTTCTACTTCCTGCAACCGCATTGAACAATCCGGACATACTGCAAGGTGATTTGAGAAGAAGATTTTTTCTTTTCGACTCAACACATCGGATAAATTCCGATAGACTGAAAGAGATGCATAGGTTAAATGCTCTTTTGAATCATCAAGAAATTTCGAATGATCGGTCAAAATATTTGATTCATCGTGTGTCATAGACTATTGTCGCTCATTGAGACTGCTGGTGTATATATAGTTCATAAATACGGGTAAAACTTTCGGACAATATTTATTTTTTCGAAAATGCTAACTGAAGCGGCTCATTCCTTTATGGACATATCCAAGGTTGTTAAGATATTCTGCTAATTTCATTCGTAAGCGTCTGATATTCGTATCCAGAGTATTCAAATTCACTCCTAAAAATTTGGCGATATCCGAACGTTCTGTTTCGTCAATAAGATAATTCAGCAAACGGACATCACTCTCTTTCAACTGGTTTTTGAAAAGATTGATCTGGACTAACAACTCTATTCCTTCAATTTCCTGCAGCTGTGTGTTTTGTGTTGCAGAAAATGGCCGATTGAGATGTTCCGTTTTCCCATCAATTTCTTGCTCTGATTCATTCTTTACCGTCAGATTCTTTTGTTTGATCGCTTTGTCCAACAATGACCAACATTGCAGTTTGATCGCCCTCATGATATAATGTTCGGGATCTCGAACACTCTCAAAGTTGGTTTTAGAAAGCGAGAGAAAAACTTCATGGATGATATCATTAATATCGATAAGACTGGTTACTGTGAGAACGTCGGAGTAACGGCCATAGAATTTTCGGACGATAGCATAACCTGCAGTTCCTTCTTGAAGATACTCGGTATGTAAGGTTTGACTGTCCAAGGAGATACGCTGAGTCTGAGAATATCTAAGAAAAAATGAGATCCGTTTTGAAGGCAAGATAGAGACTTTGCTTCGATTTGGCAAGAGTAGAGGAGATCGGTATTTTTTAAGAGCGAGTCAACTTTTCAATTAGTGATATATGCTGAGGGAACAAGTTTGTCAGCCGTTCATTTTTTGCTAATTCAAAATCATCAAAATCGAAACCTGGTGCCACAACACAGCCAACAAGTGCAAATGAATTCGCTTCATCCACCGTTCCGCCGAACCAATTTCCATGAGGTACGATTGCATGCGGAAGCT
>CAYPEM010000078.1:0-15729 GCA_964409765.1 uncultured Chitinophagaceae bacterium
GAAACATTTTCGATTCCATTCAATGCACAATACATCATGAATCCGTATGCAGAAAATGCATATTTGATTTTTGGAATCAGTTTATAAAGAAATTTAATTGCGGTGTTCGAATTTTTTATCATATAAGGAGTCAGTTATGAAATTGGTAATTGCACGTAATCGGTTGTTTTTTTTACGAAAGATCTATATTCCTCTCTTTTCAGGAATAATGGCGTTGTGCGTTAATAACCTGTTTGCACAAGATTCTATTGCTGTTCAAAAGGGACCAACCCTTGAACAGCGTGTAGCCGGACTTGAAGCCTATCTTGGAAATGGAAATCCATCTCCCGATGGCACTGCGATTCCTGCCGTCGGTGTTGCCGGTCCGGGACATAATGGTTGGATGATGACCAGTGCCGCTTTAGTATTATTCATGACATTACCAGGACTAGCACTTTTTTATGGCGGACTAGTGCGAAAAAAGAATGTTCTTTCCGTACTTGCACAATGTCTTGGTATTGCAGGGCTTGTGACAATTCTGTGGTGGTCAGTTGGATATACATTGGTCTTTGGCGAAGGGGGAAATCCATATTTTGGATCTCTCAAACATTTATTCCTACAGGGGGTCACTTCGGCTCCCGATACAAATTACGCGTATTGGATTTCAGAGAATGTCTTTGCTATGTATCAGATGATGTTTGCAATCATTACTCCGGCATTGATTATTGGAGCTATTGCAGAACGTATGAAATTTTCAGCGATACTCTTATTTGTTACACTTTGGATGTTCATCGTTTATTTTCCACTCGCTCATATGATCTGGGGTGTTGACGGATTGATGAACGGAGTCTGGAACGGAGCAGCATCAATCCGAGCGATAGATTTCGCCGGAGGTACGGTAGTTCATATGTCCTCCGGATGGTCAGCATTAATCCTTACGATCATTCTTGGTAAGAGAATTGGTTTTGGAAAAGAGCCAATGCCTCCGCATAGTATGGTTCTTTGTATGGTCGGAACAGGAATGCTGTGGGTTGGATGGTACGGTTTTAACGCAGGATCAGCACTTGCTGCCGATGGTATTGCTGCCAATGCATTTACGACAACGACACTCGCCGCAGCAGTGGCATCATTTGTTTGGGCAATGGCTGAATGGGTCTTCCGCGGAAAACCATCCGTACTTGGTTTTTGTTCCGGAGTTGTTGCTGGATTGGTCGTCATTACGCCTGCGTGCGGCTTCGTTGATTACAATGGAGCGATCATCATCGGTATTTTGGCGGGAATCATTCCATTCTTTGCTGTTCTAAAATTGAAAGCATGGTTTGGATATGATGATGCGCTGGATACATTCGGAGTTCATGCGGTTGGCGGTACGCTCGGCGCATTGATGACGGGATTTCTTGCAACAGCAAGTGCCAACGCAAACCTTTCCGACGTTAATGTTTATGCAAAGGATAACGGATTAGCTGAATTAATCATGAATGGCGGACTTGTGGGTGAGCAGCTAAAAGCAATCGCAATCACATTGATTCTTTCGATCGTTGCCACAACGGTTATCGCTTACGTAGTAAAGTTCACGATTGGTTTACGTTCAAGTGCAAAGGATGAAATGGTCGGTCTAGATCTTTCGGATCATGGTGAAGAAGGTTATCATACCGCATAATATTTTATGGTACGAACGAATAAAAAAGGATTATTGCTCTTCATCGTATCAAATGGTACTTTACTTACGCATTACTTATCCGATTTTTAAAACAAGAATTTAACAGAGGAACTATGAAAAAAATTGAAGCAATCATTCGTCCCCACAAACTGGATGAAGTGCGCGAAGCACTTCAGGAAGCCGGTTTTCGGGGATTGACCGTTACTGAAGTGAAGGGCTACGGACGACAAATGGGACACAGCGAAATCTACCGCGGCTCCGAGTATACCATCAACTTCTTACCAAAAACAAAGATCGATATCATCTGTGCAGACAGCAATTTAGACAAAGCGGTTGATATCATCTTGAAACATGCAAAAACCGGAGAAGTCGGCGATGGAAAGATCTTTGTCTCCAGCATTGATGAGGTGATACGCGTCCGCACCGAAGAAACAGGTGATGATGCCGTATAACGCGGTAGATGTGTTGCGGCGGCGGCGGCAAAACTTCCGCCGTCACACAACAAAAATTTTACTTGCGTCTAAATTCTAAACACTCTATTTTTGCTTTGCAATTAACAGTAACACCGTTGATGCACTTGAAATGCCCCTGCCGTTCCTTTTTTTTGGCACACTGCAGGGTTGTTATGCGCTCCTGTTGATCAGAAAAATTCACTGAACTACAGAGGATCGGCAAACACAAAATTCCGATGGTTCACCAAACGGAATGCAATAAAGTGGCACCAATGCCGGTGTTCCTCACTAGCGTCTCGGTGGGGTTTTTCGTAATAACTAATAGGAGCACCCTATGGAAACAGGTACCGTGAAATGGTTCAACAACGCAAAAGGGTACGGTTTCATCTCCCGTGAGAACGGCGAAGATGTATTCGTGCACTACAAATCTGTTGTTGGCGACGGTTACAAAACGCTGAATCAAGGCGATAAGGTCCAATTTGAAGTTGAAAAAGGACCCAAAGGACTTCAGGCAGCGAACGTATCGAAAGCGTAACAACGTTATTACTGTTACACGAACCCTCGTTTGAACGAGGGTTTTTTATTTTTAAAGCACCGATGATATGTTTTTTTAATGTTTTTATAGTAATGAAAAAGTATATTCTTCCTGTTTATTAAATTCATCCATTAAATTTATTTCACTTCGACGGAGCGTTATGAAAAATCTACTGTTACTTTTATTGGTTCTATGTTCTTTAGGAATCGCACAATCAGATTCAGCTGCAGTTTCAGAATGGAAGCATTCACTTGTTTCAGGATTGCTGCTGACACAAATGTCCTACACCGATTGGGCGCAAGGAGGCGAAAATGCTCTTGCGTACACCATCACGATCGACGGCAAATCAGTCCGTGATGTTGCGACAACCAATTGGAGCAACACCTATAAGATCGCGTATGGTCAAACAAGACTTGGATCCAAAGGTTTGCGCAAAACCGATGATAAACTTGAATTTGAAAGCGTACTCACCTACAAACTTGGAACATATGTTAATCCGTATGCGTCGGCAACATTCAAATCACAGTTTGCCGATGGTTTTAAATATGATGATGTTGCCGGAACCAAAGTTAAAACATCGGCCGGATTCGATCCGATGTATCTGACGCAAGCGGTTGGTGTCGGTTACCAGCCTATTGCGCAGGTAAAGACCCGTCTTGGTGCTGCAGTGCGTGAAGTTTTTTCGGCAGCACAGGGTTATGCCGACGATACAAAAACAACTCCGACAATCGAAACATCCAAAGTTGAGGGTGGATTAGAATCGGTGACCGATGCAGAATGGCAATTTGAAGAGAATGTCCTTTTCACAACGAAGTTAGAAATGTTCGCACCATTCAACAAGATCGACGTAGTGATTGTTCGCAGTAACAACACGGTCGTTGCAAAAGTAAGTCAATACATTTCGGTCAATTTTAATGTCCAGCTCATCAACGATGCCAATATTACTGCACGCACACAGGTAAAACAATCGCTTGCATTGGGTCTTACATACACATTGTTATAATTGGAAAGGAAAAACAAATGCTCACTGAATTCAAAGCATTCTTACAAAAATATGGTGTCATCGGACTTGCGATTGCGGTGGTGATCGGCGGGAAGGTAAATACATTCGTTTCCGCAACAGTTGCCGATCTTATCATGCCGATCGTCGGTGCGTTGCTTCCGCAGGGATCGTGGCAAACCTGGGAATTGGTTTTTGGTCCTGTAAAATTGGCGATCGGTCATTGGCTTGGCGCAGCAATCGATTTTATCATCGTTGCGTACATTGTTTTCTCCTTTACAAAATTCATCTTGAAGGAAGAAATTATTAAGAAGTAAGGGGGACACTAGGCCATTATTATCAGCACATAGTGCCTTTTTACCGCAGAGTTCGCAGAGAAGTTTTGTTCTAAACGCTAAAAAAAACTTTTCGTTCTCTGTGTCCTCTGCGGTGTAAGAAATTTTTAGTAATAGTATACTATTATTTTAGAACTCTACGCTCGCTCCGACTACCGGAAAGAATGAGAATTGATAGATCGTATTTCTCGTTCCGTCGGTCACGTATTGATAGCCCGCAACATTTGCACGGTTGTATACATTTTGCAGCGCAACGATCATGACAATATTATAGCCTTCATTATGCCATCGTGAGATCCATTGCAGATCAAGCCGATGATAATCGGGATAACGTGCTGAATTGATCTCTGCACCATTTTCCCACACTCCTTTTGACCAGGTGATGGTTCCTTCTCTGCGCTGAATATACGGTGTAAATACTCTTGGTGTATATGGTCGTCCGCTGGAATATCGGAAGCGAAAACTGAACTCCATATCATCAGAAAATGGAAGAATATAGCTTGGATATTTAATATAGAATGGCAACTCATCCAATGTTGTACGAACATTGCTCACTGTTTTTCCCGCAACCAGCGTCAGCAGAAACGGAAAATCGTAATCCGACGAGTATTCACCTACATTGATCGGGAGCAATCCGGAAATATTTTCACGCGGATCTATTGTTATAGAACGGGAATAGGAAAGAGAGAATGTTCCGTAAAACCCTTCTACCTGTTTCTGTTGAATGAACAGTTCAATTCCTCGAGACGTTCTCTCCCCCACACTCAATCGTTTATCGGAACGGAAAGACTTATCGGAAGATTTGATGAATTGTTCATTGACTGCTATATGATCGTACGATTTATAATATGCTTCCAGCGTTGCTTTCAATCCTTCATCCAGAATATGTTCAAATCCCACAACAAAATGTCTCGCATGAGAATTATCCAAAGTGCGATTCGTTGTTCCACCCAGATTATCACCATATTGCGGCAATGCAAGCGTTTGATAATATTCACCGTATGCAACGTTCAACTTCGTTGTCAGCGGGAACAACTCGTATGATAAACTGATCCTCGGACTCCAGTTCCCTTTCTGTGAGTAGGTAAAATAATCGTATCGTATTCCCATTGTTGCCGAAAGTTGTTCACTCAGCAAAAATTTATCGCTGACATACCCGCCGAGTTTAAATTCTTCACCAAACCCGATCGCATTACTGATTCTGCCATTGGTGAATGTAGACTGCGCTATGTCGGTCGGAAATGGATCATTGAAATCCCCGTCTCGGTTCAGATCGAACCGCAGTGTGTCGGAGTTGAAATAGACATTGTTCACAAATTTTTCCGTCGTAAGAACTTGTCCGCCGACCGATAGTTCATGATCGTGAAAGAGATGGAACAACAGATCATATTTTGCGCCAATCATACGTTCTGTCGCATTGTTTATATAGGAAGAATTTGATAATAGAGTCTTGAAGGTTGTTACATTTCCACGGCCATCATATTCTCGATATGTAAAATTTTGCCTTTCATAAATATCATATTTGTTTCCAATCATGAAGAGTGAAAAGAGCGAATACCCATCTGCTCCGTACAAAGAGCGCAGCGTTGCTCCAACGGCAAACTGGCTCGATTTGAAATCAACATCTTCTACTCCGGTGGAATCCTTGACGAATTTTTTTTGATCATTCTCTTCATCCGGCTTTCCGTTGATCAATATTTTATCATTTCCATAAATCCCGCTGACGATCAATTTTTGTGTTGATGACAACTCATAGGTGAGTTTACCCTGCAGATCATAATATTTTGGAATTGCAGTGATACCGAGTGAAGATATTCCGACGATCTTATCAAGAGTTTCTAAAAAACTTTGCCGCGCTGAAAGGATCCACGTTCCCTTTTGGTCTGCAAATCCTCCCTCTAGCACCGCACCCGTTCCTGCAAAATGGGCTCCGACTTCACCCGCAATGGTTCGTTGTTTATCCCCTTCTCGCAAAGAAATATCCATCACCGAGGAAAGTTTATCTCCAAAATTTGCCGGAAATCCTCCTGTCGAAAAACGAATGTCTTCGATCAGATCGACATTCACCATATTGATCGGACCTCCGGAATTGAATTGATTAGGAAAATGATTCGTCGTCGGAATTTCAATATGATCCATGATGGTAAGATTCTCATCGGGAGAACCGCCGCGGACGATCAACTCGTTGGATTGGTCGTTGCTGTTCGCCACACTTGGCAGATTCTGTACGATACGCTGCATGTCCAGCGCAGAACCGGGAGAGCGCTTTACTTCAGCGGCATTCAACCCAATTGTTGATATAGAACTGATACTTCCTTCACTGCTGAAGTAATCCGCTTTCACTTCAACTCCGCCGACTTCAATTGCTTCTTCGTTCATTCTCATTTTAACTTTTGAACTGCGTCCCGTCGAAACAACAATGTTTGTCAGGATTGTATTCTTATATCCGATCAACGTTGCCCGGATACTGTATTCTCCCACCATTATTTTTTTTATAGTAAAATTGCCATCGCTGTCTGTGATTGCTCCGATCGTTGGCTGTTCAATCACAACAATATTTGCTCCAACCAGCGGTTGATTTGTTGTTCCGTCGATCAATTGACCGGTGATCGAGCCAATTGGTTTTTCTTGTGAGAAAAGAAGCGACGAAAACAGTATAACAGCGGTAACGACAATTTTCATAATTTTCTATTTACGTTTTGTTAAAAAAATAAATGCAAATACACTTACGGTAAAACTGACTCTGAAGTTTCCGATAAATTTCATTTGAAGTCATCTCAACAATACCACAGTATTGTCATTTCAATCCCGCTTTAACGGGAGAGAAATCTCAGTTGACTTCAATTATTAGAACAACATTCTTCTCAACCCAATATCAAAAGCCCGTTTTGTCTGGTTTAATTTCTTTAATGAAATCTACTGAATTTGTATCATCAAATTATTCATACAACTAGAAACCATCTCAAAAATGGTTTTAGAGTACTATTCCAACATTATAGTCATGCTGAGCAAATCCCGATTGCCTTATATTGGGACGCGTCGAAGCATCCTTCGACGCATTCGCTTCGCTCATTTGCTCAGGATGACTATGCGTGATATTTTTGAGATGGCTTCTACTTATTGTTGGCTTCCTAATTGAGTATTGCTAAATAACATTATCTTTCACATTTTTAAACTGATATTTGAAAGGAAACTGCAATGAAATTTTCCGCCGCTTTGATGATTCTGATTTCTGTGACCCTTATTTCCTGCGATACGACTGAAACATCGTTACTTTCTCCAACAGAGAAAATGATCCTTGCCGATAAAAGCTCTATTCCTGATTCCATTGTTACACTCTATGAGCAGTTTGCTGTTGCATTAGCATTGGATACTTTAGTGAATAACGGACAGACAAAAAATTCACAAATAGAGATCTCTGAGCCACTAAAGAAATTTTACCTGAATGCACTCCTTCATGTCTATAACTTCAACCATCCGGCACGTGATTCCATCATCACGATGTATCGGGTCAATCATCGTCCTCCGTTTGATGCTTACGATATTATCGCAGCAGTAAATCCGGCAAAACAATTTCTTGAAAACTGGCGAGCCGGTAATTCCGCAACAGGCAGCCCCGAGCTCGATCAGCTGATGAATAAATATTCAGTAACAAAAATCGATGTGATGGAACATTTCACCAGCAGTGTTATTACAGTATTGAGTTTTAAAGAACCAATGAATGCTTATGCCATGGCAAACCGATTTTTAAAGACCGGCGAATTCGTCTATGTTGAACCAAACGGGTACGCCGGTGACGGAAGCAGAATCACCACGCGCGTGACCGATACTTTTGTTGATATGGATTATAGTTTCGGTTTTGGTGACTGCCCCGCCGGATGCATTGCACGCCATTGGTGGACCTTTAGAGTGTTCTATGACGGCACGGTTGAATATCTCGGCTCACGAGGTCAACCTCTCGGTTCAATGCCCTGACAGTATATTACTCTTGTTACACAAAGAAACAAAAATCCATCATAATTCTTGGAGACATCTGAAAAACTCTCGAGCAGTGTCATTGCGAGACGTTTTTTTGTCGAAGCAATCTCGGTTTTTTGCCTGTTTTAAGAAGATTGCTTCGTCGCTTCCCGCCTGACTGCGTTGGTCAGGCGGGCGCTCCTCGCAATGACGATTCAGGTGTCTCTCATAGTAAAATTTGATAGTGATTTTTATACCATTCAACTGTTGCCCGTATTGATTCCTCTACCGGTGTTGCTTTCCACCCGAATGCTGTTTCAAATTTTTTTGAATCGACGACGAATGGTTTTTCGTACTCATACATCATTTCCACTGATTCTTTCGCTTCCATAATAAATAATCCGCCGATCCGCATCATCATTTTTCCCAACGAGCTATAGAGTGGTTCTTTTCCTAATTCTTTGAACACTGCATGGATAAATTCTTTTTGTGTCAATGCTTCTGCATTCGGAACATGCCATGCTTCTCCAAAACTCTTTTCACTCTCTGCTAATGTGACAAGTGCTTTCCCAAAATCATTGATAAAGGTAAATGTGTGAGGAACATCGATATTTCCGGTCAGCGAGGCTTTCTTGACCTGCACAGCAAAACCGAATTGACGATCTCCCATTGCAGAATCGAGAACGTATGGACCGAAAAAATCCGAACCTCTTCCGATAGCAACTTGTACTTTTCCATCACGATGAGCTTGCAAAGCATCCAGCGACATTTGCGCACGGACTTTTCCTTTGCGTGTTGCTGCAGCAAACGGAAGATCCTCGGTAATACTCTTTCCATTCGTATCGCCGTACATATACACATTCTCGCCGATCACCATTTTTGCATTCACCGATGCCGCTGCATTCAAAATATTTTTTTGCATTGTCGGAAATTGCTCGGACCATTTATTGTACGGAGGATTGACACATTGATATACGACTGATGCACCGGCTACGGATTCTTTTACATTGATTCCATTCAAGACATCTGCCTGAACGACTTCTACTTCTTGAGGAACATTTGCTTTGCCTGTTCGGTTTACCATTCGCACGCTCTCTCCTTTGCGCAGCAATTCGTTCATCACTGAACGTCCTAATGGACCGGTTCCAAAGATCACATGTAAAGTATTTTTCAATGAGTTTCCTTTCTTTCGAACATGACGAAACTAAAGTTGTTAGACGAAATAAATATTCCGCATCAAATAGTGAGTATTTGTCATGCCAGCGTACGCTGGCATCCATTTTTCTGGTTTCCGGCTTTCGCCGGAATGAAGGCCCAAGCCTCAGAACCTATCCATTATAAAAATTAACATTGTATTAATAATGAACAACGTTTAGTCAACAGGTAAAAAATTTTTACTATATTACTTTTTCAAAACTTCTGACATCATATAATCCAAAGACTTTTCGATGAATGGAATTTGATGTTCCTTTTGAAGCATCGGGACTCTCTCACGAATGATCAGCGAAACCATTCCATGCACCAGCGACCAGATTCCAAATGACACGGCATCAACGCTTCCCTTTTTGATCAGCCCTGCTTCCATACATTCCCGGACATTATCTTTCAAAATATCCAATGTGCGGATACCGGTGACCCATTCGCCATTCTCCGGAAGCGAATTCATCGGCGCGCGGATGATGAACATTAGATCGTATAATTCACGGTTTTCAAAGGCAAATTGAATATATAAGCGACCATGAGCGCGAAGTTTTTCTGCAGGATCTTTTATGCCGCTCAGAATTTGCTGTCGGCGATGGAACTCATTGAATCCAATCTCCTGAAGCGCGCAGAGAATTGCATCCTTATCCTTAAAATACAGATAGACCGCAGCCGGACTGTATTCGATCTCTTCCGCTATGCGGCGGATGGTAATATGCTCAAACCCTTCGTTGAGAAAGAGTTTTTTTGCCGCGGCGAGGATCATCTCGCGCGTTTCATGTTTTTCCCGTTCTTTTCGTTCTGTCGAACCCATAATTATAACACTGATTATTTACTGAACATAGTTTAGCAAATAATAGAATTGAAGTCAAGCACTATTTTTTAAAATACCTTAAAAAGAATCCAGGCAAGAAAAAAACTCAAATTGCAATATTGCTTACCGAATCATTCTTTGGGTTATTGTAAGAGAAGATAAATTTGAATAAATGCTCGTAGTAAAAACTCCCAACGAATGATAATGAATAAATCGACTCTGATTCTTTTTATAACCATAGCGGTGTTCTCTTTTTTGCAGATAGATTGTAAAAAAGAGGTACCGCCACAAATTATTATACCTCCAGTACCAACGAATTGCGAATACCCAGCAGGCAACCGTAATTTTATCTGGCGGCTTGATACAGTTGCGTGGTTTCCTTCTACTATTGCAGGAGTGTGGGCGTTTTCGGATACCGACACCTATGTAATCGGAACAATTATTGATGGCAAACCGCCGTACAATTCACGAATGGGAAGGCATTGGAACGGAAAAGTTTGGGAGGATAACATTCATGGAACACTTGGCTCTGATATTACAGTTATTCCCCGTAACGATTTGACTGGCGACGATCATTTACTAATTGCAGTTGGGTTTCATGCGGTACCTGGACATGAATATGCTGGTATTGCAGAGTTTAATAACAATACGAAACAATGGAGGAGTTATCAACTCTCGACCGAAGGTGAGTTACGCAGTGTGTGGACCGACAGCAAGGGATATTTTATTGCCGTTGGTGATAATGGAATGGTTTATACAAAAGATGGTTATACATCTGAGTGGGAGTATCAAAAAGCCCCTACGGAGTTTAATTTATATCGATTGACCGGAGTATCAAAAGATGAAATTTACATTTCTGGTTATGAGAATCTTGCAAGTGGTGAAAATTATAGACAGTGTTGGAAATTTTATAAAAATTCTTGGACAAAATTTTACGACACAAAAGATACAACAAATACAGTCTTAGCAATATCAAGAATAGATTCTCCGAGTGGTATAGGCGTTTCAAGATGCACTATTACGGATTCGTTAAAGTTTTATGTAATAGGCAATGACTCCTATCTATTTGAAAGTGTGGGACAAACAATGGCTTTTAAAAAGACGAATTTACAGGATCTAGGATTACCGTTAAAAATAAACAGCCGCACAGGAATTAATATTAATCTGTTCTCTCCGAATGATTATTGGGTTATTGGTACTCGATATAACTTCTATCATTGGAATGGAATTAATTTCCAAAAAATGATTGTGCCGGGGCTACCGAATGACGATTTACAATTCGGCTGGCAGCCTCGATTCGTCAAAACATCTTCGGGTAAAGTATTCCTCCCAACAGAGGTTAGTTCACAGGTGTACCTTGTCGCGCAAGGGACACCATAAGTAATAATAAAAAAACGAAACGAAGTTTTGAATACTAACTGTTCCAAGCACCTGCTCGACTGTGTCGTTCAGGTCCAAAGGACTCCTTTGGAGCATGGAGCTTGGAAATATGATATCAGAAAGATCTTTCATGAAATACATTATTTTCTTTTTTCTCTCACTTATTTTTCTCGGCTGTCCCTCACCGCCAAACGACGATGATAATAACGGAGGTGGTGGTGGAGGTGAAGAAACCCCCAAACGAGATTATGTGTGGAGCATTGATACAATGGTGTACAATGTTCCCGAAGCACCTCCCGACCAGGTGTCTATACAATGTATTTGGGGTTCATCTCCGCACGATGTCTGGGCGGTAGGACAAAGCGATGTAGGGGCAGGACGATTATGGCATTATAACGGAGCGCGATGGACGCCGCGTATAGACCGCCCGAGAAATGGATTTGACGGCGATAAAGGATACATTATTTACTCGTTTGCCGTCACTGGTTTTGACTCTGCGAATGTCTTTTTTGCCTCCGATAGAGCTTACATTGACCCGCCATATTCTGACTCTGCAATGGTGCTGAAGTGGAATGGCTTTAATTGGAGTGAAGTGCCGTGGATAACCGGCAGGCGTGCTAACGGCGGGCTTGGAGAGATTTTGACTCAAGGAAAAACCAAATTATGGGTTGCTGGTGCTGCAGGTTCTGTGGCACGATATGAAAATGGATTTATGATTGAAGAACCGCATTTTACCAATGATCGTCTTGGTCAATTTCAGATTGCACCCTTAGAAAATGGTGAAGTATTTGTCAATGCATACAAAGATAGTTTGCGTGAAGATACATTGCGTGGATCGGTAAGCAATTTTTTTAGAAGAGATCTTATGAGTACGTGGAAAAGGATAGAATCAAAATTTGTAGCAGGTGCCTATTCTGATGGAAATGGTTTAGGACGAAGTATAATGAGTGTTGGAAATCGTTTATTTACTTCCAACGCGGGAATTTGGGAAAGAGATGGTTCAGGATGGAAATCGTTTATGTTAAACATTGATTTTGGGGGAGCATGTCTTATCACAGAGAATAATATTTGGTTTTATTACGACCAAAATATCTGGCATTATAACGGGAAAGATTGGAAGCAGATAATTATTCCACAATTACAAAACTATCCAGGCGGGTTTTTATATGGCAGAGGTTGGTCTGATAATAAAGAAATATTTCTTTCGCTTCATTATAATAGTAAGACATATATTGTTCATGGACGATAGAAACACAGAACTTCGCGAATAAAAAACGAAACTGAGTTTCGGAACAAGATAAAAAATAAAATGATAATGAATAAAACGACTCTGATTATTTTTGTAGCCATAGCAGTATTCTCTTTTTTGCAGATAGATTGCAAAAAAGAACTTCCGATAGCTCCTCCGGTAAATAACCCTTTGCAACTGACTGTTGAGGATGCGACCTGCACCGAAGTATTTATTAAACTCTCACTACCCGCGAGTGAACAAAACCGTACTGTAACTCTAAAACGAAATGATTCGACTATTGCAACAATAGTAATGGTAGGTAACGACTCTCTATTTGTTGACGAAGTGCTACTGCCAAAGAAAACCTACACATACACTTTAGTTGCAAGCAACTGGAGTGTTACAGCGCATGCAACAACAATGGATACGACAAGCCATAACTGGACTTGGCAGGTTGATACGCTCGGCATTGGTGATAGTTATTTATACGATGTAGCAATTATTAATGATACACTTGCATACGCGGTTGGAGAGATTTATATCAAAGATTCAACAGGACAATTTGATCAAAATGCATATAACGTAGCACGGTGGAATGGAAAAAGTTGGAAATTAATGAGAATTCAGTTCTATACTATTTGTGGTCAGCAAAGTAGAACTTCTTATCCATCTCGTGCTATTTTTGCGAATAGTCAAACAGATATTTGGATTGCATCAGGCGGTAGTCAAATAGCGCATTGGGATGGAATCTCTGGACCAACAATAATATGCCTGCCGGTTTCTTTTGCAATAAATAAAATATGGTCGTCAAATTCTAACGATGTATATATCGTTGGAGACAACGGAGCTATCCTTCACTTCAACGGCAGCAACTGGCAAAAGATTGAGAGCGGAACAACAGTAACTCTAAGCGATGTTTGGGGAGGAAGCAATAAATGGATTGGTGATAATGTAGTATTAATTTCCGCAGGGGAAAAATATACATTGAGTGAAACTAAAATATTGAAACTATCAAATCAAAAAGTAGACAGCATACCTTGGCAAAATCAAATTCGTACACGTCAATCTATTTGGTTTAGTGAAAAAGGATTATTGTATAGCTGTGGAAGTGGCGTTTTTCGATATACCAATAGTAAATGGAAACTTTTTTCTGAAATTCCAGCCATCTATACAAACTGTATCAGAGGAATCGCTTCAAATGATCTTGTTGTGGTTGGAGACTTTGGTATAGTTGGACATTTTAACGGAGTCACCTGGAAAGTCTATGATGAATTGAAATTACCCAACGGAAATTATGAATCCGTAGCAATAAAAGGAAATATCGCTATTGCAGCAGGCTGGCAAAATGCAAGGGGATATGTAGCGGTCGGGAAACGATAACCATAAAATATAGAAAGGAGGAAACAATTAACATCGAATATAAATAAAAACCGTTCAGGTTTTACGAGAACCTGAACGGTTACAACGCAAGCAAAGCAGGTTCCCGCCATACAATTACTTGTGCGGCTCTGTTACCATAAGGAAATTGAAAATAAACAAAAAACCGTACCGGATGCTGTAACATCCGGTACGGCACAACGCAACAACAAACACAGTTAGAGGCTTTGCTATTGCAGTAATAACTTATCAAAATGCGTTGAGAGAATCAAATGAGAAGAAATTAATACGATGAAACCATCGTGGAAGAGATTTATATTTATGCAATTATTTGAACGGAATTAAATATGAGATACATTGCTGCCTGCACGTTATTACTGTTTTTTTGTGGTTGTCCCGATGATGGTATTAAACCGTCAACTAATCCGTTGCAACTGACTGTTGAAGATGCAACCTGCACCGAAGTATTTATTAAACTTTCACTACCCGCAAGTGAGCAAAACCGTACCGTAACGCTTACACGTAACGACTCGACCTTTGCAACAATAGTGATGGCAAATAATGACTCTCTGTTTGTTGATGAAGGATTGTTGCCGAAGAAAACTTACACATACACTTTAGCTGCAAATAACTGGAGCGTTACAGCGCAGGCAACAACAATGGATACGACAAGCCATAACTGGTCATATACTTTAGACACGCTTGGGGAGAGCAATAGTTATTTGCTTGACGTTGCAATAATTAATGATACACTTGCCTATGCTGTTGGTGAAATTCATATTGGCGATACATTATACAATGCTGCAAAGTGGAATGGAACAAAGTGGGAATTGATGAGATTACCATCAAAAGGATCAGTAGCCTACCCACCGTTACAATCTGTTTTGGTGATTTCTTCAAACAACATTCTATTTTCGTGGGGAGGTGGGATAATTACGTTCGACGGAATAAATTTTACAGATGATATGAGAATGAATCCTTTGTTAACCGGAGCGATCAATAAACTTTTTGCTTTTGATTCTCAAAACATTTACGCAGTTGGCGGGAATGGTTCAATCGTTCATTTTAACGGAAACAATTGGCAGAAGCAGGAAAGCGGGACAACACTGGCATTAACAGGTATCAAAAAAACATCAGATAATCAATTATATGCGTGCGGTATACACTACGGACAATCCAAGGGTGTAGTTCTAAGAAAAACAGAACAAGGGTGGCAAACAATAATCGAAGGAGATATTATCGATAGTTCACAATTATTTAAACCTAAACTTTTAGGAATTACTGAAGGATTATGGATTGACGAAAAAAACACTTTATACACGGTTGGAAATTTAATATATCAGTATCGGTCAGGAATATGGTCATTGGTTAAATCGCTTGCGGGGAACAATTTTACTGGGAATCCAAACTTTCGATATCGGGGGTATTTACACGCAATTGATGGCAATATATCAAACGATATATTTATTGCAGGAGAAATTAATAGTGTGAGGCATTTTAATGGTGTAACATGGATGCAAATTGGTCTACCATATCACCCCTTAAATTATGATATGTTCTGGTTTGGATGCAATGTAAAAAATAATATTGCAATAGTAGTTGGTAAGACTAACGGGCGAGCATCCATCCTTACAGCAAAACGATAAAAGATATGGGAATGAGGTTAAATGTATTTAAGCATATGAGTTTATTTCATATAATACTTCAACGAATTCGGTTGAAGTTTACACTCTTCCGCAAGCGACATATTCGCAATCTTTCGCTGGTCGCGGAGTTCGTACAATCTCGGAACAAGTTTATCCCTCATCT
>CAYPEM010000079.1:0-14658 GCA_964409765.1 uncultured Chitinophagaceae bacterium
AAGAGTATACCCGAGATATCGAAGAGATTCGCTCAATGATGGAGCGGTCCACCAAATTCCCATCTCTCACCGGATGGGGAGGGATAATGGTCGGAATATACGCATTGGCAGGATCATGTATCGCGTATTATTCTTTTCATTTTAATCCTGACAAGATAATTTACAATTCAAAAGATTTAACAGGATTACCCCCCAACATTAATAATATAGTTTTGTTAGCTGTTGGAATTCTGATTCTGGCAATCAGCACCGGTATTTTTCTTGCCGATAAAAAGGTCGGCAAAAGTGGTGAAAAAGTTTGGAATGCTGCATCAAGACGGCTTTTAGTTAATCTGGCTGTACCTCTTTCAGCAGGCGGCATTTTTATTTTCATTTTACTTTCAAATGATTTATTAGGGTTAGTTGCACCATCGACATTACTTTTTTACGGTATCGCATTATATAGTGCAAGCAAATTTACTTACGATGAAGTAAAATTCTTGGGAATGATCCAAATGGGTTTAGGGTTGTTCGGTTCCTATTATGTTGAATACGGCTTGTTGTTGTGGGCTGTCGGTTTCGGGGTTGTCCATATTTTATATGGTATTTATATGCATTTCAAATACGAACGGTGAAATTAATTCTCAATGAAAGTATCGTTCAATGATCTCCATAAAGCATTCGAGAGCCGCATACGACTTGGCATCATGTCTGTGTTAGCAGTAAATGATACGCTCGATTTCAATTCACTGAAGGAGTATCTTGATGTGACCGATGGTAATCTTGCAAGCCACTTAAAAGCATTGGAAAAAGAAAATTTTATCGGTGTCGAAAAATCATTTATTGAAAGAAAACCCAACACGAAATATTTTATGACCAAAGAAGGAAGGAAGGCATTCAGTGATCATATTAAATCATTGGAACGAATAATAAAAGAGCAGCTGTAAAAGCATTTTTTTTGCCTTGTCACTTTGAAACACAAAGAACTTTTTTTAACATACTAGGATTTCATCATTTCAAAAACGAAAGGATACTTTTATGACAGTACTTCTTGGATTGTATAATGCTGTAAAGACACCTGACTCTGTAACCCGATATTTCGTCGGTCTTACGATTGTCGTGGCATCTATTTTATTGATTCCCTTGGTGGCGATGCAGTTCACCAATGAAGTGAACTGGACGTTTTCTGATTTTGTCGCTGCATGGATACTTCTGTTCGGTACAGGTCTTACCTATAAACTCGTATCGAGAAGGATGAATAATTTCAAATTCCGTTCTGCTGTTGGCACGGCGGTCGGGACGACACTTCTTGTTACGTGGATAAATCTTGCGGTTGGCATCATTGGAAGCGAAAATAATCCAGCCAATGATTTATATTTCGGTGTAATTCTCGTGGGATTTGCCGGTGCTATTGTCACACGCTTTCAATCAAAGGGGTTGGCGATCACAATGTTTGCCATGGCGGTTGCTCAATTTTTAGTTCCTGTGATTGCATTGATGATATGGAGACCAGACTTTGGTCCGGGTGTAGTGAAAGTGTTAATTCTGAATGGATTCTTTGTCATGATGTATATCAGTTCGGCGTTATTGTTTCGCTCTGCAACAAAAGAAGGACCTATAGTTCCAGATACCACATTACCATAGTGATTTAGTGAATGTATAAAAAATCAATGCAGTTGCGTAGAACCAACTACCGGACGCACGTCAATTATTTGACAACAAACAAAATTCATGAAAATCGACATCATCGTTGCATACATTCAGCGTTATAAGTTTGGTCATGAAAAACATTTTGTACCGCCGCTAACAGGAATCCATCTTGCCGCTCTTACATCTTCACGACATACCGTTCGTGTTATCCACCAGCAGATTGAAACTCCATCATTGACAACAGATGCTGATCTTGTTGCGATCAGCTTTTTTAGCGGATTTGCCCCCGAAGCGTACAGAATTGCCAATCGATATCGAGCTATGGGAAAAATTGTCGTAGGTGGAGGTCCTCATGTTACATTCGCAAGGGATGAAGCACTGCAATATTTCGATGCAATCCTCATCGGTGAAGCAGAATCCGAATGGAATAATCTGCTCAACGATGCCGAAAACGGTTCTCTAGCAAATGTATATTACGGACAAGCTGCTTCGCTGGACGATATTCCGACTCCCCGCTATGACCTTCTTCCGGATCAATTTTTTATCAAGCGGGTTGTTCAGGCAACCCGTGGGTGTCCGTTCACATGCTCGTTCTGCACCGTACCGATTCTTAATCCTGGTTTTCGAACCCGTCCCGTAGAACGCATACTCGCCGATGTTCAGTACAACCGTTTTCGATTTTGGTGGGAACGAAAGATCGTTTGGTTTTGGGATGATAATTTAACAATCAAACGTGATTTCGCTCATGAGTTGTTCACGGCATTGATTCCATTCCGGAAGTGGTGGCTTACCCAGGCAAGTATGGATGTCGCACACGATACAGAACTTTTGGATCTGATGAAACGATCTGGTTGTATTGGAATATTTTTTGGAATTGAATCGTTCGGAAAAGAGTCCTTAAAAGATGCTCATAAGCAGCAGAACAAATCGGAACAATATGGAAAACGGATTGACGAGCTCCATCAACGGGGTATTTGTGTGATGGCAGGATTCATCTCCGGATTTGACGGAGATACCCCGACGACAATAAAAGCGATGGCGCAACAATTGTATGATGTCGGAGTAGATGTTCCTTTTTTAAGTATTCTTACTCCGTTTCGCGGCACTGCTGCTTACCAAAAGTTGGTTGAAGATGATCGAATGATTGCTGATCGGGGTTGGGAATATTATAATGGTTACAACGTAACATTTCAACCAAAGAATATGTCTGCCGACGAACTTGTTAAAGTGCATCGGCAGCTTTGGAGAGAAGCGTTTTCTTTCAAATATAGTATGCTGCGTATCGTCCGAAGTGCACAGTACCTCCGGTGGGGAGCATTTCTCATGTGCGCCTCTATGAATATTTTTTATTGTTTAAAACGATTGCGCGGAAATTTACCTGTTATCTTCAACGAAAAGTTGATGTATGAAGAGATCTTTCGGGATACAGTTGTTGGAATGCATGAACTTACCGGTATGGATGAATAATTTAATGACATTTAAAACCGAAAAGGCATCCAAAGGATACATTCTGTATTTATTTGTTCGAAACATATGTGTTATGTTATAACAAAATTATTTATGGTAAAAGTGATGATATTCTGATTCAAATCGAAAAGGTTCCCGGCATTGCAACACCTACTCCGGCCACTTGATCCCACGCAAGACCATTCAGATGTAAATATTCATTGATCCCTTCCATCCATCCTTCAACAACGACATCTGGACCGGATTCTGAGTTAGTACGTTTCTGCAATAATTTTGTCGAAATGTTGGTACCATCATCCCACACACCGCCGGTTTTTGATGTAGTAGCTCCGCTATCCGTGCCGATATATACTTGACGTTTTCCGTTCATAGGAACACCTTTTTATGATTCAATAATTAGTAGAAGGAAATTATAGGAATAATATCGTTTACACTTACAAAGTAATCAAGAAATAATTGTGACGCATGAAAAAAAACAGGAAAAAAATTTCACATCCTTTATTGTCCGAAGAAATAGTACTGTAAAAAATGTAACTCCGATCAATATCAGACTGTTAAGTCCATTATTGCAAAGTTAAGTGAAAAGATGTATTGATATGGTGAATGTATTTATTTATACTCATCGAGCAAAAGAATTTATCGATTGATATACCAATAGGCGAATATGAATTACACATTAAAAGATCTTATCGATGTTCAGCAATTCCAAATGCTGCAGGATAGATTGAATGAAATCTATTCCTTTCCGTCAGCAATCATTGATAATGATGGCACTATTCTGACTGCAAGCGCTTGGCAGGATGTCTGTACAAAATTCCACCGAACGAATAAAGATTGTGAGATGGAATGCATAAAAAGTGATCGATACATTAAAGATCATCTTTCAGAAGCCAATCCGGCAGTGAGTTATCATTGTCCTCATGGTCTTGTTGATAATGCAACTCCGATTATCATCGAAGGAATTCAATATGGAAATTTCTTCACAGGACAATTTTTTCTAGAACAGCCTGATCTTGATTTTTTCAGGACGCAGGCAAAACAGTTTGGATTTGATGAGAAGGCATATATCGAGGCTGTTAAGAAAGTTCCGATTTGGTCGCTGCAACAGCTGAACAGTTATCTCTTTTTCATAAAAGGATTGATCGAAGTGATCTCCGGAATGGGTTTGAAGAATCTGAAGGAGATCGAGAATCGAAAGAAGATACAGGAAAATGACGAACGGTATCGAACAATGCTCCAAACCACATTGGATGGCTTTTGGATGGTTGATGCAAAAGGAAATCTGTTGCAGGTAAATGAAGTCTATTGCCGGATGAGCGGATATAGCGAACAAGAATTATTAACGATGTCCATATCAGATTTGGAAGCCGGTGAATCGGTTGAAAATACTTCTTCCCATATAGACAAAATAATTTCACAAGGAGAGGATCGATTTGAATCCAGGCATCGTCATAAAGACGGCAGCCTTTTTGATGTTGAAGTTAACGTACAATATCGTACATACGACGGTGGTCGGTTTGTAGTTTTTTTGCAGGACATCACCGAGCGTAAGCGTATGGAAGAAGCATTAAAAATGAACGAAGAACGATGGAATTTAGCGCTTGAGAGTGTGGGAGATGGTGTATGGGATTGGAATACACAAACAAACAAAGTATTCTTTTCCAAACAATGGAAAGCTATGCTCGGATATAGTGATGATGAAGTTGGAAATACTGTGGACGAATGGAGCAAGCGGATCCATCCCGATGATGAAAAACAAGTGTATGATGATCTGAATAAGTATTTTAATAAAGAGACAACGGTGTATCAAAATGAGCATCGTGTTTTGTGTAAAGATGGAACATACAAATGGGTTCATGATCGTGGGAAAGTATTACAATGGACGAGCGACGGTAAACCATTACGAGTTATTGGAACGCATAAAGATATTTCAGAGCGCAGAATTATCGAAGAAAAAATGCGCGAATCGGAAAAAAAATTAAATAAAGCACAACATTATTCTCATGTGGGCAGTTGGACATGGAATATCAAAACAAACCAACTCGATTGGTCTGATGAAATGTTCCATATTTTTGGGATCCAGAAAGAAACGTTTTCTGGTCTGCTTGTAGATGTGATTAATAAGGCAATTCATCCGGAAGACCGTTCCAAAGTAGATGAGTCAAATCGTTCGGTTATCCGTGATAATAAACCAATACCTCTCGAATATCGAATTATATGGCCCGATCAATCCATTCATACTGTGTGGGCTGAAGCCGGCGAAATCTTATTTGATGAAGACGGGAAGCCTTTAATTCTTAGCGGAGTAGTACAAGACATCACGGATCGCAAGAAAGCAGAAATGCGATTGAAGGAGAACCAGCGATTTCTTTCTGAAATAATTGAAAATAATGGTGCTCTTATTTATGTAAAAGATCGTGATGGTAAATATGAACTGGTCAACAAAAAATGGGAAGACTCGACCGGATTACAACGGGAGTTTGTTATTGGAAAAACAGATGCGGAAGTATTCCCTGAGGAAATGGGAATAAAATTTCGGGCGACTGACGTCAGGGTGATGGAACTTGGCGAGGTGGTAGAGATTGAAGAACAATTAAAAAATGCCTCCGTGGAAAAGTATTTCCTCTCCATTAAATTCCCTTTACGCGATAGTAAGAATGACGTTAGAGGTATTTGCGGTATCTCAACCGATATCTCCGAACGCAAACATTCTGAAATTGAACTTCGCAACCGTACCCGGGAATTAAGTGCTTTATTAAAAGCCAGCCAAAGCCTTTCATCATCTCTGAACTTGCAAACTGTTTTACAGACGACCACCGACAGCATCGTTGAAATGATGGACATACAAAGCGCGGCAATCTATTTGAATGACGGTGAGTTGTTATATTTAGGTGCAACTGCTCCCGCGCTTCCTCCGAATTTTCCGGAAGAATTGCGAAGAGCACGTTTAGCGGACCATCCTCACATCCAAAAAGCTATTACTGAATCAAGACCGGTTTTTATTCCAGATACATTAATCGCCGATCTTACACCTGCGGAAAAGGCTGTAAGCGTGCAGCGTGGTCTGCGTTCAATATTTTATCTGCCCCTCTTGGCAAAAGAGCAGGTCATTGGTATCCTCATCGTCGCAAACGTCGGTGAACCGAGAAATTTCACTCTTTCTGAAATTGATCTTTGCAGCACGTTAGCAAGTTTGGCTGCTCTTGCAGTGGAGAATTCCAAACTCTATGAACAGGCACGAACAGAAATATCCGATCGGAAAATGGCTGAGCTACTTCTTGAGCAGGAAAAAGAACGGCTTTCAGTGACGCTTCGCAGTATTGGAGATGGTGTAATAACAACAAATGTGGATGGAAATATCACCATGCTCAATAAAGCAGCGGAAGAATTAACAGGGTGGAAAACGGAAGAAGCGGTAGGACATCCGTTACTCGAAGTTTTTGTCATCATCAATGAACAGACACGTGAATTGTGCAAGAACCCTGTTGAAAAAGTTCTGCAATCAGGGAAGATAATTGAACTAGAAAATCATACTGCGCTGATCTCGAAAAATGGAAGCGAGATAATCATTGCAGACAGCGGAGCTCCTATCCGCGATAAAGAAAGTCGTATTACCGGTGTTGTTCTCGTCTTTCGGGACATGACGGAGAAACAGAAACTGAATGAATCAATGCAGCGTGCGCAGAAAATGGAATCGGTAGCATTGTTAGCCGGCGGTATTGCACATGATTTTAATAATTTGCTTGGAGGCGTCTTCGGATATCTGGAAATGGCAAAAGATAATCTTGCCGTTCAGAAATTGGACACCCTTTCAGTGAATTTAAATAAAGCTACCAAAGTTTACGACCGTGCGAAAGCACTTACGCGGCAATTGCTGACTTTTTCTAAGGGAGGGAGACCCATCCGCAAAACACAGCACCTTGCCCCCATCATAACACACAGTACTAATTTTGCATTAAGCGGATCGAATGTTACAGCGCAACTGATCATTGCAGACGATCTATGGTTATGCGACTGTGATGAGAACCAGATCGGACAAGTGATCGATAATATCGTTATCAATGCGAAACAGTCCATGCCGCTTGGGGGAAGAATTATTGTGACTGCTGAGAATGTATCAGATCAAACTGGACATCCCGGCCATTATGTCCGAGTCTCGGTCAAAGATTTTGGGATCGGTATGCCGTCAGAAATACTCCTCAAAATATTTGATCCATTTTTCTCAACAAAAGAAACAGGCCACGGTCTTGGCCTTGCCACGGTTTTTTCCATCATCAAACATCATGATGGCTGGATTGACGTTGAATCAAAACCGGGTCAAGGATCAACTTTTCATGTATTTATTCCGGCATCACAAAAATCAACGAATGGTGTTATTACGACGAATAATCTGGAGCACAAAGGTATCGGATCTGTTTTGTTAATGGATGATGAAGAGTTTATGTTGGAAGTAGTGGGTCAAATGCTTGAAGAGATGGGGTATTCTGTAGTATGTACAAAAGATGGAAAAGAAGCTATTGCCCATTATATCAGAGCTGAAGATTCAGATCAACCGTTTGCTGCATGTATCTTTGATCTAACAATTCCGGGAGGAATCGGGGGAAAGGAAACCGCTGCTGCAATTCGAGACATCAATCCAAATTCAATTATTATAGCATCGAGCGGATATTCTGAGGATGTCATCATGTCGAATCCTACAGAACACAAATTTACCGATAAGATCATTAAACCATATCGGAAGAATGAATTATCGGAACTATTGAATAAGGTTCTGAAGAAGTAGAATAAAGTTTTTTTTAGAGCAAAGTTACAGCCAACCGAAGGATGGCACTCCACAGAAATATCAGACATAATGTAATCTTAAACAGAGAAGGTGTTTATAAGAACGCCTTCTTTGTTTTAACTATCCGGGAATGAGGGGAATGAAATACTGATGCAAATCGTAATCATAAGATATTTGTAATTTCTTAAGCAGTTGATGCTGTTGAGGTTGCCGCGGTTTTTTATTAATACGATTTATGTCATTGCAACGCCCAATCTTTGAGTAATTGATTAATTTGTTTATATTCAGGTAGTGAAATATTTAGCAATCATATTATCGTTATACTTCTTCGCGCTTTCGACATTTCCTTGCGCTGATGTCTTACAAGGTTTGAAATCGACAAAGGTGTTGCACACCGAACAGTCCGAACAAAATTCTTCGGACGGTTGTGCAATATTCTGTATTTGTAATTGCTGCGGCACTGTCATAAATTCTGATGTCGTAGATTGTAATATAGATAACCTATATATCTACATTAATCCATTCATGTCTTACATAGACCATCCTCTAACGGCTATATCACACTCTGTTTGGCAACCTCCAAAACAAGCATAATTCCTTCTTAGTAATTCTCTTTTAATTTCTGCTCTCTCTATTGAGAGAGTATGTGATCAATAACTCATTTTTCGAGGTCAACGTGAGAAAAATTATTCTCGTTGTCTGCATTCTGTTGATGAATTGTAATTTCACAACAGCACAGATGATTAAGAACATTTCATTGAAAGAAGCAATATTGATGGGATTGGAAGTGAATCCCGATATACTTCAAGCAATGCATGAGGTAAAATCAGCACAAGGTAAGATGCTGCAAGCCGGAAGAATTCCCAATCCAGAAATTGGTTTTTCTTTCAATGAGATCCCATCAGGCTATAAACTCGGATCTGCGAATGAAAAAGATATCAGCATAAATCAGTCGTTCGAATATCCGACCAAACGAAGTAATCGTATTTTCAGTGCATCCTACGATGAACAAATAGCCGTTGTTATCGTGGAACAAACAAAAGCATTAGTGGCCAATAACATCAAGAAGGCATATATCAATGCCCAATATTCGCAAAGTGTTGTACGAAATATTGAAAAGCAATTATCGATGTTCAAGGATTTTCAATCTACGATAACCGATAAGTATAAAACCGGTGAAACAAAATATTTGGATATTGTCCGAATTGAGATTGAGAATGCGAGGTTGCAAAACGATTTGCTTGAAGCGAAGAACAATTACAGCAGAACACGATCAGCTTTGAAGAATAGTATTGGTGATTCGTCGTCTGTCTATTATTTCCCAGAAGATTCATTGACGTTCCAAGCAATCAATGCAAAAAAAGATTCACTTATTGATGAGCTAATATTGCGGAGTAATATTCTAAGAATTAAACGATTGCAGATGGAAAAGCAAGAATCCAACATCACACTTGCTAGGTCTAGTTATTATCCTGATTTCGGTATTGGTCTTGCCTACCAGCGCAGATCACCTTCCGGTTCGTTTCTTGGAGTAGAATTCAAAGTAGCTGTGCCTCTTTATTTCTGGCAAGAACAACAAGGACTTGTTGAAGATGCTGCCGCACAATTAAGTATTGCAGAACTTCAACTCCATTCTGTAGAGCGTAAAATCCGAAATAATTTGAATCGTGCATATGGAAACGTTCAATCTGCAGAACAGCAAGTGAAAAATGTTGAACAGATCCTCAGCAAGGGATTAAGCGATATGCAAAAAGTTGCACTATCACAATACCGCAGCAATCAAATCGATCTATTGAATCTTTTTGATGTATATCGATCCGTTAGAACCATGCAGGAAGAATATGTGCGATCGTTAGCCAATTATCAAAGTGCAATTGCTGAGTTTGAAATTTTAGCAGAATTACTCAATGACTAAAACGAATGGTGAAAGAATGAAGAATATGATGAATAAAATATCTGATATCATAATAGTTTTGATGTTCACAATCATAATGAATGGATGCAGTAAGAACAGCGATAATAAGATTCATGATGAATCAACCGAACATCACAAAGAAGAAACCCAAGGCTTGATCGTGCATCTTGATCAACACAAGATATTTCATGCTGGGATAAAAACAGAGATAGTTCAAGAAAAATCAATTGCTGTTCCACTTACTCTATCGGGAAAAGTGGGATTTGATGAACGGAAAGTAGCACACATTACCACACGAATATCAGGTTGGGTTGAAAACATAAGCGCATATACCAACGACAATATCACTGCGAATTCTACAGTGGCAGAAATATTCAGTCAGGATTTCATTGCGATTCAGTATGAATTCATTCAAGCATTGGAACGGATGGAGCGTTCAAAAAAGGAGTCAAAGGAAGATCAAACCACTGCAAATTCATTGTATGAATCGGTTAAGCAAAAACTGGTTCTTCTTGAATTGAATGAATCAGATATAGCAGATTTACGGAATACAAAGAAGCCTAAACAATATTACTTGATACGTGCTCCATTCTCAGGGACAATTCTTGAGAGCAAAGCAAAAAAAGGAATGTTCCTTCAATCCGGCCAAGAATTATTCGATTTTGCAGATATTTCAACAGTTTGGGTTTTAGCCGATGTGTATGAACAAGATCTACCAAGGGTAAAAACGGGAATGAAAGCAGAAGTGACAACAACATTCTATCCTGGTTCCTTCTTTGGCAATATAACCAGTATTTATAATGTTGTTGATGAAAAATCTCGCACCGTAAAAGCTCGGATCGAATTAAACAACTCTTCTCGCAAGTTAAAACCAGAAATGTTCTGTACTGTTAAAATTCAAACGCAGTTTGGTAAAGAAACCATCAAGATACCATCAACTGCCTTAATGGGTGATACCGAAAAACACTTCGTATTCATTGCGGTCAATGATTCAACATTTGAACGTCGCGATATCAGAACGGGTGTCGAAACTAAAGAGTTTGCCGAAGTGGTTGATGGTTTAATTATCGGAGAGAAGATCGTGATTAAAGGCGGATTCTTTTTAAAGTCTGAACTTGCAAAAGAAACATTCGGAGAGGAGCACTAACGAAATGTTAAATAAAATTATTGAATTCTCTCTGAAGCAGCGTTTACTCGTGGTCGCAATGGTCATCGTGATCGTTGTCTTCGGTCTAACGTCATTAAGCAACTTGCCGATTGATGCATTTCCAGATGTTACCAATGTTCAAGTGCAGATCATCACTGAAGCTCCGGGGCTTTCGCCGGTAGAGGTTGAAAAGTTAGTGACATTTCCGATTGAAGTTTCGTTAAATGGTTTACCACGCTTGACCGAAGTTCGTTCAATTTCAAAATTTGGATTAGCGGTTATTACGGTTGTATTTGAAGATGGGGTGGATATCTATTTTGCACGACAAATAGTGTTGGAACGATTGCAGGGTGTCAAAAGCGAGCTTCCGCCAACTGTTCCGGAACCGAGAATGGGTCCAATAACTTCCGGTATGGGAGAGATCTATCAATATTTTCTGGAGAGCGACAGTGTCGATTTAATGGGTCTTCGTTCAATCCAAGATTGGATAATTAAACCGCAACTACGAACAGTTCCCGGTGTGACAGAGGTAAATAGTTTTGGTGGTCTGGTCAAACAATACCAAATATTGATCGAACCGGACAAACTGTTGTCATATAATTTAACACTAAGTGATGTATTTGAAGCGGTGGAAAAAAACAACAGCATATCCGGGGGAAATTATTTAGAACACTCCTCAGAGCAGTATATCATCAGAGGTATTGGACAAGCGAAGAATGAACATGATCTTGAAAATATCGTGGTTAAGAATGAATCTGGAACCCCGGTGTTCATTCGTAACATAGCAAAAGTAACGTTGGGCGCTGAGGTTCGTCAAGGTGCGGTAGTGATGCAAGGACGCGGTGAGGTGGCAGCAGCTATCGTCATGATGCTGAAAGGGGAGAATAGTCGGAAAGTTATCGAGAGAGTGAAAAGCAAAGTTGAAGAAATAAACAAAACTCTTCCGCCTCATGTGAAGATCCACGCATATTATGATCAGACTGATTTGGTTAATAAAACGATAACAACCGTAAAGACCAATCTTGTTGAGGGTGGAATTCTTGTGATCGCTGTGCTTCTTATTTTTCTAGGGGATGTTAGAGGGGGACTTATCGTTGCGTCGTCTATTCCACTTTCAATGATGTTTGCATTTATCGGAATGGATTGGTTGAAAATATCCGCCAACCTGATGAGTCTAGGAGCGATTGATTTTGGTATGATCGTTGATGGGTCGGTTGTAATGGTTGAGAATTTTGAACGAAGATTACAGCAGGATGATTCCCAAAGAACAAAAGTGCAAATCATCGAAGCGGCAGCGAAAGAGGTCGGGCGTCCTATTTTATTCGGGATTTTGATCATCATTGCAGTGTACGTTCCGATCTTAACATTGGAAGGTATAGAAGGGAAAATGTTTGTTCCAATGGCAATCACAGTTGTGGTTGCATTAATTGGATCTCTCATTTTAACCTTAATGTTCATTCCGGTGCTCAGTTCCCTTTTCCTGAAAGTGAAAGCGAATCATACAGAACCTGCTTTGACCGTTTGGATTCGAAGACACTATACCACATTATTGGAGAATGCTTTTAAGCATAAGTGGGTCGTTCTATCCTCAACTGTTTTGCTTTTTACAGCATCAATAGCACTAATTCCAATCCTTGGGACGGAATTTATCCCTGAACTTGATGAAGAAGCGATCCTTATCCAGCCGATTCGGATGCCAAGTATATCATTGACCGAATCGATTGAGATGGAAAAGAAGGTTCAAAAGATCTTAATGCAATTTTCTGAAGTGGAATTTGTTGTTGGTCGTCTTGGTCGGCCTGATATTGCAACGGATCCGATGGGAGTAAATTTGAGTGACATCTACATTACCTTAAAACCAAAAGAACAATGGACTGTGAAAACCAAAGATGAGTTGGTAGAAAATATGGTGGCAGAATTGGCGCATGTTCCAGGTGTGAATTTTAATGTAACACAACCTATCGCAATGCGTGTCGATGAGTTGGTATCCGGCGTAAAATCTGATGTTGCAATCAAAATATTCGGAGATGATCTGACGATTTTGAAACAAAAAGCGGAAGAAATAGCCGCTATCGTTGGGAGCGTACAAGGTGCTGCTGATGTATCTACGGAGCAAATATCAGGACAACCTTATCTCAACATTTATTTTAATCGTGATGCAATTGCCAGATACGGCTTAAATATATCCGATGTTCAACAAGTGGTAGAAATAGCAATAGGAGGGAAAGAAGCATCCGAGATATTTGAAGGACAAGCGAGGTTTGATGTCATCGTGCGTTATCCTGAGAACAAGCGAAGCGATATTCAATCCATTGAAAACTCTCTCGTCCATTTACCCTCGGGCGGTAATATACCACTTGGTGAAGTCGCAAAAGTAGTTGCAGAAGAAGGACCAGTGCAGATAAGCAGAGAGTTTGGACAGAGGCGAATTGTAGTGGAGTGTAATATCCGAGGGAAAGATATTGGAAGTTTTGTTTCGGAAGCCAAAAAACAAATAGACTCTAAAGTAAAACTGCCTGCAGGATATTAT
Source organism: uncultured Chitinophagaceae bacterium (assembly GCA_964409765.1). Lineage (GTDB taxonomy): Bacteria > Bacteroidota > Ignavibacteria > UBA10030 > UBA8401 > UBA8401. Next base: position 13,472 of record CAYPEM010000079.1, read on the forward strand.
GCAACGTGGGGCGGACAATTCAAAAATCAAGAGAGTGCAACAGAACGATTGATGGTGGTCGTACCACTTTCAATTTTCTTGATCTTCATTTTACTCTTTACAACCTTTGGTAATCTTCGGAATTCATTTTTGATTCTACTGAATCTTCCATTTGCTTTGAGTGGGGGCATTTTCGCATTGTTCATGAGAGACCTTCATTTAAGTGTTTCAGCTTTAATCGGGTTTATAGCTTTATTCGGTGTAGCAGTTCTGAATGGGATTGTTTTGATCTCATATATCAACCAATTACTGAAAGAAGGACACGAACTCGAATTTGCAGTAATTAAAGGGGCTGCGGATAGAGTACGTCCGGTAATGATGACTGCGTTAGTCGCAAGTTTAGGATTTATTCCAATGGCGTTATCACATGGCACTGGGGCGGAAGTACAACGTCCTCTTGCAACCGTCGTGATTGGAGGGTTGGTTACATCAACACTGTTAACACTTTTTGTATTACCTGTGTTATATAGTCTTTTTGAAAAGAGATTGAACAAATCCATGGTCAACTAGATTATTCTAATAATGAAGGACATGTGATGAGAAAAATAATAACTACCACGAATTGCATCGTAAAAATATTGCTTTGTATCTCTGTGATCGGATGTGCACCAACATATTTACTTGAATATAATGATCATCAATTTTATGTTGAATATCCAAAAGATCAGATTGTAAAAGTAGGAGATACATTCGTCGTATATAACAGTGAGAAAAAAAAGAGAGACCGGAATGCAAAACCAGCTCCACCAAAATACACGAGTATTATAGTTGGTAAAATCATCATTATTGGTGCAGCAGATGAAACTCATGGAATGGTAAAACTTTTACAAGGGCAACTGGAAGAGGGTTTTATCCTAAAGAAAGAGGACGATAAAGATTAATATCTCGGAGCAAATATTAGATTCAAAAAAAGTTTTAACTGAATCATTAGTAAAGTGCCCCAATTCTTTCGAAAAGGGGCGACCCAGTGCCCGGAATCCCGCCTGCAGCGGGACTTCGCTATTGAAAAAATTTATGAGCTCAGCTGGACGGAACTTCATTTGCAATGACTACAAAAAGAAATGGCATCCTTTCGGATGCCATTTCTTTTTGAGTGCCCGGGACTGGACTTGAACCAGCACAACCTTTCGGTCACAGGCTTCTGAGAC
>CAYPEM010000080.1:0-8305 GCA_964409765.1 uncultured Chitinophagaceae bacterium
TGATGGAACCAAATTGGGTCCCATATTTTAGTCTCATATTATTTTTATTCTTTGTATTTCAATCGCGAGAGAAGGATTAACCCCACAACCGCTGAAAGCGAAGAAGCAAAGAGAATTGCAATCTTACTAACGATCAAAGGTTCATTTGTTTGAAACGCTAAGCTGGAAATAAAGAGTGCCATCGTAAACCCAATGGCACATAGCCATGTCGTTCCGTTTGTATAGAATAACGCTATGACAAGCACTGCTCCCATATCATCCGCTATTGCAAGAGCAGCAAGAAAGATCTTTAATCCTGGAGGAATTCTATCACCAAGTAGCGCAAGGATACCAAGAGCAAATGCAATATCTGTTGCCATTGGTATTCCCCAGCCGTGAGAAGATTCAGAAGAATTGGAATTGAATGCAAGATAGATCAATGCCCAGCATAATTTTAGACAACTCAATTCCCCTGTGCTATTCTAGTTGCAAACATGTTTTTGATGGCACTAACCAATTTTGTTCTTCTTTTGTCCATTTCTGCCCCCTCTTCGTTAATTCCATTATTTGATTCCATTTTAGCCGAGCGTACCATAATTAACTCACCATTTTCAGTTAAATATGGTTTAAGTGTTTCAATTTCCTTTTCCGTCAATTCGGAGAATACGGCTTCGACTTTTATTTCAAGACTGGTGTCTTTATTCCAAAAGGATTCTTCATTAAGTGTTGTCGAGTTGGAGTAAAATAAAAACTCTAAAGTACGAAGAAGAGTGGATTTCTCTGCATTATTCGACCCAACTAAATTACGAAGATGATTTTTATCGAACTCAACCTCATGATAAGGATTATAATTTAGAATTCGGACATGTGATAATTTCATTTTATCCCTCACCAGGTGTTTGTTTTTATCTCAACATCTTGAATTCAAGTCCTTAAATTTCCCATGATATTATTAAACTTGAGAATGTATTGTTTGAAAGGCCAACTCATACTTAAATGTTTTTACTATTTTTGACCTCTATTTATGATAACAATTATCCTTAATTTAATCGGTTTTCTATTTTTTCAGTTAATCTACCTATTTACAATCAATTAAGACAAATTAATCTTTAAATTCCATTGCTTAATGTAACTTTTCTTATATTGGAATCGTTGAATACTGATAGAGTTTCCACAATATCTTTAAAATTCATTCGTCTTACTAAATGCTGCTATTCAGCATTTTTTTTATAGACCAAAGGAAACTATAAAGATGTTATATGTTTCCAAACCAGAGATAAGGAGATTGATTTGTCTGATTTAGAGATTAAAAATAGAATTTCAGAAGCCGCGAAGGAATTTTATTTTCAGAACGGATTCAGCAACAGCACCATGGATGATTTTGCTCATACCCTTGGAATGAGTAAAAAAACTATCTATAAGTATTTCACAAGCAAGGATAATATCATTCGCGAAATTGTCCGGCAAAAACTTTTTCGGATTGATTCCAGTTGTAAGATCTGGCGCGAAGATACATCGATAGATTTTATAGGACGGTTAAAGAACATCACGACATATCTTTCAAATGAGATGCAAACGATGAAGCCGCCGTTTTTTTCCGATATCCAACGTACAATGCCTGACTTATGGAAAGAAATTAATACGTTTCAAAAGGAAAAAATCTTTGTTGATTTTACGAATATGATTCGCGAAGGAGTAGATCTCGGCATTTTCCGAAACAATGTTAATATTGACGTATTAGTGTTATTGTATGACATTGCAATACGAAACGTTCTTAACCCAGAAACGCTGGCAACATTGCCCTTAAATGCATCGCAAGCATACGAAGCCATTCTCAACATTATATTTGGCGGCATTTTTACAGAACAAGCAAAAGAAAAATATGCAAAACATACCACAACAATTGAAAAGAGGTTTAACTAATTATGTATCGTTTTATAACACTATCTCAGATTTTATTACTCTTGTCGTTACAGATTTTTGCACAGGGAAAACTATCGTTTACCGTTGAGCAAGCAATTCAAACAGGATTAGAGAACAGCAAAGCGTTAAAGTCATCACAGTTTAAAGTGATTGCCGCAGAAGCAAAAACAAGCGAAGCTGGCGCAGCAGGCTTGCCATCATTAAAATTTAACGCGGCTTACACAAAGTTAAGTAAAGTTGATCCCTTTACTTTAAAGTTTCCAGCGTTTGGCACTGTACAAGCAGATAATAAAACCGTTTTATTTAATACTATAGATGCTCAACTTGGTGATAATGTTACAAATAATTATACACTTCGAGCAACAGTGCAACAACCATTGTTTACCGGCGGAAAAATTTCCGGTGCCAAAGACATTTCGGAATATTCATACGAAGCGACAAAAGAAGATTTCAAAAAAGATAAATCGGATCTCATTTATAATATCAAAAGCGCATATTGGAATTTATTTCGTGCCAATGAATTTAAAAAAATGGTTGATGAAAATGTCGATCAAATTAAATCACACGCAACCGATGCGGAAAATATGATGAAGCAAGGATTGTTGACCAACAATGATCTTCTTAAAGTTCAAGTCCAACTTTCCGATGCTCTTGTTCGTCAGATTGATGCAAAAAATAATGTAACGTTATCAATGATCGCATTGAATAATATTCTCGGACTTCCACTGGCAACTGAAATTGAAATTGCATCACAATTACAAACCAGCAATTCTAATTCCGGCGATATCAATACGCTTGTAAAGAAGGCTGTTGATAATCGTCCGGAAATTTTAGGAATGAACGCCCGTCTAAAAATGAGTGAATCAAATCTTTCAATTGCACGTTCAGGTTGGTATCCGCAGATTTTTTTGGTTGGAAATTACAATTATTTGAACCCGAATCAACGCATATTTCCTTCAAAAGCAGAATTCAAGGGAACGTGGGATGTAAGCATTTCCCTTTCCTACGATTTATGGAATTGGAATACATCCGGAAGCCAATCAACACAGGCGGAAGCTCAACTATCACAGACAGAGCAAGCTCTATCGCAAATGAAAGATGGTGTTTTGTTGGAAGTTACGCAAAGTTATTTAACGGTCAATCAAACCAATGAACGTGCAGCCGTTGCGCGCAAAGGGGTAGAACAGGCGGAAGAGAACTATCGTGTAACCAACGAACGATTCAAAAAAGGATTGAATATCAATTCAGATCTTTTAGATGCTGAAGTTGCGCTGCTACAGGCAAAATTAAATTATACCCAATCACTGATCGATTATGAATTATCCAATGCGCGTCTTGCTCGCTCCATTGGTGAATAATTTTTCCAAAAAAATAATATAAAAGGATACTATCAATGAACAAATACAAAATAATTTCAATCAGCGTTGTGTTGCTCGGTGTTTCTCTTGGTTTCATCATCAACGGGCAGGCAAAAAACGTTTCTCAAACTTCAACAAGCGGAGGAATATCAACGGCATATTCCGTTTCCGTTGTTACTGCTTCTAAACAGAATGTGTCCGATAACTTCTCCTTAATGGGCACGATCGCAGCAAACAACGATGTTGTTGTGATGTCTGAAACTCAAGGTCGCGTAGTAAAAGTGAACGCACAAGTCGGTGATTATAAAACAGCCGGTTCTGTGCTTGTAGAAGTTGATGATGAATTGAAAGAAGCAAATTACAAAGCTGCAAAATTGAGTTACGATAAAGCGAAAAATGATCTTGATCGTTATGAAGCGCTCTACAAAGATAAATCCATTTCCGAATCTCAAATAGAACAGGCTCGATGGTCATTTCAAAGCGCAGAGTCGCAATACATCGTAGCTCGACGTCAATATAGAGACACAAAGATCACCACTCCGATTTCTGGAATTGTCACTGCGCGCCCGGTTGATATCGGTTCGATGCTGCAAGGATCGCCGCAGCCGAGTATCGTCGCAAATATTGTGGATATATCGAAATTAAAAGTAAAGATCAATGTCGCCGAAAAAGACGTGTTCAAGCTGAAGCTGGGTGATAATGTGGAAGTGACAACCGATGTGTACCCCGATGCAACATTTGAGGGCAAAGTGATTACGATCTCAGCAAAAGGTGATGAGTCACATACATATCCTGTAGAGGTTCACATTGACAACAGTAAGACGCATCCACTAAAGGCAGGAATGTTCAGTCGTGCAAACTTTACAGTGAAAAACAAAGCAGATTATATCGTTGTTCCGCGCGAAGCGATACTCGGAAGTTTGAAGGAGGCGCAGTTATATGTCGTTCAAAACAACGTAGCCAAACTTCGTTCAATTGTTGTACGAAGAGAGACAGGCACAAATGTTGAAATCTTGAATGGCTTGAAAGAAGGTGATGTTGTTGTTGTCAATGGACAAAACAATTTGAAAGATAATGCACCAGTTGTAATTCGAAAATAAATAATTTCATTTTTACCATACCGTTCGTTAAAAACAAACGGTATGCTTTACTTCAAACAAGGAATTTACAATGACAATTACAGAATTATCAATCAAACGTCCAACACTGGTTGTTGTCGTCTTCACCGTTATCGGCGTGCTTGGGTTGTTCAGTTATTTTCAACTGAATTACGAATTGTTTCCAAAGATGTCTATTCCCGTTATTACAATTACTACGGTCTATCCCGGTGCATCCCCGTACGAAGTAGAAAATAATATCACAAAAAATATTGAAGATGCGGTGTCGGGGATTGATAAAATTGACAATATTCGCGCTACATCGTTTGAAGGAATGTCGCTTGTTATCATTGAATTTAAACAAGAGGCAAATATCGATAACGTTGTTCAGGATGCTTCCCGAAAAGTAAATGCGATTGCTTCGAAACTTCCCTCAACAGCAAAACCACCAACGGTATCAAAAATTGCATTTGATGAAATTCCAGTGCTACGTTTGGGCGTAACAAGTAAAATGAATTCTCGAGATTTCTATCAGTTTCTCAAAGACAGAATTCAGCCTCGAATCTCAAAAATAGGCGGCGTTGCACAGGTTGCCCTTTCAGGCGGCGATGAACGAGAAATCAAAATTAATCTTGATGCGAGCAAGGTGCGTGCATATGGCCTTTCTGTTTTACAAATAATGCAGGCTGTTCGAAATGCCAATATGGATTTCCCAACGGGAAAAGTAATAGATACTGATGCGCAATTTGTTGTGCGTGTTGCAGGAAAATTCAAATCAATTGAAGACATGCGGAATCTTATCATTGCTCGGTCACGGCAGGGTGGCGATATTCGTTTGGGAGATATTGCAGAAGTTCAGGATGGCATCAAAGACTATACACAAATCAATCGTATCAATGGAGTAACTTCCGTTGGTATCACCGTCGTAAAACAATCGGATGCCAATACGATTACTGTCAGCAAATTGGTTCGTGACGAGTTAACCGTAATTCAGAATGAATACAAAGAACAAAATATATTTTTTGATATTTCACAAGATGGTGCAACCTTCACTTCGGACGCAGCAAGCGCCGTAAAAGAAGATCTTGCACTTGCTGTATTGATGGTCGCTATCGTTATGTTGTTGTTCTTACATAGCTTCCGCAATTCTCTGATCGTTCTTGTCGCAATTCCCTCATCGTTGGTTGCGACATTCGCATTCATGTATGCAATGGGTTTTTCTTTTAATATGATGTCTCTTCTTGCCTTGTCGTTGGTTATTGGTATCCTTGTTGACGACTCTATCGTGGTATTGGAAAATATCTACCACCATCTTGAAAAAGGGGAAGAATCACGCCTCGCTGCTTTGCGAGGAAGAAATGAAATTGGATTTGCAGCTCTTTCTATTACAATGGTAGATGTTGTGGTATTTCTTCCATTATCACTTGTTGGCGGTCTTGTGGGTAACATATTACGACAATATGCGCTAGTCATTGTTGGAGCCGCACTCATGTCATTATTTGTTTCGTTTACGATTACGCCGATGTTGGCATCACGATTTGCAAAACTTGAACGATTAACTGATCGCACTCTGCTGGGGAAATTTGCACTCGCATTTGAGCGATATTACCATAAATTTTCTGACGCGTATCAAAAAACTCTTAAATGGTCTTTGGTTAATAAAGCAAAAGTTGCAATTATTGCAAGTGTATTATTCTTTGCGTCTTTAACTTTACCTGCTCTTGGACTTATCGGGAATGAATTTATGCCACAATCTGACCGTGGTGAATTTAGTGTGTCCATTGAATTACCTCCCGGCACTTCAATCGAACAAACAAATCAGACAACATTAAAAGTTGAACGCATGTTATCAGAAATGCCGGAGATCAGAAAAGTATTTACCGGAGTGGGAGCACAAGCAAGCGGTATACTTTCCATCTCCAGCAGTAATCTTACCCAATTAAATGTGGCACTTGTTCCAAAGAACAGACGAAATAAATCTACTTTACAAGTTGGCGAAGAGATCAAAGTTAAAGTCAGCGAGATACCCGGACTGAAAGTATTCGTAAATCCAATTGGTGTTTTTGGCGCTGCAGACGATGCATCTTTACAAATAGCGGCTTATGGTACAGATAATAAGGACCTAATCCAAGCAGCAGGACAAATTGCTGATGTCTTGAAAAAAGTGCCTGGAACAACCGACATCCGTCTATCTTCTGAAGATGGAAAACCGGAGATGAATATCGAAATTGATCGGGCTAAAATGGCTCAATTCGGACTTTCCGTAGCTGATATTGGTTCAACTCTACGCATAGCATTAACGGGTGATGATGAATCAAAATTTCGAGACGGGAACAATGAATATGATATTCGGATCCAATTTGACGAATCAGACCGTTCACGAACATCGGAAATAGGCAGCATTGCTTTTATGAACAACCGTGGTCAGCAAATTGAATTAAAGCAATTTGCCACGATCACTCAATCCTCCGGACCTACACGTTTAGAACGCAGGGATCGTATCGGTGTTTTGTATGTCAAAGGTCAAACGCTTGGACGTCCGGCGGGAACGATTATGGAAGATTTTAAGAAAGCAATTGCCAATACTCAATTACCTGCTGGTGTTTCTATTTCATATCTAGGAATGGAAAAACAACGTGCAGCAGGATTTAATAGTTTATTTCTTGCCATGGGGATCGGTATTTTATTTATTTATCTCATTATGGTTGCGTTATATGATTCTTACGTCTACCCAATTGTCGTATTGTTCTCACTCCCCCTGGCAATGATTGGTGCAATGACTGCACTTGCTATTTCAGGTAGTGCACTGAGTATCTTTAGTATTCTCGGCATCATCATGCTTATGGGGCTCGTCGCAAAGAACGCAATTCTTCTTGTTGACAGAACAAATCAAACTCGCCTTGACCGTGGTTTAACTGTCTACGAAGCATTGCTTGAAGCAGCACAGTCAAGATTACGTCCTATTTTAATGACAACGGCTACAATGATCTTCGGTATGCTGCCGATTGCACTTTCAAGGGCCTCAGGTTCTGAATTTAAATCAGGATTAGCATGGGCACTTATTGGCGGGCTTACGAGTTCTATGTTTTTAACTTTGCTTGTGATTCCAGTTGTGTATATGAAGATCGATGAATGGAAAATAAAAATTCCAGCATTCTTTAGAAAGCCTTCTTCGCTTTTTAAGCGAAACGGAAAAGCAGTAACGAATGGAGTATTAGTAAATCCTAATGGAGAACTAGAAACGTTAAACAATAAATAATATTTAACACGGATGGGTTATTCCGAAGCGCGGAGGAAGTTCCGCACTTTTTTTTACATCGAAGTTGAAATTCGGAGATTCATAAAATTGCAAAAATTGTTTATCATCTCACCCAATAATATTCTAACGTGTAATAGACTTTACCTTCTGAAACCGTTAAGACTGATGGAACTCAATTGCAAGAAAGTGTAATATTTTATTCCTCTCTCGAGATCATAAATAATATTTCGTGGTGATTGAATATTATTATCCAGCATGTGTTAATCTCTTAATTCATCTTTCGCAAACTGGTAATATCTAAAAACAATTTTCTTAATGACCTCAACTTCGTCGTCGTCTCTGGGCGCATATACCACGATAAAGTTAGGCGGCAACCAACCTTTATAAACAACAGGATGCCATTCGCCCCAACCCTATTCAATCACCTTTTTAACATCACGTTGCGGAAGCCCTAAGTGCATACTTCCGTCCGGTGCCGGATGAAAATGGGCGAATTCCGATTCAACCATAAAGGCATTGCAATGTGTACACATTTTATCTTTTGACATTGCTTGTGTTCCGGGTACGGATATTTTACTGTTTTCTTGCGCGATATCGGGAAGTGAGAATGCCCAACTCATAAGTTCATCCAATATATTTCTTTCAATTGGCTGTTGGTCCAATTGCATGTGGGGGTTACTTGGTGTGGT
>CAYPEM010000080.1:8405-14231 GCA_964409765.1 uncultured Chitinophagaceae bacterium
TGGTTCCTATTCTTATGGGAAGTTCAAGTTGAGCGTTTTATGATCATCCTTTATATTGTTTAGTGAGTTGATTCAATAATAAAACTTCTATTACTGAATGCCGGCAGTAATTTTTCATACGTATGTTCAATCACGTCGTTGTTATCCATCATTGCTAAACTGTATATCAAAGGAACAAAGTGGTCGGGGGTTGGTGCCGCCATTAATCCTAACTTTTGTTTTTCATAATCTACAATACTTTGCATATCTCGGTCATCTAATTGCTGTTTTACCCATTGGTCATATTCAATATCCCAACCATAGGGTTGCATATTACCATTAAAAATACGTTTACTCGCTTCTTTCAAATTATGAACGATTGCACCGCTACCAATTATTAAGACACCTTTATCCCGGAGTGGTTTCAGTTGTTTTGCCAAGTCAAAATGGTATTGCGCAGATTGGTAATAATCAATACTCATTTCAAACACGGGCACATCAGCTTTCGGAAACATGTGTTTGAGCATGGGCCATGCACCGTGATCTAACCCCCATTCTGTTGTTTCTTTAACCTTCGGAATCAGTTTTGTTACATCTTTCGCTGTCTCAGGCGAACCCGGGGCAGGATATTTCTGAATATAATATTCTGGCGGAAAACCGTAATAGTCATAGATAGTTTCAGGTGCGGTGCTTACATTTACAAATGTTCCTCTTGTACACCAATGAGCTGAGATAACCAAGATTGCTTTTATCTCATGATCTTTCTTTATTTTTTCACCTACTTGTATCAAACTTGTTAAAAACGGATTTGCATTTAGTCCAAGAGGTATATCCATCGGGTTGCCGTGTGATGTAAAGATCACAGGCATTTTGTTGCTCGCATTTAAGGAATGAGTAATTTTTGAAAATGTTTTTAGACCCATGATTCGTGTGATTAATGTTAAAAGTTGTATTAATCTTTGTGTTCCGTCATTTATTTTATGATTGATTTATTCACCCGCTTGATCAATAATAATTTGTTACTCTATGATCAATCCAAAGAAATGGAAGGTGTTGTTTGAAAATATTTCTTGTCATCTATAATTTCAAGCATAAACTTCGCAACGTCTTTTCGACTGATGGTCGTGTTCAGTTTTTTTTCACCACTAAAACTCACTTTTACAGATCTTTGGTTTTCACTTTTGGTTAGTCCGACAGGACGAACAGCCGTCCAATCAAGACCACTTTCACGAAGTATTCTTTCCTGGTCTTCGTGACCTTTATAAGCAAATCCAACATTGGTTTTGTTTATCAGAAAACGGAACATCCAATTAACTTCTTTGTAACTATCGCCCACCCCCCATGCTGACACACTTATTACCCGTTTTACTCCGTTTTCTTTCATGGCTGTAACAGTATTCATCATGCTCACGCCCAATAAATTAAACGGGGATACTACCTTAGACCAAGGCATGTCGGTTTTTCTTCCGATATTAAGAGCAACATAAACCGCATCTGTTTCTTTTATTGCCTTGACCACATCAACATAATTCAGAGGGTTGCCTTCTATGATGTGAAGATGAGGGTTTGATATTCCCATTTTTTGTTTTTCACGAACTAATGCTTTTACCATCCACTCTTTTTCAAGGGCTTGATTTACTATTTCAATTCCTGTTCTTCCGTTGGCTCCTATTACAGTTATTGTTTTATTATTCATAGTTTCTTCAATTATATATCATTTAAAAATAAGGAGGCTATGATTTACCGGTGATTCATATATGTGTTCCTTAAAAACTCTGTGACATCAACCGGCGATCTGCCGAGCAGTTTTTCCAAGGTGTTGTCCGACTTCAAAAACAAGCCTTCGCGAATCAGTGATGCAATCTCCACAGAAATGGCGACCATCGGTTCCGGAACACCGTACTTGCGCATGCCATCGGCAAACGCCTCAAGTGGAATATCATTATATGTGAATGTGCTTCCGGTGATTGTAGAGAGAATCCCGGAAATCTCCGCAAAGCTATACCCCATATTGGTGGTAATGTTGTAAGTCGTATTTTCGTGTCCATCAGAGGCAAGTATGTTTGCGAGTGCTTCGGCAATGTCATTCCTCAGGACATAGCTGGCCTTACCGTTTCCACCCGGATACACGATCTGCTTCGATTCTAAGTAGTTGCCGAGCATCATCGGTAGATAGTCGAGATATAGTCCTTCCCGGATGATGGTGTATGAAAGTCCTGAAGCCATCAGATGCGCTTCACTTTCCAGATGGTTCTTGATGAGATGATAGGGGCTTGTTGTCCCTTCGTGGATGATGCTTGTGTACACAATATGCTTTACACCAATTTCCTTTGCTGCATCAATAGCGTTCTTATGCGATTGCGTCCGCAGATGAACGTCCTCAGAGGTAGAAATGAGGAGAAGCTTTGTTGCTCCCTTAAAAGCTTTGAGAAGTGACTCGGGACTGTTGAAATTTCCCAGCCTCACCGATACCCCCTTTTGTGCAAGCACTTCCGCTTTTTCCGGTTCCCTAACGCTTACTGCGATGTCACTCGCAGGGATTTTGTTCAGCAGGTATTCTACTGTGGCTTTTCCTAAATTGCCGTTAGCGCCTGTTACGAGAATCATGGTTTGTTCCTTTCTATTTAGTTGTAATTTTGATTTATTTAGTTACACTATCTTTACACCTTTTGAGAAATATTCTTGATAACTTTAAGGCTTTCCTCAATGTGTTTATTTATTCTCATCTGTGAACGAAAAATAAATTGAACAATATTAGTTTTGTCGATCACATAAGTGACTCGCTCAAGGAATACCTCGAGAGTATTTGCCAAAACCTAAATACCGTTAAAAAACATTAACCTTTATGAAAGTTATTTTGTTAATAAAAAAAAGATCAGTGCGGTTATTATACCTGCAAATATCCCTGTGTTTACCATCTGCCACGCTTTTGCACGATCTTTTTTTCTGAATTCGGCTTGCTCAATGGTATCGCTTTTTCCGAGTTTTCCAAAATTGAAAATTCCCTTTATCCCAAATGCTACACAAAATTTAAAATACCATTGCTGAAAACTAACTGCGAATGATGTAACGGTAAAAAATATTGACAGCCGCCAAATGCGATTTACATCCAGATACAATAAAGAAACGAAAAGGATAACGGTAATGGCCAGTGATGACCATGCAGCAATTTTTCGTCTTTTTATTTCTTCTTCTCCGATGTTGCAAACTCCCGGAATGTAATGGTTTGGTGTTTTATCGATATGATCGGTGTTACTTCCAAACTCTGTCACAGAAAAAATATTAGGATTTAACGTGATAGTTTCCATGATTCTCCTCATTTAATTGAAATATAAATATGGTTTTGCAAGAATAATTTAACCTTCAATTATTTCCCATTGTTCCCCCTTTTATCAATTACATCAAACAATCACTTTATCGTTCATGTTTCATCAACCTATTAAGTCTCAGACATGGTACGAATGATCTTTGCAAGTTCCGACAAAGCCTATTCTTTGGACAGACGTCTATCGAGAGAAAACTTTCCAGCACCCACGAACAGAATACTTACCAGACTTGTGAGTACCAAGAAGTCGAATTCCCACCCCGTGGATTGTTGAGCCATAAAACCGAGATTCATCATATTGATCTTTATAGTGATTGCTCCGACCATAATAATCGATAGTCCAAGAGCTGCATACGGTGTCAAAAATCCAAGGATGATCGCTACTGCACCCAATGGTTCTGCGATCGAAAGGATCTTTAGAATTGCAAGCATGGACGCCGGCAGTTGTTCTGAAGGCTGCATATTCCACATGCTCCATTTCATTGTTCCGTGAACGAGAAAAATAATACCAATCGCAAATCGTAGAACCAATATTCCTGTGTCGCTAAATCGGGTGAGTTTTGAAAAGAGTTTCATGGTTGCTCTCCTTATGTTGTTATGACGGATTTAGTGTATTGATATATCTAAATATTTCTATATGTTGACGCAAAAAAAATTACTTTATGGGATTCATCAGCGCTTTCGCCAAAGAAAATAAGTCTCCGGCCATGTCTTTATTTACCGAGAGAATGACAAAGCGTCCATTTTTTTCAGCATTGAGTAATCCTGCATCGACCAATAGTTTCAGGTGATGCGAAACTGTCGGCTGAGAAAGCTTGGAAAGTTCGCCAACTTCAGTGCACGTCATTTGCTTGCGATTGGAGATTTCCTTGAACAACTGAAGTCTTGTGACATCAGCAAGCGCTTTCATTGCTTTTATCAGTCGTTTTTCAGAAGATGGCATATCGAATGATTCTATTTATCATATTCAAACATATCAATATGTGAGGACTAATGCAAATAATATTTCCAAACTATATTAAGATTTATACCAAACGGTAATCAGTAGGATAAGTCGAACAGATTCTCCAAAGCGAAAGGCTCAAAGTAGTCTACTTTTAATGTAAAAGCGACTTCGGTGAATTATTATCGGTTAAAATACCGTGGTGGATCCCAGCCATTTCGATTCCACCTTAGCAATTCTATATTTACGGTTCCAAGTATGACATTCATTTTTGCTCTAATTGGTATTTTAGCCTCATCATTGCTGAACCAACCCTTAAAGTTTCCTCCTAAACCGAAAACTCCTTTGAACTCAGTATTTCCATCTAACTCAATCACATCTATGGGGAAGACGTAAGCATCAATTTTTAAACTTTTACGTTTATTTTGAAAGTTTAAATATGTGTTTTCTTGTGTACTATCAATCATAGTGGGTATGGTGATTGGATTACTGCTTTTTACATTTGCTCGCGCAAAATATAATAATGATAATCCATCTAGTATCTTCTCTTGTATTTTGAGTGTTTTCTTTCGTTTGTTTTGAAGAGTTGTATGATAGGCACTATCACTAATACCCTTCTCCAAATAGACAACTCCTTTTTGCCGATCGAAATCATATTGTCTGACACTCCACCGTTTATCCTTTTTTTCCCACGCCGTAAAGGAATTCGAAAAACACAGCGAATCCATTATCGTTTCAAATATGACATGAAGATCAACAAACGGTATTCCAGAATACGAATCGATATAAGCAACCGCAGTATATCTGAGATTATTTTCACTACTCTCTGATTTGATTACTTTTGTTCTTATTGTACCAATCTTAAAAATCGACCAACTGACTTCATAAGTTAATTCCTCGCCTACTCGAAAAAAACCTTTATCCTGAGAATTGGCAAGACTCATAAAAACACCCGCAAATAAAATCATAACAACAATGCGGGGACATTGAAACGATAATCTCATATTTATTTCCATTTATATTAATTAAAACATAGACAACAAATCATTGTCTTCTAGGTTAAATTCCTCTTTTGTAACTTTAATAAATAGCCCTTTAGAATTTGCATATATTGTTTTTTCTGAATCGTACAGTTTTCCACAAATAAATATTTTTTTTCCAATGACTTTTTCGATCCAGGTCCTGACGATTACAATCTTCTCAACCGGTAGGGGTTTGCGATAATCCACAGTAATGGTTGCTGTAACCGCAGGGTGCTTGATTAAAAATGATGCTGCACCCATTGATTCGTCCAAAACAGCAGCAATTGCACCTCCGTGAACAATGCCAGGAGCCCCTTGTGCTTCCTTATGAAATAAAGTTTCCGCATATATATTCATCAACTCTTCATCATAAAAATATTTTATCTTGATATAATTCTGTTGTTTACCAGAAACAAATGAACCTGTATAAGTGCTCATATCAAAAGCTTTTAGCTTACTCATTTCGGTCTCTAATTTCATTTTAAGTCATTTCCTATAAATAATGCTTTCCCAATTTAATATGCGATCAATAGTTGCTCAAAGTATTGATAGATAAA
>CAYPEM010000081.1:0-7420 GCA_964409765.1 uncultured Chitinophagaceae bacterium
TATTTCAATCCGTTTTTTTTCAAATACTTGTATGCCAGATATGCCGCGCCGCCGGCACTTGCCGCTCCGAGGGATATCCTTATCGCCTTTTCCGTTGGACTTTGATACAGCTGCAGCATCAGCGGTGCGGTAAGGTCGCTCTGTGTCTTTCGTTCCCACGCGAATGACTGCGGAACCCCCGCAAAGGTCTGATACAGTGGCATCTGCATGGTCTGTTCCGGTTTTGCAAGCGCAAAGGTAAGAGGAAGAATGACGATTGGATCATCAAGCAGCAGTTCAGGATTCTTCATTCTCAGCAGTGTCAGCGTTGTATCCTGCGGTTCGGATTGACTCTGTGCCGTTGCGGGATGCACAAAGATCATCAAGCATAAAACCACTATTGAAAAGAAATGTTTCATGATTAGCACAGGCAGAGTATAAAAAAATCGCTGACAATAATCAAACACCACCACCAATGACGCGAAGCATCAGTGGGTGGCTACTGTTATTCTACGGTTTCAACCTGCTCTTCGCCTGAAACCGCAGCACGCGCGAATTGGAATAACACGAGATGAATAATTTTCCGGTGGAACTCTGTACCGCAATGCCGTACGGCTGACCGATATTGATCTCCGATGCGGCGGTAATGGTACCGTTCGTAAAATTCGATTTTCCAATCACTACATCGGCAGAGTCGCCGTTCTTTTTTGCCGGAGCGTTGTAGAAGACCATCGCGCGGTTGAAACCTCCGTCCGCAACGTAGAGCGTATTGTTTTGATCGACTGCAAGCGCATAAGGAAGATAGATATTCGCGCGGTTCGGGATAGTTGGTGTACTTCCGTTCACAAAATCCGCTTTACCTAGAACGATATCCGCAGAATCGCCGTTCACTTTCGACTGCGCATTCAAAAAGATAAGGATGCGGCTGTTTCCCCGTTCACCGACATAAAGATTGCCATTCTTATCCACCGCAACCGATGTCGGATTCCAGAATTTATTTCTTGCAACACCGTTCGTTCCGGTGGTGAAGTTTGACTGTCCGAATACCGCATCGGCGGCGGCGCCGTTCGCTTTCAATGCCGCATGGTTGAACCGAAGCACGCGATTGTTCGATCCGTCCGCTACATACAGATTTCCTGATCCATCCACTGCAATTCCCTGCGGTGCAAAGAATGTCGAAGCAGTGGTACCAAAAGTTTTGCTGACAAAATTCAGCTGACCGAGAACGCCGTCTGCAGGTGCGCCGTTCCCTTTGAATGCGGCATTGTTGAACCGCAGTACACGTGAATTTCCCTGATCGAGAACGAACAGAGTGCCAGATGTATCGATCGCAATGGATGCCGGCGTTTCAACGCCGTTGGCGGTGGGCGTGCTGCCTCCGAAATTGTAATTCCATATCCTGTTGGTGAAGTTGGATTGACCAAGGACTCCGTCTGCAAAGGCTCCGCTCGTTTTCGCATCCGCATGATCGAACCGAAGGATACGGTGTCCACGCTGATCGACAACAAAGAGCGTTCCGGTACTGCTCACTGCCAACCCCCATGGACCGGGAATCGTATTCTGTGCTGCGCTGTCGAGACCGTTCGCCGTGAATGTGGATTGTCCAAAGACCGCTTCGGCATTCTGACCCGTAACCCATGGCGGAACATCCGCTGCCGGTTTCGGATCTAGAGCAACATTATCACATCCGGCAAGCATCAATCCTGTGATGATAACACTTAAAAATTTTTTCATTTACTTTTCTCTCTTATTTGTAGGATAGTGTGATTCGATCATTCAATCGGTTTTCGGTAATCTTCTATTTTTTTTATTTTATAATCTCATACTCACCGATGTTCGTACAACGAAACCATTACCGGAGACTGCCGGGAGTTCGCGGAGCGCGCTGCTGGTGCGCGGACTGGTTGTTGCACGGATGATCGGTCCGCCGCCGAGCGTAATATGCAGATTCGATCCGGGAATTTGTAATCCAATCGTCGGTCCTGCGAACAATGTTGCACCCCCTTCTGCCTCTTCGTCATCCCAGAATCCTTCCAGATCCTGTCCGACCGCTTCGATGCCGACATGGAAAAGAGAGGAGAGTGTATACGAACATCCAAGCGTCGTCATCAGATCGATCTCATCGCGCAATGTGGAAAGAGGTTTCTCCAATAATAGATTACCGGTGACATTCCATGACGTGAATTGTTTTCCAACAAGTGCACGGGCAATGATGACATTTGTTCCGCCGTATTCATGGCGCATGCCAGCACCGGCGGAAAGCTGCACGGCCGATTCGCTTCCGTTCAGAATGTCGGCAAGAAGTTCCGCATGCTGCATGGTGCGTGAGGTACCATTATTGAGGGCGAGACCGGCATGCGCAACAAGCGTGAAGGATCCGGCGATTCGCGTTCGGATGCCGAGAGTCTGTTCCATCTTATCTCCGCCGAACGGCTCAAAGGTCTTCTCGCCGTACGCAGCGTCGTAATTGACAAACGCTCCGCCTGACGATCCATCGAAGGGGAGAATAGTATAGAGAAATGGTTTTTGCTGTGCGTCTGCAGCGGTGATGATCAATAAAAGAAGTACACTACGGCGAATGATGTGCATGAACGTTTCCTCTGTTGTTGAGTAAGGGGAAAGTTACTGAATAAAATGAGAGAAACAAGTTAATTTAATATTACCGGTAATCTTTCAACTCCTTCCAGAATTCAGCCAACGGAATTTTCGGATTACGGCAAAGAAAGATATTGATGACTCCGTAATCTTTCGCTTCGTAGGGAAGCGTATACCGTGTAATGAATTCGACCGTTCCGAAATATTGTTCCCAGTGCGACGTTCTTCCACCGACAGCGATCATCAAACTGCCGGAATATCCATTTGTTCCCCAGAGCCAGTAACTGTTATGTCCGGAAATTGCGGCAGGTAGACCATGATTAATACCGTAAAAATCAATCGTTGCTGCCAATGTATAATTGGTTGCAACGATTCCGCATGCATGTTGTTCAGAGTCCGGAAGAGAGTGAAAGACCGAATCGACTGTTTGTGAAAGTGCTTCACTTCCGAAACGTCTGCCGAAATAGAACGGTATGGTGACCGACTGGATATTGTCGGTACGGGTCGTTCCGGCAACGCCGAGCGTCTGTGCGTACTTTGCAAACGTTTCGATCGGCAGGAGAGGAATTCCGAGCGGAAGTTTCACGACGGCAGAAGCGATCAGGAATGCCGTGACGGCGAAGCGGATCCCGTTCCTCCGGTTCTGACGAAGAGGTTCACTCCATCGTTCGATCGCAACCGCTCCCGCTGCAAAGAGAAGAGGCAAGGACGGAACGACATAATAATAATTGGAATTGTTCGCCAGATAGACCACTATGAAGATCGTAACGGCAATTGCCGCAGTTCGGTAAAACATTTCTTTCGGTTTCCACAGTAATATGACCAGACCGCAGCCGGCAAGGATCATATTCGCCGGACCGACAGCGACGGCAAGCGCGATGAAAAATTCCGGTAATGGACGATGCAGATTCTTCTCGGTTGCGTTGCGGATGAATTCGAGCGTCGGGAAATGATTGACCCACTGCCAGATGAGGAACGGCGTGAACAATACAGCGGCGATGAACGCTGCCACGTACGGTTTGAGTGTAAGAAACTCTCTGCGGTACGATGTTGCAAGGAGCGAGAGAGTGATGCCGAAACCGAATGTCAGCATCGTCAGTTTGGTGTTGAGTCCGATACCGAGGATAATACCGAGGATGATCCATTGTTTCATCGACGGGTCACGAAGCGTTCGGATGTAACGATATCCCGCGAGAGTGACGATGAAGATGTCGAACGCGTTCACCGACATGAAACCGAACATCACCCAGAAGACTGTTCCATTGATGATGGTGAGCGATGCAAGCATTGCAGCGAAACGTGAACCGCCGAGTTCGATGGCGATCAGTGCGGTGACGATGACCGTTCCCGCCATAGCAAGTGCAGGAAAAAAATGGAGCGCATATGCTGATGATCCAAATAGAAGTGCGATTTTAGTGATGAGTGCAACGACTGCGGGATGATCGACGTACCCGAATGTGAGATGACGCGCGCATGCAACGTAATAATATTCATCCTGAAACAATCCGTACGTGTTCGCAGTGATCATCTGCAGGATAAAGGTGGTGACTGCCGTGATGATCGGATAGAAAAGAGGATGAGTTTGATTGATGTGTTTCATGATAGTCAGAAAATATGGACTGCAGAGGTCAGACAATGCTTCTTACCGTCTCAAAATCTGCGTATAATTCAAACTGCTGCAAAGAATCAGGAATTTTTTTTTGCCGGTATTTTTCTCTGCGTCAATTGTAGATTTTAAATCTCTTCCACTCTGCACTCATTGAGAATCGCGGTCCTCTTACGATATAGATCGGAATGATCCTCTGCGGTCGCGTACAATCATCGCACCGGTGGATTTTTGCTTCAACAACTGTGTCGAACATTCTTTCTAGATCACTGCGGGGTGCATACACAACGATGAACGTTCTAATCGAATCAGGCGGAGGTCCCCAGTGGTGATAACTGTTGTGTGTTGCAAAGAGCGGCGGGAGTCCGAATTCTTTGGAATACAATTCCAGAGCACCTGCTTCGCCGTAATTGGTGCTGAGCAGGAGTGTTCTCTGCTGTTCTTCCGCAGAGAGTGAATTGAACACTTCCGCAGTAGCGGATGCAAGTTCCTTCCATCCCAAACGATCGGCAAGCCATTGCGGAATCGGTTCGTTCATCTTTCCCGTTTCGAGATCGAACGACAATCCGATGGATGCGAGGTATTGTTTCAATGCGGAGGGAGAAAGCACCGGAGAAAATATCGGCGCGGCGATCACTGTTCCTGCGGTCAGCAGAAGTATGGAAGAGGCGAATATGAATTTTCGGAACAGAAGAGCGTGAATGTGAAATTTCTCAACAGCAATCGCTCCCGCTGCCACAAGCAGCGGATACATTGCAGTGATCCTGTCCGGCCGGCTTGATTGTCCGGCGATCATCACGAACAGCAGAAGAAGGTACGCCGTTCCGAAGAAACGGAATTGTTTCCCATTGCGGTGAAAGAAGAGATACCACAATCCGGCAAGCCACAAGGGAAGAGTGAACGGATTGACGAACAAAATCTGATCGATCAGGACCGCCAGCGGACCGCGCGGAATGTTCTTGTTCATCATCGCATTGCGGTAAAATTCGAGCGACGGAAATCCGTTCACCGCCTGCCAGACGATGTTCGGCAGCAGCAGCAGGAATGCCGCCCCCGCTCCGATGAAGAACCATTTGTTCCATAAAAATTTCCTCGACGGTGCTGCGATCATTCCTGCGATAAGAGCGGCCGTGTAGAGGATCATCGTATGTTTCATCTCCAGACCGATCCCCATCAGCACGCCGATGAGAAGCCAGTATGAGGGACGTTGTTCGTTCACCATGCGGATGACGTAATAGAGAATAAGGGACCAGAGAAAAGGTTCGAACGCATTCATGGAATAAAAACTTCCCATCACGATCAGCACCGGCATGGAAACTGCCGCGAGTGTTGCAATGATCATCGCGCGTCTTGTTCCGCCGAGTGCGCGCGCAAGGATGGCGGTCATAAACACCGTTCCGCCCGATGCAAGCGCGGAAAGGAAACGGACCGACAGCAGCGAATCACCGAAGAACAAACGCTGAAGGGAGAGGAGCAGAATGGATAGTGGAGGATGATCTACATACCCGAACGCCGGATGATTGGAGCATGCTATGTAATAGAGCTCATCGATGAAGTACCCATACACCGAAAAAAATGCTGTGAGCAGATGATAGATAAAAATTCCGACCGCCAAAAGCGCCGGAAGAAACAACTCGTGTTTCACTATTTTTTTGATCATAAAAGATATTCTAACAGTATTTTAATATTGCAGATCGGCATTCCGATTACCTCCCGTCAGCACATCGTTGAGAATGATCTCATTCATCCGTTCCGGTTCTTCAAACATCGGACTGTGTGCTGATCGTGTAAAACGATAGAATCCTTTCACCGGCGTATGAAGGATTTTGAAATACGATTCCGCAAGCTGAACATTGCAGGTGTAATCATATGTTCCATGAAAAAAATATGCAGGAATTTTCAGTTCGGTGACCTGCTGCCTCAGATCAATTTTCATCATGCGGTCCCACACCACACTCACTCCCGCGTTTGTTTTTCCCATCCATAAATTCTTTTTTTCGGTGATCGTATATTCCGGAAAGAACAGAGAAGGGAGGAGAATGCCCGTGAGCAATGAATGCATCGAATGCATCGTGCCGATTCCAAGTTTGTGCATCGCGATATCACGGATGCTCAAATAGTCAGAGGGAGTTCCTTCTGTTATGGTTACGGGCGCAGCCTCAAGTTTTTGCACCATACTCTTGTCGCCCGATTCCTTGAAGCGCTGCAGTATAAAATCATACGCTAATTTTTCCGATTCGAGCTGATAGGACATCTGTGCCACGCCGATATAGGCATAATATAATTCCGGTGCCTGTGCGGCAGCGTGAATACCGATGAACGTTCCGCCGGAATGTCCCATCAGATAGATCTTTTCTTTTGCGAATCGGTCCCGTACGTATTCGGACATGGTGATGACATCGGCGATAAGCTGTTCCAGCGTGAGAGTTTCCCGGGGAATATCAGAAGAATATGAGATGCCGGAACCGCGTTGTTCCCACCAGATTACCGTAAAATGTTCGTCCAATCCAGTTGGAAATTTCTCAGTCAAAAAATAATCGGGCATGCCGCCGTGAAGATAGAGTAGTACCGGATTATTTTTATTTTTACTCTTGATGAACATCCCCTGACGCACACCGTTGATATCGACAAAAATTTTTTCGGAGATGCTTTCCGACAGAACGTTGCCTTTCGCATCAAGGAACGGACGGGGTGTTCCGGGACTGTTGATCCAGACCGCCGCGAGAAAGAGAATGATTCCTGCGGTAATGAGAAGAAACACTGCTGCAAACATTCGAATTCCAATTCTAACCATCGATGATGGAGTATTCATGAACATTTTCCATTGAGATACGACGCGATGATCCAAAAAAGTGTGTCATTCCCGAACGCTTCCGTCGGGAATCTGCCTGCGGCGGCGGGAAACATAAAAGTTTTTGTTCAGGGTTCGGCATGACGTAACACGGTAAAACAAGACGCTGCCAAAAATCGTGATAAGATACGGAAATGGACTTTTAAAGTTCCGCAGACAGGAGGAAAAGAAGAAAAATATTTTTAGCGATGAACATTTAGCGGAGAAAAAAGTCCGCGTTCTTTCGGGATGAAAAAAAATGCAGATGGTTCATCATGATGACCCCCTCTTTAATTCTCCCCCTTGCAGGGGGAGAACGCACATTCCCTCCCCTGTAAGGGGAGGGTAAGGGAGGGGTCGATCTCTTTTCTCAACACCCCTGATAATTATTTTCAAAAACGATGTCATTG
>CAYPEM010000081.1:7520-13615 GCA_964409765.1 uncultured Chitinophagaceae bacterium
CCCAACGCTAAATGTCAGATACCGAAAAACGTATCAGACATTGTTCTCTCTGTGCATGCACATCGAAGTTCTTAAAAATTATACCCGACACCAAGATTAACCTGTCCTATGAAAAAACTTTGACGGTAATCGGAAACATTCCTTCCCCGCGCATCAACCCACACGGAGAGCAGATACCGCACTTTCGCGGAAACAAAAAAATACGCGTGATCCGGCGTTGTTGAGAACGGAGTCTCCAGTGTGACGGCACCATTCACTCCCGCGCAGAGTGTTGCAACCCTGTCTTCAAACTCGGTTTGCTGATTGATCAGCTCCGGATCACGCGGCATTCCTTCAATGACCACCGAACGGTTTCCCCAGGAGATGCTCGGACCGACCATAAAATTCAACTCATCGTCCGGTTCGAGTTGAATCGCGAGATCAATAGTATTGAGAAGCAAAACATAATGCGCTTTGAATTCACCGATCTCGTACGGATTCACGTTGGATGTATATACGAATGTCATGATATCGTTCACGCGGGTATAGGCAAGATCGACCGTGAACCGGTATGTCATATCGTATAACCCGGATGTTTCGTACCCAAGGCTCAATCCGCCGTACCATTTGATGTAATTCGATTCCATGATGTTGGAATAATTTTCCGACGAGTAGAACGAATATCCGGGAGTGACCGTGAAGAATACTTTTTCCTGTGCAGGAAGCAGCGAGAAGAGTGCGAACAGAAGTAGAAGCGGGAATATTCTCATTTGATCAGCAGCATCTTCCGTGCATCGACGGTATGCACTCCGGTATAGATCCCCCTCATATCCACGGTGTAAAAGTAGATTCCTTCGGGTAAATACGACATTGAAAAAGCAACATGGTGTATCCCCGCATCCTGTACTTCGTTCACCAGCGTGGCAATTCTCGTGTCGTAACTATTTTCAATTGTTAAAAGGACTTGAGAGCGTTCCTTGACGACGGTATACCGGATTGTCGTTGTTGGATCGTCGACAATGGATGAACGGCAGCCGGAGAGCAGGATGACGACCAGAACGGTCAGTGGAAGAATTTTTTTCATAACGATACTATGGTGTGGGACATCGAGCGTGGAAAAGGTAAATCTATATTGCGCTAAAATCAATGCGATTGTTTGATCTGCAGCGGAGAAAAAAGCCCGTGGTATTGCGGGATGAAAAAATATGATGCTGTTTCATACGTATGACCCCTTCTTTCATTTCGTTCCCAAACAGAGTTTGGAAATGAAATCTGGTGACGCCTAATTGTTCACCTTAATTCCAACCAATGTAACAATATTCTTGATATGTGTTTTCTTCTTTACATCGATCCGTAATCCTCTTCCTTCCGCATACCGTTTTGCATTGATCAATTCCTCAATCATTTTTTTTGGCAGCTTGCTTTTTTCAACGGCGGTAACCGCTTTGTCTCCAAAGACAAATGCAATTCTAAAATAGCCGTCGCACGGAGCAAAGAAGAAGAGATTCCGTTTTTTCAACAGCAACTTCAATGTCCATCCGGAACTTGCGCTGTAGAATTTCCATTCTTCGATCAGTGTGCCGTACTGTTCTTCAAGCGTTTGTCGGATCTCTTTCCAATAGAGGTATGACTTGCCGAGTGCATCGGAGAGCATGGCATTGGTCGGTGGTACAGTTTTATTGACAAAGATGCTCATTATTTTTTCCTTAATGCAAAATCTGCCATCAAGTAAATTCCGTCCATCCTAATTTCTGGAAAAGAGAATCGGCAGTTAACGTTTCCGAAGCATTGAACGGATTATTAATCGATCACCTTGTCGTTCTCAAACATTCTGCCGTTCAATTTTCCCTCCCCTGTAAGGGGAGGGCCAGGGTGGGGTCAGTTGTTATTTATTTTTGCAACGTCACCAGTGTACTTTTAACCATAATGCTGTCATTAAAATTGTTATCGGAAAAAATGGAAGCCCCGGCGTTGCTTGAATCTTTGATCAGACCGACCCCTTTTGCAAACCAGAGTGAATACGTTTTAGCGTTTCCCAAATCGACCGTTATTTTTATCGCATCGTACTTCGTTCCGGAAATTGTCACCGGTTCTTTTGTCCCTTCGGTTGCGGCATACGTATGTTTGAAGAGAGGAAGCGGAGTTGAAACCGGAGGATTATCGGTAAGAGTGTACACAACATTGCCGCTGTCTTTCAGTCCGATGATCCCATCCCACAGGGGATTTCCGGCGGGACGGATCTTCAGTGCAAGGAACACTCCGTTCCGAAATGTTGCGGTATCGATCTTCATATCAAAATTACTGTACACTTTTCCGCTGTCACTCAACGCATTGCTGTTGAAGGTCCATTGATACGATGCAACAATCGGAAAATAATCGTTTGCCGGATCAAGTTCGGTATTGGATTGCAGCGGAGCCGGATCATCTTCTCTGCATGCAATCAGGGTTATGCTGAGAACAAGAAAGGAGAAAAACATTATACTTCGCATTATAATACTCCGATAGTTAGTAACGGGCTATTTTGACGATGGCTTTGATTTCGGTAAAATAGCAAAATATCCAATTACCCGATAGTTGATGTTTGTTGTGATAATTATTTTTGGATAGACATTAAAGTACTTTTAATGACAACTTTATATTTTGTATTGGCAGAAGAGAACAATGAGAACCCCGTACCGCTTGAATCTTTTATCAAACCAAATCCTTTTGCAAACCACATATAGTAGAACGATTCGTCGACCAATTGGATAGTGATCTTTACAGCATCGTACTGCACGCCGGAGAGTGTAACCGATTCCTTCACCCCATCACTGGAATCGTACGAATGCTTGAAGAGTGGATACATCGATGCCGGAGGAATATCCTGAAGGATAAAGATATCATTTCCGCTTTCCTGTAAACCGAAGATCGCCGTCCATTCTGTCATTCCCGCCGGACGGATCTTTAAAGAGGGATGAATGCTTTCATGGAATGTTGCCGTATCGATCTTCATATCCACAAGACTATAGGTCTCACCCTTCACACTGAATGCATTGCTGATATACGCCCACCGGTATGATGTACTCATCGGAAAATAATCGTTGATGTATTCTGCGCCGGCATTGTCCGGTCCGGCGGGAGCCGGATCTTTTTTACACGTGATAACCAGGACGCTCAAAAGGAGCAAAAGTGCGGGTCGAATGGACTTCACAATAGTTTTCCGTTGAGACATTCGAGTATTGATTGGTGCTGAATTCTTCATTTTACGACATACCCCAAGATATGCGGAGCGTGAACAGCAAATGCGCCGTTCATTCTTTGATGAATAAAAGCGCTCTCTGAGAATCCTCCGTGTTCAAAAAAGTGCCACGTTTCGCGGTTACAGTTGCATCCGTCTGCGATCAATCGATTGAGCGGGTTAATAAAATTCTGTATGGCTCGAAGCATTGTCCCGGAAGAGGAGGCAACGTGTTCGAGAAAGATGATTTTTCCCCGCGGCCTTACGATCCGTTTCATTTCTTCGATGGACTGTTGCGGATCGTTCACCGAACAGAGGACGAGTGTACAAAGCACCGTATCGGCGAAGTTGTCGGGTAAAGGAATATGCGCTGCATCGCCCGATACTAATGATGCAGTGATGCCGTATTGTTTTGCTCTTGTCATCAGCATATCGTTGAACGCTGCATTCGGTTCGACCCCGATCCATTGAATGGAAGCGGGAAGATATCGAAAATTAATTCCGGTTCCCGGACCGACCTCAACGATCTTGCCGGAGAGTTCTTTACAAAGACTTTTCTTCTGCTCGCCGTAGATCGAGTGATTGACCTCATCCCCCTGTTTCATTCCCCAGGCAAAGAGCCGCTTTCTGAGTGGTGGTTTCATAGTTTTGTTTACCCTCTCTTTTTTCAACCCCTTTCAGGGGAGGGTTAGAGTAGGGTCGAGGTTTAAATTTTTCGTATCACTTCAAGCGTCCTATCGATTTCCTCTTTGGTGCTGTACGGAGCAAGACCAATCCGGACCAATCCGCCGGTATCGGAAACGCCGAGCATCCGCATCAGTTCCACAACGTAGAATCCCCCTGCCCATACGAAAATACCCTGGTCTGCAAGCTGCTGTGCAATTTTTTTCGGTGGAATATCCTTCAATCGAAATGATATCGTGGAAGTGCAGGGAATATTCTCCGGAGGGGAATAGAGGATTAATCCGCTAATGCGTCGCAATTCTTTTTTGAAATACTCGGAAAGAGGTTGTTCATATTCTTCCACCGTGCGCATACCGCGGATGATATTTTTTCTTCGCTCGCTTTTATCGGTGAAATTATCGGGAGTCACTTCTTTATGTTTATCTCCGATGTCTGCGATGAATTCCACTGCTTCCGCCGCGCCGGCGATTCCTTCGTGGTTCATCGTTCCGGTCTCGAATTTATGAGGCAGCGTGTTAACCTGCGTGCTTACTTTCAATGTCCGAACTTTTTCCATCTGTTCTTTTTTGCCGTACAATATCCCGATATGGGGACCGAAAAATTTATACGCAGAACAAAACAGGAAATCAACCCCCATCTGTTGAACATCGATCACTCCATGAAGCGCAAGATGGACTGCATCCGCTACCGTGATGGCGCCGAATTTCTTCGCCATGCGGACGATCTCTTGTGCATCGCTGATGGTGCCGACGGCATTGGACGCGCAATTGAATGCAACAACTTTTGTTCTTGGGGTAAGTTTATCTCTGTAATCATCCATATCAATGGCAAGCGTTGCAAGATCAACGGCAACATTCTTAATGATGATCCCCCGTTCGGAAAGAAGTTCCCATGGAGATCGGTTCGCATCATGATCGAGAGCGGTGATAATGATTTCGTCTCCCGGTTTCATATCCCGTGCGATCGCCTGAGATAATTTAAAATTGATCGCAGTGGAATTCTCGCCGAATGATACCTCTTCCCACGTGCAGTTGAAAAAATCGGCAAATGTTTTCCGCGCGTTAAGGATCATCCTGTCGGTCTCGACCGAAACGATGAACACTCCGCCGCTATTGGAATTCTTGTTCGTCAGGTAATCGACCATTGTGTCGATCACCCGCTTCGGCATCTGAGTCCCTCCGGGTCCGTCAAAAAAAACAGGAGGAAATTCATTGTTGCGGTTCTGCAATGCCGGAAACTGTGAACGGATATAGCTGATGTCGTACGTCATAGAATTATTCTACCAGAGTTTGAATAGTGTTGCCTGTATGACTGTTGTGCATTGTTATTCCGGACGGCATTGTCACCGAGATCGTTGCATCGGTATGCTGTTCATCGGCAATGAGCACTCCCTGCATCGGATCGAAATAGAACACTCCGGTCGCAATGATCTTTCCATTGGAAGCAGATGCGGCGGCATTTCCGGTTCCTTTGCTGACGGTAACGGATGTGTCGCTATACGAAATGGATATACATGCATGACCGTTCATGGTTTTGCGTCCCGTGACAGTATACCAGGATGTTTTCGTGAGTATGACGGTTGATCCGGAAACGTCCGTTGTTTCAGTTTTTGCTGTGTTCCATCCCTTATTCTCCTTCACAGGGTTTTCAGGAAATTGATAGAACTGCATGTTTCCATGCTGAATTACAGATCCAATAGAAGCATTGTTGATCGGATCGATGACCTGGAATTTCTCGACAATACCACGACGGGATACCGTCATTGTTACGTGTGTACCGACGATCTCCTTCATTGCTGCCGGCAGTTCTTTTCCATTCAGGAGCATCGAGTCGATGACGGAAATAAAAACGAACGATCCATTTTTGGTTATCTCATCCACTGTCAACGTGGTTCTGGTGATGGAGGTATTTTCTGTTGTGGTAGTCGTTCCTTTTATCGTGTTGGTCATTGTCAGGTTTCCAACCGATCGGTAACGGTAGGTTTTTCCTTTGGAGAATCTATACTCAAGCGTAAATGATTCTTGCGCTGTGGAGATTGACATAGTGGCGATGAAGATTATAATGATACTGCGAAAAGGGGAAGAGTACATACGTTTACTTTCGGTGTTCAGGATAATAAAAAACCAGCAGTTCACTATGCCGTTCAATTGCGGTTGTTCACTGCGGATCGATCTGCGCGAAAATGTAGCTCTAACTTGATACAATATCAAATTGT
>CAYPEM010000082.1:0-13566 GCA_964409765.1 uncultured Chitinophagaceae bacterium
CCGACAATAACAATGCTGGCTCCAACAAGAGCTTCTTTTGTTTTATCGTCAACAACGCTTCCACGGATCTTACCGGAAGCCGCGAATGCCGACGTCACTGCAAATATCAAGATCAGCACAAGCAGAAATAATTTGTATCTCATGATTTTCCTCCAAAAATTAAAATTATAATTTCTTTTTTATCAATGTGCATATGCGCGAATTTTACGAGCCCCTGCACTGTCGTAAACAGCAATTGAGTATTGTTTACCTTTGGATAACGTCAAAGAGACACTGTCCACAGCAGCAAGATTTGCCGGATTTCTAAAAACGAATTTATATGTAGAATCAGTCTTTGCGAGATAGGGAATATTTCCTGATGTAACTTTAAAAGCTAATGCTGCAATGCTATCTTTTAATAAAGCAGATTTGAATAACCGCAATGTTGGTCCTGGGAAGTTATTATTCACGATCACTAATGCAGAGTCTACCTTTCCCAACGGTTCATATGTCTTTCGTTCAGCAGTCACTAAATATCTCATCCTGCCAAATCGAAGCAAGCCTGCAAGTCCGGTTTGGTTGGGCAATGTATCGCCAATCATATGTAAACACATTTGACGTTCGGTTTCAACTGACACTAATGATGAGTCAACAGTAATTTTAGATACAGCACCAAAAAAATTCGGAATAATTAAAACGGTAGCACTAGTTCCTGCTAGGCTTACTATCTTACTTCCCTTCACTGCTGCATTTCGAATCGTATCGTAGGTGACCGTAGTAGCGGTGTCAACTTTTGTATATCGAATTGAATCGACAAAAGTCCCGTCTCCTTTAAGTGCAATCAGTCTTGCACCAGATGCAATTGTTGTATAATTCGTGGTCTGCCCTTGTGTCAATGTAGCTAACTGTGAACCATCAACGAACAAATCCAACGGTTTACTGAAGTCAACATGATATCGATTGTATCGATTGATGAGGACGGTGTAGATATGCTTTGTCTTTACTCGAACTGTATCGGTTCCAGTTATACTGAGAACCGTTACTGAGTCTTTTGCCGTATATGACAGGGAGCTAGTAATATGGGAAATCGTATCGACACCTCGTCCGAAATTAAAAAATTTCACGGACGATTGATAATTTGGAGGTGTGATGCCCTCTGCGGGGATATCGACGCATGATGCGCCGAAGAGTGCCATTAAAAAAATGGCGAAAGTTAAAAACAGACGTTGCCTGTTCAAAAGCATTGGTGGGGTCTCCTTATGTTTTTTGAACTATTTTAAATTATATAATAGTATGTGGTTTTAAATAATAATTGTGATTTTTTCAGATGTGATGAAAAATAGAATAATAATTGAGTTCAATTTTTATCGGCATTGAGGAGAGCGTATCAATTTTAATGATAATAATTCCAAAATAATTTATTGGTTATTTGTTTATCTAATGGAATATAAAGACAGTCGCGCCAATTGTCAATACCTGCTTTTAATTTGTTTAATAATTTGAAAGTGTTATAAAACGACGATCAAGACAATTGTAGAGTCTATTCTTGATAATTGTTAATCCCTGATATTTGGACTCTGTCCCATCAGGAAAGCGGTTCATCACAAACATTTTTTCGATTCCAACGAAACGATTTATATTTGTTCTACAATAACGTAAAAATCATTCAACAATCAGGAGGCAGTATGAAGCTTAATAAAAAAGAGGTCGCCCAAAATTTACGTTTATTTGGATACAAACGGTTTGGCACAATGAAAAAATTTGCAGAAGCTTTGGATATGAACCCTTCAACATTGTATTCAGGATATCTCAACGGGAGAAGCCTACCTGGTCCGGTTTTGCTGGTAAAACTCATCGATCTAGGTTGCAATATCAACTGGTTATTGACCAGCCGAGAAACGCCATTTATCACAGAAATCAATGATGTCTCAAAAAAGAAAGATGAAGATGTCGTCGTGCTCCGTGCTCCACTGCCTCGATCTACATCAGCAACAAATGTTTTTATCAGTTCAAAAAAAACCAATGGTTCATTTGCAGAAATTCGTCGTTGATATTCTCTGGAGTTTAAGGAAAAGATTCTTTACTATCGGAAGAAAGAATCTCGTTTGAATCATGAATACAAAGACGTACTGGCAAAAATATAGAACTGAACTACTATTTTATTTTGGATTCCTGACAATCCTTGGTATCGCATTCTTCCTGCAGGCGGTGTATGCTGATTCCTGGTCGGATGAACCTTCAAAAATCACAGACAAAGAGACGATCAATGTTTTTGTTGATCGGATTGTAGCGGCATATCTATGGCTACTGCTCACACCATTTATCATTTGGATTACGGAAAGAATTTCCGGTAAGAATTACCCTTTTGTTGTTCTTGTATTGATCCATCTTCTTATAGGCATTTTCTTTACATTCCTGCATATTCCAATTTATACATCTTATATTTTTATTATTCATTCATTTGTACCTTGGATGTACGGAAGTGTCTTTGAAAAAATGCCTGATATAACATATACTGATTATATCATGACCTCTCTTGCGCGTGTTAATCATGTCTATCGTCTCCTCTATTACAGCATCATCATCGCAATCCATTTTGCATTCGATTATTTCAGAAAATATTCAGAACGTGAACTCCGCGCCTCCCAGCTGGAGGTACAATTAAAAGAAGCACAGATCAGAACTCTTCACCAACAACTTCAACCGCATTTTTTGTTCAATACATTGAACGGCATTTCATCACTTATGTATAAAAGTGTTGATGATGCTGATAAGATGCTAACCTATCTTGGCGACCTTCTCCGAATTTCTCTCGAGCGGATGAATACTCAAGAAGTGCCGTTGAAAGACGACATCGCTTTTATTGAACGATATTTGCTTATTGAAAAGACTCGTATGGGTGACCGATTAATTGTGAAAACAAATTTCCATCCCGACACGCTTGATGCACTAGTGCCATGTATGATGGCACAACCGTTACTTGAGAATGCGATCAAGCACGGTATTGCTCCGAATGTTCGTCAAGGGACAATTATTGCAACATCGTGGAGAGAAGCTGAAAAATTATTTCTTCAAATTGAAGATGATGGAAACGGACTTAACAAATCCCTCGAAGAGAATCTTACCAGAGGATTCGGCATCAAAAACACCATTGAACGGTTGAAGATCTTATACAGCAATAATTATACCCTCCAATTTTCTAATAAAGAAACAGGCGGACTTCGTGTAACTCTTTCCATTCCTTTCCGTATGCAAACGGACTAAGTTCACCAAAAATCAATTCCATAAAACAAGCACTCTATGATTCGCGCGATCATCATTGATGATGAACCCCTTGCCCGCGAAAAAGTACAACTTTTTGCTGCCAGCGAACCGGATATTGAAATCGTTGACGTGTGCACCAATGGACACGAGGCCATCTCTTCATTTAACACCTATAAACCTGATCTTCTTTTTCTTGATATTCAAATGCCGGAATTAAACGGATTTGAAGTGCTTCAACAACTACCAACCAATCCGTTGCCAGGTATTATTTTTATAACAGCATATGATGAATTTGCTCTTCGCGCATTTGAATTCCATGCACTGGATTATCTTCTCAAACCTTATGATCGAGAACGATTTCAAAAATCCGTTGCGCATGCCCGCGCCACATTACGTTCGACGACAGAGACTGAAACAACAACCCAACAGATTAAATTACTGCTCAATTCAATACAACAAAACTCCAATAAACTCGAACGATTGATCGTTAAAACGAATGGTAGAATAATTTTTCTTAGAATTGAAGAGATTGATTGGATGGAAGCCGCAGGAAATTATGTAAAACTCCATGTCGGGAATGAAACACATTTGATCCGTGAGACAATGAATGGACTAGAACAGCAATTGAATCCATTGAAATTCATTCGCATTCACCGCAGCACTATCATCAACATTGAAAAAATCAAGGAATTAGAACCGTATTTCAACGGTGAGTATAAAGTGATTTTGAGTAATAACATTCAGTTAATATTAAGTCGTAATTATAGAGAGAACTTTACCACTGTATTAGGAAAACCTCTTTAAAACTAAAAACCCTTCAGAATCTGAAGGGTTTTTAGTTTTTATTACTTCCTATTCTTATAACGTTACAACCTTTGCATTAAACACACCATCTAAAGCGGCAACTTTTTTCAAGACGGTTTCAGGAATTGGATTATCAACTCCAACTACTGTCAGTGCCCGTTCACCAACACCGGAACGACCCAAAGACAATCCTGCAATATTGATGTTGGCTTCTGCAAGCAGTGTTCCGACCTTTGCAAGCATTCCCGGGCGGTCTGTATTAGTATAGTATAGAAAAGTACCGTTAGGATTTCCTTCAACATAGTATTTATCCAAACGGACAATCTTTAGGTGTTTCCCTCCAAAGACCGTTCCGGCAAAGGAGCGTTCTTCAATATCAGTTTTATATCCAATAGTCAAAAGATTAGCATAATCTCCGGAATCAACTTCCTTCTTTTCGCTGATTTTTACACCCATCGATTGTGCCATAACCGGAGCATTGATATAATTCACCGGTTGACTCATCAGTTTGGAGAAAAGTCCTCGGAGCACGCCGGCCTTAATTAATTCCGAATGTTTGTGCATCAATTCACCAGTCAGGTCAATTGATAATTCTTTCAATTGTCCTTTCATCACCTGAGCTTGGAGTGAGCCAAGTTTTTCAGCCAGTAATAAGAATGGTTTAATTTCATTCGGAACTCCGGACTGCAATGCGGCAGCATTCACAGCTCCCACAATTCCACGATCCTTTAATGCATCTGCAATTTGTTCTGCAATTTGAATTGCGACTTTTTCCTGTGCTTCTTCCGTCGATGCACCAAGATGAGGTGTAGCGACAACTTTTGGATGTTTTGCTAATGTGTAATCTTTTGGCGGTTCTTCAACAAACACGTCAAGCGCAGCACCTGCAACATGACCGCTGTCCAACGCTTTCAATAATGCAGTTTCATCAACTATTCCTCCGCGTGCGCAATTGATGATTCGAACCCCTTTTTTACATTTTGCAATGGTTTGTTCGTTCAATAATCCCCGTGTCTCATCACTTAACGGTGTGTGAACAGTAATAAAATCGGAACGGCGGTAGATCTCATCGAGAGTAACAAGTTCTACATTCATTTTCGAAGCAACGTCGGCACCAAGAACGGGATCATAACCAATAGTTACCATCCCAAATGCCTGTGCACGAAGTGCAACTTCCCGACCGATCTTACCAAGCCCGACTACACCAAGTGTTTTGCCGTATAGTTCTGTTCCCATATATTTTTTGCGGTCCCATCGTCCGGCAACCAAACTAGCATTTGCATTGGGAATATTCCGTGCAAGTGCCATCAACATTGAAAATGTATGCTCTGCTGTTGAAAGCGTATTCCCGCCGGGAGTATTCATAACAATGATCCCTTTGCGCGATGCCGCAACGGAATCGATATTGTCAACTCCTGCTCCAGCTCTTCCGATCACTTTCATTGATGTTGCTTTTTCGATTATATCCGCAGTAACTTTTGTCCCGCTTCGCACTACTAATGCAGCATATTCATGAATGATTTGTTTTATTTCTTCAGCAGGAAGTCCGGGTTTAAGATCAACTTGAAATCCTTCTCGTGTTAAAATATCGACGCAGCTTTGTTCAATTGGATCAGTAATCAGAATTTTCATTTTTTTTTCTCTCGTAAAATAGATTCCCCGACACGAAGGACGGGGAACGATTAAGTGTAATTTGAAAGAACAATTAAGTTATTTTGCTGTCAATGCATTTAATGTTGCCATAACACCGGAACCCAATTCAAACTTGTGACCGCATTCCTTCAGGGTCATTTCCAACGCACCGATCATTGTGATCATATCAAGTTCATCATAATACCCAAGATGCGATATGCGGAAGATCTTTCCGGTAAAATCATCTTGTCCTCCGGCAATGGTGATGCCGTATTTTCCTTTTAGGATCTTATTGAATTGTTTCCACTCAACTCCTTCAGGAACCCAAACCGGTGTAACTGCAAACGATGGAAACTCAGAGAATAATTTCAATCCTGCACCAACAACACCTGCACGGATTGCATTTGCAAGACGTTTATGACGAGCCCAAACATTTTCAATCCCCTCTTCCCGAATCTTCTGCAATGCAAGATCCACTCCTATAATAAGAGATACAGCAGGGGTCCACGGTGTGTCATTATCTGCATATGATTTTAATGCTTTTTTCAAGTCAAAATAGAACCGCGGTAATTTTGATGTTTCAACCGCCTCAATTGCTCGTTTGCTGAGGGCAACAAATGCCAATCCGGGTGGGATCATCAATCCTTTTTGTGAACCAGTTACACATACATCGATTCCCCATTCATCAAATCGCATTTCGTGTGCACCAACAGCGGTGATTCCGTCAACACAGACAAGTGCGTTTGAATTTTCATGAATCAGTTTCGACAAGGTTTTAACATCGGTCGCTGCTCCGGTTGAAGTTTCACTATGAGTAAGATAAACGGCTTTGGTATCCGGATTCGCTTTTAAAGCGGTTAAAATTTGTTCTTCTGTCGGAGCCTTTCCCCACTCAACCTTTATTTCTACAACATTTAAACCAAATACTTTCGGCATTTTTACCCATCGCTCGCCGAACTTACCGCCGTTTGAAGCGATTATTTTGTCGCCGGGAGAGAATAAACTTACGAATGTTGATTCAACACCGCCGGTACCCGAGCACGTTAATGTCAGTACAGGCTGTTCAGTCTGGAATAGATATTTTAAATTTTGATTGACGCGGGTAAGCACTTCATTAAATTCAGGATTGCGATGATGAACAATGGGTTCTGCCATTTTCAACATGATCGTTTCCGGAATTGGAGTTGGTCCTGGTGTAAAGAGTCGTTTTTTCATGATGATTAGTCCTTATAAGAGTATCGTAAAGAAAAACCGTGCGGGGTGTACGGTGCAGTACAGTGCGTATGGTGTTACGCTACTGCTGATGTAACTAGTTTTGAAGAAGGAAGTTCCTTTTCTTCAATTTGTCGATCGATTGTTTTTAACAATTCAATTCGACCGTCGCCGGTGACCGCGGAGAACGGCTGAATTCCGACAAGATGTTTGTACTTGCTCAATTGTCCACTGATGGTGTTCATTTGAGTGATCAATTTATTCTTTGGAAGCTTATCTGCCTTTGTCAGGATGAGCAGAAACGGAACTTTGTAGAAATCCAACCAACCCATCATAGTATTATCAAGTTCAGTTGGCCCTAATCGTGCGTCGACGATTTGAATAGCAAGAGCAATCTGCCGCCGCGTGTGAAAGAACTCCTCGATCATCTGAGTCCATCCGGCTTTTACATGCTCGGCTACTTTTGCATAACCATATCCCGGAAGATCGACG
Source organism: uncultured Chitinophagaceae bacterium (assembly GCA_964409765.1). Lineage (GTDB taxonomy): Bacteria > Bacteroidota > Ignavibacteria > UBA10030 > UBA8401 > UBA8401. The sequence continues at coordinate 7,384 of CAYPEM010000082.1, forward strand.
AAATAGAGATCCTTGTTCATGAGATAGTAGTTCAGTTCGCGGGTTTTTCCGGGTGTCGCGCTGACTCGTGCAATATTCTTGCGATTACAGAGTTTGTTCAGCAGGGATGATTTTCCGACATTGGAACGTCCGATAAAAATAATTTCGGGAAGATTGGTCTTAGGAAGTTGTTTTAGGTTTGCAACGCCAACAACAAAATCAACAGTAGAAATTTTCATACTCCACACACACAAATTGGTGAATCACATTGAACAGCAAAGGATAGCAGATGCTATCCTTTGTCAATTACTTTGTTTCTGCGGAAGGTGTTTCAGTTTTTTCCGCCGCAGCTTCAGGCTTTGCCTTCTTCTTTTGATTGATACGTGTGCGACGATCTTGTTTCTTTTTCACCGGTGCTTCAACTGTTTCTGCATTCAATGCAAAGTCTACAAGTTCAATCATGGCAACATGAGCACCGTCGCCTAAGCGTTGTCCAAGTTTGATCACGCGGGTATATCCACCGGGACGTGATGCTACTTTTGGAGCAATTTCTGCGAACAGCATTTTTACCACTTCTTTATCATTGATATGACGGGCAATCTCACGACGAGCGTGGATGTTCTTTGGTCCGCCTTCAACTTCATTTGCAACAGCATTCTTAGCACGCGTGATCAGTTTTTCAACGAACATACGGGTTTCTTTTGCTTTTGCTAAAGTTGTTTGAATACGTTTATGTCGAAGCAATGATGTTGAAAGCGAATTCAACAATGCCTTGCGATGACTTGCCGTACGTTGTAATTTTCTACCTGCTCGTCCATGTATCATTACACTATTTCCTTTTAGTCGCTATCTTTCAAATATTTGTCCACATCCATACCGAATGTGAGATTATTTACTTCAACAATTGCTGAAAGTTCAGCAAGAGATTTTCTTCCAAAATTACGGAACTTCAACAATTCTGCTTCATCCTTACGGACTAAGTCACCAAGAGTTTTGATATCAGCAGCACGCAAGCAATTATGCGAACGGACTGAAAGCTCAAGTTCGTCTACAGGGGTGATCAAGATCTTTCGGATACGCGAGATCTCTTCATCGCGTTCGTTGTCTTCTTTTTCGGTTTCTTGTGAAGCGTCGAAATTAATGAAGAATTGGATATGATCGCGTAATACTTTTCCGGCATAGGCAACAGCATCTTTCGGAACGATCGAACCGTCGGTATCAACTTCCAACACTAATTTTTCATAGTCTGTCTGTTGGCCAACGCGTGTCGATTCAATGGTATAGCGAACATTGACGATCGGTGTAAAGATCGAATCAATGGTGATCATCCCGACCGGTTGGTCAGGTAATTTGTTCTCTTCGGCAGTAACATAACCTTTACCGCGTCCGATTCTGAATTCGATTTCGAAATCTGCATCCTTGTTCAAGGTTGCCACATGGAGATCGGGATTGAGGATCTCGACTTCAGGACTTGCTTTTTCAATGTCGCCGGCAAGAAATTTCCCCGGTCCTTTTAAGTGCACTGTTACTTTACCAACTTTTTTATTGGTGGCTTTCAAGCGCACTTGTTTCAGATTCAGGATCATATCCGAGACATCTTCTACAATTCCTGGGATCGCCGTAAATTCATGGACGACACCTTCGATGCGAATTGCAGTGATAGCATACCCGGGAAGTGAAGAAAGAAGTACCCGGCGTAATGCATTACCGATCGTAACTCCGTAACCTTTTTCCAAGGGCTGAACGATGAATCTGCCGAACGTTCCTGTGCTGGAAGATTCTTCCAATAGAACATTGTCCGGCATTTGAAATTGTGTATTACTCATAGTTCGGTTCTCACCATGTAAAGAAAAAATTCAATTAGATTATTTCGAATATAACTCAACAACGAGCTGTTCATTTGCAAGCATCGGAATCTCTTCGCGTTCCGGAACCCGCAGGAATGTGCCGGCCATTGCCGCTTTATCTAAACTTACCCATGTATAGATGGACGCATCTTTCACACGTTTCATTGCATTATGAATAATGTCCAACTGACGACTGCGTTCACGAACCGTGATCACATCATTCGCTTTCAATTGAAACGATGGAATATTCACTTTCTCATTGTTGATTCGAAAGTGACCATGGGTTACCAATTGACGCGCACTGCGGCGTGTTGGAGCAAATCCCATACGATAAATAACATTATCAAGGCGAAGTTCAAGCAACTTTATAAGATTGTCACCCGTCTTCCCTTTCATATGAGATGCTTTTTCAAAGTAGTTTCTAAATTGGCGCTCAAGAACTCCATAGATATATTTCATCTTCTGTTTTTCTTTTAGCTGCAAACCATATTCAGAAACTTTTGTGCGTTTCCCTTTGCCATGCTGGCCAGGACCATATGGTCGGCGTTCCATGAACTTGTTTGCTTTTGAACTGAGCGCAATTCCCAATTTACGGGATTGCTTAACAACTGAACCGGTATTACGTGCCATTCTGTTTTAACTTCCTATTAATTAAAATTACACTCTTCGACGTTTCGGCGGACGGCAGCCATTGTGAGGTATTGGAGTCATATCACGAATGATTGAGACTTCCAAACCGGCAGACTGCAATGAACGAATTGCCGCTTCACGTCCTGAACCAGGACCTTTCACAAACACTTCAACTTTACGAAGTCCTAGATCGTACGCTTCTTTTGCTGCGGCTTCAGCAGAAACCTGAGCGGCGAACGGCGTATTTTTGCGGGAACCTTTGAAAGCATTCTTTCCCGCTGATGACCAGGAGATCGTATTGCCGTAGGTATCGGTGATAGTAACGATGACATTGTTGAATGTCGCCTTTACATACACTTTACCGTTCACGTCAACGTGAATTTTCTTTTTCTTTTTGGTTGCTACTGTTGGTGCTGCTTGCGATTTAGCCACAGTGTTCCTATCCTTTCAGACTAATTACTTTTTAGCGATTGCTTTTTTCTTTCCTGCAACGGTCTTGCGTTTACCTTTACGGGTTCGGGAATTTGTACGCGTGCGTTGACCCCGAACAGGCAAGCCCTTTCGATGACGAAGTCCGCGGTAAGCACCAATGTCCATCAAGCGTTTGATGTTCATCTGATTCTCAGCACGAAGTGCGCCTTCGGTTTTATAATCTGTTTGTATGATCGTCCGAATCTTGTTTATTTCTTCGTCGGTCAACGTTCCGATCTTTTTATTTTCATCAACTCCAGCTTTCGCAAGAATTTCCTTTGCAACGGTATCACCGATGCCGAAGATATATGTTAATCCGATTACGGAACGCTTATTTTTTGGTAAATCTACGCCAGCGATACGAGCCACTGAATACTCTCCTAATTTTTAACCTTGACGTTGTTTGTGTTTTGGATTCTTCTTGCAGATCACCATCACTTTGCCTTTACGGCGGATGATCTTGCAGTTTTCACAAATCTTCTTAACTGATGCACGAACTTTCATTATTGTCCCTTTAACTCTTATTTATACCGATACGTAATTCTACCCTTGGTCAAATCATACGGCGAAAGTTCTACCGTTACTTTATCTCCAACGAGAATCTTAATGTAATGCATACGCATTTTGCCGGAGATGTGTGACAAGATCTCATGTCCATTGTCTAATTTTACTCGAAACGATGCGTTGGGCAAGGTTTCTGTTATCACTCCGTCAATTTTTATTGCGTCTTGTTTTGCCATTAATTGTATATTGTTAACACTTCCGCTTTATTTTTACGAACGACAACAGTGTATTCAAAATGTGCCGACGGTTTTCCGTCATACGTTACTATTGTCCAACGATCTGCTGCAGTCACTACTTTGAAGGTTCCAGCATTGACCATCGGTTCAATTGCAAGAGTCATTCCCTCTTTAAGAACTGTTCCTTTTCCCGCTTTACCGTAGTTGGGAACCTGGGGATCTTCGTGCAACTCTCTTCCAACTGCATGTCCTACAAGATCTCGAACGATTGAAAAACCTTCTGCTTCTACATAGGATTGAACTGCAAATGCAATATCTCCGATTCGATTTCCTTCAACCGCCTGCTCAACCGCACGATCAAGAGATTCTTTCGTCACCCGCATCAACCTTCTCTTCTCTTCACTAACTTCACCAACCGGGAATGTAAATGCTCCATCTCCAAAAAAACCATTCTTCTTTGCACCAACATCGATCGAAACAATTTCTCCGTCCCGTAAAATTCTTTTCCCCGGTATTCCATGAACAACTTCACTATCAATCGATATACACAATGTTGCCGGAAAAAGATTTTTTGGATCTGAACCATAACCTTTGAACGCCGGTTCCGCTTTGCAGCTTCGGATATAATCTTCAGCCATTACATCCAACTCTGCTGTGCTTACACCCGGTTTTATCTGGGTTCCGATCAATTTTATTACATCACTTACAATCCGGCAACTCTCACGCATCAATTCGATTTCAGCCGGTGATTTAATACTGACTGCCATTATCGACCAATGCGGCCTTTGATCTTACCGCTCTTCATAAATCCATCATAATGTCTCATCAATAAATGCGATTCGATCTGTTGAAGCGTATCGAGTGCAACGCCAACTGAGATCAGCAAACTTGTTCCGCCAAAGAACATTGCAAAACCAGGTGTGATACCAAACTTCATCATAAACGTTGGTAAGATTGCAATGATCGCTAAAAATATCGAGCCGGGAAGCGTAATTTTTGTAAGAATATTATCAACAAATTCTGATGTATGTTTTCCAGGACGAATACCTGGAATAAATCCGCCGTTCTTCTGCATGTTGTCTGCAACGTCATTCGGATTGAATGCAATTGCAGTATAGAAATAAGTAAAGAACACGATTATCAAACCATACAAGAATGCATACGTATAGGAGTTATAATCCAAATAACCGGCGATTGTTCCTATAAATTCACTTTCCGGAAAGAATGTGAAAATTGTTGTCGGGATAAACATAATTGACTGCGCAAAAATAATCGGCATAACACCAGCGGTATTTACACGCATTGGAATGTATTGAGTAACTCCACCATAAACTTTTCGTCCAACAACTCGTTTTGCATACTGAACAGGAATACGACGTGTCCCTTGAGTTACCATAATAACCCCGGCAACAATCAACAACATTGCACCCCAAATAATAAGTTCAATAATGATCGGTCGTGCACCGGAACTAACAACTTGTAATTCAGCAACTACTGCATGGGGAAATCGTGCTATAATTCCGATAAAAATAATTAATGAAATTCCATTTCCAAGACCGCGTTCTGTAATTTGTTCGCCAAGCCACATCATGAACATTGTTCCCGCGGTAAGAAATAACATCGTGCTGAGAGAGAAAAAAGCTCCTTGCACTTCAGCCGGAACGATCGGTATTCCATTTGCTTCCAAACTTCCCAACCGAACGCTTACACCCCAAGCTTGAAGTAACGCAATGACAACCGTACCCAAACGAGTATATTGATTGATTTTCTTTCGACCAGTCTCTCCTTCTTTCTGGAGTTTCTGGAAGAAAGGAACAACTGCACCAAGCAATTGAATGATGATTGATGCACTGATGTACGGCATGATTCCAAGAGCAAATATTGCCGCATTACTGAATGCACCGCCGACAAAAAGATCATACAACCCAAAGAGTGTATTATCCGACTGGTTGCGCATTGCATCGGCAAGAACACCTGCGTCAACACCCGGTAGCGTGACGTGGGATCCGATTCGAACAACAATCAAAAGTCCTGCTGTGAACAGCAGACGCGTTCGAAGCTCTTCGATCTTGAAAATATTTCTAAAACTTTCGGTGAATTTACTCATTGATAATATTCAGATTGAGTTACACAGCAGCTTTTTCGTGTGAAATTTCTTTTATTGTTCCGCCTGCAGCGGTGATCTTTTCAACAGACGACTTGCTAAACTTATGCGCAGAAACTGTCAGTTTTGCTTTCAAATCACCATCGCCAAGAATCTTGATCGGTGATTTTTTTTCAGCTACAGCTCCAATTGCGAACAACACTTCCGGCGTAACAATACCGTCGGTGATTTTTTTATCATCGACAAATTTTTGCAGAAGGCTGGTGTTGATAACAAGATATTCAACACGATTGCGCGGAGTGAACCCGAATTTCGGCAACCGACGAACGAGCGGCATTTGACCGCCTTCGAAGTTTCTCTTAAGTCCTGAACCTGATCGTGATCCTTGTCCTTTATGTCCGCGTGTCGAAGT
>CAYPEM010000083.1:0-13549 GCA_964409765.1 uncultured Chitinophagaceae bacterium
TTGGTGGACCGCTCCATCATTGAGCGAATCTCTTCGATATCTCGGGTATACTCTTTTTGATCTTTCATTCAAAGCACTTTTTATTTCAAAGTTAACTCAACTTTTTCAATTATGCAAGGGTTTTCAAGAATATATTTTTGTGATTTGCATGCAGAAATTGCTTATCTGCAAGGTATGAATATTTTTATCATTGTTCATAAAGCATCCCTTGGTTGGTTTTGCATGACGGATCTTTCGGGACCGGTCATTCAGGATTAATTTGTCTTAGAATGTTAAGAAGCAAAATGCTTTTACCATTGCTATTATTATCAAAAAATAAATACGATATTCAAATCCTCCCACTTGAATATCATAACTGTATCAAAGATATTTTTTATCTGAGTTATAATTTATTTAATGCGTTGTAATTATTTCTTGCGTACTTTGTTTAAGCAACGATAGTATTCTTCTAATTGCTTTTCAAAAATTATTGAATCATTTAAGGTGTTCTTATGAACGGAAAACGTCAAGTATATATCGGCACGGATAGCGGAGCTACTACATCAAAAACCGGCGGTGTGTGGGATGATGGCACAACCATTTCAACAAAATTATTGCAGAAACGTACGAACTCGGAATCCGGTCCGGCAGCTGTTGTTGAAGGTTGGATGGAAGGGATCAATGAATATTTGACGTTGAATAACCTTACGTGGGATCAAGTAGCAGGTGTGGGTCTGGCCATGCCCGGAACATTTAAACGATATGGTGTTATGGATCGTGCTGCTAATCTCCCGGCAATCTTTGAAGGTTGGGATGTGTATACAGATTATAGTAATGCGTTATCCAAACGTGCCGGCCGGGCAATTCCTCTTGCCGTGGGAAATGACGGTAACTATGGCGGTGTCGCAGAAGCGCAACATGCTCGCGGTAACAAAAAAAGTTCGGTTATCATGTTGGCACCCGGTTCCGGATTAGGATGTGCGTTTATCGATTCACGCGGTCTTCCTCTTGATGGCGACACTCTCGCCGGAATGGAAGGAGCACACATCCCTGCACCATTACATCTTCTGGAAACAAAAGCGTATCCATGCGGTTGCGGTCGTTCGTGGGGATGCATCGAAGTATACACAACCATTTCCGGTCTCCCTTATCTCTTAACTGAAAAATTGGTAAAGTATCCAGACCATGAACTGGCGAAATCGCCGCTCAGTGCAAAAGAAAAAGCTTTAAGTCTGCGCGGATTGGCACAGAAAGGTGATCCACTTGCTGTCGAAATTTTTGATTTCCAAGCTAAGGCGATGGGATTACTTGTCTCAACTCTTACAATGATCCTTGATGCAGAATTCGTTGTTATTGGCGGAGGTCTTATGGATCCTGAATCTACAACTGAGGAGTTCCGTGCCCGTTATTTAAAGGTATTGCGTGAAAATATGGAACCGTATCTTTGGCCTGCACAACGCGGACGAATTAATATTGTTCCTGCCGCACTGGGTGAACTCTCACAGGCAATCGGAGCAGCATTGGTTGCACTGTATCAAAGCCGATCATAAAAGAGTATTATGTTTTGAATGGAACAAAAATGGCAGTTTTATGGACTGCCATTTTTTGTTTCAATAATTACAATCGAGAATCTACTATTCCGTGACATTGTTTTCATCACGTTTGTTCAGATCAAAACTCTTTTCGTTATCATTCTGATAAAGCATTAAGTATCATTCTGATAAAATAGAATTATAGACCGCTCTAAAATTGCATAAAATGCCATATTTCAATTGGCACGTTATATGTTCCAATTCCTATTGAATAATTAGGTCGGAGTTTAATGTTGCACAACTCTGTCATTCGTGACAAAACCATTAGAATCTGATGCACCTGCGTATGTCAGCATGCTTCTTCGATTAAATTACCCCGATGTTTGTATTGATCAAAAACATAATTTTACTACCATTAATGTTGGGTAATTTCCCAACAATTCAATCACCTCTTTCATTTTAATTCGTTGTATGGAAAAAATTATGAAACGTAAATTCTTCTATGTTTTAATATGTCTTACTTCGATTGCTGGTTTTGCTCAGCAATCCAACAACCCAAAAGAGATCACAGTTTATACCACCGCTGAAAAGACCAATTTACGGTTGACCAAAAGTGTATCGACATCATTTACACCATCGGTTCAGCCTCTGGAAACTGAGATTTGCATCTTTGTCAATCCGTCAAAAACTTTTCAAACTTTCCTTGGTATTGGCGGTGCAATAACTGATGCATCAGCGGAAGTATTCGCAAAGTTATCTGCTTCAAAGCAACAAGAGTTGCTGGATGCATATTATGACATGAATAAAGGAATCGGTTATTCATTGGCGCGAACATCGATCCACAGCTGCGACTTCAGCAGCGGAAGTTATACCTATGTGAAAGAGGGAGACAAAGAATTAAAAACTTTTTCCATAGATCATGATATACAGTTCCGTATCCCGCTCATTAAGCGGGCAACGAATGCAGCCGGAGGAACGCTATTACTTTATGCAAGTCCGTGGAGCCCTCCTGCATTCATGAAGGACAATAAGAATATGCTCAAAGGAGGTAAACTGTTACCTGAATTTTACAAAAGTTGGGCAACATACTTCACAAAATTTATAAAAGCGTATGAAGCAGAAGGAATTCCATTATGGGGTGTAACGATTCAGAATGAACCGATGGCAAAACAAACATGGGAATCATGTATTTTCACTGCGGAAGAAGAACGTGATTTTTTAAAATTATATCTTGGACCGGTCATGACTGAACAAGGTCTTTCACAAAAAAACATTGTTGTGTGGGATCATAACAGGGATCTGATGAATCAACGGGTGAATGTTATTTATAAAGATGCTGACGCATCAAAATATGCCTGGGGTACTGGATTTCACTGGTATGAATCGTGGGCCGGCGGTAAGCAAATGTTTGACAATGTTCGAGCAGTGTATGAATCATATCCCGAAAAAAATCTTCTTTTCACCGAAGGTTGTGCAGATAGTTTCAACCCCGAACGGTATCAATACTGGCCCAATGCAGAACGATATGGCGAATCGATGATCAACGATTTCAACAATGGAACCGTTGGATGGACTGATTGGAATATCTTGCTCGATGAACAAGGAGGACCGAACCATGTCGGTAATTTCTGTTTTGCACCGATTCATGCCGATTTAAGAACGGGTGAATTGATTTACACTCCCTCCTATTATTATATAGGGCATTTTTCAAAATTCATTCGACCCAATGCAAAACGCATTAGTACTGTCAGCAGTCGCAGTCAGTTATTGAGCACAACTTTTGCCAATACAAATGGATACATGGTCACAGTGGTCATGAATCAATCCGATTCTTTGGTGACATACCGCCTTGTTGTTGGTTCGAATTCATCCGCACAAGCTATTCCTGCAAGGGGAATTCAGACGATAGTATACTAAATAGGTGATAAGAAACAATTGTGGTGTCACTCTGACCAATTCTAATGACACCGGGAGTTTTCGAGGCAAAATATGAAACTGATACTCTATATGATTTTTATTGTTGTGTTCAGCACAGTTGCTCAACAAAAATCCATTGAACAAAAAATCGATTCTGTACTACAATTAATGACTCTTGAAGAAAAAATCGGTCAAATGAATCAGTACAACGATGATTGGAAAGCTACTGGTCCTGTTACGGTGGATAATGATAAAGGATCTCAAGTTCGTAACGGACAGTTAGGTTCACTGCTGAATAGTATGGGAACGGAACGAACAAGAAGCTGGCAAAAACTCGCAATGCAATCCCGATTAAAAATACCACTCTTATTTGGACAGGATGTAGTTCACGGTTATAAAACTACATTTCCAATCCCATTGGCAGAATCATGCAGTTGGGATCTCGATGCGATGCAATTATCTGCACGAATTGCCGCAATTGAAGCAAGTGCCAGTGGTATCCATTGGACATTTGCTCCAATGGTTGATATTTCACGCGATCCTCGCTGGGGAAGAGTTATGGAAGGAGCAGGAGAAGATCCGTACCTCGGTTATAAGATTGCATTTGCAAGAGTAAAAGGTTTTCAGGGAAAAGGGCTTGGAGAAGTCAATTCCTTAATGGCGTGTGCAAAACATTTTGCAGCATATGGTGCCGCCATTGGTGGAAGGGATTATAATTCCGTTGATATCAGTGACAGATTGTTATGGGAAGTTTACCTTCCGCCGTTTAAAGGAGCGGTCGATGCCGGTGCAGCAACATTCATGAACTCATTCAACGATATTAATGGTGTCCCGGCGACAGGAAATTCATATTTGCAAAGGGATATTCTAAAAGGACAATGGGAATTCAAAGGATTTATCGTCAGCGATTGGGGTTCCATCGGTGAAATGATTAACCATGGGAATGTAAAAAACGGATATGAAGCTGCCTTATCTGCGGTGACCGCCGGCAGTGATATGGATATGGAGAGCCGCTGTTACAAAAATAATCTATCTCAATTAGTAAAAGATGAAAAAGTTTCCCATACCTTGATCGATGATGCAGTCCGAAGAATTTTACGAAAGAAATTTGAACTCGGATTGTTTGATGATCCATTCAAATTCTGTAATTCCGAACGGGAACAAAAAGAATTAAATAATCCGGATCATGCAAAAGCTGCAAGAGACATTGCTGCAAAGAGTATTGTCTTATTAAAGAATGAACATCAATTGTTGCCATTATCGAAGAATGTTAAAACGATCGCTTTCATTGGACCGTTAGTTAAGCCGTTAAAACAAAATAAAGGATTCTGGGATATTGAACTGCCAGATGTTGATTCAAATTTTATAGTTTCTCAGTGGAATGGTCTCAAAAATAAAGTCAGCAAAGGAACAACACTACTCTATGCAAAAGGATGTGAAATTGAAGGAAATAGCAAAGATGGGTTTGCAGAAGCAGTCAGTATTGCAAAAAAGGCTGATGTTGTCATTGTGAGTATTGGTGAACGAAGAGATATGACCGGAGAAGCAAAAAGCCGCAGTGATATTTCTATACCGGGAGTTCAGGAAGAATTATTGAAAAAACTTCTTGCCACTGGAAAACCTGTCGTCGTATTGATCAATGCCGGCCGCCCTTTGGTTTTTAATTTCACATCCGATAATGCTCCTGCGATATTATACACTTGGTGGTTGGGCAGTGAAGCGGGAAACGCCATTGCTGATGTGCTGTTTGGAGATTATAATCCATCCGCCAAGCTTACAATGACGTTTCCTCGCAGCATCGGACAAATACCGATCTATTACAATCATTTTAACACAGGGCGTCCTGCACTTAATGACAATAATCATAATTATAATTCATCGTATACCGACCTCTCCATCTTCCCAAAGTATGAATTTGGATATGGATTAAGTTACACAACATTCCAGTACAGCAATCTACACCTTAGCAAAAAGAAATTGAGCGGCGCCGAACAGATTGATGTTTCCGTAACTGTTTCCAATACCGGTAAGTATCAAGGAGAAGAAATAGTACAATTATATCTCCGGGACAAAGTAGGCTCCATCGTGAGACCTGTAAAAGATTTGAAAGATTTTATGAAAATTAAACTTATGCCCGGCGAGAGTAAAACTATTCAATTTGTTGTAGACAAGGAGAAACTTTCTTTTTACAACCAGCAATTACAATGGGAAGCCGAACCCGGAGAATTTGAAATAATGATCGGTGCATCGTCAGAAGATATTAGATTAAGAGATAATTTCGAATTAATTAAATAATTCATCACCATTAACAAATAAAAATACCGACTCAATGTCGGCATTTTTATTCAAAACAGAGACCACATATTTGTTTCGTTATGGAGCCATCACTACCGGAATAATATTATATAAAAAACTATAGTTTCCTGTTCCATCCTTTGCAATAAGTCCGAACCAACCACGATCATCCCAAAATGTAATGGACATCTTTTCGTTTAATGCGGTAAGACGCATTGTCCTATAATATCCCCGAACTACATCAGTATTGCGTTCGGAAACATTTGAAGCGCGTCCAACTCCCAGCTCGCCATAATTAACAGGAACACCAAGAAGTTTTAAATGTGTAGCTACTTTGGAAACACCACTTACTAATACATTACTTCCCGGCCAGGCAGCATTGTTGCCATTTTCACCGCAAAATGCCCATGGATCATAAGTATGAACTTGAATTGCCAAATATGGGTCCAAACCACTTCCTGGAAGACTTGCTTTATTGGGATACACTTCTTCGATTTGCGATTGATTTCCTTGTCCATTCGTTGAAACCATTATTATCCGAGTTGCATTCTTTCCGCCGGTTTCCCGTATAGATTTATAACCGACATAATTGATGTTTCGGGTAAAGGCAAGTGCTAAAGGATCATTGGGAGTTGGTCCGCCATTCCAATCTCCAAATGACCCATCCGGTTCGTTGAGGATTTCAAAAACAAGATGATCGGAATACTCTTTATAATAATTTGCAATTCCTCGCCAGAGATTTGTAAAGATGGAATCATGGAGAGGAGATCCATCATAATTTTCCTTCAACCAATGTTCGTGATGCGTATTGACAACCACATACATCTTCTTCTCAAGTGCATATTCAATAACTGCTTTCAACTGTAAAAACCGTGGATGAAGGTAATTGACAGCACCGCTTGTATTTGCAATCGTGTTTCCATTAAACCCTTCCCGCCACGTCACAGGAATCCGTATATGCCGCAACCCTGCATTGTAGTACAGATCAATAATCGGCCGAATGCTTTCAATTGTTGTTGGATTTTGGGAAAGATCAAATGTATTGCCTAAGTTGAATCCGGTTCCCATGGAAAGAATTACAGAGGATGCAGTTGGAGCCGATGTCGTATCAATCACGACAATGTTTTTTTCGGGTTCATTCACCTGCTCCTTTGAGCAAGAAAAGAGCATAAACATAATAAGAACAATCATTGACGTACCCAAGCGTTTTATATTTTTTTCCATAGGTGTGATTATTGGCTCCATTTTGTCGGCGTTCGATCCCACCGATGCTCTTTTAATTTTTGAATGAACGATTCTTCCAATCGTGTTCCATCAGAAACGGTCATATTCGATCTGACATTTTTTTCGGATCTCATTCCGGGAATGATCGTCGAAACATTTTTATTTTGTAAAATAAATCGAAGCGCCATTTCCGGTAACGTCATACCAGAAGGAAGAATGGTCTTTAGTTTTTCAACTCGTTCGACCGTTGGGATAAGATTCTGTGGAACAAAGTAGGATGCTCTCCAATCTCCTTCAGGAAAAACTGTATCTTTTGTAAGTGTACCCGTCAGAGATCCTTCATCAAATGGAACTCTGGCAATAATTCCGATATTCAATTTTTCACATAATGGGAATAATTGTTCTTCCGGTGATTGATCGAAGATATTGTATATCACCTGAACTGCTTGGAAATGTCCTGTCCGTAATGATTTTAAGCAATTGTTAGGCTCCCACCGATTTACGCTGATCCCGAAATTCAGCACCTTTCCATCGTTCTTCAATTTTTCTAGCGCATGTTGCCACTCAACATGGTCTGCCCAAGAATCATCCCAAACGTGAAATTGTTGCAGATCGATCGTTTCGAGTTTTAGATTCTTAAGACTTTTTTCTGTGTATTCTATGATGTGATCATATGGATATACATCCTCTAATTTGTAGTCAGCACGAGCAGGCCATTTCAGATTTTTCGGAGGTATTTTCGTTGCAGCGTACAATCGTTTTCCGGAATGTCTTTTGATAACATTTCCCAACACCTGTTCACTTAATCCATTTCCATACGCCCATGCTGAATCGAAAAAATTACACCCCATATCCACTGAAAGATCCAATGCTTTATTGTATTCGTTTTCGCTTGAGCCTTTCCACCCTGCGAGACCCCACATGCCATAACCAATTTCACTGACCTTCCAGGATGTATTTCCGAATTTTCTTATGTTCATATTTATCATTCCCTCAATGAATTATCGATCGAATATTATTACTTATCTTGTGAAATTATTCCCTTGAATCTAAAATTCAAATAATCATAATTCATATCGCCGTTGACTTTAGTGTGGAGGGTCAGCACATGAATTCCCTTTGTCAGAGTTACCTCCATTAAAGTATCGATATAATTCCAGTGATGCCATTGCCTCCACGAAACCGTATCTTGCGGATGATAGGTTGTGGGAATGGTAATTGTTCCGGAAACATCCTTGCCATCTAAGGAAAGAGATATTCCGCCCACTTTATTGCTGGTGTACATCAATCCAACCCAATAATTCCCAGTTTGTTTTACATCAACAGTATAATTTATCCATTCATCCGGTTTTGTCCACCCAACATATAATTGATCCATTGTTGGTGAAACGAGATTATATATTGTGTTATCAATATTACGGTCTTTGGTATATGAGATATCCACACTTTCTGTCATTCTGAATTCGTTCAGAAAAGTACCGTCAGCCGGATTAAGTCCACCAGACCCACTATTGATGCTGTCAGCATCGTGATACGCAATTCCTTCTCCTCCACGATTGTAATATTCACATTCGATTTTTCCGGGAATTTCTTGAACCTTTCCATTCCAAGGTGAACCTAAGTGAAATATATTTTGGCTTGTACATCCGTATATAAAGAATATGATGTAGATTACAAAGAAGGTGTAAGATATTTTATTCATCATGCAACGAGTATTTAGTTTTTGTAAAAAATCCGTTTTCTTTCTTTCCCGATTATTATATCAAACTCACCTTCTTCGGTAACATTTCTATTATCTTTCCCTACAAATGCCAAATCATCTGAATTGATATTAAATTCCAAATTGTTGGATTCTCCCGGTACAAGAAGTGATGTTTTCTGAAACTTCCGCAATCTTTTAACAGACGGTGTTATTGAGGCTGTTAGATCAACACTATATATTTCTATGGATTCTTTTCCCGCCAATTTCCCCGTGTTTGTAACTTTTATTTTTATGGTAATTGGTTTTTCCGGGGTTAATGTATCGGAAGAAAACACTAAGTCAGATGTGCTAAATGATGTATAACTTAGCCCAAATCCAAATTCATATTGAGGATTAAAACCAAAAGAATATGAATATGGATCAACTTGCTCAACTGCCTCTTCAAGGTATTTATGGTCATACGTACTGAAAGAACCGGAATATCTCGGATACGTCACCGGAAGTTTACCCGATGGATTAACCTCTCCAAAAATGACATCAGCAATTGCTTTTCCCCCCTCTGATCCAGGCCAGTATGCCATAATAATGGAATTCAACAATGGTTCTATTTCTCGAATGACTCTTGTTCTACCTTGAGTTAACACTGCAATAATAGGCTTTTTGGTTTTGCTTAATGCTTTTACAAGGCGTTGTTGTATTTCAGGCAGATCCAAATCTTCAATATTTCCCGGAGTTTCTGCATATGCATCCTCTCCAAGGCACACAACGATATAATCAACACCTTTAGCTAATTCCACAACGTTTGCAATTCCCAGGTCATGAGAAATGAAATCTGTTCCTTTGTGATAAACTGTATTTTTATTTTTTGTTTTGATCGCTGAGAAAATGGTTTGTATATCTTTTTCGAAAAAGTCTTCTTTGGTTCCTTGCCATGTATAAGTCCAAGCTCCATGAAGGGTTGTTAACGATTTTGCTCCCGGACCAGTGACAAGTATTTTTTTGTTTTTTGGCAATGGAAGCATCCCCTTCGTATTCTTTAAAAGGGTGATTGATTCACTTACTGCATCAAAAGCTGCTTTCTTATATTTTTGAAGACCAAAGTTTTTTTCTGCTTCTGTTTCTACGTATGGCTGATCAAAAAGACCGACATCAAATTTCAGTTTTAGAATTCTTTTGACGGATGCATTGACCTTTTCTTCCGAGATCCTTTTTTCCTTAATCAATTCCACAAGATATTTTGTAAAGTCAAGATCAAGCGGAACAATACAAAGATCGATTCCAGCATCAACTGATTGAAATACCGCTTCTTTATATGAAGAAGCAACATGATGCCTTGTTGACAATTTCTTTACATCTTCCCAATCTGAAATAATAACACCGTTGAATCCAAGTTCATCCCTTAAGACGGTTGTCAGCAAATATTTACTGGCATGAACAGGTTCACCATTTATTTCCGCTGAATTCACCATCACTGTTCTGGCTCCTGTTTTTACTGCAGCCTTAAACGAAGGTAGAAAATATTCCCGAAGCATTATTTCAGGAATGTATGCTGGAGCTCTATCTTTTCCCGAATTTGGGAACGAATATCCGACATAATGTTTCATGCAGGAAGCAATGTGAGCAATATCTTTTAAATTATTCCCTTCATACCCTTTTATACTGCTCAATCCCATTTGTGTTACCAAATAAATATCTTCTCCAAACGTTTCTGCAATTCTTGGCCATAATGGATGTCTGCCCGCATCAAGTACGGGTGAAAAATTATACCTGATTCCCGATGCTCGAACTTCTTTTGCCGTCACCTCCGCGCAGATTTTAACAATCTCCGGATTTCGTGTAGCGGCAAGACCAAGATTGTGTGGAAATAGTGTTGATCCTAAAGTATAATTTGCACCATGAACTGCATCAATCGCATACAGCATTGGAATTTTCAATCGTGATTCATCCAAATTGATTTTTTGTATCTCATTAATCAAATCATTCCATTGTTTCAGTGTATAGGCATGATTGACCACATTCTGAAGTGAACCTACATTGTTTTTAATCAGAACAGTTCTAAGTTTTTCATGATCCAGTTCAAGGGTATTCCCTTTTTCCACCAATATCATTCCTATAGCAATATTGGTCATTTGACCTGCTTTTTCTTCAATAGTCATCTTACCAATTAATTCATCAATTTTTTTATCCTCAGATTGAGCAAGAAGATTTAATTGCAGTGCAATAAATAAGAAAAATGGAAGAATTATTTTTGAGGTTTTTTTTACCATAATGTTCATAGCATTGTTTTGTTTGATTTGACTCTTGTTGAAATGCATAATGGCTACTGAGTATTTGTTGCATTCATAACTCAATTACTACTACACATTATATGCCATGGTATTAATTGATTGTTTCGGTAAAAAAGAGAGGATAATTATAGTCAACAGTAAAAGGGTTATTAAATTGATAACCAAAAATTACCTAATTGATAATTATTTTCTCATTAGAGATGCTATCATAGCAAACAATGGAATCAATAAATATTCTCAAGCTCTATATTCTACTGGGCAAAAAAAAATGCTAACCTTACAGTTAGCATTTTTTTATTATTGTAGAGATTATCGTTATTCTATTTTCATTCTTAAAAATATTCTGTCATACCATCAACAGCATGGGAAACAGGAATTGAGTATTTGATGGATTCAAGAATCTGCCGGGTAAGAAAGAGTTTGTTATCCAAAAATTCATCGGTGTGCATCGGATCGTGATGTGTCACTATCCACCTCTTTACATTTCCGAGTTTGCACAACAAGCATCCGTTTGAAAGTGAAGTATGCCCCCAGCCAATTTTGTTGTGATATTCTTCGTTGGTATACTGAGCTTCTGATATTAAAATATCAGCATTGGAAATAAAATTAATAAGATCGTTGTATTGCGCCATTATTTCAGACGGAATCTTGTCAACATCGGGTGCGCCGAGATATCCCCGTAAGAATTCATTGTCTGTAATGTACACAATTATTTTTCCATGCAGAGAGAATTTGAACCCGACGGTAGCACCTGGATGATGGACATAGCTCCAGAACATATTCAACGTGCCAAAAATAATCGGATTCTCTTTCATTTCACGGAACGTGATCGTGCTCGGAAGATCGTGTAATTGAACCGGAAAATAATCAGCATCCAATTGTCCGCTGAAGATCGATTGCAGATCTTTTCCAAAACCAGATGCACCATAGACTGTCATCGTTGTGTCTTGACGATACGCCGGGATAAAGAAAGGAAATCCTTGTATATGATCCCAATGAGTATGTCCGATGAACAAATGCAATGGGCGACTGGGTTCAGTTGATAATTTTAGACCGAGTTCACGAATTCCCGTTCCTGCGTCTACAATGACTGTTGAATATCCATCATTGATCTCCAAACAGGGAGTATTTCCACCATGCCGAATGAAAGCGGCCCCGCTCACCGGGATCGAGCCTCGTGTTCCCCAAAAACGAATGTACGGTCTTGTATTGTCGAGTGAAACTGTATATGCCTGCTGATCTTTAAGGTCGGTAACTACTCCGATTTTTTCATGGGATGTTGAAAAATATTCTCCGACTTTTTCTAACAGCGCATCGTGATAAAATGGTTTAGTCACGTAGGCAAATGCACAATGCTGAAGTGCAAGATACTTCTCCGGAACATAATCTTTGCCGGAACAGATGATGATTCCAATATGAGCTGTTTTAGGATCTGATTTCAATTGTTTGAGAACATCAAATCCGTGGATACCCGGCATCATTATGTCCAACAAGATCAGATCTGGCTGAAATGTCTTCACAACTGAAAAACATTCCTCACCATCCGATGCAGTGGCAACCAGATAGCCTGCCGTGGTTAGGAATGTCTCCATTGTAATACGGATACTCTCCGTATCATCAACAATAAGGATTCGTTTTGGATTAGATACTGTCATTGAAATTGATAATAATTACACAAAGGTAGATATTTTTGTAGAACTGTTCAACTTAAAAATACACTTCCCGTATTCTTTTTACATTCCATACATCAATCGATTGCCCAATTCTTCCGGCAATTTCGCCGCATAGATTTTTTCTGCTGCAGTCTGGATGTCATATTCAGAACGGATCAATTCATATTCCCACAAGGTTGAATCAAAAATTCCAAACGCCAGTTTTGGATTTCCATCGCGCGGCTGACCGATACTCCCTACATTGACGATATATTGTTCATCCCGATCTACCGATTTTGCCCGTCCTCGCCTGGAGAATATACCCGGAACGTGAGTATGACCGATAAAACAAATTTGCTCCTCAAAATATCGAATGGCTGAAAATGCATCGTCGGAATCAATGATATAATCCCATGCTTCCGGTGATTGAGGTGATGAATGAACGAACAGGATATTTTCTTTTCGTTCAACTATCGGCAGTGATGCTAAGAATTGTCTACTGTCATCATTCAAGGCATTGGCTGTCCACACAACAGCTTTTCGTGCTATTGCGTTAAAATCATGAGCTAAAGAAGTATCCAACGCGGCGGCGTCATGATTTCCAAGAACGATTGTCGAGCATCGTGACCGAACGATATCGACACATTCATTAGGATTTGCACCGTAGCCGACGACATCTCCAAGGCAGATAATTTCATCGATCTTCTTTTCATCTATGATGGATAATGCTTTTTGGAGTGCTTCTAAATTGGAATGAATATCTGAGATGATTGCGTATTTCATAATAAATTCATTTGGTCTTTAAATTGATATAATCGTACTCTATTATAGAAAACTCGAAAATGTTGTGTAATTGGGGAAATGAACTTTGTATACAATCACAATTCTACCTTCATCCAGCTCGTGAATAAATTTATAGTGCGTTATTGTCTGATCAATCATAACTTAAACCTTATTTTT
>CAYPEM010000084.1:0-11500 GCA_964409765.1 uncultured Chitinophagaceae bacterium
TCTACCATCTAAAAATCTGATATTATGAAAGAATCTCGTTTAGAACATTGGGACAATTTTTGGGAAGAGAAAAAAGAATTCAAGGAGGTGTACTCCAATTCCGACCGCGTTGTTCGTAATCTTATCAAAGTGACCGATGTGAAAGGGAAAAAAATTCTGGAGATCGGCGCAGGGACGGGACGCGACAGTTTTCCGCTTGTCGAACTCGGCGCAGAAGTGTACCAGCTTGATTATTCCATGAATTCGCTGAAGATCATGAAGCGGATCGCAGAAGAAGAGAAGATGGATGTCACCATCATCGGCGGCGACACATTCCAGCTTCCGTTCAAAGACAATACGTTTGATATCATTTTCCATCAGGGACTGCTTGAACATTTCCGTCATGAAAAAGCGATCGCGTTATTGACAGAAAATATCCGCGTTCTCAAAAAAGGGGGACTGCTCTGCGTGGATGTTCCTCAGCGGTATCATATCTACACACTGATCAAAACATTCCTGATCGCCATCGATAAATGGTTCGCAGGTTGGGAGCGTTCATTCTCTGTTCCCGAACTGAAGAATGTAATGGAAAAACTCGGACTGCAGACCGTTCACACGTACGGCGAATGGATGTATCCAAGCTTATTTTATAGAATGACGCGCGAAGCGCTGCGTGTTGTTGGAGTAAAGATCCCGCTCAATCCAAAGATCCCTATTCTCTACACTATCCGAAAATCGCTTCGTGACTCATTAAAAGATACTACGCTGACGACCTACACCGCATTGTCGATGGGAGTGATTGGGAAAAAATAGCAATGATGAATGATAAATGATGAATGCGGAAATCATTTATCATTAATCATTCATCGTTCACCACTATGCGTATTCTTATCCTTAACTGGCAAGATCTTTCGCATCCGCTCGCGGGTGGGGCAGAAGTGCATCTCCACGAAACGTATTCCCGCATTGCCAAGATGGGACACGATGTAACACTCTTTTGTTCGTCGTACGATGGGGCAAAACCAGCCGAAGAGAATAACGGGATCAAGATCATCCGTGAAGGTGGACGCTTTCTCTTCAATTTTGTGGTGATGAAGAAATATTTCACTACGTTCAAAGAGCAGAAGTTCGATCTGATCGTTGATGATGTCAATAAGATTCCGTTCTATACTCCTGCATACGTCAAGGAACCTGTCCTCGGAGAACTACATCATCTGCTCGGAACAAGTGTCTTTCAGGAAGCGATCCTTCCGCTGGCATCGTACGTTTATCTTGCCGAACGCGCTTCGCTTCCGATGTACCGGAAGATCCATTTTATGATCCATTCTCCCAGCACACAAAAGGAAGTGACGGAGAACGGATTTTCCCCCGAACGGATCCATTATGTTCCGTACGGAATGAATCACCGTCTCTTCCGTCAGACCGGAATTCCAAAATCGGCGGAGCCGCTGATCGGCGCGCTGGGGCGGTTGAAAAAATACAAATCGTTCGATCATCTCATCGAGGCATTCGCCATTGTGAAGAAGATCGTTCCGAATGCAAAATTGGTGATCGTTGGAGACGGCGACGATAAGCCGCGATTGATGGAATTGACCACTACGCTTGGATTGAATGAGAGCGTTACGTTTACCGGATTTGTCAGTGAAGAGGAGAAAGTGCAGTGGCTGAACAAGATGCACGTTGCAGTGAACACCTCTGCAAAAGAGGGATGGGGATTGACGGCGATCGAAGCGAACGCTTGCGGCACAACGACGGTTTCCAGTAACGTGCAGGGACTGCGCGACGCAGTGCTTGATGAATGGACCGGATTACTATACGAATACGGCAACCGCGAAAAACTTGCGGAAAAGATCATTCTCCTGCTGCGTGACAGCAACCTGCGCGACAGATTAGCGGCGAAAGCGCTGGAACGTTCGAAAGAATTTGACTGGCAGACCGGCGCAGAGAAGACGATGGAAGTGATCGAGCAGGTGGTGAGAGAGAAGAAAAGATAATTATTTCAGGCAGTTTGTATCTCATCCTCAAACGAATTGACTGCTTTTTGACTTTCTTCAATAATAAACAGTAGCTCCACGGCTCCGTAATGCCGGGATGTATTGATTGATTGAAATACTATCTAATGGGTTCCCAATTAAAACTATTGTATCCCCTTGACCAAGGCCATTATTATTGATAAGTGATGCTATATTTGTGATTTTATTATACATCAGATCCAAAATGTTTAAGTTGGTTAAATTTTCAAGCGGAGTTATATCACTAATGTTGTTACTATTTAAGTATAACCGAACCAGCTGCTTACAATTTGAAATAGGTTCGACATTATTAACATTGCAAAAACTAAATCTCATAAGCTGTAAACTTGTTAAGGAATTTACAAATGAAATATTAGGTAGATCTGATGCAGTTATCCATAAAAGCCAAAGCTTAGTAAATTTTGAAATAACTAATGCATCAGATAAAGGAAATATATTTGGGCCATATTGACCAATCCACAGATCATACATTTCGGTCATATTTTCTAATGCTAATAGATTTTTGATTGGATTACCTAATAAATTTAAGGATGTTAATTTGTTTAAATTTTTAAGTGAAGAAATATCAGC
Source organism: uncultured Chitinophagaceae bacterium (assembly GCA_964409765.1). Taxonomy (GTDB): domain Bacteria; phylum Bacteroidota; class Ignavibacteria; order UBA10030; family UBA8401; genus UBA8401. Next base: position 2,583 of record CAYPEM010000084.1, read on the forward strand.
AATATTATTATCCTGTAAATTGAGTTTCACAAGATTTGTCAGACCAGCTAACGGCGTAATATCAGAAATAGTGTAATTTTGATCTAACGCAAGCATTTCTAATTTTGTTAATCCTGAAAGAGGTGATATGTCGGTGATTTTATTTAGTCCATACGTTATATGCATCACGTTGGTGCAGTGTTCAATTCCTTTCAATGATGTTATTTTCCCGAAACCAATCTCTGACACCAATGAATCAATTGTATTTAATTTTTCATCGGATAGTATTCCAGTTTTATCTTTCAGAGTATAGCGGACCTGAAGTTCCAATACAGGATCATCAAAGTTGCTCTCACCTCTTGGTTCAACCGTTACTACCGTATTGACCGGTTCACTACTGGAAACTCCATCGTTAATTTCCAACGTAAATTTATATGTTCCCTCCTTGCTAAATCCTAGAATTATCTCAGGATCAAAACTAATGAAGAGAATGCGTTCGGGATTGCTCGGGTCTTGAGTCCATTTGTAGATCAGTGTATCCCCTTCACCCTGCATACTCTTCGATCCATCCAAGATAATATACTGGCCAACTTTTACCGGCTGTACACCTTCAATTATTGCAGCAGGGATTCTCATTGCATTGAAATTCATTGTAGCATTGCTGTTGATCGCTACACCCGTTGTTTCTACAGAAGCTATTCGAGGGTAGGTGCTGTCGGTATTTGATATTTGAATTGTGAAGGTTCCCGTTGGAGAGGTTTGATCTGCGGTGTGTAATTCTGCATCATTCGAAACAAAACTAGAAGCAAAGAGTGGACTGTTGAAAAGAATGTTTCCTCCGGAGTACACCATTTTTTTCACTTGAAAATCATTTCCTACCCGCAGTCGATAAAAATATATTCCTGTTGCTATTCGTTCTCCATAATTATTCTTTCCGTCCCACGTCACCCCGTGTATACCAACCGTTTGAGAATTTAGAGTAAATGTCTTAACCTCTTTTCCTAAAATATCAAATACTGTTATCACCGCATCCGATGGTGTATTCAGTCTATACGAGATCGCGGTTGATGAAGAAAATGGATTAGGATAATTTTGTGATAACTCAACACTTTGCGGCACGTTCGTTGGCTGGGATGACACTTCGGTTGTTATGTCTAATTGATAATTTCCCAATGTATCAGTGAGCGATGTATACTTCTTCGACACTTGATGTTGATCGGTAAACAATATTGATGCGTAACGAACCGGACCGACAGCCGTAGCAATATTGCCCTTCACGCTAATACTTTGTGGATATATTGGATGCAAAATTAGTACTAATACAATAAAATATACGATTCTTGCGGAAGTTAAAACGATGTAGTTTAAAAGATTAGATGTATTGACCATTGCTTATATTCCTGCTGAATCTCTTTCCTAAGCTCTTGATTGGAAACAATAGTACAAGAATTTCTATTTCATCAACAGCAGTTTTTTTGCTGCCGTAAAATTTCCAACCCGCAGGACTGCAACATAGATACCGCTTGAGAATTGCGATGCGTTCCATTGCGCAGAGTATGTTCCTGCATCTTGCTGTTCGTTCACCAAAGTTGTGATTTCTCTTGCAAGCAGATCATATATTTTCAATATAACAACGTTCTTTGCAGGTAATTGATACCTGATCGTTGTAGTTGGATTGAACGGGTTAGGGTAATTTTGTGATAATTCAAGTGAAGACGGTGTTCGAAAATAATTGTTTTTTGAAACCGTAGTGAGAACACTCCCTATATCACCATTTTTGTTAATTTGTTGAAGGTATATACCCTTGTTGGGTTCATTGCTTCCCAATGCAATCGCTCCTCCAATATTATCGGAAATAATGTAGTAATAATATATTCCTCCATAATTAGGGATCATTTTGTTTGACAACAACACGCCTAATGAATCCCATAACAAATCACCATAAATATTGATCTTTTGAGCATACGTATTAAAGGTAGAATCAGTCGGAAATGAATGTAACGCTATGAAATCCCCATTATTACTGACGGTTAAATCTGCCGGTCTATATGATTTAGAGTTAACACCGGCATATTTTTTTTGATTTGAATATAACAATTCACCCGAAACAGTAATAGCTTGTAAATAATATTCTGAGAGATTTGTTTGAAAATTTAGCTTGGGGTAATTGATAACTAAAACTGTATCATACATTATTTTAACGTTTGATGATACAAAGTTGAAATTAGAACTATCTGCAATTGTTCTCCATTCACTCCATGTTGAGTCTCCATTGGAATCAAATAGATTCGCTTGAAATGTTTTCACTGCTCCATCTGCAGAATATTGACGCGTAGCAAAAAACTTATCATTATTAACAACTTCAAGGTGATAATATGCTTTATACTCTGTATCTAACAACCATAATTTATTTCCCAGTGTATCGTAACTTACTAATCTGCCCCACGGCTGCACATACCACGCTATAATTCTATCGGATAATGACTTCATTAAAAACCACTTTGGTGTGACAACATTTGTTGCGACTGATATTCCGCTATCTCCCCACATACGCTTTCCGTCATATCGTATCCTTTGCATATATAAATTATATGCTTCACCATTCACCGTGTCTCTTCTATCGCCAAAAAATATATAAGCGTTATTCTTCTTGTCGCTGACTATTTTAGGATATGCGTAACAATCTTGATTATTTTCTCGTGTGCTGACGCGTAATCCATTCTCCCCCCAAAGTTTGGTAAGACTCTTATTAATACGCTGCAAATATATTGTTGTGTTGGTGATGTTGAATCCGCCGATTTGTCCTATTATTTTATACGCACTCACCATAATAATAGCACCGCCATATCCATCCTCAACGATTGTGCGTTCTCTCTGCAAATCGCTTGTATCGCAAACAATCATTGGAGTGACGAGTGATTTAATGCCGTATTTATTCACATGCTGTAAATATATTCTCGTCTTTACATAACTAAAATTACTCCAAACAACATAAGCACCGCCTTCACCGTCACTACACATTCTTGGCTCTTCACCATCAGGCGCAATCATTAAATTTTCGCTAGGGATAGTTGACCATTGAGCGGAAACAATACCAATAAATCCTAACATCATTATGTAAAATTTCAATTTCATACGATCTAAACCAGTGTAATTATGTGATATGGAAATCTACAATGCTATTATACATTATTTTAACATCAATAGTTTTTTTGCTGCCGTAAAACTTCCGGCACGCATAACCGCAACATAAATACCGCTTGAGAATTGCGATGCGTTCCATTGCGCAGAGTATGTTCCTGCATCTTGCTGTTCGTTCACCAATACGGCTATTTCTCTCCCAAGCACATCATACACCTTTAATGTAACAATGTTTTTTATCGGTAATTGATAACGGATCGTTGTAGTTGGATTGAACGGGTTGGGATAGTTCTGATCTAATTGAAATTCCACTGGGAAATTTTCATTGTTATTGGTCACAACAGTTAGATCATTCAGGTCGGCGCGTAATAAAGTGAAAGGTGTTTGATAATGATTATCACCAAAAGCATATGCAACTTTATCTTTTTTCAGGATTATTAATTTTCTTAATTCAGATTGAAATTCCAGCATTTGGGTATTCCACGTTTTTCCTTCATCAGTTGTTTTGAAGATTTTCCCAACGCTTGTAATCCACCCATTTTTGTGATCAAAAAATCCGATATCCCAAAATGGTCCTGTGGTAAAATATTGCTTGTATTGCCAATCTTCACCGCCATTGATTGTTGAATAAAGAAACCAGGTGCTGAAATTCCAATTTGTTCCTACTGCAAATCCTTTTAGTGAATCAACAAAATCTACTCCATACATTCTTGCACTTAAGGTATCTTGATATTTCCAAGTTTTTCCTCCATCAATAGTATTAACAATGAAGCCTCCATCAGTCGCAAAAGGACTCCACTCACTCACCGCCCAGCCAAGTTTATTATTAATGAAATATACTTTTGTGAGAAGTGAAAAATTGATTGTTGAATCATTTCCTTTTATCCAATTCTTTCCGCCATCAGAAGTGAACCATGATGGATTATTAAATGCAATTCCTGTTTGAGTGTTAAAAAAATACAAGGAAGTAAAATAATCTATTTTTTCTTTAGAGCTAATTGAAGTTGAATCCCACGTTTCTCCACCATCACTAGTAAATAGTAATGTCCCACTATTTTCAAGGAGTCCGTTATCAACGCCCCAACAATGCAAGCTATCTGTTGTAAAAAGTGAGACATGAAGAAATGAATTTCCTTTGTACTGTATGGACCAATACTTTCCACCATCGGTTGTCTTAAATATTTTACTTTGTAAAGTATTGCTGTAAACACCAGAAGAAAAAATCCAACCCGTATTGCGAGTTGCAAAACATATTTTTGAGACATCAAGAAGAGTATCATCTTGTGGAAAATTCATTTCTATCTTTTCCCATGTTTGAGCATTTAAACTTTCGGAAGAGATAATAATGACGATAGATAACATTACAATAGAATATTCTTTCATTTTATGAAGCAGTTTTTGTTCGGAATGAATTCTTAACAGATGATACTGTTTCATCAGTAAATGTTTTCCAACTTGCAAGCGCATAAATACATTCCGTTCGGAAATTGCGACACGTTCCATTAAATTACCGCATCAACATCTTGCTTGCCCAAATAGGATTTGTCATTGAATAATCATCTTTAGAAAAAATAAATAATCCGTCTCCTGTTGGCAGATTCATGAGATAACCGGTCTCGGAGGTAAAATTTGCACAATTTTTTAATTGAATATAGACTCTCACATCCATTCCAGGAGTTACAGTTGGGACAGGATTTCCATAATTATCGACGGTTGGGATCGGCGTATCGAGATAGACCACCACATTCACTACTCCGTTTGCGGTCTGTCCGGAGATCTGCAGATATTCTCCTTTACCCTTTGCAATTACCGGTGTTTTTTGGATGATCCCGCTGAAAGCAACGGTTTTTCCGCGCCACGCTGCTTCATCCTTATACATTTTAAGATTGCAAAATTCATACGATGCATCATTGGTAATGCGCTGAAGTTCCGAAGAGCGTACGGTGCTTGTCTGTGCGGTAACGGTTGAGATCATAATTCCACAGATCGACAGTATAGTAATAAGAAACGATTTCATAAATTCCTTTCTATTATAATGAGTAGAAGCCATCTCAAAAATGGTTTTACAATAAAATTCCAACAGTGTAGTCATGCTGAGCAAGTTCCAATTGCCTTATATTGGGATGCGTCGAAGTCCCGCTTTTCAGATTCCGCTTGTTGCGGGATTCATAAAGCGGAACATCCTTCGACGCATTCGCTTCGCTCATTTGCTCAGGATGACTATGTGTGGTATTTTTGAAATGGCTTCTAAATGAACGTTTAGAAACATATTGATTTAACTATGCAAAGACAATAAAAGATTTGTATTTTATCCCAACAAATCGGGCATAAAGGTATGATTAAAGAACTTTTCATATGTATCACTACACTAATGTGTGTGTCAATGATCTCAGCGCAGCCAATCACAGAACGGTACGCACATCTCGGGGAGATGTTTGTTCCGCAATTCTCATCGTCGCCGTTTCCTCATCCGGTCCGTGCGGCCGGGCGGGTCTATAATAAACAAACATTCTCAGCGGAGAAACATTACAGCGACAGCAGCGTTGCGATCTTCATCCCCAAAGGATTCACACCGGGACCGGCAACGAATATTGTCGTTTATTTTCATGGATGGTATAACAACATTGACAGCGCATGTGCACAATTTACATTGATCGAACAATTCACCGAAGCAAAAAAGAATGCGGTCTTTGTCTTTCCGGAAGGTCCGAAAAATTCTCCCGATTCATTCGGCGGACGGATGGAAGAAAAGGATGGATTGAAGAATCTCGTTGCAGATGTGTTGAAGTTTTTGAAACAACAAAAAAAGATCAAAACAGAAAAAGTCGGGAAGATCATTCTTGCCGGACACAGCGGAGCGTATGAGGTCATTGCCTATTGCCTGATGCGCGGAGGATTGACAAAGAATATCTCCGATGTAATCCTGTTCGATGCATTGTATGGTGATACGGAAAAATATTCCTACTGGATCGATCATTACAGCGGTCGATACATCAATATCTATACAAACAACGGTGGAACGAAATACGAAACAGAAAACCTCATGGCAGATCTTGACGGTTGGGGTATTCCGTATTTCAAAACAGAGGAAGCGGATCTCACAAATGAAGCATTGAAAAAGCATCGGCTGATCTTCATCCATACCGATCTGGAGCACAATGGAGTGATTGCTGAGCGTCAACAATTCTTAAAGTATCTCAAGACCAGTTCGATCCCAAACATACATTAACATTATGAAGAGACAATTAACGGCAAAAAGCGATCTGAAAAAACTTTCGTTGTTGGGAAAAGATTCTGTACCGCAGAAGAATCTTGAAGTATTCCCAAATCATCATACCGACAGAAATACTACGATCACATTGACAACGGACGAGTTCACGACACTTGGTCCTGTTAACCGTCAGCCCGATTTTGCTACGCTTGAGATTCAATATATCCCGGATCGATTCATCATTGAATCAAAATCGCTGAAATTATATCTGCAAACCTTCCGTAACGAAGAAACATTCTATGAACATGTCGTCAATGTGATCCTTGATGATCTTGTTGCAGTGGTCAAACCACGTCGGTGCAAAGTAACGGCAGCGTATGCGGTCCGCGGAGGAATTGCGATGACTGTTGAAACGGAATATCAGCGAAAAAAATGAAGACCGTCGTGTTCATTCCGCTGATCGATTTTATCTTTAAATCATTGCTGTATTATGGCGCGCTTAAACTGCGCAAGCTCGATGCGAAGGTAATAACCTGTCTGCTGTGCGGCGGTGCGTCAATCCTTACAGGACTGATCCCATTTCCCGAAATACTCCATTTGATTTTGGCAATTGTTGTTGCAGGATTTTTCATTGTGAGAGACACCGATACGGAAATATATCCGAATGGTATCCTGATCCCTGTCGCGGTGGAAGTGGTCGATGCGTTTCTGTTAAGTTATGCTCTGATGCCGTTGATCGAATTGTTATAACGCACCAATCCGATGGTTTGCTGTATGATTAGATTTGTATCCGTTGCTATTTCAAAAATTTTACATGTCATTCCCGCGAAAGCGGGAATCCATTCTATGGATGCCCGATAGAAACATTCGGGCATGACAGTTAAAGGAAATATGTAGTTACATTTCATAATGTCTTGTTTATTATTTTTGCAATAATAATTTCTTTGTCTCTATAAAATTATCCGCCTGCATTCGATAAAAATAAACACCGCTTGCCAAATGTTTCCCGCTGAATTGAACCGTATAATTTCCTGCCGGTTTTCCTTCATCCACTAGTGTTGCAACCTCGCGTCCGAGCAGATCAAACACTTTCAACGTTACAACACTGTTCACCGGCAATTGATAACCGATCACTGTTGAAGGATTGAATGGGTTTGGATAATTTTGGCGTAAGGTAAACGTGCTCGGCGGTAATTCATGTTCAGCTACAGTTGTAATAGGGCTTTGGGATTTATAAAGCCCATTGGTTCCGACATACATATAACCTTCTTTATCCACTGCAATTGACAAACATTCTGCGGGGAATGAACTGCCGACGCTATCCCACGTTACACCGTCGTTGGTTGTTCGGTACACTTTTCCGTTGTACAGCGCAGCAATACTTCCATCCCGCAACGAAATTATTTCCGTCGGATTGATCGTTGAGCTGATAAGACTCCATGTTTTTCCGTTGTCACCCGAACGATAAATTCCATCAAACCAAGAAGCAGTATAGATGGAATCCGAACGAGAAATTGCCAAACTATAAATTTGTACTTGTGATATTCCATTCTTTAGGGGCATGGTCGATAGATGAGTCCAATTGATCCCCGAATCGGTCGATTTATATACTTTTCCAAGGAAGCTGCCGGAAAACAATTCTTGAGAAGAATTCATCGCAAAACCTTCATGATGATCGTATGTCGATTTGCTGGAATCCCACGATGCACCATGATTCGTTGAATAATAAATACGTTCGTGAGTCCCCATGATGATATTTCCGTTCGGCATTCCAATTAATTCTTCTGGAAACACGGTGCCGACTGAACCTGGAAAATCATTAACACTATTCCACTTGACTCCGCCATCGGATGATGCATAAAAACCATGAGAGCCGCCGATAAAAATATTTCCAACCGTATCGGCAAAAATTGTCTTAATAAGGGGAGAGGGGATTCCGTTTGGCACCGAATAGATCGTATCCCAATGCAGTCCCTTATCCTTTGAACGAAATACTTTAAAAGAGTTCTTATAATAATTTGTCGATGCATAGATGGTATTATCCTTTGCAATAAAGATATCCCATATTTGCATTCCCGTCAGGGAAGTTGGCTGCCACGATTGTGAATAGCCGATGGAAGAAGCGGTAAAGATCACAATGATGAAGATGTTTTTCATCGGTATGCCGTACTGTTGTACATATCGCATTGTAATAATTTTCTTGAAATTTTCAAAATACCGGAAAAAATATTTTTAATTGAAGGTAGAATGACTCTGGAGAAGAATAAGAAATATCAATGACGTTACGGCATATTTAAAATGCAGAGTATTGAAAAAGGGTGAAAACGGAGCGGTGAATAATTATCTCAAGGGGAGAATCGCAATTTGTATTGTCTATAAATATTGTAACTGCGATTCTCCCCGGAAGAGTTGTGCAGACTGAATGGTGCTATTATTTTTGTAATAATAATTTCTTTGTCTCTATAAAATTGTCCGCTTGTATTCGGTAAAAATAGACACCGCTTGATAAATTTTTTCCGCTGAATTGCGCTGTATAACTACCTGCCGGTTTTTCTTCATTCACAAGTGTTGCAATCTCGCGTCCGAG
>CAYPEM010000085.1:0-11333 GCA_964409765.1 uncultured Chitinophagaceae bacterium
CTTCGAATCTGAGGGTTGGGGGTTCAAATCCCTCCGGGTGTACAAAAAAAAAGCGTCCTTTGTGTGGACGCTTTTTTATTTTATGAGTTGCTTACAAAGGAACTATCAGTTAAATTCTCTCTGCAAAACTTTGCACTCGTAGCTCAATTGGATAGAGCGTCAGCCTCCGAAGCTGAAGGTTTCGGGTTCAACTCCCGACGAGTGTACTACACATCTCATTAAATTTTCAATTTTGAAAGGAAATCCCCATTTTCCTATAATTGGAAAAGAAACTCTCAAAAATCCTCAAAAAACTCTTGAAATGAAGGCTTTCTAATATTATTTGGCGGTACAATGTTTGCTGTTGAATAAATGGTCAAATCCGACTGATTATTTATTCAACACCCAAAAGACTATATTAGATATCCTTGAAAGGTTCTTCCCGATGAAAGTTTTTGCTTCATTATTCTTTGCGATTTTTCTTTCTGTCAACATTTCTGCTCAAACGAGAGAAGAATGTTTGGCCTGTCACTCCGATAATTCTTTAACAATGGAGAAGAAAGGGAAAACAGTCTCCCTGTTTGTTGAAGAAAATACATTCCACTCGTCACCGCATAAGAAAATTCCCTGCATCAGTTGTCATACCGGATTCGATCCGAACAATGTTCCGCATAAAGAAAAAATCGCTCCTGTTCAATGCCAGACTTGCCATGCAAAGAATATTGCTAAACACACTTTCCACAAAACTGTTATTTCTGAAGGTGCTGATAAAAGCAAAATGTGTAAAGACTGCCATGGAAACCATGATGTTGTTCGTGTAAAGGAGAGTAAATTTTTCAGTGCCGACGTAAAAGAGAGCTGCGGTAAATGTCATACTGCCCAAACGGATGTATTCTTGCACTCAGCCCATGGTAAAGCAATTGCTGAGGGAAAGAAAGATGCACCAAAATGTATCAACTGCCATTCGCAAAGCATTCCGATTGTAAAATCTAAAACCGATACGACTCTCGTAAAAATTGCACAGGAAAAAATGTGCATCGCTTGTCATTCGAAACAGGAAAATCACACCGGACCAACAGCCTCATTTGTTCTTGCCTATGAACAAAGCGTTCACGGGAAAGCGTTGAAAAATGGGAATGGAAAAGCAGCAAATTGTGTGGATTGTCATGGAAGCCATGAAATGAAGAAAGGCTCCGAGCCGGATTCGAAAGTGAATAAAGCGAATATTCCTGCAACATGTTCAAAATGCCATTCTCAGGAAGTGCTTGCATATAAAGGAAGTATCCACGGCAGCGCTTTTGCAAATGGCAATACCTCTGCTCCGGTATGTACTGATTGCCATGGGGAACATAAAATTTTAGCGCCAAAGGATCCAAATTCTCCGGTATCAAAACTTCACGTTTCAGCCGAAGTCTGTTCACCATGCCATAGTTCCGTAAAGATGTCCGAAAAATTCGGATTGCCGACGGGGCGAAGCAAATCGTTCTTTGATAGTTATCATGGACTTGCAGAAAAGGGGGGCAGCAAAGAAGCGGCTAATTGTGCAAGCTGTCATGGATTCCATGAAATACTTCCTTCATCCGATCCGAAATCGAAAGTTAGTAAAGCAAACTTAGCCATCACGTGCGGAAAATGTCATCCTGGTGCCAATGAGAATTTCTCAAAAGGATCGATCCATGTTACAACAAAAGCTGATAGTGAAGATAGTCTTATCGGTTTTGTATCGAACATTTACATCATGCTGATCATCGGAACCATCGGTATGATGGGGCTTCATAATATTCTAGATTTCTTCAAAAAATCTACCAGAAAACTGCGGCATCGTCGTCACGGACATTATGAAGAAGAGATTGGTCATGGATTGTATGTTCGAATGACATTAAGTGAACGGCTTCAACATGGTTCATTTGCTCTTAGCTTCATCACACTGGTCGTCACCGGTTTTATGCTGCGATATCCCGATGCGTGGTGGGTTGAATCGTTACGATCGATCACTCCCGGATTTTTTGAGATTCGAAGCTGGGTTCACAGGATCTCAGCTGTTGTAATGTTGACCGCAGGTTTCTATCATCTCTATTATATATTCTTTGTTCCTCGCGGAAGACAGTTAATTTTCGATCTGCTTCCAAAATTATCCGATCTAACAGATGCAATGAATGTGGCAAAATATAATCTCGGGATCTCTAAAGAAAAGCCGCGATTGGATCGATTCAGTTATATTGAAAAAGCAGAATATTGGGCCCTTATTTGGGGAACATTTGTCATGGCTGCGACAGGATTCATTCTCTGGTTTGATAATACGTTCCTAAACATTCTGGGAAAACAATATTGGGATGTAGCGAGAGTTGTGCATTATTACGAAGCGTGGTTGGCAACGCTGGCAATTATCGTTTGGCATTTTTATTTCGTTATATTCAACCCTGATATCTATCCCATGAATCTTGCATGGATCAAAGGAACTCTTTCTGAAGAAGAAATGGCGGATGAACATCCGCTTGAGTTAGAGCGATTGAAAGCGGAAGAGTTAAAGAAAGATGAAAATGAAAATTAACAAAAAACTGTTCTTTTCCGGTGTAAAGATCATTTCCGTGTTTTTTGTAAGTTCACTGATCCTTTCCACTGTTAGTATTGCTCAGGATAAGTCAGAATGTTTATCGTGTCATGAAGATAAAACCCTGACCACTGAGCGAAAAGGAAAAACTGTTCCGTTATTTGTTGATGATAAAAAATATTCCGGATCAATTCATAAAGACCTTCAATGTGTTAGTTGTCATGCTGACCTTGAAGGAAAAGAACTGCCGCATGATGCACCTCTAAAACCGGTTGAATGCGGAACGTGTCATGACAAAGAACAATCATTGTATGAACAATGTCGCCACGGTCAGCGTGTTGCGAAAGGTGATCCGTTAGCGCCCCGCTGTTACGATTGCCATGGTAAGCATGATATCCTCGGAGTTAAAGATCAGCGCTCTCCAGTATCACCGATGAAAATTCCCTTCACGTGCGGAAAATGTCATAAAGAGGGAACACCCGTACAACGTCGCGGTGTCATCACTCAAGATCATATTATTGAAAATTATACTGAAAGTATTCATGGTGAAGGTCTGCTGAAAAAAGGATTGTCAGTTGCCGCAACCTGTGCATCATGCCATTCTCCTCATTTAATTCTTCCGCATACCGATCCACGATCATCCATTAACCGGAAAAATATTGCGAATACATGTCAAAAATGTCATTCGCAAATTGAAGCGGTCCACCGAAAAGTGATCAATGGAAAACTGTGGGAAAAAGAGGCAAATGTTCTTCCGGCGTGCGTCGATTGTCACCAGCCACATAAAGCGCGAAAAGTTTTTTATGATCAAGGAATGGCGAATAAAGATTGTATGACTTGTCACGAGCGAAAGGATGTTAAGTCATCGAAAGATGGCCGTTCGTTGTTTGTTGATGTGACAGAATATGCTGGTTCTAAGCACGGACCAAAAGTAGCTTGCAGTCAGTGTCATAGTGAGGTGCAGTCATCCCATACCCGACCGTGTGATGCGATCACAAAAAAGGTTGATTGTGCACAATGCCATACAGAGGTTGGTGACCAATACAAAATGAGTATTCATGGAAAATTATTCGCAAAGAATGATACTAATGCGCCAACGTGCAAAGAATGCCATGGAACCCATGGAGTAAAAGGAAAATTGGATCCAATCTCTGCAACATTTGCAACAAATATTCCGACACTCTGCGCACGATGCCATCAAGAAGGGAAGAAAGCCGCGCTGCGGTATACCGGAACCGAACATGATATTATAAAACACTATGCAGAAAGTATCCATGGAAAAGGATTGGTTAAAAGCGGATTGACTGTTACTGCTAAATGTACGGATTGTCATACCACCCATCGTGAATTACCAAAATCAGATACAACATCAAGTGTTAATGCAAATAATCTTCCGGCGACGTGTGGTAAGTGCCATCATGGAATTCAGGAACAATTTGAAAAAAGTATCCATTCGAAGTTGATATCAAAATCAGATCAACCGCTGCCGGTCTGTAACGATTGTCATACGTCGCACACGATCAATCGCACTGATGCAACAGGATTTAAGCTTGGCGTTATGACAACGTGCGGAAAATGTCACGATAAAATTGCAGCAACATATTTTGAAACGTACCATGGAAAAGTCGCCAAACTTGGGTACACAAAAACTGCGAAATGTTATGATTGTCATGGCGCTCATGATATTCTTCCGATCACGAATCCTGCTTCTCATTTACATCGTGACAATGTTGTGCAGACATGCCAAAAATGTCATCCTGGCGCCAATAGAAGATTTGCAGGATATTTGACACACGCAACCCATCACGATCCGGATAAATATCCGATCTTATTCTGGGTATTTTGGATTATGACTTCACTGGTTGTTGGAACATTTGCAATATTTGGTTTGCATACGTTGCTGTGGCTACCGCGTGCGTGGCAGATGAGAAAAGAACATATTAAAGTTGAACGAGAGCATGCGAATGAGCCTCAATATGAACGGTTCAGCAGGTTGAACCGTATCCTGCATATCATCATGGTGGTCAGTTTTATTTCACTGGCATTGACCGGTATGACCTTGAAGTTCTCATACACAGGATGGGCTGGAGTTGTTTCAAGATTCTTCGGCGGATTTGAATCAGCGGGATATGTTCACCGTGTAGCCGCTGTATTCTTGATCGGGATTTTTATTACTCACATTTTCGATCTCTTTAGAAGAAGAAAGAAAGAGTTTGGAACCTGGAAGAATCTTCTCTTTGGAAAAGATTCTCTCATACCAATGAAGAAAGATCTGATTGATGCAATTGATTCTGTAAAATGGTTCATCGGAAAAGGACCGCGTCCGCAGTACGGTCGTTGGACCTATTGGGAAAAATTCGATTACTTCGCAGTATTCTGGGGTGTTTTTGTGATCGGATCTACCGGCGCAACACTGTGGTTCCCTGAATTCTTCACGAAATTTTTACCCGGATGGGCGATCAATGTAGCCACAATTATTCACAGCGATGAAGCGCTACTGGCAACCGGATTTATATTTACGATCCATTTCTTCAATACCCACTTGCGTCCGGAAAAATTCCCAATGGATATCGTTGTCTTCTCCGGTAGAATGTCAGTTGAAGAATTGAAACGGGACAAACCGGCGGAATATGAAGAACATGTGAAAAACGGAACGCTCGAACAGCATCTTGTTGAACCTTATCAGCCGATCGTTATCAGGGCTATTAAAGTGTTCGGTTGGACTGCACTCACGATCGGATTCAGTATCGTTATTTGGATCGTGTATGCTATGATATTCAATTATCAATAATGCTGTGATTGCTTATACTGACATTCTTTAATTGTTAAGGAAAGTGCTCATGAATCTTAAGAAATTTCTCCCTTCTGCTTTTTTTAATGTAACAAGTTTTGTTGGGTCTGCAGTTGCCGGTGTGAGTTTTGGGTTGATCATTTTTTTATTTGTGATCGATTTTTTCTCCACTCATTCAAAAGCATACATGGGGATAATTATTTTTATCATTCTCCCCGTGTTTTTTATTGGCGGTCTGATCATAGTATTGTATGGAATGCGGCAAGAGAAGAAAAGAAGAGCAAGGACAGGAATTGAGCACGGAGAATTACCGAGCATTGATTTTAACGACCCTTCCGACAGAAATAAGTTTGCATTCTTCTCCGTTGTAACCATTGTTGTCTTAGTCTCGTCTGCGTTTGGCAGTTTTCAAGTGTACGAATTTACCGAGTCTGTGGTATTTTGTGGCGAGATCTGTCACGAAGTAATGAAACCGGAATATACTGCTTACAAACATTCGCCTCATGCAAGAGTAACATGCGCGCAGTGTCATGTTGGTCATGGAGCAGATTGGTATGTAAAATCAAAGATATCCGGTGCATATCAATTGTATTCGGTTACATTCAATAAATTCTCGCGTCCAATTCCGACCCCTGTTCATAATCTTCGTCCTGCCCAAGGAACATGCGAACAATGTCACTGGCCTCAGCATTTCTTCTCCGATAAACAAGTAAATAAAACCTACTATTTACCTGACGAAGAAAATACTCCATGGTCAGTTTCCTTGCTGATGAAAATTGGCGGCGGAAATCTGCAGACAGGTCGGACATCTGGAATTCATTGGCATGTCAATCCCGATAATGAAGTGACTTATACGGCAATTGATTCACAGCGTCAGGTTATTCCGGTTGTTAAAATGAAATTGGCAGATGGTACGGTCGATGAGTTTGTAACGACCGATAGTTTTGACGAATCAAAATTGCCGACAGGAGAGAAGCGCCGAATGGATTGCATCGATTGTCATAACCGTCCCACACATATTTACCGTACGCCGGAAGAATCGATCAATTCGTTGATGGGACAGAAATTAGTCTCTGCATCACTTCCAAACATTCGTGCAATTGCATCTGCAGCATTTGTGAAGGAATATAAAACTGAAGATGAAGCAATGAAGGGAATCGAAACTTCAATTCGTGATAAATATACAATCCAATATCCGGAAATTGCAAAGCACAGAAAGAACGATATTGATACTGCAATCTCCCATTTACAAAAAGTTTTTGCACGGACAATTTTTCCTGAAATGCGGGTGAGCTGGAAGCATTACCCGAACAATGTCGGACATTATGCCTATGCGGGGTGCTTCCGATGTCATGACGGTAAACATGTTTCAAAAACTACCGGCAAAGTAATTTCAAAAGATTGCAATAGCTGTCATATCATTCTTTCTCAAGGTCCATCGGATAAATTCACTTCATTGTCACCTAAAGGAGAAGAATTTAAACACCCTGTTGATATTGGTGATTCATGGAAGGAAATGAATTGTAATGAATGTCATAACGGAGAATAGAGTCTTATTTTCTCTTAAACTTGAGATACGTCGTATTACCTATTGCAATCATAAGAAATAATATCTATATAACTCTGTAAAATGTAATCAATTCAACAAAAATATTCGGCACATTGTTTGTAAATTATTCTTCCATCGTTGTTTTCAAAAATTCAAAGGAGATCTCACTATGAAAAAAGCAATTCTGTTGTTGGTAACAATAGTATTTTGTTTACCCGCTATAGCTCAAAATAAATTTGTCGGTGTCAATACCTGTGCATGCCATAATTTGCCGAAACAGGGAAAACAAGTTGATGTGTGGAAGAAATCAAAACATGCCGAAGCGTTCACCGCATTGAAGAGCGATAAAGCTGCAGAAATTGTTAAAACAAAAGGAATCAAAGTTGCTGCAACAGAAGCAAAAGAATGTCTGGAATGCCATTCGACCGGTGCTGGCGAAGCAGTGGATAAATCATTCAAAGTTGAAATGGGTGTTCAATGCGAAGCTTGCCATGGTGCCGCTTCTGCTTACAAAGGGATCCACAATAAACCGGAGAATAAAGAGAAAGCAATTGCTGCCGGTATGTTAAAGGGTGACGAAAAGACTTGCAAACCTTGCCATGGTGCAAACAAGATGCATGATGCAAAAACATTCGACTTTAAAAAATCAATGGAAGAAATCAAACATCCAATGCCGAAAGGTTAACAATGTTCCGCAAAATTTTCATCGGTCTGGTTCTGATTTCAGCCGGCGCTTCGGCGCAGCTGATGACGGGACGATTGACAACATCGTTTTACGGATTTGAAGGAAGGGATTCGGCACTTGCAAAAGTGTACTATCTTCGGGCATACGAGAATGTATATTTCAATGCTGCTTCCGGAGATTATTCGTTCAACATGAATGCGATGGTGTCTAATGATTTTGGTTCAACAATAGTAACTGATCCCGAATTACGAGTTAATTCCTTTCTGATGAAGGTGAAAAACATTGGCGGTCTCGCAGATATTGCTGCAGGCCGCCAATTTGTTTTTGCCGGTGTTGGCAGCGGATTGATCGACGGTGTCTCCGGCTCTTTGAAATTCCTGGAGAATACTTTGGTTGTTCAGGGATATGGTGGTAGTAATGTGATCCAGTCCAGAGATATCCGAAAGAATTATATCGGAACCAATGGTTTGTTCGGAGGTCAAATCACCTATGCACCGATCGAAGATGGTGTTATCGGGGTAAGCTATATGAACAAACGATGGCAGCGCAAACCATACACAGCGCTTCGGATGGATTCATTGTTTAATCCCTATTCAATTGTCATTAACAGCAGACCAAATGAAGAGGAACTTGCTTCGGTGGATGTTGAATATTCGCACGAACAATTATACTCTATTCAGGCAAAAACAGATTTTGATATTTTGACTGAAGAGATCTCAAAGATTCAAGGATTTACACGCATTGGCGTAATGAAAGAACTGAATGTTACGGCAGAATATATTTTCCGTCAACCTCGGCTTGCCTACAATTCTATTTTCTCGGTATTTAATATCAACAGTACCAAAGAAATCGAAGGGGGACTTGAATACCGTCCGATATCAAAAACATTTCTCTTCGCTCGATTTGCCAATGTGGACTATTTAGATGAAACCAGCCAACGGTTGGTAGTGGGTGGAACGTATGATTTCATTTCAGCATCATATACACAGAACTTCGGTTATGCCGGAGAACTTAATGGCGTTTCGGTTCAGGCAACGTATCCAATGATGGATAGAACATTCACACCAATGTGTGCACTTGGATATGCAACATATAAACTTGACAAATCTGATCCGGCCAGCGATGTTATCAATGGAACACTTGGTGTTAGCTATCGTCCGATGCAGACATTATCGACCGATCTGCAGATGCAATGGATGAGCAATCCGCAATATAAAAGTGATATGCGGATTTTTCTTAAAATTAACTATTGGTTCAATGAAAAGTTGAATTGGCTATGATGAAAAAAACTCTTCCTATAGTATCGATAGTTTTTGTCGTTATCGCGTTAGTGATCTTTGGCCGCGGAAGTGCAGTTGCCAGCGAAGAGAACAAGACCGATAATGCAAAGACGATAAAGTTTTCGCACAGCAAACATGCTGAAGCGGGTGCTGAATGTGCATCGTGTCATACATCGGCACTTGTAAGCAAAAAATCGTCGGACAAGATGCTTCCGACACACACTGAATGTCAAACCTGCCACGAGCAGGAAGTGAATGAGACCTGCGGATTCTGTCACACGGATGAAAGCAATCCGGTCGCATTGCCGAATCCAGTGCGTGAAGTGTTGTTCGATCACCAGCAGCATAGTGTTGATCAAAAGATGGAATGTATTACATGTCATGCCGGCATCAATGATGATAAAGAGAATGTTGCTGTTACCCAGCATACTCCATCAATGGCAACATGCAATACATGTCATAATAATGTAAAAGTGACGAATCAATGTGAAGCATGTCATACCAATGTGACTACTCTTCGTCCTGCCTCACACATTGCTGCGAATTTTCCTCGAGAACATGGCCGTGTGATGAATGGACGGACATTCGATGCAAATTGTCAAAGCTGTCATACGGAGTCGTCGTGTATGGAATGTCATGACGGCACGAATCTGACCACACTTTCGAAATTTGAAAAGACCGGAATGTTATCACCCAGGAAATTCGGCAATGATAAACCGGCCGCACTTTCCGGACAGAATGTTCATGACATAAATTATAAATTCACGCATGGAATTGACGCAAAGGGACGATCGTCAGATTGCCAGACATGTCATCGTCAGCAGACATTCTGCAGTGACTGTCATATGAACGGCAGTGTTGCACTCGGCGGAGCAATGCCGACCAGTCATGAAAAAGCGGGATTTACAACCATTGGAGTTGGAACCGGCGGAGGAACTCACGCACAATTAGCTAAGCGCGATATTCAACGGTGTGCAGCGTGTCATGATGCGCAAGGGGGAGATCCAACATGTATCACCTGTCATGTTGATAACGACGGTATTAAAGGAACAAATCCAAGAACACACGCAACCGGTTTTATGAAAACTGTTAAAGGTGAATGGCATGACGATATGGCTGCAAATTGTTTTGTCTGTCATACCGATCCCAATGCCAGACCAAACGGCAAAGCAGGACAAAACTTTTGCGGATATTGTCACGGAGCGAATGTCCAATGAAAAAAATAATGTTAATCACCATTGTCGTAATTATTCTGGGTAGTCTGTTCGGATGCAGTGAACGAAAAGATGATACACCATTGGCGCAATCGAAAGTCTCAGTGCATGGTGTAGGATTTATTGATCCGACATCGTCAAACTTTCACGCAAAGTACATCCAGGGGAAAAAATATGATCTAACACTGTGTCAATCATGTCATGGTGCAGATTATTCTGGCGGAACGACCGGACAATCATGTAATTCATGCCATAACAAACCGGCCGGACCGGAAAATTGTACTACATGCCACGGCAGCGTCAATGCCGCTCCGCCGAAAGATCTTGCAGGGAATGTCGCAACAACATCCAGAGGAGTCGGTGCACATCAAAAGCATCTGCTCGGCGGAGTGTTGAACTCAGGTATATCTTGCAACGAATGTCATTCTGTTCCTGCAAAGCTATCATCGCCTGGCCATATTGATGCATCAGATCACGCTGAAGTGAAATTTGACACAACATCAACATATTTTAGATCGACAGTATCCTATAATGCGGCAACTGTATCCTGTGCAAATACATACTGCCATGGTAATTTTAGCGGTGGAAATAATTTGTCTGTTATATGGAATGATGCAAGTACAACAGTTGCAGAATGTGGCTCCTGTCATGGTGATGTAACAAAAACAACCTTGAAAGAAAAAGCATTCCCAAAAACAGGTCATACGTTTGCACCGGTAACATCTGATTGTTCCACCTGTCATGCAGCAGTTGTTAATGCAAGTTTGGTTATCATTGATCCTTCAAAACATGTGAATGGTAGGATAAATTAGAGTATGAATTGTTAGATCAATGAAAGCAAAAGAATTATATTTTGATGAACAAAAAATCCTGCCCAAAGGCAGGATTTTTTGTTCTTATTCGGATAGAAAAGTTCGATTTAACTTAATAAATGAGGAGTTCTTTGTCTTTTTCTCCTCTCAACATTGCAAAAGTACTTTAACTGCCAGTTGCAACCTTAGGAATTAGAAAAATGCAATGCTGTAAAATTCAACAATTTCAGCAATTAAATACGGCACATTATTTGCCAAAGAATTAACAGATTTCACTCAAGTTTGACTTATCTGCTGAATTTATGGTAAGCCAATATTCACTAAAAAACAATCAACTTCATCAACGAAAGGAGTTACAACAGTGAAAAATTTCTTAACTGTTCTAACCGCAATCGCTTTATTCGGTCTCGTAGCATGCGAAGGACCTGCAGGACCAGCAGGTAAAGACGGAGCAGCAGGAGCAGCAGGCGCA
>CAYPEM010000086.1:0-11303 GCA_964409765.1 uncultured Chitinophagaceae bacterium
AGCATCAATCCCACAACATACGATTACCTGAAGAATGGAATTGAAATTGCTAAGAACAACAATGCACAAGCAGTAATCATTGAACTGAATACACCCGGCGGCTTGCTCCAATCCACGCGCGATATTGTGACAGAATTCTTGAATTCAAAGATTCCGATCATTGTTTTTGTTTCGCCAAAAGGTTCACGTGCTGCATCAGCAGGAGTGTTTATTACGATGGCTGCCCACATTGCAGTGATGGCACCGGGAACGAATATTGGCGCTGCACATCCGGTCAGTACTCAGGGAGAAATGGATTCTGTCATGTCCGGAAAAGTGACGAACGATGCCGCTGCATTCATCCGCACGATCTCTGAAAAACGGGACCGGAATATTGAATGGGCTGAAGATGCTGTCCGCCGGAGCGTTTCCATCACTGAAACGGAAGCATTGGACAAGAACGTCATTGATCTCATCGCGTCAAATCGTTCCGAACTGATGAAAATGCTTGATGGAAAAAAAATAGTGATCGACAACGATACTACGATTCTCGCAACAACAAATAGTGTGGTCGAAGAGCATACAATGAACTGGCAATACGAGATTCTCAACCTGCTGAGCGATCCGAATATTTCATACATCCTGTTCCTGATCGGCATGTATGGTTTGATGTTTGAATTGTATAATCCCGGTTCTATTTTCCCCGGAGTTGCAGGAGCAATAGCAATGATCCTTGCACTGTATTCAATGCAGACACTGCCGCTCAATTATGCAGGGCTCGCGCTGATCATAGTGGGGATTATCCTTTTTCTTCTTGAGATCAAGATCACCAGCTACGGATTGCTGTCCATCGGGGGTGTTATTTCTCTCTTTTTCGGATCAATTATGCTCTACAAAACTGACGGAGGAATTGAATTCGTAGAAGTGTCCTTGGGTGTGATCATCCCCTTTGTTGTCGTCACTGCTGTTTTCTTTGTTTTTGTGGTTGGTGCGGGATTAAAAGCGCAAAAACGAAAAATTGATACTGGAGAACAAGGAATGATCGGTGCAGAAGGAATAGCAGTAACAGTGTTGAATCCGAACGGACAGGTCCGCGTCCATGGAGAGATTTGGGGTGCAGAAAGCAATGATGGAAAAATTGTAAAAGACACAAAGATTCTCGTAACAGAAATTCAAGGATTGTTATTAAAAGTGAAGAAAGCATAATACAAAAGCGGGTGTCATCCTCGAATGATTCTATCGGGGATCTGCTTGTGCGTGGATGGATTCCCGCCAAAAGCATGCGGGAATGACATTAATAAAATAAAGGAGAACTACAATGGACGGCATGATTGGTTTTATTTTCTTGATCGCATTTATTGCGATCATACTTTTTAATCTTATCAAAGTACTTTCAGAGTACGAACGTGGTGTGATTTTTCGTCTGGGAAGATTGCTCGCCGTGAAAGGGCCGGGTCTCATTATTCTTATTCCCGGGATTGACAGAATGGTGAAAGTAAGTCTGAGGACAGTAGTGCTTGATGTCCCACCGCAGGATGTCATCACCAAGGATAACGTTTCGATCAAAGTGAATGCGGTTGTCTATTTCCGAGTGGTGCAGCCGGACAAAGCAATTGTCAGTGTAGAAAATTATATCTACGCAACATCGCAGCTTGCTCAGACTACATTGCGAAGCATTCTTGGTCAATTTGAATTGGACGATCTGCTTGCGCAACGCGACAAGATCAATCACGAGCTCCAGATCATCATTGATAATCACACTGAACCATGGGGAATTAAAATTGCCAACGTGGAAGTGAAACAGATCGATCTTCCTCCCGAAATGCAGCGCGCAATGGCGAAACAGGCAGAAGCAGAACGTGAACGACGCGCCAAAGTTGTGCATGCCGAAGGTGAACTGCAGGCAAGCGTAAAATTGGGTGAAGCGGCGGCGGTCATCAATAAAAATCCGATCGCACTGCAATTACGATATTTACAGACCCTCACCGAAATTGCATCAGAGAACAGTTCAACGGTTATCTTCCCACTTCCAATGGAATTGCTGAAACCGTTTTTAAGTATGGGTGAAAATAATGGATCAAAATCTTTGAAGAAATAGAATACAGTGCGGATAGACAGTTGATCAACTGTCTATCCGCACTATCCATGGTTCCTTTTGAACCGGGAAGATACCGTCGATTTAAATTCAATCCATGAGTACTTTAAGTTTCTTATCATCTTCGATTTATTGTCTTCCCTCAATCCATTGGTTTATTTTTATACTGTAATAATTATTAGTAGTTTTACCCATTCATCATAAAGGCTTACAACTTCATATTATCAACCTTTAAGGAGTAATATTATGAACAAGTCAGTTTTTATATCACTTCTATTTTCATTCTTCGTTTTTTCAGTCATTGCTTCATCTTCCGCCAACGCTCAAAATGAACTCCAGGATGTTGTCTATCTCAAGAATGGAAGCATACTCCGGGGAACAATCATCGAACTCATTCCAAACAAATCCCTTAAGATAAAAATGGCGGACAATAGTCTCTTTGTTTTCCAAATGGACGAAATTGAAAAGATAACGAAAGAAACGAATCCCATTTCTTCTCCTTCTATAAAACCATCCCTTGATATGCAGAATGGATTTGTCATAGGGACTAATCCGCTTGGAGCTATTGTTGGAGGGGTATCATGGATATCATACGAAAAATATTACGCTGAGAATTTCTCTTACCAGATACGCGGAGATCTGTGGACGTACAGCGAAAATGAAAATGACAGAGGATACTACTATAAAGAGGATCAAATTGGTTTTGGCTTCGGTGGCTCTGCACGAGCATATCTTACCAGTTCTCAACCGTATAGCGGACTCTACGGAGCTTTTGGCATTGATGCAGTATTCACAGACTGGAATTGGGAAGAAAGAGAAACGAGTTATTCAAATACTCATACCGGAGACGGCAGTACGTTGACGATGATACTTAGCACCCAAATTGGATTTGCAATTGCTCTGTCGAATATCCGTGTTGAACCTTCCATCGTTGCTGGGTATTTTCTCCTTCGGGAAAAAGGAGCAGGTGTGGCGGGAGTGTTCGTAGCACCTGCAGTGCAGATCGGGGTGATGTTTTAAGAAATTCCATGGTTGATGGATAATTGGTATACAAATCGACATATTAAAAAAAGGATATAATGAAACTAGAAAAACGAACACAAAAACTCGTATTGTTTACCCATTTCTTCTTTAGGGTATTTCATTGAAGCTCTTTTCATCTTTCTATGCTCTCTACAGCGGTGTTGCATTTCTGAGTATTACAGCAGTATTCTTCGCACCGATCATTCACCGGTTGCTTCATATTTTGCATGTTGAAGATGACAATAAAGGATAATTCATTGTGGTAAAAATTGAAACCGTCAAAAAAATTGCCCTTTCATTTCCCGAAACAAATGAACAGCCGCATTTCGAAAAGATATCATTCAGAGTTGGGAAAAAAATCTTTGCCACACTGGATACTGTCAATAATCTGGTCTGTGTTAAACTATCGTTGATCGATCAAGATGCGTTTTCGGCATTCGATCGGTCGGTGATCTATCCAGTACCGAACAAATGGGGAACGCAGGGCTGGACATATATTAATCTGAAAAAGGTTAAGAAAGGAATGATCATTGATGCGCTGACAACTGCGTACTGCACCGTTGCACCGAAAAAATTAAAATCCCTTGTTCAATCTGAACGATGAAGATACCGTTTCGAAATGGAATCTTATGATATCATTTTGATCGGTTATTTAATCAGCGATAATTTTCGCAGTTGAGTTTTTCCTTGTGATGTCAATCTTACAAAATATATTCCGCTGGAATACTGTGAACCGTCAAAAGGAACAGTATATACTCCCGCTGATTGTCGGTCCTTCACCAATGTTTCAACTTCCCTTCCAAGTGCATCATAGATCTGCAATATCACATCGCCGCCGATCGATGTCTGATACATTATTATAGTCACGGGATTGAATGGATTGGGATAGTTTTGATATAAATGCATTCGCTCCGGTATTTGACCACGTTCGGAAAAAACAGACGCTGGCGTTCCTTTAAAATATTCCAATGCATTCTTGATGATCGATTGTATTGCAGTATCATTGCCCGCAGTTTCAACCGCAAATGAAAGATAGATAAGAGCTCCGGAGATCGATGAAGTACCAAAGAAGCCGGTATACTGAACACCGGCCACTTTATTATTGCTGTACCGGAGGGAAACTGCACTTCCATTTAGCGTATCGATTTCATCGGGAGAGTCTTCAATATATACCTGTCCGATAACGAAAGGAGTTCCGGAATAGAATCCGCCTGTTTCGCTTTTTACTCCGGTAGCGGATGCATTATCTGACGCATATCGAGCTTTAAGATATTGAGAATAAAATTCTTTATCCGAAGCATTCCCGTTCTGAGAAAGATCATACCCCACTTCGCTGCCACTGACGAACAGTTTTCCGCCCTTCTGTAAATATGTCTTGATCATTTGCAGTTCTTGTGATGAAAATGTTTCTTGTGCAGTACCTTCATCGCCCAGAAACCAAAATATTCCATCATAATTGGATAACGTAGTCGAATCATTTGTTACCATAAAATTTTTCATTGTGGAGAACGATACATCTCCCCTTTTCAATGCAATTCCATATCGTACTGCAAAAGAATGTGATATACTCTGCCAGCTCGCGGTGAGTCGTTCAAGTCCGTCAACGATGAGATAGCGTGACCTCCCTGATATATGGGAGCAACCCATCGCGTTGGACCAGTCACTTTCTGTTTTTGCAGCATCATTTTTTATACTGGTGATTCTATAAAATTCTGTTCCAGCTGACTTTGGAAAAACAAATCGGCATCTATTCCCAACAACACTTTCATTTTTTAAAAGACTCCATTGTGTTCCATCAACTGATGAATAGATTCGGTAACCAAGCAGCCCGGTTGTATCACATTTCCAGCTGAGTGCTGTACTGTCACTTCCAATTGTGAGAGCGCTGGTCAACATTGGACGTTGAAACGAATAATTTCCTTCCATAGAGTTATAGAATCGGGGGGTATAAACTCCTTCAAGATCGGACGGCGCAAAGGTCCAATAACTCACATCCCAATTCCGTCCTGCTGATTCCACAACTCGAAAACCACCGTTCGCAGAACGTTCAACGAACAATCGAACATGACCGACCTTATGAATTGCATCTCCCGGTTTCAAACTATCCCAGTTTGAATACTGCGTCGTAATGTAGGGCATCATACTGGTGGATGAATGGTATGTCATTTGCCAGCATCGACTGACAAAACCGGAGCAATCAACGCCAACAGCATATGATGAAACACCGCTCGTATTGATATCGCCGGCAAATTTCCCTGATTTTAATCCTGCATCAAATTGCGACAACGATGAGAATCCTCCCCACTTGTACGGAATTCGCGCATTCGTTCCCAAAAGAAGCCAGGACGGAGTTCTTACAATATCCCCGTCGGGCGCCGTGACATTGGTCGGAGAAAGATTTGTTGATGTACAAACATATTGATGCATTGCGTAGGATTCACCGATGCGCAGCGCGAGTGTACGACTTGCAACTGCTGTCGGTTGATGAGGCATTTCTCCCGGCGATTCATTGGTTGTAACAAATTCATTATAATGGAGCGAATACGAATATTCCAATGGATAATGTATCGGATCATTATTCTTGGAATTCAAACCGTTCCATTTAAAAAATATCACCCGATCGGCAGTAGTCATCATATGATAGAGTGTTCCGCTTGCATCGATACGGAAGTCTTTGTCCGTAGTCATATATTTAATATTGGGAATTTCAAGTACAGAAAGCTTGTTGCCTCTGGCGTCAATCGTCAATACTTCCCGTTGAATCTTCAAAGGAATTTCAGAACGATATCGTTCAATCAACAGAAAGAGATTACCGGAGGCGTCGATGCCGATCAATTCTGAATATGCAAGGTCACCGGGAAATGGCAAACTTATTTCTTCGTTCTTTCCTGAAACATTCGAGCTAATCAACAATGCACTTCTTCCGATCGTCCGGAGTTGAAACTGTTTTCCCGAGTTATCGGAATAACTGCCGTCGCGATGATCAGTGAGAGACTGGGCATAAGGGTGGAATGATTCCGCTGACATTGCTGTGCGAACTTTTTTTGGAGAGATCACCGACAACTTCAATGATCCGTCCGCTCCAACGGTAAATATTTCTTCATGCTCTTGTGTTATCAGGCTTATTGTTTGGTCAGAGACTGCAAAGGATTCTATTGCATATATGCCGGAGTTTTCAACTCTAATATTGTCCTGAAGTTTCGAGTACCGAATATGCCCGACGACATCTACTTTTGATTGAGCTGTAAGAATGGTAATCAAAAAAAATAGTGGAAAGATCTTGTTCATCGGAATTCTCATAATGTTGTACAATAAAATAGAGGAATTTATTCCGTTCAGCAAGAGAGATACAGAAGTCTTTAAAGAAGCAACTGTTAAAAAGCGACAAAAAAGTCGTGATTGATTTGATTAATTGAAGGAATTACCAGGAAGAATTACACCAACGGACGGTTGTTAACAACATCAAAAAATAGTTTGAGTTTCTTTTCATCTAACATCCTATTCGTTCTTACACCGCTGCACAGATCCAATCCGTACGGCTGTACATAGTCAATCGCTTCTCGCGCATTCTCCGCATTCAATCCCCCTGCAAGAAAGACAGGTTTACTTATTGATTCGACGATCTTTCTACTTACATTCCAATTATGTTTTCTGCCCGTGCCGCCAAGTTCTTTTACAGCCAATGTTGGATTTCCGGAATCGAGCAGGATCATATCCACGAATGGTGCTACTGATTGTGCTTCATCAATTGACGATTCATCAACGACATGAATCACTTGAACGATGGAAATTCCGGGAAGTTCTTTTCGCAGAATCTTATAAACATCAACTGAAACTGAATCGACTAATTGTAACGTATTCGCTTTTGTCTTTCGCTGCTGGGCAATGATCGATGCCGCATCCTGTTTGCTTGTTAACAGGAACGATGCAATACCAACCGGAATATGCTTTACAATCTCCGCAATTAGCTCTTCCGAAATAGGACCCGGGCCGCTCGGCATTGCTGAAACAAGTCCGAGTGCCGACGCGCCGTATTTGATCGCGAGTTTTGCTTCGTCTACCGATGAGATGCAGCAGATTTTTACTTTTGGCTTTGACATACAATAAAAATGTTTCAAAAGAATAATTTTTGACCCCCTCACGGTCTCCCCCTTTCAGGGGGAGAAAATATTTTCTCTCCCCTGCAAGGGGAGGGTTAGGGAGGGGTTAAAGAATGATATTACGATACCTGCCTGAACAACGGCAAATCCATGATATCCTCTTTCCAGGACTTTTGCAATTCTTTTCTCGTATAACCGAAGGGCTGCAGCAATGTTTCCGCTGCATCAAAAATAAATTCTGAATATTTCTTAGCATCGTAACCGTCATCGAGCGCATAGAGTGCAATCGGTTTTGCTTTCTGCGGATCCTTCTTCCCCGATGCATCGGTGATGATATATTCGATCGATTCTCCCGCCGCTAATGTAACACCCGCTTCTGCCAATGTCTGCGAAACGACCGCATTGATACTCTTGTTCGCATATTCGTACGGATCTTTGGAAATCCGCCGGCGGATCACCAGTTCGAACGGAGAGACATTCCCTTCATTCAATTGATCGATGTATCGTTTCACCACAGCGATCGCATCGGGCAGGCGGAATTTTATCTCCGCAACGGATCGGGCGGAAGAGAGAACCTCCAGCATCTCCTGCTGCATCTTCTTCACATACTTGCATGTATCATGTCTGCGGACTTCAAGTCCGCGCACTTTCATCTCTCCATTCTCGTACGTGCCGACATAGCGCGTTGCCGTCGTGATATCTTCATCCATCTTTGATGTCGGGAACAATATCCATTGGTAAATCCCTTCCAAAGAAATTTTTACCCCAACTTCCTTTTGGATCTCCAGCGCAAGCGCTTCATACTCCTCCCGCGTTGCATCTTTTTTCTTCAGCCATACACAGTCAACAATAGCGTGGATCAGTGTGAATCCTTTTGCTTCAGCGATCTCTTTTGCGCGGAGCAATCCTTCCCGCGCGAACGCATTCACCGCTTCGTGCGCTTCGATTCTTCCCATCCGTGATTTTTTAAAACCGAGATAACCAAAACATGTCACTAGTATCCATTTCAACCCAACCTGCATCCGGTCATATTTTTTCTTCAAGGATTCGGTCGCCGCAGTCCGTTTCAATTCCTTATATCGGGCACGCTTTTCAAGGATTGGTGTAAGAGTTTCCGGAATGAATCCCCGGTGTTTTTCACACAATCGGTATCCGAGTTCGGGAACGTGATGCGTTGAGTCGGCACAGCAGACACAATCAATCGTCTCGGATGAGATATTGTGGTTCTGCATCAGCGTTGGGTACATCGATGCGAAATCCAGTTCTGCTACCTGTTCGTGATATCCTTTGGGAGGCATGAAGTGCAGTCCGCCACGATCGGATTTCAATAATGTGCTTAATGTTTTGAACGATTCTTTTATGGGACGTTTGTACGGAACGAGCACATTGTTCCGGTACGCCCATGAAATTTGCATGGATGAAAGTGCCGAACCGATCGATGTCCTCGCCTGATGCTGAACGCCGATCTGCGACATCCGCGAAAGATCGTACAATCCTTCCAGATCCGCTTCGCCGACAATGAACGAATTCTCCCGGTCGATATGCCACCGTCCGGCAAGTTCAAACACGCCGTCCCGATGGACGATGCTTCCGTAACTGAAATAACTTTGTGGCTTCGTCGTATAATATTTGGCATTCGGATCGCGGTTCAACTGCAGCGGCAGATGATATTCTTCCGCAAGCGATGAGAGAAGCGGCAGCAATGCAGAGTCGCCATACTCCGTCAGAATAATATCCGGATCGTGCTGCACCAGATAATAATTGATCTGCTCGATCAATTCGCGCGGATCGTTTTGCTGTAATACCCGTGTCGTACCGTCGATTCCGACCTCGATTTCCAGCGACCGCTGATATTTCGGCGAGAAGAGTTTCATTGACGGCGTCAACGTCATTACGGAAAGTTCGGGAACAGTGTACCGTATCGCATCAAAACTGTCCCGCAGTGACCATTTGATCAGCACGTCGTTCTCGATCTCGTATTCTCCGAACGCCAACGGAAATAACTGACTGATATAGTAGAACAATTGCATTACTTTGATATCCGCCCCATAGAACTTATAGAAGTTGAACTGCTTCAACAGTGCATATACCGTCTTCTGGAACATCAGCGGATTATGGACGGAAACTTCCAGCACCAGAATCATCACCCGCGAATAGAGATCCCGCTTTTCAATACGGCATAATGATATTTCTGATGGAAGTTCTTTCCTCATAGACTGAAGAAAATGTTCTTCATCTTTAGTAAGATTCAGATAGAACAACGGACGAAAGTGGTAATGCGTTTTATATTTCTTTCCATCACCGTCAACAATCCAGACGGTGGTTCCCTTTTCCGTTGCGTATGCATCGAATAGCCAGCCGGTGATCGTCATATGCGTTCTCCATAATCGCGTAATTTTTCCGTGAGGATGCGAATCTGTTTTTGCTGCTCCACCATCATCGACAGCATAATACTCTCGAACGGTACCGGATGCGCCTGGATGGAGATCGCCGGAAGATTCATTTTGGCGTAGGTGAAGAGTTCGTCAAATGCGTTTTGGTCTTCTTTCCGTAATGCCCTGCGGAATTGTGACCAGTTGCTCTCTTCGAACTGAATGAGCATTGTTGCGGTCGGTGTTGTTCTTCCCATGAGTGGTCTCCTCCAGAATAATGTGTTGATCGAAATTGTGCTGCTCTAAACGGTACCGGACATCAGCCATCGCCGTGAGATGCCCGAAGAAATGTTCACGTTCCTTTAATTTGAAATGCGGTGTCGATGAAACGAGAAGTGTCGAAATCCCTTTCAGCATCAATGCGCGAAGCGTTTCACGTACACGGCGAAGGATATCAACGACATCCGCGACCGGTACCTGATCGTCATCGAACAGGTCGATCAATCCGTACACGATAACGAACTGCGCATGTACGCCGCAGACGAACTGGAACAATCCGTCGGTGATGGAAATATCGAGCTGGTAACATGTGTACGCACGGGTGACAAATGTCCGGTCCAGAAACGAGTACGGATCGATCTGTTTCATCCGCGCAAGCCGTGCAAATAAATATGGATCAACGCGGTTCGCAGCATCGATGATGACGATCGCCGGATCGCGCAACAGGATCTCCACCGCAATGAGCGATGCAAGCGAATAGACTTTCCGCTCGCCGTACAATAATCCGACTTTCCCCGGCGGGGCGGTAAAGTGGCGGTCTACAACGATGTGCGGAGAATTTTTTTTATCCATATAAACACAAAGCCCGACTACAGAACGGTTCTACCGTCTCTATAATCGGGCTTGATAATTTCAACGACCCAATTCTTATTTTATTTTTGCAGCAATTCCTTCAGGAGAAAATGTTGATGCGAGCGTCACCTTGATCCGTCCGGAGATCTTTCCCGCCTGATGAGGAATGGAGAATTCTACCGTTCCATAATGATCGTCCGGAAGCGTTCTTCCAAGCTCTTCAAGGATCTTCTTTACATAGGTATTGATGCGGCGCTCTTGGTCTGCGGAATATGTCGATTTCGGCATCATTCCCCCGGCTTTACGAATTAAATACTGTAATTATTTACACTGTAAAAATATACAGTCTTTTTCCGGTGATGTCAAGTTAATTTTTATCCATGGTTTAAAAAGAAAAGAGCCGTTTACAATAACTGTAAACGGCTCTTGATCAACGGAAAAAATTATGCTGTTACTTTGTTGCCGCAGAATTCATCGAATGCAGAAATAAGATCGGCAGCGATTTCGTCGGCAATGCGTCCCTCAATTTTGAATCGCGGAATAAAATGAACAAGCTCGCTGTCTTTATACAATGCAATAGAAGGAGATGACGGCGGAATTCCCTGCAGCCAGCGTTCGCGTAATCGTGCAGTCGCTTCTACTTCTTGCCCTGCAAATACGCTCACTTTGTTGTCGGGAATATTCACATGCTGCAATGCTTTGCGGATTGCCGGACGGGCTTTTCCTGCAGCACAACCGCAAACCGAATTGATGACCATCAGCAATGTCCCTTTGTTATTGCTGATCGTATCATCCACTTCCTGCGAAGTGTAGAGTTCTTTAATTCCCAGTTCGGTAAGTTCGTCACGGAACGGCTGGATCATTACTGGATCGAATGGCATA
>CAYPEM010000087.1:0-11084 GCA_964409765.1 uncultured Chitinophagaceae bacterium
CGATGTTCGCCTGCGCAACGGAAGAAGGATTATGCTTGTTGGAATACACCGACCGGCGAATGTTGGAATTCGAACTGCGCGATATCCGCAAACGATTGAACGGAACGATTCTTTTCGGCACAAACAATCATCTTGAAAGGATTCAGAAACAGCTTGCTGAATATTTTGAGGGAAAACGAAAAACATTCGATGTTCCGTTGATCACACCAGGAACAGAATTTCAAAACGGGGTGTGGAAGCAATTACATAGAATACCGTACGGTGAAACGGTTTCATACAAACAGCAGGCAGAACGGATGAAGAATCCAAAAGCAGTGCGTGCGGTTGCCAATGCAAACGGGTTCAATCGCATTTCCATCGTCATTCCGTGCCATCGCGTCATCGGTTCGGACGGAACATTGACCGGTTATGGCGGAGGATTATGGAGAAAGAAATGGCTGCTCGATTTTGAGAAGAAGAATAAACAGCTTTTGTAGAAAAATAAAATGCCACAAAGAGCATAGAGCAAATATTAAAATGAGGTGAAGTCTAAGCATATCGGTCGTTCTAAACGAACCGTATGCTTTTTTCTTTTAGTGAAGATTTACCTACTGCTTTGGATCCATTATTTTTTTATCAGAACCACCTGTGCTCTATCTGCTTTGACAACCGAAGAAAAGAATTTTTGATATTCCGAATAGAGTGACGCCGGAATGGAGTATTGGTCAACTCGAAGTTCTCTGTTAAATACAATTGCAGAATCGCCAAATGATCTTATTGACGACTTGAATGATGCAAAGGAAGTTTTTAGCTGCAAATCCTGCGGAAGAGATTCTGAAGAATATCCCTTCGGGATAGAATAATAAATGGAATCCGAGTCATAATAGGGAAATGAAAATCGAATCGGCGACATGCGATTGGGTAGAATCGGCGGCACATACGTTCTCCGCTCCATCATATTTGGTTGAAAAAATAGTCTAGTACCAGAGACTGAAGCATATCGAGGCAGTATCAGTTCCATATGAAGAGTGATCTCAGGCGAATGGGTTTCGATCCCTTCAAATGAGAATTTTTGAAGATTCATATTTGGAATATCAATGGAATTGGTCACCCACTTCTCGCAATCTTTCGGCGATGAGTTCTCTATCGCTCCGCGGACATAATCCTGTTGATTTGCGCTCCAGAGAACATTCACATCTGCATGAATTTCACCATTGGGAAAGAATGACGCAGCAATGATTCTTTTTTGTCTGTTCTCTTCCGGAGTGCTAGCCGGAGTATTCACAACCACTCCTCCGTTCGGCGTGATCAGCAGCGCCTGTCTGTGCTCATTGGTCTTTCCAATATGTCCCATCGGCATTGATTGACTGGTACATTCAAGCCAGAGAGAATCATTCGTCCCCGGAACGCAGACAATAACATGATTGAATTGATTGGCAGGAAAAGACGAGAGCAGTGAATCAGGATTTGAACCATTCTCGATCAGCACTGAATATGCCGGAACTCCGGCTTTACCGAGCAGCGCCACCATATAATTGGAAAGTGCTTTGCAATCACCATATCCATGCTCGTGAACATAGTTTGCGTCGAACGGCTGCCAGCCGCCGATTCCAAGCTGAACACTGACATATCGTGTACGCGACTGCATATATCGGTAAAGTTTTTTCACTTTCTCATTAACGGTATCATCCGGTCGAATCAAAGATTCAACGTCTTTGACCGCTGATTCTGGAAGTTTGTCTTTTCCTTTTGCAAGAGTATGGAACCATAATCCAAAATTTCTCCACGATAACATATCGCCGCTGTATTTTTCAATGGTGAATGCCTTTGGCGCAATGCGGACAACCGTTGCAATATCTTCCATATTGTCTCCATAGGCATCCTTTGAGAGCTGAGGAAGATGCTCGGCTTTCCACGTGTATATCGTACGGCTTCCGTTGGAAGTTACGATCGGCTGGACAGAATCACGATTACACCAATACCGCAATGTATCTTCTTCCGGTATACGTACTTCAAATTGTGTCTGCTCTACCGGATCGAGCGATGTTTGCGAAAACCATGAAGGCCAATTGATAAATCCGTCGAATGACATCTCAAAGATAAATTCTACCGTATAGGGATAACGATCGTGATATAATTCTGCAATTCGCTGTCGAGAATCTTCATACAATGAAAAACCGTTGATGGCACTGTAGTCTTTGATATCGTTCTTTTCCAGTGTTCGGATCTCTTCCCCGTTTGCATCGTAGAGTGTTCCTTCAAGATCTTCTATTTCTCTGAATTTATCATAGCCCAGCACAAGAACCCCGTTATCCCTCTCCTCTTTGTTGAAGATTGTCACGGCAATGGTAACATTTTCCACTGCCCGCCGTTCATCTTTCACTTCAAACCGTATATTCCTCACCCGCACAACTGCGCCGGCATTTTCTTTCAAGTTTGCAGGGATCTTTTTCACATCATATTTATTATCATTGTCGCTTTTCGCGAACGAAAAAACAGTACCGATCATCAAAAGAAGGATGGTGCGGTAAACTCTTATTTTTAAATATCCTGATCTCTGCCCGATCATTGTTTTGCCTTCTTCGTTACAACACCGCTCTTTTTCTGTTTCGTCTCTTTTTTATTCGGGCTTGTTGGCTGCGTATTTTCCAACATCACCGGAACCGGTTTTTTGATCCGTGAAAAGACAAACTGATCGGATTCTGCTGCGACAATTTGGTTGTAAAAATTTTGCAGACGTTCATATTTGTCTGCAGCGATCTCTGATTTCTGAATAAGAAAACGAGTGATGATCTGGATCCTTGCGGAATCGTGCTGGACGCGTCGTGTAAATTCCGCTTCTCGCGAACCTACAGAATACGATCTGTTGAGGACAGATTCTTTTATTTCAAAACTATCCGGAATGGTGATGTTGACGATGGTCGTAAGTTCTCTGCCGTAAGCATAATCAATAGGAAATTTTCTGTTTTTAGTTTTGAACGGATTCTCAGTGATACGATGAATGATGTGAGGGTTAATGTAGATGAGATCACCATTCCCTTGTGCATACGTATTCGATGAGATCCATGCTTTCAACTTCAACGGCCGGGATGAATTATCCTTTTCCTCGATCTGCACGGAGTCAATATCGATACTTAACGGTCCTGTTTCAAAAGTTTCCCGTGCAAACTCGATCTCTTTTTTATCATCTAATCCCCGCCGCTTAGAAATACTTGCGTAGTCTTTAAAGGCGTCCTCGCAGGATCCGGTCAGCGATCCATCCGCATGAACATTCAGCGTTGTGAGAGAGAGAACAACGCTTCGCTTTGGTGTATTGATGGTGACCCAGTTTACCGAATCCTCTTTCACCACGAGACCGCGCACATTTAAGACATTTACCGGCAGTAAATCGATCGATCGAAGGGGATCGGTTGCATCGACATACCATACCGTAGAATCAACAGTGACCTTTGCCAGAACATAATTGAATTGCGAGAGAATCGGATAGAGATCCTGCAGCCGTCCATTATCCCGTGTGCTGAGTATGACAGGATCACCGTTGATCCCGATGCTTTTCAGCATTGAAAGGAAAAGAAATGTTATATCGGCACTGTTCCCTTTTTTTGAATCGAGAATATCGTTCACATCCTGCTGTGCAAACATTCTCCGTTCACCGGACCATACGATGGATGTCGTGATCCAATCATAGATCTTACGTATTTTTTCATCGGGAGCTGCACTGCCGGCGGTTAGTTCTTCGGTAAGTGCGCGAATACGGCGAGTATCGTCGATCTTCTCTCCAAAATTTTCATGGTCAACTAATTCGTTCACTACCGTTTGCCATGTATTGAGCACTTTTGTGACCGATCCTCTGCTCGGAATAAAATATTCGGAGAGTTGAAGGTTCAATTTTTGTTTGTAGTCATCAATTGTCGTGATATAGGGTTCGTCCCTGATCGCCGGAAGATCGCGCACAGCGTACCGCAATTGTTTACATTTCTTAAAATCACGACCGAACACACCGGTGGCAGTACCGGAAAAATTATGGTCCACTTCATTTGTTTCCCGGAATGTGAACGGTTCATAACCCATTGTTACTCCGCCGTATGCGATCGTGGTCGGAACGAGAAATCGGTATTCACTCCAGACGACCGGTTCGCTGTATTGAAAGTTCCAATCGCGGACAAACAGCCAGTTATCCGTTGAAATGGTATATTGAAATTCAATGATACAACCCGGGGTCACCGCCGGAAGTGTAAAACGATATCGTGTATTCTCATCATCAATTTTTTCCTTAAAAATATCGTCATCCTTCAGTTCTGTTTTCACCACCTCACCATCTTTTGACAATGTATATGTTACTCCTTCTATTTTAGAGACCCGTTCTTTGGAACTCCCCGAATAGAGAATAAAAGATTGGTTTGCCCATTCATATCCTTTGGCGGTCAGAATCTTAATGCGGGTATGTTTTTTAAAAACAAGATCAAGATCATCATTGAAATACGATTGTCCATAATCGCACAGAATGACTGCCGAAGCATTCGTATCTGACGGAAATGAAGTCATCTTCATATCACTGTCAGGGATCGATCCCCATACCATTGGGGGTGCCTGAGCAAAAGAAAAGGTTTGAAACATACAATACAAAAACAGGAAAGTTACAACGGTATTACGGTGAGATTGGTTGGTTCTCATGTGGTCCTCGGAAGAAAACAAATAAAAACGCATTGTCTAGGAGTGTATTATAAATTGAATAATGCCGTTGCGAAAAAAGGCAGATGAGAAATCAGAAACACAGTACTTATTCCTCATTTTATTTTTCGAAAATATACCATTATATACACTCTCTAACAATCAAAGAAAATTATTTATCCGTTCATATCACACCCTTTTCTCTGCTTTTCCGGTGAGCCTATCAATCATCGAGTATATTTAAAAAACAAATTCCGAAAATGTTTTCGGAATTTGTTGTCGTGTTCGTATTCTGTAGTACAGTTTCACCAGAATGACTCTAGTTTTAATCATAAGAGACTAGTCATTTCAATGGCTGATTCCCGATCCCTTTTTTCTTCATCAATGATTCGATCTCAGTGATCTCTCTCGGCGCACCTTCCGAAAGATTTTTATTTCCATTTTCGGTAACAAGAATAACATCTTCAATACGAGCTCCGATATTGAAATATTTTGGATCTACTCCTGCGCTTGTCTCAGGAATATAGATACCCGGTTCAACCGTATAGAGCATTCCGGCAGCCATGACATTTTGCCCCACATCATGCACATTCAATCCTACCGGATGACCGAGACCGTGATTATAGAATTTCTTGAATCCGCTTTTCTCTTTGAGTATTCCGAGCGCAAACAATCCTTCTGAAATGACAGAATCTGCCGCCGCGGATACATCACTCCACGCGACCCCAGGTTTAATTTTTGTGATCGCCGCTTTCTGCGCATTGAGAACAATTTGGTAGATCTCCTTCTGTTCTTTGGTGAATTTTCCGTTTGCAGGATAGGTTCTCGTTACATCACTGGAATATCCACGATACTCAGCGGCGCAATCGGACAACACGAGATCACCGTTATCGATCTTTTTTCTATTCGTATTATAATGAAGGATCACAGAATTTTCTGCGGCACCATTGATGCAGGGATACCCGTAATACTCTGCTCCCTGACGGAGAAATGCATATTCATATAAAGCCTGCAGTTCGTATTCAAACATTCCCGGTTCAACGGACATCATCGCCTGAGTATGTGCAGTGACGCTGATCTCCGTAGCCTTCTTCAGCATTTCGATCTCTTCTGCGGATTTAATGATGCGCATGGTGTGGATCATCGCATTTGGATCTCGCATTTCGATTTTAGTATTAAATCGTTTTGCATTATCCACGTACGACTGGATCGGTGCAAGAAGATCTTTCAACGTTCCGGTAACATCGGATGTGACCGGCTGAGCATACAGATATTTTATTCCTGAAAATAATGCCTGCTGAAATGTCATTTTGAATTTATCGTTGGTCAGTGCTGTATGGATCCCTAGGATTTTCATCGCGCCGTACGTCCCGAACCGTCGCCCGGTCCATGCTTCGGCAAGCGGATTCCGATTCTGTACGAAAAGAATTTCATGTGTCATGACGGTTGATGAATCTGCATTCCTTACACGAATTCCTTTGGGAGAAAGAATGAGCATTGCATTCGCTTCCGTAAAACCGGTGAGATAATAAAAATTATCTGCCTGGCGGTACAGATAATCAACATCGCCGTTCCTCATTCGCTCAGGAGCAGAATAAAAAACTGCCGCCGCATCCTGTCCGATCATCTTCATCACAGAATCCCTTCTCGTTTTATAGACAGCGGCTGAAATACCATCCGTGTCATACTGAAGATATTTGAGCAGTGAATCCTGCTGTGCTGATACGATTGATATCATACAAAGAATAGCAAATAATATTTTTCGCATTGGTTCTCCTAAAAATGGTCAGGACAATATACAACGAAAAATGTAAATGGAGAATATGATCCTGTATTACCACGATAATTGTCAAGAAACTCTTCAAACAGTAAAACAGACAAAATGCTCTTAAATCCCAATAAAATCAGCATTTCTGTCTTGCTTCACTTCTTTTCCATCGGTACTTTGACATTGGATAATTCATGTTCTGCCGATCGTTTTAACAACTACTTATGGAATTATATTATGGAAAATAAATCAATGCACCCCGAAAGTTTGATGATGTCGTACGGATACAATCCTCAATGGTCGGAAGGTGCGATCAAATGCCCCATCTTTCAAACATCAACCTTCGTTTTTAAATCTGCAGAAGATGGAAAAGCATTCTTTGAAGTTGCGTACGGCAAACGTGAACAACGATCCAACGAAAAACTTGGGCTCATCTACAGCCGGTTGAACAATCCTGATCTTGAAATTTTAGAGAATCGACTTACGCTGTGGGACGGTGCAGAAGATTGTGCGGTGTTCGAAAGTGGAATGTCTGCTGTCTCAACCATCTTTTTGGAATTCCTTAAACCGGGCGATCTGTTATTGTATTCACTTCCTCTCTACGGCGGATCGGAACATTTCATAAAACATGTGCTGAATAAATTTGGAATTCACGGCGTTTATTTCCGAACCGGACAAACAAAAGAAGAGATCATCGACATCGTCATCAAAACAGGCAAGGCAGACAAACTTGCGATGGTCTATCTTGAAACTCCCGCCAACCCCACAAACGATCTGATCGATATTGAAGACTGCAAAAACGTAGCACGATATTTCTCAACTTCTGATAAAGAAATCTTAGTTGCTGTCGATAATACCTACTTTGGACCTCTTTGGCAGCATCCGTTAAAATTCGGAGCGGATCTTGTGCTCTATTCTGCAACAAAATATATCGGCGGACACAGCGACGTGATTGCCGGTGCGGTCCTTGGAAGCAAGGCATTAATCAAACGTGTAAAAACACTCCGGACATTTTTAGGAAATATGGCAGGACCATGGACAGGGTGGCTTCTGCTTCGAAGTCTTGAAACTTTAAAAGCACGGATGGACATGCAGGCGCGCAATGCGCGTAAAGTCTCCGAGTTTCTTCTCCATCATCCTCGAATTGAAAAAGTATATTATCTTGGTTTCTTGGACGAATCGAATCCCGTTCAATACAACATCTTCAAAAAACAGTGTCTTTCCGGCGGAGCAATGATCTCCTTTGATATTCAAGGGGGTGAAAAGGAAGCGTTTCGATTTTTGAACAAGTTAAAATTGATCCACCTTGCTGTCAGCCTGGGAAGCACCGAAAGCCTTATTGAACACCCCGCAACAATGACCCACTGCGATGTTGACGATGAAGAGAAGAAAATTCTCGGCATCAGCGACAAGCTGATACGACTCTCCGTTGGTGTTGAACATTACGATGATCTGATCGAGGATATCCGTCAGGCATTGGATGAAGAGATTGTGCTTGAAGGAATTGATATTTACGACCTCTCTTCTGCAGAAGTCCAAACAGTGTAAACTGCGGATAGAAAATCGATACCGTTACCGAATATTTTTACCGCCGATAATTCTTGCCGGAAGCGTAATAATTGCCCAAACGGTTTTTAAAACTCCATCAACGGCAATGCCGACTATTCTAAACGGCAGGAGGAAGAGCCATACAATAGGATAGAGTATCAGTGCAGCAATTGCGAGCGGAGCACAGAGAACAAAAAGAATTAACCAAAGAAGAAATTTTACCATTGTTGAACCTTTAGACTCATTGTAATAGTAGTTGTGAGAGAAATTGTTAGAAGAAGGTTAAAAAGAATACTCTGAGATTTTTTTAACAAGGTGAAAATTCAAACCTCACTATCCCCGCTTCCTAACACTCTAACCAATACGCAGAGAGAATTGCTTAGTTTCAGAATTGAATTGCGGATGATTTTATTTTTTTTTGCGGCAATGACTTGTGCGCAATTGATTTTGTTCCCAAATCCGTTTGGGAATACCTGCTTTATAAAACTCTGTTTCTAAAAATAAAAAGTATAGTCACCCTGAGCAAATCCGCCAACGGCGGATGCGTCGAAGGGTTCACCATTCTACTTAGTTGGCGATGAAGAATTACGTTCCCAAAGAGACTTTGGGAACGAGAAGACAATAGGTGCAAATCACTTTAACACACCCCTTTTTCCCCTCTCCCTTACACTCTTTCCAACCCACAGAGGGGATTGCAATTCACAAATCTTAAATTATAAAGTTCAACTCCCCTCTGCAGCGAAGAGTTGTGCGTGAGCGAGAGGGGCAAGGGGTGTGTCGCTTCTTCGTTCCCGAAAAGATTGTGGCTATGAGCCGAATCTCAACACTCAAGAGCTAAGAATATCGGCGGTTCCATTTAGTATTCAATGTAAATTTCATGATTTTCTATAGTGATAATTTTCACTGTTCCCAGGGGAAAGAGATGTGTTTTTGTTCCTGATTTTATTGTCAAGTATCCCTTCTCAGCAAATGCATTGTCTAATGATATTGGGTCCCATTTTTTCTGGAAAGATAATAAAGTGTATGGTGGCGAACTTTGTGTTTGACCTCTATAAATAATCGAGACATAAACAATTGGCCTAGCATTGTTTATTTGTCCTTCGATTGAATTATCAACGACAATGGGATTGTCTTCATCTTTGCACCCATTAAATACAAAGACGATAATTGAAAGAAACACAAATATTGTTTTCATAGAGTGATGATAATTGTTTGTTTAATGATGCCTCACTGCCAGGAACAAACCTACGTGGTAACGTTCCAGTTAATTTGATTCAATTTATTTTGATCTCGTTCCCAAACTCCGTTTGGGAACGAGATGGATTCACTCTTTTTGAGGAAATATGAATTCACCAACCAACTTTCCGTCAATGATTAGTTCTACTACTTCATCGTTGGTCGCTGTTTTATAGATCATAGATGCTTTTACGGATTTCCCTTTATACTCTGCATTGTACTCATTCTTTTTATCCTTCCCGCTGTTCCCGGTAATCACATTGTTGCCTTCTATCCGTATCGTAATATCTTTTTGAGAGAGGGATTGTATCACCTTCACTTTCACTTCTTGTCCCGGTTCGGAAGTAAGATTCCACATTACCTGCTGCTCTGAACCGCAGCCGATAGCAATGAAAGAAAGAGCAATGATAACAAGTGTCATGGTTTGCTTTTTCATAGATTCTCCATTATTAATACAATGTTTTAACAATTCCGCTATCTCGGAGATATTCATGGTGTGATTCGGGCTTCTTATTTAGATTGTCCGCTTATAAACTAAATGATATTATTTCTTAATCAACCCAGCTGATCGTTGCAACGATCACCGGCTTACCGGCATCGTTTAAAAATCTCACTTCTTTTATTTCGTCAAGCTGTGCGGTATGGATCTCCAATGGTTCACCGTCACGCTGGGCAAGTTTTGTTAAGTTAACATCCACCCGTTCCGGTTTTAAATCGTAAGCGCCGCCGGAGATAAAATCAATTCCGCAGCCAATGAGTCCGCCAAAAATGATATTGCCAATGATCCATGACGACACTTGTTTGTCGATCTTCACGGATGATTCTTTGAATCCTTCTTTCTGAAGTGAGATGACATGCGCATCACCTCTCTTTAATGTC
This sequence comes from uncultured Chitinophagaceae bacterium, assembly GCA_964409765.1. Classification (GTDB taxonomy): domain Bacteria; phylum Bacteroidota; class Ignavibacteria; order UBA10030; family UBA8401; genus UBA8401. Next base: position 10,082 of record CAYPEM010000087.1, read on the forward strand.
AACCGTGTCGGAGTTTTGCCAAGACGCGCACCGTCAACCCACACCTCCGCATCATCCGGCGATGAAGCAATGTCAATATCCTGGACAGAACCATGGATGATGGTAGCGCAGCCGGTTGCGAGTCGCACGGTAAGGAGCAGAAGAAGTGCTTTTGCAAAGTATCGTTTCATAGGATCACCATTGAATAATATTATTGAAGTGTGGTTTACACGTTATTTAGTTGTTTAAGTATTCTACCATTTTCAGTGCTGTACTGTTTCTCTTTATAAGATGATGAGCGACCAGGGAGATGTTAACTGTTAAAATCAAATTTACTTGCTTCGGTTCCATCAATGATCACACGAATTTGATCGTGCGTCATCGTTTGTCCGTTGTATCCGGTGGAAAAAGTGCGGTACCCATACATTTGAACCTGTTTTCCTTTATAGGTGCCGGCTGCCTCAAATTGAGAACCGAGAAATCCATAACTTTTCTCAACAACAGAGACACCGTCGATATTTACGGAGAATGAATTGCCGGTTTTTTTCACTTCTATTTTCCATCCCTGCTCTTCGTTGACCGGTTTGTACATTGTAAATTGAGAAGTAGAACAGGAGATAAACAACAAAGCAAGAAACAACAAGGAGTATTTCATATTATGTTCCTTTCTTCAATGATGAGAATAATGACAGTGTGTTCGACGAATCCTAAAAAATCCTAAAACAATAGACCGGCACTGCAGGACAGACAAAACGTTACGCTTTGTTAAAAATGCAGTGCATCTTAAACAAACCTTAAATACTTGTCAAGAAAATTCGATTGCCATTAGCGGTTGCCGATAGCGGTCAATTTTTAGATGCTTGGGGATTGGTTTTGTGGTTGCAATTTTACGATTTATTATAGATGATATTTTTATAGCGGCAGTATAACACACCCCTCTTTCCCCTCTCCCTTACACCCTTTCCAACACACAGAGGGGATTGCAATTCACAAATCTTACATTATAAAGTTCAACTCCCCTCTG
>CAYPEM010000088.1:0-7477 GCA_964409765.1 uncultured Chitinophagaceae bacterium
GCTTTGGAATTCTCTATCCGGGCAATAACATCCTGGGCACGATCACGCGGAGATAGTGGAATAGCTTCCTGCTGACCATTAGCACCAATGCGTACAAGCATTCGGTTTTGTGCAGAAGAAAGTATGACAATGATAAAAAGGAAAGTTATAATCTGCCGAACCATAAAGATCGCTCCTTAGGTTTCTTTTCACAAATAAACGATGAAAGTGTTTTTATCTGCTTGTAAATTAACTAATCTACGATAGGAAATCAATAATTGATCATGGTGTCATGGTGCAACGGTAGAGAGTCGTTGGAGTGAGAATAATGAGAGTTGAATTCTGGATCGAGACATCGGTGAATGGTTCAGTGATCACGGCACCAAGAATTGATTGGGGAATTATTGTTCTTTGTTCGGTGGATTCCAAATTGATCATTGATATTCTTTGGGGGGATACAACGCAGAGAATATTATCTGAAACAGTGATCGTTCTCCACTCATCATTTCCGCTCAAAGAGATTTTCCGAAGGAAGTTTCCAAAGCGGTCAAACACAATCACACATTCATTGTCCAACACGACGATCTCATCATTCATTGTTACTGCAATATCCTTTGGTTCGACAAGAGCACCCTTCCCCTCTTTGAATGTTCCAAATTCCCGCTCATAAACTCCTCGCGGAGATATTTTAATGACACGGTTACCATCCTGCTCGATCACGTAGAGATCTCCAAGCGATGAAACCGCACATGCCCGAGGCTTGAAACGTTCTTTTATCTGAGTAATTGATGATTCATCGTATGTCTGCAGAAAATTGAATTGTTTATCAAATCGCTGGATACGCTGATTGTTACCATCGACTATGAAGTGATCCAGAAGGAAAGACGAAGAAACATCGAGCGGAAGATCGAATTCTGTATTGCCCCATCCTTTTCCGCCAATAGTTCGCACGATCGCATTTGAAGGCGATATCTGATGGACAACATTATTTTTTTGATCAACAACATACAGCATTCCGTCCGGGGATGAGGAACAACTAACGGCGGTACCGAACAACTGTTGTGAAGATTCAACAACAACTGCAGCAGTAGAATCCGAAAGCAAGAGCATATATGTAAGAAGCGCAATAATCATACGGAAATATACAAAATTATCATCAACGCAAAAACTGGTCGATCCAATTTAAAAACACAAATGCCCCCGAAACCGGAGGCATTTGTATACTTATGAAGAGAAATATCTTCCGTTATTCACGAAAGGATTATTTCATCAACATCATTTTCTTTACTTTTTCAAAAGAACCAGCTCGCATTTGGTAGAAGTAGATACCGCTTGCAACCGGTTTACCAAAACTATCTTTGCCATTCCATGTTGCACGGTGTGAACCGGCTTCATGCATATCATTCACAACGGTAGCTACCTGTTGTCCAAGAATGTTGAAGATAGCGATTTCAACGTTGCTGCGGACAGGAATGCTGTATTCCAATGTTGTGGATGGGTTGAATGGGTTAGGATAGTTCTGACCAAGAGCAAATTCACCTGGAACTACATCGCTGTTCGGTGTCACACCAACGGTTGCTTTGAAGAATGCAACTGATAATGCACCGATATCAACGATCCATTGATATTTTGGATCTGCTGAAGGAGCTTTCGATGTATCGCTTCTGAACTGCAATGCACCAGCATCAAATGCAACGAATGCTGAATTGAATGTAGCACCGCTGTTGAAAATACCAAGATTGTTGGTGCCTGCGCCGTCTGTAAAGATAGCTTTTGCGCCAGCTTTTGGTGTCATTCCATCAGGATATGCAGAATAAGTGCTTGTCAATTCGAATGTCGGATGATGCCACAGAGTTGTAGCACTATCGGTATTGTATTTGATCAAGTAATTTGTAATAGGATCAGCAAGCGGAACAACTTTGTAAGGACGATTTGTTGGTCCAAGATCCTGCGGTCCAAGTGTCAAAATACCGAGGTAATCAAATTCCAATGAACCAGCCCCAAATGTTGTATCAGCGCAGGTATTGGTGATGTAGCAACCAAAATCCTGACTGGTAAAGAAGAAGTTTTTCTTTGCTTGAGCTGTTCCTTTTCCAAACCATGTTTTGATGGAAGGATATACATTACGTGAAGGGAAAGAACCGTCTGCAAGCAGAACATTACTGTATAATGCAAGCAGATCATCAAGTTCGCCGGTACCATCGTTTGGTGCTGACCAACGATCATATGCTGGACTTGCACTTGTGTAAATCAAGTTTGCACCCGAATTACCAAGTGAGAATGTTGTGTTATTATAGACCAACAAATTAGCTTGGTTCTTTTTGAACACAACGTAAGATCGCGGTCCAAACACTGTACGGTTACCATTAACGTCTGTTGCAACAAACTGCCAGTACACTGTATCACCTAAAGCTGCAGCTGGTGCGGTACCAATATATTGTGAGCCTGTTCCGCTGACCAATGCAGAGTCATACGATGCAAGAGAACCTTTTTTTGTTTTCATGTAAACAGATGCAACACCAAAAGCTCCTCCGCCTGGATTATCATCGGTAACTTTTACTTCGATTGGACGGGTGGTTGTCTTTAATGTTGTGTTGTATGAACCAACCAACGAAATTGCCGGTGCACGGTCTGTGGTATATTCAATAACGGTATACATTCCCCATTCGTAATCACCGCGTAAATGCCAGCCTTTATCAGTAGTGCTTGCACGACCTGTTTCATACCATTTAAATGAATGGTATGGTGCAGGGTTTGCATTTGCCCATGAAAGAAGTTCCATACGAGCGCCTGCACCTGTACCGCCAGGAATATCAGATACTTTTGTATCATTGGAAAGTGTGAATCCAAACATCTGTCCTAAATTAACGAACATTGAATCACCCCAGTCTTCCAATTTGATTCCTTGCCATTTTCCTGAATCTAATGTTACTTGTAAACCACCTGGCAGCCATGTTGCAACTTCTGTGCCGAGCGGATCAAAACGCCATGTTGCAGAATCTGCAAGTCCGTTACCATAGAACCATTGATTACCGGAAGCAGGTTTGAATGGTGTTACCAAACCATCGCCATCGGTGGGATCTGCATAATAACCAAGATGTTTTGATGCAACAGAAGCCGGACGTGTTGCAAGTTTCGGATCAACGACCCAAGCGCGTACGGTTCCCTTTTTAATATCACCTTGTAAAGAATAGTTCAGCCACCATAATTCTTTCACTTTTCCGCCTGCAGCTGGAACGTACCATACAAATGCGACATCTTGGTGAGTCCAACCGAAATTGGTCGTTAACACAGCAGCACTGTTTGCATCACCCGGATAGTGTTTCAATGAATCAATTAATCCATTCGGGCTGGAAGATTTGCTTAATAACGAAGTTCTCGAATTCTCAAGCCGAGAAATTGCATCTTGTGCTCGTTCGCCTTTTTTTAGCGGAATTGCTTCCTGCTTACCATCGGCTCCGATACGAACAAGATAACGTTCGCCTGCTGTGGCTGTCATGCAAAAAAGGCCAAGCAGAAATATTGTAAAGAGTTTTTTCACCATACGGTTACTCCTGTGTTAGTTGATAGATATGTGGATTGTGATACTTACATTAACTATTTAACGTATTTCACGCAAAAATGCAATGAAAAACTTATTAAAAGCCTAATTTTACCGAGAACACATGGTTCGCATCAAAGAACTGAACATCGCGATATGCATAATCAAACGTAAAATCTAAACCGTCAAAATTCTGACTGATACCAGCACCTACAGTAGCACCAAAAATGTATGAATCAACATACGAATTTTGCGATACATTATATCCGCCACGAACAAAGAATGTATTATCCCAGACAAATTCTCCGCCGAATTTATATTCATCGTCGGATAGGTTTTGATTTTGGAAAATGGATGATACATTGAAGTTACTCTGCTCGCTCACCGTCAATTTATAAGCAAAACCGAGTTCGATCACTGACGGTAGTTCCGCTTTTGCAGCAGTCAACGCGTAGTAAGAACTTGAACGGGTCACATCATCAACCTGACCGCGTCGCAATAAACCCGGACCATCGTATTGCATTGCAGGTCCGACATTTTTGATCGCAACACCAAGATCAAGTCCGCCGACATTGGCAAAGTTCTTATACTGAACACCAAAGTCAAAACCAATTCCATTAGAACTTGCACGATCAATCTGCTCAGAGATAAGATTGACCGTAAGACCAATGGAGATACGATCGGTCATAGCATTGGAATAGGTTAGACCAACTGTTGTAAATTGCGGACTGAAAGTCTCTCCATTTCCGTCCGGGCTTAATTCAGTTGTCACATCGATCGTTCCAATAGAGAGCGATTTTATTGTCAATGCAAGTGTTCCAAGTCCTGAAAAACTACTGCTGACACCGATATAATCGACACCGATATCAGCAATATAACTCATATGTGAAAACATTGCTTCGCTTTGTTTACCACCCCAGGCTAGACCTGCAGGGTTATAATGGACCGCTTCAATACCGAAAGTATTTGCAACGGTAGAACCACCCATTGCAATATCACGTCCTCCAACTGGAATTAGCAGCATCGGAGCTGCCGCAGTACCCGCTTTATCTCCCCGTCCGGCGAAACTGACCTGAGCAACCATAACGGCCAGCAACAAAACCACCACCGAGGATTTGATAAGAGTATTCTTCATTGCACTCTCCTTAATAGAAATTGTTATTGTCTTCATTGTTATCTCGCTGTGGTTTAGTAGTTATCCAAAAATTGTTGTTCCATAATGATGGCAGACTTTAGAATTTTCACTCCAAGATCTCCCATATCAATATGAAGGAGATAGATACCGCTTGCTACCGGTAAACCTTTATGATTCGTTAGATTCCATTCCGCAAATTGCGACGGACTGTCCTTTTCAATAGTGGTAACAAGTGAACCTGCAAGATTAAATACTCGGATCGTTGCTTTTTTGGGTAAATGATTGATCGTTACATAACGTGCTTGCCGGGTACGTTCTGAAGTATTCACAGCGTAGTATGGATTTGGGAAAACATTTACCTTACTCACTTCAGCTTTCGATGCAGGTACGCTTGCAAGATCTATTGCCTTCAATGTAAAGCGACGGACATCTCCAATCTTGATCGATTTATTCATCGTGACCCTGATCGTCGTTCCATCTGCAGGAGGATTTCCATCTGCCTTTTCATTTACAAAAGAGATATTCTTTAATACCCAATTCACACCATTGATCAGACGACCTTTGATGACGTTTGAGTTATTAGGAACATTTTTCCCCTGAGCATTTTTTGTCAACGTACGGTAATACGAAATATTATTTCCTGCACCGTCCACTGTATCTGCTACACCGGTAATAAGATCAAATAACGGTTTACCATTGACCAATCCGTTTAATGGATCAACATTCCAAAGGGTTTCCGATGGAGTTGTAGTGATGATGGGCCAAATACGTGTTGTATCACGATAGATTGCGAACGGTACTTTGTTGTATTTAGCGTCTGGCGGTGATACCGATGTTAACCCGCGCGGCAAGGTGACCGCATAGTTTGAATCACCGGGAGTAAAACGAATTTCATAGATCGATTCCGTTTGACGATCACCGGCCCACGCTGAAAGCGGACCAACAATACTGTACGTTTTTTCAGGATTTGCTACGTTCACGATCGGTCCTGTTGTCGGCGCAGATTGAACAGCTGATTTTGCACCAAGTGGAGCAGGGCTGACATAGAATGCAACGCCTTCTGAGGGAGCACGATTTTCTTCATATGTCGTCAACTTTGGCAATACTGCAGTTGGCGAAGCTATGATCTTTCTTGGGAACAAGCCATCGGCAATTTGACCGCGAATTTCTCCGCCTGGTCGCAATGCCGTGTGAATATTCACGTATAGATTTCCTGAAATGAATTCGTCAACTAATGAATCCGGGATAGACCATGTGTTGTCCAAAATTGAGTTGTTAACGATAGAGAATGGATGAACTACAGAACCATTCACTCCCGCCGCACCAACATGAATATGTGCTGCTGTGATCGGTCCTGAAAGCGATGCGATATTTATTTTAGAATAGGTAACTAAATTTTTTGCATCATTGATGGTGAAAATTCCAGATCCTTTTGAGGTCTTGATTGCGCTTGCGGTATCAGCAGGAAGCATTGTTGCCGTAACCGTTGCATAATCCGTACTGCCGGAAATGTTTTTAACAATAGTGTATGTACGGGTTGATGCTCCAGAACCACCATACCAAACATCATAGGTCGATCCTACCTGAAGTGTTGGATTGAACACTGTGATGCCAACAACTCCATCATTATTTCCAACCACCATATCCGACGCAAGTGAAAGTGTATCGTTGATGTTATATGGTAACACTACGCCCGGGTTTGGTGAATGAGGAGTTATAGTGAATACATTTGTATTACTCTCAAAAGATTTTGCAACAACTTTGTCTGACGGATTAAAATTATAAGCAGAAACTGCAAAATAATATTGTTGTCCGTTGATTAAGGGCTTGCTGCGTAATTCATCTCTTGTAATATATAAGTAGCGAGCTAAGCCTGAATTTTTTCCAAGTTGAACAGGTTTTACCAATATCTGACCGGAGCTTTCATCAAATTCTTCCTGCGAAATTGTTGAAGGATCGGTGATCAGATCATAGTTTGCAACTTTCTTTGCACTCGATAACGGTGCTGTAGCCGAAGGGAATTGATAGACATTGTATCCTTCAAATACATATCCTTTAGAATTTGATTCTTCGGTCGCTTTAACAGCTGCTTGATCGATTCCCCAATCCAATACAATTCCATTTTCCAACTCAACCACTGTTACTTTTGGTGCCGGTGGTGGTTTCGGAAGATCGAACAAGTTATTATACGCAGCCTGAGTGCTCTTATCATAAAATTTCAATACTGAAACGCTCGATAGGTAATCTGAACCAACACCAGCAATAACTGCTGAAACAAGTTCTTGTGTATCACCCAATGCCATCGTAAAAGGACCTGAGTTCAATAATAGTCTTCTGTCACCAGGTGTTTTATCCAACCATCCTGTTTTTGCTACTGGATCTCCGCTTAACCAGAATGGGGTTACAAGACCTGTGGATGGATTTATTAAAGGATCCGGATCTGGTGGTCCTTGAGGCGTTGGTGGTAATCCACGGAACATTTGATACCACTGAATAGCTCCACTGCTTGTAAATGGCGGATCGGTATATGTACCTCCAAAATAGATGAATGAAGTCATCGGGAGATTTCGGAAATCTTTTTTATACTTAAGATCGAACACTGCACTGTCACCCGGAGCCGGTATTATCGGTCCTTGCAGGAAGTCGTATCCAGCTGCCGGCGGTGCTAAAGCAAATTTTCTAAATTCTGAATCCAACGTTTTAGAATTATAGACAAAACCAAGACTTAGGGAAATATCTGATCCTACAAAATCATCACCAGCATCACCAAGATCAGGATCGGACCATTGACATAAATACATGTTATTGATCTTTGAACCGAT
>CAYPEM010000088.1:7577-10662 GCA_964409765.1 uncultured Chitinophagaceae bacterium
CAAGATCAGGATCGGACCATTGACATAAATACATGTTATTGATCTTTGAACCGATTGGAGTAGCAGCCACACCTTTATAGATGAGTTTGAATTTTTTAAAGATCATATTCCCCAAAGCATCGGTGCGGTTATACCCCCACATTGTATTTTGAACTTCCATACCTAATGCTTTTGTTTTCCATGGAGATTCGGTCGTGCCAATATCATTATTAACAGCCCAAATTACTTGATCTGCGTCTGCTACACCGGGCGTTTCACCATCCAGCACCTGGTTTCCGTTAAGATCTTCACCGTCATCCAACACACCATTTCTTCTTCGGTCATCTCCATCGGCATAATAATCATCTTCTCCCCAATCGATCACACCGTTATTTGCTCCAATGAGAGAATTTCCGGCATCTTTATAACCAACATCGTAGAATGGAGCACCTTTTTGTGTCGGCCATTCTTTCCAATCTTTTCGATATTGTTCTCGAACTCCTGCAACCAATGCATCATTGACGGCAGATAATGACACAGCATTGATTTCTGCTGCATCTTGCCGTAGATCTGCTGTTGCATAATCTCTTCGAATACGCCAAATACGAACATTTGGATCTGCAGGATTCTCAATAGTGTTCGTTCGTGATCCAAGAATGGCTCCATTTTGAAATCCCTTACTGTATGAAAAACCGGTAACGCGGGCACCAGCAGCAATACCATCGGTCGGCATACCACCCATCATAAGACCTGACGCATAAATAACCGTCGAAGTCCCGCGAGGATAGGTCAATCCGGAATTACCATCGCTTGGTCGTCGTTCATGCTCACCATCTGCACTATACCATGCAGACATTTTGTTGATGTTCATGAGAGACGACGATGGAGTTCCGGTAATTTTTTGAAACCCATTATTTTTTTCTTTAGCACCCGGCGGTTCCTTTGCAATGAGTGTTAACGCAACAACGAATAACACACCAGCGAACAGACGAATGCGGGAATTTTGTTTTTTCATTATAATAACTCCGTTATTTGTAATTAATTCAAAAAGTTCGAATTATAATTCTAAACGCAAACCAAAACGAATTTGTCGTGGTGTGCCGAATAATTCATTACCAGTGGTGTTGCGATAGTGTCTTCCGTTGACCAAATTAGCATTGGTATACAGTTCAACGTATCCTGCACCTAATTCTTCACCCTTAACGATCTCCGCACTCAGTTCAGGATTGCTTAAGAAACCATCATCATAAGCATTGCCGGTTCGGCGATAGACATTGATCACATTTTTTGTGTTAAAAATATTTTGAATGTATGCATATACTTCAGTCTTCACTCCCCCAATTTCAAATCCTTTTGTCAACCGACCGTCAAAATTAAATACCCAAGGAGTAGTAGAAGAATTGACCGCTTCTAACGGAATGCTAAATCGAGCATCCTGCTCGATCAATGCACCAAAGGTTGTTCCTTGCTGGCCTCTGCTGCCTGTTGAGTGAGTGTACGGATGACCGCTATTGAATGTGAACAATAAATTTGCACCAAGTTGTTCCAGTATTGGTCCGCCATCATCTTTACCAAATGAGTAATCTATGTTCACACTTCCTTTATGAGTTTGGTTAAAATCAAGCGGTGAAATAACTGAAGGATATAATGAGCCGGACTCTACTGATGAAACAGCAGCATTGGTAGTTGATCCAGTTCCTTGAGCATCAGAATATGTATAATTGAATTGTGCTCGTAAACGATTAATGCGATTTAAGCGAAGGCTTAATTCAATACCCTTTGTCGTCATAAAATCACCGTTTGCGAGAACATTATATCCAGCAACATCGGCTGTGCTTAACACTGTAACCCGTTGAATCTGGATTTCTCCGGAAATATCTTTATAGAAAGCTGTGATATCAAACGCAGCATTATCGCTGAATTGTTTTGTAAAACCAACTTCATAATTAGTTGTCCTTTTGGGTTGAAGGTTAAATCCCACAGGATTTGGAATGAAGTTTTGACCACCAAATATCACTGCCATTGAACCACGTCCGCGATAGATCGAGTTCAACTGTGGTGATTGAATAAATTTTCCATATTGAAGATGAAAAACGGTTCTGTCGGTCACCGGAAATGAAAAACCTAATCGAGGACTTACTCCCACAAATGGTTTTGATTTCCCAATACCGGAAGCTTTGTATACCGGATAGGCTGAGAAGATAGATTTGTCGACTGACGGTGAAAGAGGTCCTTCTATGACGTCAGTTGTTGTTGGATCATCGATGAATGTAATATCATCGTTATCCATATAGTCAAGCCGTACTCCCGCATTAACTACCAGATCTGAGTACTCAATTTTATCTTGAAGATATGCACCGATATAGCGTGGTGCTTTCGGACCGTCAACATTATCAACATCATCTATTTCATTTCCGTAAAAATCATATCCATAATTGTTAACACCGCCGTTTTGTCCCATTGCATAGTCACGTTTAAGACCCGGGGTGCGCGCATCATCCGGATTCGTTCGGAAATACCCAAGCACTGCCGAAGACCCTGTTGTAAAGAAACTGACCCGGTATTCTTCGATCGAAGCGCCAAGTTTTAATTGATGCTCACCATTGACTTGACTCGTAATGTCAAATGATGCTCCAAAACGATTTTGTTTTTGTTTTTGGAATGTCGTTTGTGTTGTGCCAAATTTGTTGATCACAAAATCATGCACTTTATAAGCCGTTGGACCATTATTGTAATTTCTAAATGTATAACCATATTTCGCATTTGCAATACTATCATTGTACAATAAGATATTATCGCCATGGTCAGGATCCGATGTCTTATTTCGTTGATCCATATAGCTTACATTAAAATCATACGATGTTGAGGGACTGAGAATGTGTGTAATTTTTGTATTTAATAGTAGGTTACTATTATCAACATTCGCAATACGCTCAGTTGCAAACACATTCGCAAGGATATCGCTGTTGCCGATATTTCTTGTTCGTTGACGACTGAATGAACCGCCGATACGAACAACAAATGGTTGAAAATCAAACGATAACGTACCGTTCGTGGTGTAGCGATTTAAAAATCCAGGAATATTTCCCGGTTTAATTTCTAATTT
>CAYPEM010000089.1:0-10041 GCA_964409765.1 uncultured Chitinophagaceae bacterium
TCCGCAATGACGGATTTTCTGAAGATGATATCCGCGATATCGTAGAGTATAACCGGACCATCTCCCGATATGTCGGCACATTCATCGATCGGGAATCTGCTCTCGCTGCAAAAGCACGGTTCAAAGATAAACCGTGGTTCAAAAAGCTTGAGTATAAAGAAACGCTCTCGCCTGAAGATACCTTACGCCTGCCGACCTACGATCATTACCGAAGATCTGCGTTCGACCCTGAACCGTATTGGAACAAACCTTCCATCCCCATATTATGTCTCTTCGGTGATAAGGATGCTCATATACCGGTTGACACGATCGCAAAACGATTCGAGACGATCTTCAGCAGTAAACATTTTACCGACTACACGATCAAACGATATCCTAACGGTGGACATATCATTCAGCAGGTGGATGAACCGCGCGAATCGATAAAGCACGATCCTATTTCGATGATCTTCAGAGGATTCCCGAAACCGACCGATGAATCAATGAAATTCTTGGAGAAGTGGATCAAAGAGCGGGTGAAATAAAAAGCATGTGTCATTGCGAGTCCCGCGTTAGCTGACTTGGTTTGCATGACCGACAAATACTTTGGCGGGTGCGGTGGAAAAAGGCAAATCACAGAACCATAGATATAATTAGACAAACCTCGAAACATAACAATATTGAATGAGAAAGTTGTTAGCTACTCAACTAGCTACCACAGAACATTGTCTGTAAAATTCCGTCGGCATAGGAGCCTCTAATTCCCATTCGATGTTTATAGGTCGTTCGCCAGAATCACTAATGCAATTAGCTTCCCCTAAAAATATATACGGATTTGTTTCTTTTCGTTCATCTTGTTTTTTTGTTCGAACAAATAATAGATGGTGAATACCAAGAGCTTTATGGTCAATTAATCTTTGGCCTTTAACACTGTCACGCTTTGTGGTACTTTGAGATTGCCAATGGAATTTTCTATCAGAAAGCGCATAATCTCTATACATTGTGGATGGAGAATAATCTTTCTCTGCTTTTTGAAGAGTTATAAAAATTAAATTGCATTTGGTTTTTTTATCAAAATGCTCTCCCTCTCTTGCGCGAAACAATTTACCGTTTCGGACATCACCAAACGCTGCGAATATTTCAGTTAATGAGTATCTGCAATGTATTTTTAGAGCGACATTCTTGTCAACTAAGAAATCGAATGATTTATGATTAATACTTTCACTTAAAACTTCAAAAAGCTCAAGAAGTTCATTTTTTAGAAAATTGTTTTTACGAAGAATATTTAAATATTTAACCGGATTGCTGGCTGCAGTTTCACCGAATAAATTAGTAACCAACATCAAAAGCATTCGTTTTTCTTTTTCATGCGTAACATTTAATGCTTCTTCTTGCAATAACTTCCGGTATTGTTTAATCCTATTTCCATCGTCGATGTTTATTAATCGAGAAAACGTTTGTGCGACATCATCCCCAAGGTTTTTGGTTGAATCGGTAATAAGTCCAGCTGAATGTTTTAATTGCATCCAATACCGTTTATTGCGATAAATTTCATTTAAAGATATTCTCGAATCCCTAATAAATTCAATAAGAGTTATATCTCTTCCAAAGTTCATTATTTCTCTAACTAACCCTTGTGTACTTAATGTAAGTGATTGTCTAACATTCCTGAGAACTATATCTCGTGAAATCCTATCTAATTGTATCGAACAACCAGAAGGAAGAAGCGGAAAATTGTTTTCAATTTGTTCACTTAATTCTTTTCTAGTAAAGTTATTGAAAGCCCTATATCGAACATCAAATCGATATTTTACACTGCACTGTCCAATAAAATCAAGAATAGTCAAATGAGATTTATTTGTTGATAATCTTAATCCTCTACCAATTTGCTGTAAAAATATCGTTGCGCTTTGAGTTGGACGTAAAAGAAGTACGGTATCAATATCTGGAATATCAACACCTTCATTAAACAAATCAACTGTGAAAATAACATTTAGATCACCCCTTTGAAGCCTGCCTATTACATTTGCTCGCACTTCTTTTGAAGACTCACTTGTTAATGATTCTGCTGCTATTCCGGCCTCGTTGAATCTTAGTGCCATATAGTTTGCGTGATTAACACCAACACAAAATCCAAGAGCCTTCATCTTTTTAGCAGATAAGATTCTTTCTCCGATGGCCTTTAGAATAACATTAACTCTTATGTCAGTTGCTGTAAAAAGATTTTCGATTTCTTTTTCATCATATTCGCCTCTTTTCCAAGTTATAGACGATAAGTCAGTATTATCATAAATGCCAAAGTATTGAAACGGAGCTAAATTGCCTCGTTCAATTGCATCCCAAATGCGAAGCTCAACAGCAGTATAACCATCAAACCAACGGCGAATATCTTTGTTATCCATACGTTCTGGAGTTGCCGTTAATCCCAATAAAATATTAGGTTTAAGGTGATCCAATAATTTTACATAAGTTGGTGCTTCAGCATGGTGGAATTCATCTATTACCACATACTTGAACTGTTTTGGTTGTAGGTCTAAGAGATTAAGATTAGAAAGTGATTGAATTGAGGCGAATAGGTTTTTCCCTTCCGTTGGTTTAATTCCACCAACAAATAGCTCTCCAAAACTACTGTCTCTCAAAACTTGACGGAATTTATTTAGACTCTGTTTTAATATTTCATCCCTATGAGCTACAAATAGTAGGTTTATAGAATTATCCTTCTCGAACTCTCTTCTAAAGTCAAATGCTGCAATGATTGTTTTTCCTGTCCCAGTTGCAGATACCACTAAATTGTTATACCGATTATGAACTAGTCGTTCTACTTCCAATCTCTCTAAAATTTCTTTTTGGTATGGAAACGGTGAAATATCAAAAAGTGTAAACTCAGGAACTGCCTCGCCGCGTTGTTCTTTTATTATATCATCGAAACGAACTTTAACTTTATCATCCTTATAGGCTTCGAATTCTACATCATTCCAATAGTTGTCAAATGTCGCGGAAAATTTTTCAATTATAATAGGTGAATCAATATTGGATACTCGTACATTCCATTCAAGGCCATCTGTTAATGCAGCTGCTGACATATTTGAAGAACCAATATATGCAGTTGAATATCCTGTGTCTCTATGAAATAACCATGCCTTTGCGTGCAGCCTTGTTCGTCTTACATCAAGTGATACCTTTATTTCAGCTCCCATTTTTTCCAATTCATCTAAAACTTTTTGATCAGTAGCTCCCATATATGCTGTTGTAAGAACTCGTATTTTGCCTCCTTTTTCGGAAAACTTTCGCAAATAATCTTTCAATCTTACAAACCCCGACCATTTGATAAACGAGCAAAGTAAATCAATACGATTTGAACTTTGTATCTCTTTAATTATTTCGTTTCCTATCTTAAATTCACCTCTAGCATTTACTAATAAAGCAGATTGAGATAAGGGAATGCCTGGTCTTTCAAATTGCAGTTCGGCTATAAGTGGATTTACATTTTTTTTTATAAAACTGAGCAATTGATTGTCTGTTGGATAATCATCGGGAACAATGCTTCCTTTATGTTTTGCCGATAATTGAATAATATCCTGACAAAATTGAATAGCTTTTAGTGTATCTTCTTTTTTAAGTAAATGCGTAAGTGTTCTTTCAATCGCTTCACTTAAATATTTTGAAAATATTTTCGGTCGTTCTGCAGGATCGATATTTTCAATACCAATATTATATTCGCCAAGATGACTCTGGAGTTTTTTATCTAGACCATTTGAAACAACAGATTCATATAATCCCTCACGCAATGGTTGAGTCATAATTTATCCTTTAGGGCAGCAATAATCTTTTGAAAATAATTTGATTGCAACATAAAATTCTACTGTTGTGATTTCTTAAACGATTCTTCCAATATTTTCTTCATTTCATCCCACGAGTAACCGTTTCGACAGTGTAAAAACTTTTTGGTTAAGTTTCTACCATATAACCACCTCCTTCCTCTGCACCCACTACTCCTCCGCGAGCAACTGGTAGAAATACACTCTATTGGTATTATTCTAAAGTGTTCATTGAACTCCAAACAATCAGTTTTCTGCCATTTTTTCCGTTCACACCCCATTTTTACTCCGTCAAACTGCTTTTTATCTCCGCAAACTCCATTTTGGCTCCGTCAATCTCCTTTTTAGCCTTGTCGAATGACATCTTGTTCTTGTAACCTGACATCCTGGTAATGTAAATCTGCTTCTTAACGGTGTAACTCTCCATTTTGGCGCTGCAGATTGCATTTTAGTGTTGTCACGCTCCATTTTTGCATTGTCAATCTGCTTTTTATCACTGTCGACTGACATCGTGTCTCTGTTGAATCACTTCTGCACGGTGTAAATGAGCATCCGGACGATGTAACCCTCCATCGGCGGTCTGTAACCGAGCATTTTTTCGTTGCCAATGTCCATTGTGGTACCGCCAACGGACATCCTGTTCTAGTAAGCTGACATCCTGGTCTTGACGAACTGCATTTTAGCGGTGTCAATCTGCTTTTTAATTATGTCACTCTTCGTTGTGCTCTCGTCAATCCACTTCTGAGCGTTGTCAACCGTCATTGTGCTCTTGTCGAACTGCTTCCTGGCGTTGTTCGTGACCATTATGGGAGTGCAGTCTGCTTTTTCATTACATGATTTTATGTTTAGTTTTTTCTCCCGCCACCCCTTCCTGTTCCCTCAAATTTCATTTAAATCTTTACAGGGGTGGTGTGCTCTTCTTAATTTTTCCCCGGCACGCGGGCAGATTGCCGCACTCGTAAACAACACTCGCCCGCAATGACACATTATTTTTGTAACTCTTCACAATGCTTTCACTGGATTCCCGATAGGAGCATTCGGGAATGACAGCCGATCTCTGTTCTCTCGTACATAGTAACAAAATAGTTTTTTACTAAAGTGCGTGGGTGCGAAATTTAGGAGGGGTGAGCGAATGGGTAACGATGAATCCCGCTCTTCAGCAGGACAGGCATCGCGCTTTATCACCTCGAAGAGGTGATACCGGCCTGTGCGACTCGACGTTCATCGTGAGCGGCAAATTTCGTCCCGCCTTGGCGGGATTACTTTTCTTTCTCGGAAAGAAAAGTAAGAGCTGAAAAATACGTTTCACTGGATTCCACTCAGAAGCACGCGGGCATACGGTTCGTAGAGAATGACAGCCATCATTTTTTTCTCACCCACGCCACTAGCAGATTGCCGCGTCGTTCTGACGTGCCGCCGTTATTGTAATTAGGGAACGGCATCCCGTACAGCGGGACTGCGCATCATCACTCCTCGCAATGACACATTTATTGTTCTTACTTCTTACTTATAACTTCTCACTTCTTACTTCTCTCTTCTACCTTCTTACTTCTCTCTTCTACCTTCTCACTTCTCACTTCTCACTTCTCCCCTCTCACTTCTCACTTCTCCCCTCTCCCTTCTCCCTTCTCACTTCTCCCCTCTCCCTTCTCCCTTCTCACTTCTCACTTTTAACTTTTTCTCCTATCTAATCATCACCATCTTTTTCTGCAGTTGAACATCCCCCGCAGTCACCCGGTAAAAATAAACCCCGCTCGAAACATATTCCGCACTCCAGTGATATTCATACGATCCCGCTTCCTGCCTCACATTCACCAGCGTCGTCACTTCCCGTCCGAGCAGATCGTAGATCTTCAACGTTACATCCTCTCTTCGCGGGAGACGATAAACGATCGTCGTTGATGAATTGAACGGATTGGGATAGTTCTGTTCAAGAACAAAATCTGCCGGAAGAGCATCCCCTCCGGGTATGATCTTTTTCAGCACCCAATTGTCCGGGTCGAGCAGAACGGAGAGCGGTTTTGTGCGTAATGGGATCGTGAATGTTTGTTCCAATGCATCGTTGAAGAGGGTCACAACGGTATCGCTCTCTGCACTCGTGATCCTCACATCCAGCGGCATTGTAAAGAACTGTGGATTCGTCCTCCCCGATGGCTGCTGAAGCGTAATGCTCAATGCCGAAGAATCCCCCGCATCGTTCCACGTCCAGAAAAATTGATACGTCGGCACATTCGCTCCATAGACCCATTCCTGAAAGAAATAATCGAGATCCTTATTGGAAACTGTTTCGCAGATCGTCTGAAGATCGTTCGTCGTTGCGGTGGAATACATCAACAGCGGATCGTTCGCATATGTATGGATCGCCCGGAAGAAGACCGAATCCCCCAGCACATGCCGGAGCATATGAAGTACGGAAGCCCCTTTTGCATAGATCAATGAGAAGTTGAACAGTTTACCCGGATTCGAAGTATCCGGTCGGCCGAGAATTCCTGCAGCAGAAGCGGCATTCTGCAGTATCGGAGTCATATAGTCCCGGAACGATGCACTGCCGTATTTCTTCTCGCGGTAGATACCGGTGGAGTACTGAGCGAATCCTTCATTAAGCCACAGATCGGACCAGGTGCGGCAGGTGATCATATCGCCGAACCATTGATGCGCAAGTTCATGCGCAACGACATCTTCGTTGAATGTCCCGAGCGATGTCATTGTCTGGTGCTCCATTCCCCCGCCGGTGAATTCCGCGTGTCCGTATTTCTCTTTGATGAACGGATACATTCCGAAGAGATCGGAGAATAGTGCAAGCATGTCGATCACTTTGGGAAGTGATTGTTTCGCCGCCGAAAGATTCTCCTGTGTAACGTAATTCAGCACCTCCATTGAATCGGTCGGCGAATATTTGAACCAGTCGGAGAACTGGACATAGTTGGTGATCGCAATAGAAATCAGATAGGATGCGATCGGGTACCGTTCCTGCCAGTGATGGGTGGATGTGCCGTTGCCGTTATTGACCAATGAGAGAAGAATCCCCTGCGACCCAACCTTGTACTCCGAATCGCACGTTACAATGATATCTGCCGAATCTGCTTTGTCACTCGGAGTATTTTTGCAGGGCCACCAGTCGCTCGCACCGTACGGCTGGCTGAGCGAATAGATCCACGGCATGCCGTTATGATTGTCGAACGTAAAACTCCCGAGTCCGGATCTGACCGGCATTCCCTGGTACTGAATTACGACCGAAAGGAACTCTCCCTGCTGATACAGACGGTTCAGTGTGATCTCGAACGAACTGTTCCGTTGAATAAAGAAATTTCCGGTCCCGTCCACCGTAACGGAAACGATCTGCATGTTCCCGGCAAGGTCAAGCGTAAGTGATCCGGAGTTATTTTGCATGCACTTTCCGGCAACGGTCACTGTTCCGGTAAGATACTTCGGTTCGGCAGTGATGGTCAGATCGAGTTTGTAGTATGTCACATCGAACCAATTACTTGCCAGTGATTTCACTTTTGCCTGGCGTACTTCGAATGCTTTTTTTTCGAATTCAGTGATGGAATGGGTTTGACCAACGGCAATATGCAGAGAGAGTACCAAGACAATGAAGAAAAGAGGAGCAAAATATTTGGTTCTGCTTGTGTTCATATACAGAAATGTAAACAAAGAAATGAAGAGGAGAAAGAGGAAGTTGATGAAGTATAATTGACCCCTCCCTAACCATCCCCTTGCAGGGGAGGGAACTTAAACCTCTCCCCCTGTAAGGGGGAGAACTGTAGAGGGGGTCAGTTTATTTTCTCTGTGCCTCCGTGTCTCGGTGGTATGCTCTTTTCTGTAAACCGCTTTTCTCTGTGTTCTCTGTGGCAAATGTTCTTTTGCCTTCCTCCCTTTTAATCTCTATTTTCTCAATCATCAATTCATCATTTTTGGATTTCTAAAATGAAAAAAATATTCCTCTTCCCTTTCATCGCTTCATTAATTTTTGCACAGACCAATTTCATCCAATACGTTAAGCCGCTCACCGGAACGCAGAGAATGGGACATACATTTCCCGGCGCAACGGTTCCATTCGGTATGGTCCAGCTCAGTCCGGATACCGACACGCTGTTGTATGAAAAAGATGGAAAATATCAGAAAGAAGTGTACCAATACTGCGCGGGATATCAGTATGAGGACAAGACGATCGTCGGATTCAGCCACACCCATTTCAGCGGAACCGGACATTCCGATCTCGGCGATTTCCTTATCATGCCGACAACAGGAATGCTTCAACTCAATCCGGGAACTGCCGATCATCCCGAAAATGGATACCGCTCGGCATATTCTCACACAAATGAAATTGCAGAACCTGCATATTACAAAGTGAAACTGGACGATCACAATATCACCGCCGAACTCACTGCAACCGCCCGCGTTGGATTCCATCAATACACGTTTCCATCCGCGGACACTGCGCACATCATTCTCGATCTGATGCATGGCATTTACACTTCCAATGAGAAAAATGTCTGGACATTTCTCCGTGTGGAAAATGACACGCTCGTCACCGGATACCGCCAGACCAACGGCTGGGCTCGCACACGCACCGTGTATTTTGCGATGACATTCAGCAAACCGATCGCGTCATACGGCCACGCCCGCTACGATCAATCGGTCTACCGCGGATTCTGGAGAAAGTTCGACGTGACGAAGAATTTTCCGGAGATGGCGGGAAAGAATATCCGAGCGTATTTCAATTTTGACCTGAATGGAAATGAGAAAATAAAGATCAAATTTGCGCTCTCATCGGTCAGCACCGAAGGGGCAATGAAGAACCTTGTCAGCGAAATTCCCGGCTGGGATTTCGAACAGGTGAAACAAGAAAGTCAGGCGTTGTGGAACAGGGAACTTGGAGCAGTGGAAATAGAAAGCATCACACAAAAAGATAAAGAGACATTCTACACTTCGTTGTATCACACCTATCTCAGTCCCAACATCTATATGGATGTGGATGGACTATACAAAGGACTCGATCAGAACATCCACAGCGCCGAAGGATTCACGAATTATACAACATTCTCACTGTGGGACACATACCGTGCGCTTCATCCACTGTTCAATATCTTGCAGCCAAAACGGAACGGCGATATGATCCGCTCGATGATGGCGCATTACGATCAGAGCGTTCA
The DNA here is from genome assembly GCA_964409765.1 of uncultured Chitinophagaceae bacterium. Taxonomy (GTDB): domain Bacteria; phylum Bacteroidota; class Ignavibacteria; order UBA10030; family UBA8401; genus UBA8401. Next base: position 8,954 of record CAYPEM010000089.1, read on the forward strand.
TAAAATGCTTCCGGTCTGGTCGCACTATTCCAACGAGAATTGGTGTATGATCGGGTATCACAGCGTTTCCGTCATTGCGGATGCTTACGTGAAAGGAAATATCTCTTTCGATGGAGCAAAAGCTCTCGATGCAATGGTTGCAACGGCAAATCAAAAATATTACGACGGATTGGAATATTATATTCCAATGGGATATGTACCGGAAGATAAGAATTCATCTTCGGTCTCAAAGACACTGGAATACGCATATGACGATTGGGCGATCGCACAGATGGCAAAGAAACTCGGCAATGAAAAAGTGTACGCTGAATTCATCAAACGCTCAGAGAATTTCAGGAATGTCTTCGATCCTTCTATCGGTTTCATGCGTCCGAAGATGAGCGATGGAACATTCCGAAAGACCTTCAGCACACTGGAAACGGATGGTCAAGGATTCATCGAAGGAAATTCGTGGAATTATTCGCTCTATGTTCCGCATAATGTTCCGGCGCTCATTCAGCTTCTCGGCGGAAAAAAGCGTTTCTCGCAATATCTGGATTCCCTTTTCACCATGCATCTTCCCGATGAGTTCTTTGCACATAATGAAGATATCACCCGCGAAGGGATCATTGGAAATTATGTTCACGGCAATGAACCATCGCATCATGTTGCCTATCTTTCCAATTGGATCGGCGAATCGTGGAAAACGCAGGAGCGTGTACGGATGATCATGGATTCAAAATATTCCAACACTCCGGACGGCTTAAGCGGCAATGATGACTGCGGGCAAATGTCTGCGTGGTATATCTTCAGTGCGCTCGGATTCTATCCCGTTGCTCCCGGCTCGGATCAGTATGCCATAGGCAGTCCGTTGGTAAAGAGTGCGAAAATAACATTGGAAAATGGGAAAACGATCTCAATCGAAGCAAAGAACCAAAGCGCGAAGAATGTTTATGTGCAGAAAATTCTTCTAAACGGAAAAGAATGGAAAGAGAATTATTTCATTCATTCCGATATCATGAACGGCGCAGCGATTGTGTTTGAGATGGGAGCAAAAGCGAAGAAGAAGTAAAAACTAACCCCACCCTTACCCTCCCCTTACAGGGGAG
>CAYPEM010000090.1:0-9082 GCA_964409765.1 uncultured Chitinophagaceae bacterium
GCGAATAAAAAGGTTGCAGAGATTGGAGATATAGTTACATATCAAGTACAAATAACAAATACAAGCCCGCAGTTTGTCAGTGCTCTTGGTGTGTATGATATTATGCCATATGCATTTCAATATGTCAAACACTCTGCACGATATAACGGCAAATCCATTGAACCAGTCTATAATTCAACATTGAATCAGATGGTGTGGATTCTTTCGGATACACTCCAATCTTCGACGAGTGGTATGCTCGTATATCAACTAGCGATTGGTGCCGATGCAGTGGAGAGCGAGGGATTGAATACTGTATACGCAAGTGTAACAGCAAATTACGGAACGTATCTAGTGTCAGCTCCTTCAACCTGGCAGGTTATCGTACGTCCTGGTGTATTTACTGAAAAAGGTTTGATCATTGGAAAGGTATTTTTTGATGACAATAGAAATACATTCCAGGATAGTGGTGAAAACGGAATAAAAGATGTAGAACTTTGGATGGAAGATGGGACAAAGATTATTACCGGAGACGATGGAAAATTCTCTCTACCTGAAGTGAAACCGGGTCAGCATGTTCTGCGCATAAATGAAAGAACTCTTCCTTCCAAGTCAGAATTATTGATTGGAAATAATTCTTTTGCAAAAGATCCCACCTCACAATTTGTACGCGTTACAGAAGGGGGAATTGCTAAAGCTAATTTTTATGTGAAGCGTCAAATCCAAGATTCTCTGGTCCAATCTCTGGCAAGAATAAACAGATTGATCTCTGCGCGACAAGCGAAACCGAAATATCTTTATGAAGATACTTTGCGGAAAGTAAAACTTGACACCGTAGAGATGTTTGTATCATTCTCCTTTTCAGGTTCAAAGAATATAGAATCTATTGATATCTACGATGTCGTTTCCGATAAATTATTGTTGATTCCAAATAGTGCAACATTCAATGGTAGAAAAGTTACACCGATAATCTTAGGAAACAATATCCAATGGAAACTCGGCCGCTCACGAGGTATCGGTGAAGGAGTCTTACGGTATAAAATGAGATTGAGTTTCATTCCAAAAGATAAATCTGTACTTCAATCATATTCTACAATTAAAATTAAATATGCCGATAGCAGCAGTATCGAGAGTGAAAAAATATTTGTGGAAAATATCATTTCAAATGTTGCAAAAAATATGATAGAAACTTCGGATATCGTGGTCAAAAATGTACATCCTGCAAATGTACAACAGATGTCCGATTCGATTATAATCTCGCCGGGCGACGAGGTATTTTTCAAAACATCTTTGTTCATTGATCCTATGAAGAAAGTTATCTCTGTTCAGTTGATAGATTCGCTAGAATCAATATTTCTGGTAAATGAACGATCGTTTGCCGTTAATAATATCCCGATACAATCAAAGAATCTTTCTGCCAAAATGCGCTCTTCTTCATTGAGCATGGTAACTGCTCCGAGACGAAATGAAAGGGAATTTATCAGAATCTCATCCGTTAATATAACAGACCTCATAAAAAATGGAATGAATGAAATAACATATTCCGCTAAATTACAATTGAGAGGGAATGATACGATCTATCGAAAATCAAGCAGCGTAATAATTCGAAATGAATTTAACGAAGAGAATATTGTTACCGCAAAAGGTTCTAGAATATTTATTAATAATGCTGCAACGGAAAAGCCAATAACTCTTGAAACAACGTATATCAATGTCCCGCGTAATAATAATACCATTGAAGAGAAAATTGCAGAATCATTAAAACTGATTGAATCATTAAAAGAGAATAATGCGAAACCCGTTATTATGGATGCCATAACATTTGAGTCAGCACGTATCGCTCTAACGCAGGATTCAAAAATAGTATTAAATGCCATTGCAAAATTCATGGTAGAAAATAAAACCATTAACATTAACGTTAATGGTTACACTGATAATACTGGAAATGCTGATGCAAATAGAAAGATATCATTGCATCGGGCAAAAGCGGTTGTTACATTTTTGGTAAACAAAGGAATCGATGTCAAAAGGATGATGCCGCGTGGATTTGGATCGATCAACCCTGTTGAATTGAACAAAACGGAGGAAGGAAGAAGAAAAAATCGAAGAGTTGAATTTTCGCGAATGAATTAATTCTCTTGTTCAAAATATTTTGTTTGTTTAATAATTCAACACACAAAATATTTATTTTTTTATTCTCCCGAATGGAAAAAATCTCAATATAATATGAGTATTTCACTGCTGAAGTATACAAATCCCACCAAATCATCTATTAACCATTCTGTTTATATAAATTTTATCAGTTTAGAATTTATACTTATTTTCGAAATTTTCTGAGAGACAATACTTCAAAGAATCTCCAGTCATATTAATATTCCGCAACCACTATGAACTGAATGGATTATTATTTATTTTCCGTCAACTCTTTTATTAAATATTGAATTTTTCTGATTTGTTATTTGAGAAATAATTTGAAGGAAGACTATTCAACGTAAACAACATAGTGTGGGTCTGGTCACAACATCAAATCAGATTTATCATATATTTCAACCGTTAATTATTTATTTCAATACAGGAGAACAAAAAAATGAAAAATCGATACTTTAGTCTAGCATTAATTATTTCAATAATCGGATTATATTCCGGGTGTTCGAGTGATGATTCTCCATCTGGAGCTAATACAAATGTTCCTACATATAGTGTTACTGCAACTGTTCTTAATCCTCAAGGCAAAGCACAAGGCGGAGCGTTGTTGACATTAAAAAATCCACCGTTCCAGGATCCGAAGTTTTCGGCTTATACAGACAGTAGTGGAAAAGCAACAATTCAAGCACCCGAAGGAAATCAAACGCTTGTTGCAAAAATTGGGTCTGCATTTGTCAGCGAAATTCCAGTTGTTGTACAACCATTAGCATCAGGCACAGTTGCAGGAACGATGACATTAGTTCAAAATACTGCCGTTAAAGTTTTGGTTGTAAAAGCAAGTGCCGAACAATTAGAAAATGTGCTGCGAGTGATTGGATATACAACGTTTGATTCTGTTGAGGTTAGTGATTTACGTGATTCAGTAAGCGTAGATTCAACACGGACTCTGGAATTTTTGAAAAAATATACTCTTATTTTTTCTGACTGTGATGGTGGAAGTGAGAATTCATACCCTGTATTATCCCGTGTGTTAGGCCGATATGTTGAACAAGGTGGCAAAGTATATGGCGGACATTATAATTACTATAATGTGCAGGAAGTATGGACACCTTTCTATACAAAGTATGATAACCAGGGAGTATCATTCAATGATTCTATTTCAATTATTGATTCTGAATTACAGAGATTTTTAGGATTCTCTACTGCTAAATGGAAATCGACAGATTCACGTGCATTATCAGGATATGAAAAATTTTCTGACTTACCAACCACTTCGAAAATTTACGGAACAATAAGGAGTACAAATCCACCTGTTGGAGTTATTGTTGAAAATTATAAGGGTGCGGGAAAATATCTCTGGACCGATTATCATAACCAAGATATCAAAGATGACCCGACTCTTGTAAAAATAGTTCAATATTTTCTTTTAACGCTTTAGTATTGTAACTGAAACAAAATATTTCAATAACTATTCTTATCACTATGTAGGGAAAAATGTATGAACTCACGCAAATTGTTTTCGTTGATTCTGATATTAAGTTTTGGACTTTCGTACTCATCGAGCGGAGGTATTAAATCGAATCCGGTGAACAATAAATATTTTCAACATGATTCCCAGAAAGGCATTAAACAGCTTGAATCAAAACTCAATCACTCCTTGAGCGTGACTTGGAGTGAAACCAACTCAACGCCAACATTTGTTGGAGGAAGACTTACATCTTCGGGATATTCTACTTCTGCTGATAAATCTATCGATGGTATAAGATTTTTCTCTGAGAACATTGAAGTATTTGGATTAAAAGAACCTGCGAAGGAACTTCAGGTCATTTCAAACGAAATTGATGAACTTTCAATGACTCATGTGAAGTATCAACAAACATTAAACGGATTAAAAATATTTCAAGGACAATTGATCGTACACTTTAACAATGATGGATCAATTGAATCTATCAATGGAAGATATTATCCTACTCCTGAAGTAATTACCATTCCTTCGATAAATAAAGACGCTGCAATTGTAATTGCTGAAAATAAAATAAAATACCATAACTCTAACTCGAAGTCTGCCGAACTAATGCTGTATTTTAAGGATACAGCATTGGTTCTGGTGTATGCTGTGAAATTACCATCGTTTGAAAAACCAAATATGGTTATATTTATTGATGCTCATAATGGCAAGGTAATAAAAATTGATGATGGAATTAGATATGATGGTCCTGCGGTTGGCACGGGGGTTGGATTGAAAGGGACAACAAAAGCTCTGAACACGTATTTGTCAGGTGGAAAATATTTTATGATCGATGCAAGTTTACCAATGTTCGTTGCTCCAATCGACAGTTTTAAAGGTGTTATTGATACGTATGATGCTAAGAATGATACAGCTGGAAATGGTTATCAGCAAGCATTTAGGATCAGTGACCCGAACAGTGATAATAATTTTAATGATAATCAACAGATTAGAGCCGCTGTAGATGCGCATATCTTCAGTCGTGAGATCTATTCGATATTAAAATCTCGTTTTAACCGAAGTAGTTTTGATAATTTGGGTGGCTCCATGATCAATGTCGTTCATTACAAAAAAGATTATAATAATGCTTTTTGGAATGGTGCTTTTATGACTTATGGTGATGGGGACGGTGTCAGATTCTCCAATTTAGCAGGTGGTTTTGATGTGATTGCTCACGAAGTTACTCACGGGGTTACAGAGAGAACGGCAAATCTTATATATGAACTACAACCAGGCGCGTTAAACGAAGCTGTCTCTGATATTTTTGGCGTCATTGCAGATAGTACAAATTGGTTGCTTGGTGAAGACGTCTTTACTCCTGCAATTGCCGGAGATGCCCTCAGAAATATTCAGGATCCTCATAATGGTCAAACAATAGGAGGTAACGATTGGCAGCCTGCTCATATGAATGAATTTGTTGTGCTTGCTAACGATGATGATCATGACAATGGTGGAGTACATATTAATTCCGGAATTATCAATAAATCTTTCTACAACCTTGCCGTTGCAATTGGTCGTACAAAAGGTGGACTTATCTGGTATAGAGCACTGACGACATACTTGACAAATAATTCCCAGTTTATTGATGCTCGCAATGCCTGTTTGAACGCATCAAAAGATTTGTTTGGAAATGGTTCTACTGAATACAATGCTGTTGCTGATGCATTCACTGCTGTTGGAATCGGCGCTAGTACTGGAACAACGTATACACTTACGTATGATGACAATTCTCCTTCTACAAGTGTCTATGAAGATTTGGCGAATTGGGAATTAGCAGTCCGTTTTACTCCGCCAGTTTCGAATGTAAAAATAACTAACGTTAAGATTTACATTGCAGATTGGTCAAATACTGGAGGAAGTAACTTTACTTTAAAGATGTATCAAGCAAATGGTACTAATGGATTACCGGGGACTCAGCTGATAAATCCTTTTCCGTATGCACCAAGCGTAATAGGGTGGCATTCGTTTGATCTCAATAATGTTACGGTTCCGGGAGATTTTTATGTTAGCGCAAAATATGACGGAGTAAACAAACCGTGGATAGGCGGTGATCTTCCTCCAGGTAATCAAAAATCATATGAATTTGATGGTGTTAATTGGGCAAAATTGGTCTCACCGAATGATTATACACTTTTTATGAGAGCGACTGTGACCAGTACAACTTCAGTTACTGAAATGGATACGAAAGTACCAATATCATTTGAACTATTACAAAATTATCCAAATCCATTCAATCCATTAACGACTATCCGATATTCGATTCCTAATTCACAAAATATATTGTTAGCCGTTTACGATTTGAGTGGCAAAAAAATTGCAGATCTTGTCAACAATTACCAACATTCAGGTACCTATAATGTCACTTGGAATGGTACCAATAATAACGGTGAAACTGTTGCAAGCGGTGTTTACTTCTATAAACTCCAAACTGAAAATTTTAACGAGACAAAAAAACTTTTATTAATGAAATAATTTTTTTATTTCTTTGTTACTATATGCAAAGGCCTCTCTTATTTTTATTGAGAGGCTTTTTTATAAGTGTGCTCTTAAACTTTTGACGAAAAATCTTTCTTTGAATTCCTGTAATCATTTATTATATTAAACAAATATTTCAAATAGTTGTGGTCGTTGGACGCTTAGCTCAGTTGGTTTAGAGCGCTTCCCTGACACGGAAGAGGTCATAAGTTCTTTCCTCAGTAAATCCCTTCTTTTTTTCTCATTGAGTACCCCAGTGTGCACTCGTGACATCTAATAATTTTTATAATTATTGGAGGTCATATGTTTTTATCCAAACGTGCCAATGGGTTTTATTATCTTTTTTTTGAGGATAGTATCGGCAAACGAATACGAATCTCGACAAAGACAAAGAATAAATCCAAAGCCCTCGAATTTTATAAATCCTTTCAAATTGATCAGCAAGAACTACAAGAGAATAACAAAACTTTAAAAGAGTTTACATCGTTATATACTCCATATGCGAAATCAAACTTCAGTGCAGGAACAGTATTCCTTCACGAATTATTCCTAAAACAATTCTCTAATTTTGTCGGTGATATATGCATTGATAAAATTACTCCTCAGCACATCGATTGCTTTAAGTCATTCTTATTGGAGAAAGAAATTCCAAATAGGCTGGTAACAATCAATATAAAATTAGGAAAACTGAAGTCTATCTTTAATACCGCCATACGATGGGGAATTATTAAAAATAATCCATTCCTACAGATTAAACCCTTTATGCTCCCAGAAAAAATACCTGCATATTTCACACCAAAAGAGTTTAACATATTGTTATCGTTCATAAGAGATAATGATTTCTCAGATTATTGCACAATAGCATTCTACACAGGAATGAGATTATCTGAAATAGCATCACTTGAATGGTCAAACATTGATTTCTCTTCACAATTGATTCACATTGAGAATAAAGAAGGTTTCACTACCAAGAGTAAAAAGAATAGGATAGTACCTATGAATGATGAATTGACAAAGCTATTAACTTTGAGGAAGGGTAGAATAACAGATGAAAGCGGGTTAGTCTTTCACCACAAAGGCAAAAGATATACCAAAGACTTTGTTACTAAAAAGTTCAAGCGTTTGATCAAAAAAAGTAAATTAAATCCTACGTTACATTTCCATTCATTGCGACACAGTTTTTGCAGCAATCTTGTTAAGAATGGGGTATCCTTATACCAGGTTCAAAAGCTTGCTGGACACCAGAAAGCATCGGTCACACAAATATACTCTCATTTATTAGCACAAGAGATGCATAGTGTTGTTAATGTTATATCGCTTCTGAAAACGAATTAAAATTCAGAATTTACTCAAGTGAAGCTATTCCAATTGTAGACAAATCTGTCTGTGCAATAAGCAGTTGCATCAAACTGCAAGGATATTGTATTGATGTTGTTGTCACTGTTGACTATCTTCTGGCAAAGAAAATTAACTATTATTTGGAATGAGGCAATACAGGTTAGCTCCAGTCCGTTAGGCGGGCTACAAATAAACTCAAATGGCAGATAAATCATCAAATAAAATAACAGCAATCTTTTGTATTGACGAAGAGGCGTATTGTCTTTGGGATACGGATGTTCATTCAATCAATATGCAGTATTTAAATAGAATCGATCCTGAATATTTTGGCTATATAGCTCTAACAAACGAAATGCAATTAACATCTGATAACAAGCATAGAAGCGCTACAACTTTAAGGTTGGCATTTTACCACAGTCTTGAAACGATGTTTTCATTGTTATGTTCTTTAGTTCAGGCACCTGATTGTGTAGTTGGTTGGATGTTGAAATATAATAATACTCAGTTGCGTAAAATCGTTTCTTCAATTTCAGCACAACGAAAAGATTACATATGCAAACTCAATATTGAGAAAGTAAATTGGGAGAGTTTAGCGTTGGCTACGCTAAGTTGTTCAAGTTTATCCGAAGCAGAAAAAGTAGAATATTCTAAATTATATGGGCATTTATGGTCCCGTTTCGCATCAGCATTTGTAGAAGATAAAAGTATAACTGAATATAATTCAATTAAACACGGATTAAGGGCTGGTTCAGGTGGATTTAAATTGGAATGTGGAATTGAGGATCAGCCAGGTGTACCTGCTCCCCTTGATAAAATGCATTTACTAGGAGCACCAGAATTCGCCCATACTTTTTTTAAAGTATTGCCATTGGGCTCAATATCGGCTAATCCCAATATTCAATTAAAAAGTATTTCTTTAGCTTGGGATCCGATTGCAATGTCTCACGCTTTACAGCTTATATCGTTTTCCATTAATAATATTGTTTGTTTTCTTAAAATTATTAATGGAGTTGAAATGTCAACTCAAGTATTTCATTATCCAAAAGATAAAAGTGATTTTGAAAAACCATTTGAGAATACGCCCTCGGTTCCATCGATGTCGTTTCAATTTAGTCTAAATGTTCCTGACAAAGATTTATATACTCGGCAGAACCTAAAAGAAATTGTTTCCCAGAGTAAAATAAAATGGTCGAAGCCCACCTAACCAGTAGCTCAAGCTGACTGTGCTACTGTAATTTAGTTTCAGTCTGATATTCAGAATTAAAATATCATTAATGACTCAAGTATCAAAAATAGAATCACGACTAAGAGATTTAGTAAACGGACCAAGGAGAATCGAAATTCTTCTGGCTGATAAAAATCAATGGAACAAGATATGTTCAGCAATGGATATTCTTGGTGATACTGACTTGGCAATTCTTGCATACGAAGAAGTCAAAAATCAAAAATTAAATACAGGTCACAGTTATCTTATAGTCTATGGTATTTTGCAAACCTTGTTTATTCAACAAGATGCAATTCGACATCTTTCAGAAATACTTAAAAAACAAATGAAACTTCCAAAAGAACTTTTAGATATTCGCGAGTTACGTAATGCTTTTATCGGTCATCCAACTGAACACAGGGTGGCTGGCGAGG
>CAYPEM010000091.1:0-8850 GCA_964409765.1 uncultured Chitinophagaceae bacterium
CACAACTCTCAATAATTCAAGATAGATTTATCCTTAATAGGGATAGGTATGTTCAATTACTATCCTCACAGTTTTATCACCTTGTGTTAAAGAAAGTCAATTATTTCGAAAAGCCATCATCACCATGTTTCATAATCGAATTCTTGTCAGAATAGGTGAATGAATGATGCGTCATAAATTTCTATTACGCGGAAGGTACATCATGAAAAATGTTAAACTATTTATTTGGATACTGAACTTCGTTTGTTGTACAGGTTTCATTCATGCGCAAACAGGATGGATCCCTCAAACAAATCCCATCTCAACAAATATTGGTTTAGGAAAAATTCAATTTGTTAGCCCAACCGAGGGTTGGATCTCGGGCGGTAAAGGGCAATTACTACACACAACAAATTCCGGAACTAATTGGACAGCCGTAATACCATTCCCTAATGATACTGTAACGTCAATGTCCGATCCAGCCGTAACGATGTGCTGGATCAATCAAACGCATGGATGGAAAAACAATTGGCTTGGAAACGGTTTTAACAACGCTCATGGTGCAGTGATGCACAAAACAACCGATGGAGGCATCACATGGCAAAAGAAAATACTGTCGACTGCATCAGGCGATATAGGACTGCAAGTTCAGTTTGTCGATGAAAACAACGGTTGGGCTTCTATCTATAATTTTTCAAACGGACATTTTAAACTCATGCGAAGTACCGATGGGGGAAGCAATTGGGATTCGGTTGCGTTTCATGGAGTGCTGGGCATTTTCCACTTTGTCGATGTCAATAATGGTTGGTCAATTACAAGGTATTCTCCGGATTCTTTACATACTCCGGAATGGTCCATCACCCGCACAACCGATGGCGGCGTGCATTGGTCGGTCCAGTTTACAGATATTGGAAACACCGATATTCAATTCAATGCCATACAATTTACCGACGTGAATAATGGATGGGTTGTTGGTGATAAGGGTAAAATATTTAAAACGACCAACGGCGGGAATGCATGGTTGCCGGTTAGCAATACAGGGACAACGAATAACAGCAAGACACTTTTCTTCCTGAACGCGAACATTGGATGGATCCCGACCTCGCCAAGCAGCTGGCCGCATCATGTTATCCTGCATACTATTGATGGCGGTGTCAATTGGACACAACAAAATTTCGATTTTAATGGAGCTGTATTCAACATTACCTTTTGGGATGCAAATAATGGTTGGTTTACAGGTGAACAATGCGTGCAAAATTGCAATGGATCAGATTCGGCGAAAATATGGAGCGGTATCATTAGCCATACAACCAATAGTGGTTCTACCGATGTAGAAATAAATAATATTTCAACATCATCTCTATTCGCACTTTCACAAAACTATCCTAATCCGTTCAATCCTTCGACAGTGATCAGTTATCAGATATCAGGAAATAATCAAACGACTTTAAAAGTGTATGATCTGCTGGGTAGAGAAGTAGCTACATTGGTTAACGAGAAAAAAGTTGATGGAAATTATTCTGTTCAATGGGATGCCTCTTCGTTTCCATCCGGAATTTATTTTTATCGGTTGCAAGCCGGCTCATTTTCCGGGATTAAAAAATTATTGCTGTTAAAATAGGAGAAAATAATTATGAAAAAAAACATTTCCATTTTACTGATTTTCTTATTGGGAATTGCAAACGTATTTGCTCAAACAGCATCAGATTATTATATACCGCTCAGAGTTGGCAATTATTTAAAATACCATACTTCAGCAGTACCACCGGGAAGCAATTGGGGAGCGAGAACTGCAACCTCTACTATTGAAGGATCTAATTCTATATCTGGGAGAATTTATTTCAGAGAAAAATCAGTGGAAGTTCTCGATAATAATCAATCGAATATCTACATAGTTCATGTTTTCTGGCTTCGAAAAGATTCTGTCGGGAATGTGGCTTTAGGTGCACTGAATACTACCGGATCATCAAATGTAGATTCTGCTACAATTCTCAATGGGAAAATATTCTACAATGAATTTCTTACAAAAGGATATTCTATTTCTCAAAATTGGGGAAATAAAACCATTACAGATTCTATTGTAAGTGTTTCCGAGACGGTAAGTGCTGCTGGTAAAACTTTCTATAATTGTATTACATTGTCTGAGTCACACATTGACAGTACCGGGACTGCAGTTCAACAGGATTTTAGTTATTACGCTTATGGTGTTGGTTTGGTAAAAAACCAGCGAACAATACCATTGAATCAGGCAAATACTAGTGAATTAATAGAATACGTAACAACCGGAATAAGTGAATATCCGATCAACTCAACACCACAGAAATATTCGCTTTCACAAAATTATCCAAATCCATTCAACCCTTCGACAGTGATCAGGTATCAATTACCAGTGAACAGTTCTGTAACATTGAAAGTGTACGATGTGATAGGAAGAGAAGTAGCAATAGTGGTGAACGAAGTGAAAGAAGCGGGAAGTCATACCGTACAATTTAATGGTTCTTCACTTTCAAGCGGTGTCTATTTCTATACTCTCAAAGCCGGTTCATTTACCACAACAAAGAAATTATTACTGATGAAGTAGAAAAAAGCTGAATACAGTAGACAGGAGACAGAATAAAACTTTAGTCATTGCAAATCATGGATACTGTTTGATATTGGCGAGGGGAGACAGTTGTCTCCCTTTTATTTTTAACCAGATTCCCCTTGTTGAGTAATTTTCATTGTTATAGCTCAATTCAACGTCATCAAACAGGATAAACTTATCCCTTTCTGTAAAAAACAGGCATATTTTGTCACCCAACTCGATATACAAATACAAAATATCTCTTGCCACGGATTTAAAAATACGTGATATTGCGTATGGATATTTTCACAATCACCTATTTCCCAAAATAATACTTCGAACATATCTCTTACAAAATTTTCCATCGGACTTTTTTTTGCTTTTCCAATTAACTTATTTTTAATCTTTAAAAGGGGATACACAATGAAAAAACTTTTGGTACTCTTGGTTCTTGTCGGGTCGGTGGCGTTTGGGCAGTTGAGTGGACCTTACACAATAGGGGTTGGTGGTAGTTATACAACGATTGCTGCAGCAATAACAGATTTAAATACGAATGGTGTTTCCGGTGCTGTTGTTTTTTCTTTAATAGATGCAGCATACTCTGAAACCGGTGCAAACTTAGTTATAAATGTTACAACAAATGCACCGACAGTAACAAATACAATTACATTCAAACCAGCATCTAGCATCCAGCCAAATATTACAATTTCTGGTTGTGTTTCCACTGCTGGTGCTTCACAATATTCCGGGTTTAGTGTTAATGGAACAAGTTATATAACAATTGATGGATCAAATAATGGAACATCTTCGCAAGATCTGACATTTACTATGAACGATGGAACAAATGGAAGAAATGTAATTCAGCTCTACGGTAATTGTGATAACGTAACTATTAAAAATATTAATATCAGTTATCAATCTCCAATGGTTACCGCAAACAGCTCTCGTGGAATATATTTAAATGGACAAAGCACCGGCGCCTGTGATAATTTTACGGTTCAAAATTGTAATATCGGTGATGCGACAAATACCCCATATTATGCTACAGGCATTACCGGTTCTTCTGGAAGTTTAATTTATTGCACAAATATTACAATTAAAGATAATAATTTATATGGGAGAATACGTCCCGTTTATTTCTTTTATGTCGGAGTAACCAGCACAACAAGTGAAATATCAAATAATAATATTTACACTTATGGTGGACTTAATGCGACCACGACTTATTTTTCAATATTTAACACATGGGGCGGCACAGTAAATATTTTTAATAATAGAATGCCTGTGATGACAACAAATAATACTGTCACCAGTGGTGTATTTGGAATAAGTAATTTATCTGCCCAATCAGGCGCAGTTTGCAATATTTATAATAATTTTATCGGTGGTAATTTATCATTTACGGGGACAGGTGTACCTTCTGTTATTGCATTAATGTATTTGCAAGATAATGGAACATATAATGTTTATCACAATACATTTAGTTTCCCAAGTGTATCCAATAGCACTGAAAGATCATGTATCCATATTAGTGGAACAAGTGCCGTTGTGAATTTGCAAAATAATATTTTAGTTAATAGTACAGATGCTACAAATGCATATTGCATCTGGAAATCAAATGGAACACTGACATCAGACTGGAATAATTTGTATGTGTCAGGTGCCTCTGCAAATGTTGGATTTGTTGCGGCAGCTGCAAAACAAACACTTGCAAATTGGCAAAGTTCTGGTTTTGATGCAAACTCAAAATCAGGTGCAGTTGTGTTTACTTCTGCAACCGATCTACACTTAGATGTTACCGCTCTTCCGAATTACAATCTTGTAGGTACACCTCAATCAAGTCCGTATGATTTTGATATCGACAATGATCTTCGCGATGCAACCTATCCTTATATTGGTGCAGATGAATCTGCAGTATTGCTCCCTGTTGAACTCACATCATTCACCGCAGTTGCACGTGGAAAGAATGTTGAACTGAAATGGGCAACTGCAACAGAGCATAACAATCTTGGATTTGATATTGAAAAATCTGTAAACGGCGTGTGGAGCAAGATCGGATTTGTCAGCGGTGCTGGTAATTCCAATGCGCCAAAAGAATATGGATATGTTGATGCTGTGAACGAGAATGCAACGTACTCCTATCGTTTAAAACAGATCGACCAGGATGGTAAATTCACCTATAATAATGCTATCGAAGTTCATGTGAATGCCGCAGTCAATTCGTATCAATTGGCACAGAACTTCCCGAATCCGTTCAATCCTGCAACGACCATTCGATTCTCAGTTCCGCAAATGGAGAATGCATCGGTAAAAGTATATGATGTAACAGGTCGTGAAGTCGTCACATTGTTCAACGGCGTTGCCGCACCGGGACAAGTATATAATGTTCAATTCAACGGAGCAGGTCTTGCAAGCGGTATTTATTTCTACGTCTTGCAGACACAAAGCTATCGCGATGTGAAGAAGATGTCGCTGTTGAAGTAATAGCTACGTAAAGATCCCGCTGTTTTTTAGCGGGGTCGCTGCTAAAGTAGATGAGATGTGAGAAGTTGAGTATTTGAGAAAAAATCCCGTGCAGGTAAACATGCACGGGATTTTTTTTGTTCTTCACACCCCGTCCCGATTTTATCGGGACACCCCTCTCTCAAACACACAAGTCAAACCCACAGAGGGGATTTTCTTGTGCAAATTTGCACTCCCCTCTGCAGTGGAAGATTGTGTGCAAAGGCGAGAGGGGACAGAGGGGGGTGTGCACTTCTGTGCTCCCGTTCATTGTTATTTCTACCCCTCTTCTTTATATTAAACAAGTATCACTATCTTTGGATGTTGAATGAAAACTCTCTTTACTTTAGTATTAACACTTCCCCTATTTCTTTTTTCACAGGAACAATTCAAATCTTCGAATCAGCGTGACTGGGAATTCTATAAAGAACATCCCGAGGAGGTCGGAAAGAATATTGTCCAGCCGAAATTCGCCAAACGGTCCGATCTGATGAAAGCGCAATCGATGAATAAGGTTGTGTACGGTTTTCATCCCTATTGGCAGAATGGTTCTGAGACCAATTATTATTTCTCGCTCCTCACA
Source organism: uncultured Chitinophagaceae bacterium (assembly GCA_964409765.1). Classification (GTDB taxonomy): domain Bacteria; phylum Bacteroidota; class Ignavibacteria; order UBA10030; family UBA8401; genus UBA8401. The sequence goes on from CAYPEM010000091.1 coordinate 5,628, forward strand.
CATCTTGTCTATTTCAGTGCGGATATTAATGCAACGACCGGTGGATTTACCACGACTAACAATTGGGCAAGTGCAAATGCTGTAACGCTGGCAAAACAGTATGGACTGAAAGTGCATTTATGTTTAGTGTTATTCGCCAACCATGCAACGCTGCTTAATAATACTGCGGCGAAGAATGCCTTGATCGCCAATACGCTTGCGCAGCTTGCCGTACGCAATGCCGACGGCGTGAATATCGATTTTGAAAGTATGTCCGCAACGGTGCGGGATAGTTTTCGGGTCTTCATGAAGCAGTTCGGCGATTCGCTGAAAGCGCATGGAAAAGAATTTGTGATCGAACTTCCCGCGGTCGATTGGTCTTCGGTTTCCGATGGTGTCGGATTATTTGACGCGACATTCTTTGCTGCGGTCAATCCGGTCGTCGATTTTTATTTTTGCATGCTGTATGATTACTGGTGGTCCGGAAGCGCAACCGCGGGACCGAATTCGCCCCTTCTTGCTACAACAAGTACTTCGTACTATCACGTCTTGCGAAGTATCAATAAATATTTAACAACCGGATGTCCTGCTAATAAATTTATTGCCGGATTTCCGAACTACGGAAGGGAATGGGCAGTGAAAAGTACCGTTGCCAATGCCGATACGCTTGGCGGATATTCGAGTGCTTCACGAACATATAGTGTTGTTAAAAATAATTACATCGATACCATTCCCGCGAATCGGCAATTTTGGAGTTCCACATTTAAAACACGTTACTACAATTATTTCAGTGGAGGCGTACTGCGTCAAGTGTGGTATGATGATTCGTTGAGTTGGGGAATGAAGTTCGATTCCATTAAAGTGAAGAATGTCGGCGGAACGGGAATGTGGGCGCTTGGGTATGACGGAAGCGAACCGGAGATGTGGGGAGCGCTGAAGACCGCATTCGCATCAACGCCGAATGCCGCACATACGTCATTCGATGATTTTGAAAGCAGTGTCGGACGATTTGATAAATATCCGCGGTGGAGCGGAAGCACAACCGGGATCGACATTGCTTCGTCGCAGGTCTGGACGAATGATATTGCAAACAATGGGCAGGGATCGCTTATTGTAATTTTAAAAGATAGTGTTGAGACTTCCGTTAACTGGAGTGTGCGTTTAAATTCCGGCGGAAGTTCACGCGCGAACAATGTTCAGTTTGGCAACTCCGGCTATATCGGTTTTTGGATGAGAACGAGTTCTGCTTCGGTCGGAGCACAGGTCGCTCTCACGATCGATGATCAGCGAAATGGTGCAACCGATAAAACGGAATTATCCTCCAAACAAAATGTGTTCAATGACGGAGTGTGGCATCTGTACGAGTGGGATCTGAACGGAAGCGGATGGACAAGTTTTTCCGGCGGAAATGGAGTGTTGGACAGCACTGTTCTTTCCCTTGATGCAATTATGTTCTACGCTGCGGACGCTTCTCCCGATTGGACATTCTATCTGGATGATGTCAGCAGAAATTCCTCAGGTCCTCTTCCGGTTGAATTTGATAATTTTACAGGATTCAACAAAGAGCTGAACATTCATATCAATTGGAGCACTGCAACAGAGAAGAATAATTACGGGTTTGATGTTGAACGTACGATCCCCTCCCAAACCCTCCCCCTTACAGGGGGAGGGCAGGGTGGGGATTGGAACAAGATCGGGTTTGTTGCCGGAAGCGGTACAACGAATACTCCTCGTTCTTATACCTATGTTGATGCAGTGACAAGACCGGGAACATATACCTATCGTCTCAGACAGATCGACCGCGACGGAACATTCCGATATTCTCCCGAAATGAATGTGACGATCACCGGGTATCCCGTTTCCTATTCGCTGGAACAGAATTTTCCCAATCCGTTCAATCCGAATACAATGATCAGTTATCAGTTACCAATGAACAGTATTGTCACCCTAAAAATCTATGATATTCTTGGAAAAGAGGTTGAAACACTGGTCAATGGAGAGCAGGAATCCGGAGTGTATTCCATTCAATGGAATGCGAAAGGATTGGCAAGTGGAATGTATTTTTATACGCTTCGCGCCGGGAGTTTTTCTGCAACAAAAAAAATGTCGCTGATTAAATAAGAATATATAGATCCCGCTGTTGTTGAGCGGGGTCGTTGATTAAGTAATTTGAACTGATAGATCCCGTTGCTGTTGAACGGGGTCGCTGATTAAATAAGAACGTAGTGCTCCCGCTAACGATGAGGCATCATAAAGGACGGACAATGCATCCGTCCTTTGTATTTTTAAAAACAAAAAAAGCATCACACAAAGTCACAAAGAAAAATATTTTCAGAAAAATATTTTTTTTTCTGTGAGCGCTTTGAGCGAATTCATTTTTCATGAAATTGATCCTCTAAAAAATGTGAACCGAAAAAAACAGGAGTAAAACCTCTCATATTAGAACCGTTTAATATTATTTTGTAACCTAACTGGATGATTTAATAATTTTTTAATTTGAAATCTCTTGAGAAATGCCTTACCTTTATGACAAGAAATTCACAATTCACTATTTATTATTTTTTTATTGTTAGAAGGGGATGTAGATATGAAGAAAATGCTTACGCTGTTTGTTTTTGTTTTATTTCTTGTCGGAGTATCCAATGCACAAACGACAATAGCTAATTGGACATTTGAAACAAGTATACCTACAACTGGTGGACCACTAAATCCAGAGGTTGGATCAGGTTCTGCGAGCAGTAATACTGCAGGAACATTTTCCAATCCTGTCGGAAATGGTTCTGTTGAATCATGGAGTTCGAATAACTGGAATATTGGGGAATATTATGAATTTTCTTTTAGTACAACTGGATTTCTTGAAATAAGTATTACTTGGTCTCAAACAAGCAGTAGTACTGGTCCAAAAGAATTTAAAGTTCAATACAGCACTGACGGTTCAAGTTTTACAGATCTTTCCGGTGGAGCATATGATGTTCTTTTAAATGGTGCACCTAATACTGCTTGGAGTTCTGCAGCTTCAAATCCTGCAATGGTATATACATATAATCTTAACACCGTTACAGAAGTTGAGAATGCAGCAACAGTATATATCAGGTTGACTAATACTTCAACAGTAAGTACAAATGGTGGTACGGTTGCTGCAACAGGTACTTGCAGAGTTGATGGTTTTACTGCAAGTTATGGAACACTACTTCCAGTCGAACTCACATCCTTTACAGCAATTGCAAAAGGAAAGAATGTAGAA
>CAYPEM010000092.1:0-8528 GCA_964409765.1 uncultured Chitinophagaceae bacterium
CGAAAATCAGAACAACTCATCATTGAAAGTGAACGAAGTCTTCGTCATGCAGAAGAGGTTGCGCTCTTTGGTAATTGGAAAATGTCCGTTGCCGATCGTTTAGTATTTGCATCTGACGGTGCTAAGAATATTTTTGGTTTCACTTCAAATACCGTGACGTTGTTGGATATATTGCAATGCACGCTCAAAGAATACCGTTTACCGGTGATCAACGCATTTAAGAAACTGGCAAAAGAGAACGTTGCTATTGAGGAAGAAGTCAAGATCAGAAGAAAGTCCGATGGAACTCTTCGTGATATTTATTTCAAATCGGAACGGGAACCTGGCACGAAGAACATCTTTGGTATCATTCATGATATTACTGACCGGAAAATATTTGAAGATGCACTGCAGGAGAGTGAAAAAAAATACCGCGAATTAGTTGAGGGCTCACCGGACGCAATTGCAGTGTATGTTGAGGGAAAAGTTGTCTATGTCAATGACGCAAGTCTGCGGTTGATGCGCGCAACTTCTGCAAAACAATTAATGGGGAAAACCATCGTAGATTTTGTCCATCCCGCTTACCGAGAATTCGTGATTCAACGGATGAAAAAATCAATGGCCGATGGGAAAGCGTTACCTCTTGCGGAAGAACGATTCATTCGTCTTGATGGATCTGATGTTGATGTTGAAGTAAAAGCAATTCCTATAAAATATCAAAAAAATTCCGGCGTTCAGTTGATCATACGCGATATTACGGAAAGAAAAAAAGCAATTGAAGCGATCAGCGCCAGTGAAGTATTCGTCAAAGATATTCTCAACTCACTGTCCGAAAGCATTGCCGTTCTTGATGAATATGGAAATATTATTGAAGTAAATGCGGCGTGGAAAGATTTTGGACATTGTAATAACAATACAAGCAAAACGTATAATATTGGTAACAATTATTATGAGATCTGCAAACGAGCAATGAGTACCAGCAATGATATATATGCAGGACAGGCATTTAACGGAATCTCAGCAGTAGCAAAACGAGAACAACATTATTTTGCTATGGAATATCCTTGTCCATCATTATCCGAACAGCGGTGGTTCCTAATGCGCGTTTCTCCTATGACCGGTCCAAGAAAAGGAATTGTTATCTCGCATGAAGATATTTCGGACCGCAAACGTTCGCAGGAATTATTAATGGTTCGATTGAGGATCAGTGATTTTGCTAAAGAGAATTCATTGTTAGATCTTCTACAAAAGACACTTGATGAAGCAGAATTATTGACCGGAAGTTCTATTGGATTCTTTCATTTTGTTGATGCTGATCAGGAGAATCTCACTTTGCAAGCGTGGTCAACCAATACTCTCTCATCAATGTGCACCGCTGAAGGGTCAGGGTATCATTATTCGATTTCAAAAGCTGGCGTTTGGGTTGATTGTATTGCGGATCGGAAACCAGTTATCCACAATGATTATAATGCATTGTCACATAAAAAAGGAATGCCTGAAGGACATGCACGAGTGGAACGAGAACTTGTTGTGCCAATCATTAGAAATAATAAGGTGGAAGCATTGCTTGGTATAGGAAATAAAAAATCGTTCTATAACGAAAGCGATATTAGAATAGTTGAACAATTAGCAAACTTAGCGTGGGATATCGTTCTACGCAAAAAAGCAGAAGAAGCATTCATTGAAAGTGAACGACGGTGGCGCTATGCTTTGGAAGGTGCCGGAGATGCAGTTTGGGAATGGGATTTTGTGAACAATACTGTATTTCGTTCATCGCGATGGAAAGAGATGCTTGGATACTCAGATGACGAAATATCCAGTGAGTTGTCGGAGTTAGAACGACTTGTTCATCCCGACGATCTTATCAACTTAAAAGATGCATTAGAAAAGAATGGATCTGGTGAATCTGATTCATTTACTCTTGAATATCGATTGCGCTGCAAGAATGGAGATTACAAATGGATTCTTGATCGCGGTAAAACGATGTTGAAACAATCTAATAACAAACCTTCCCGAATTATTGGTACGCACACGGATATAACTCCGCTTAAAACGATCCAATCCGAGATCAATGAGTTGAATGAGCATCTTGAAGAAAAAGTGGAAGAGCGGACCAGGCAATTACAGGAAACGAACAAACAACTTGAAACTTTTTCGTATTCCGTTTCTCACGATCTTCGGTCGCCGCTGCGAGCCATAGATTCGTTCTCTCGAATATTGTTGGAAGAAGAGATGGAACATATCAGCGAAAATGGGAAGAGGCAAATATCGCTTATTCGCGGAAATACTCTGCGCATGAGCAGATTGATCGACGATCTGTTGGAATTCTCGCGAACCAACCGCAGCGAACTTAAGCGAATGCCGTTCGATCTGGGTATCTTGGTTAGGAAGATAATCGCTGAATTTACATCTGCTGAACCCGAGCGAAAGATCGAAACCCAAATTCACAGTTTACCAAAAGTGTTTGGGGATCCTTCGTTATTTCGCCAGGTCTTTGTTAATCTTATTGGAAATGCAGTCAAGTTTTCCAAACACCGCGAAATCACGTCGATCGAGATCGGAGGATTTGAATCAGAATTAGAAACAACAATCTTCATCAAAGATAATGGTGCAGGTTTTGATATGCGGTATGCAGATAAACTCTTTGGAGTTTTTCAACGTTTGCATGCTGTATCGGAATACGAAGGAACCGGAGTTGGTCTTGCAATTGTACAGCGTATAATACAACGTCATAGCGGAACGATCCGTGCCGAAGCGGAACTGAACAAAGGAGCAACATTTACATTCACGATTCCAAAACAGGTTAACAATTGAAAACAGTAAAAGTATATAGTGGGAATGCTCCAGTAGGATGAATTATATTCAATTTATATCGTACGGTGTTAACGGGATGCTTTTCTTAAGCATGGTATTCTCCCTTATTCTCGCAATAAAGAACTATGAACGAAAGTTTAATTTCTATTTCGTCTTTATTCTCCTTACTGTAATTATTTTTAATTTTGCCAATACAGTAGCTATATCAGTAGAATCATTAACGATTGACAAATATATTATAATTGAAAAAACAACAAACATCTGTTTAATAATTAGCGGAATAATTTATCTGCGGCTCATCTCTCTCATCTCTGGATTCGAATCGAAAACATATTTTTTTATTCTGTTAGTATTTGCGTGTTGTCTATTGATATTAAATCATGTTACTCCGTATGGAATGATAATCGAAGATATTAGATCGATTGAAAAATATGTTTCTCCATGGGGAGAGAAACTTAATCAAATTTCTCTCGTTACGTCGGGATATATTCATTATGCAAATACTTTTATCTTGGGGATGATAATCTACATGATTTTGGCTTCAGTCTATGCATTTAAGAATCACCAAAAAGCAGTAGGTATGGTTATAATTTCTTCGTTATTACCACCGGTAGTTATTGTTATGGTGGTTTCATTGTTGATCAATTATAACGTTATTTCTCCATTTATCGGATATTTCTTTGATGGACTTGGATTTTCATTCCTGACATTGGTGATAGGTTCTCAAAGCGTCAAAGAGGTCTTTAAATCTGTAGAACAACGACGAGAATTACGAGAGAAAGAAGATAAATACCGACTGTTATTCGATTCTGCTAATGACGCAATTTTCCTGATGACAAAAGGTCGATTTGTTGACTGTAATCAAATTTCTTTATCACTGTATCGATGTACACGAGAAGATATTATTGGGAAGAAAATACTGACGTTTTCGCCTGAGTTCCAACCCGATGGAATAACATCCGAAGTTAAGGCAAAAAATAGCTACAACAATTTATTGGAAGGAAATAATCAATTAATTACATGGGTGCAAAAACGGTTCGACGGAACACTCTTTAATGCCGAGGTCCAGTTGAATAAATTCAATATTAACAATAAAATTTATATACAAGCAGTTGTTCGTGACATTACGGCAAGAATTGAAGCTGAAAATAAACTTCGCAATAGTGAAGAAAAATATCGCGAGTTAACAGAATACCTTGAAGACACAGTTAATGCAAGGACTTATGAATTAGCAGAAACAAATAAACAGCTTGAGTCATTTTCGCACTCAATCTCACACGATCTACGAACACCGCTTCGAACTGTTGATACTTTTTCAAAAATGCTCCTTGAGGAAGAATATAAACAGTTAAGCGTTGAAGGTAAACGCCGTTTAGAGACAATCCGCAGAAATACAGAAAAAATGAATGTCATGATCGATGATCTGCTCGCTTTTGCGAGGATTGGGAGAATTGAGTTAAAGAAAATATCTATTGATGTTAATATCCTTGTTAAAAAAGTGTTAGACGAATTATTGTCGGGTGAGCCGCATCGGAGCATCAAAACTAGCGTGGAGATTTTACCAACAATAACAGGAGATCCGGTATTGCTTCGTCAAGTTTTTGTAAATTTGATCAGTAATGCAATTAAATTTACCCGGAATTGTGAGATTGCTAACATCCACATTGGAACTCTGGAGTCTGAAGTAGAAACGACCTTCTTTGTTCAGGATAATGGATGTGGGTTTGATATGAATTACAGTAATAAACTGTTCGGGGTTTTTCAACGACTCCATTCTGAACAGGAATACGAGGGAACGGGGGTAGGTCTTGCAATAGTTCGCAGGATTGTACAGCGGCATAGTGGTTCGGATTCGGCGTATAGTGCGCTACACCACGGTGCACGATTTACTATTACAATTCCAAAATTAATATTATGACTACATTGACAATTGAGTGATTTGCACGATGAAAAAATTTAACTATGCATCAGATATATTAGTAGTGGAAGATGATCCCCATGATCTTGAACTGACGTTGCGTGCGATTTCAAAATGCGATCCAACCATACGAACAGCAGTAGTACGTGATGGAGTGGAAGTACTGGAATATCTTTTTGGGATGAATCAAGAAAACAACGATTCAATCAATACAATTCCGCGATTGATCTTGATGGATCTGAAACTGCCAAGATTGAACGGATTGGAAGTGATTAAGAAAATAAAATCACATCGTCGTACCGGGATTATACCAATTATCGTATTCTCCTCTTCAACACAGGAAGAAGATATTCTAACCGCTTTCCAAAACGGTGCTAATAGTTATATCTCAAAACCGGTAAAATATGAAGAGTATTCGCAGCTTGTTATCAGTTTAGCAAATTATTGGTTAAGGCAAAACCAGAATATATTCCACTGACTTATTTCAAAATATGTTAATCCAAATGATAGAGTATTTTCCTGAAACACCATCGTTAGTCAAATACTCATAAATAAAATCAATGTAGAGAGTTTATGAAAAAACCGATACAGATAATTTTGGTTGAAGATAATCCAAATGATGTTGAAATACTCCGGTATGAATTAAAAAAAGGAGGTTTGCAGTTTGGATTAATTGTTGTTGACAGCGAAATAAAATTTCGAGAAGAACTCAATCAGCAAATACCCGATATCGTTATTTCTGATTATTCTCTACCGATGTTCAGCGGGCATTTGGCCTTAGAAATAACAAAATCTTTATATCCCGATGTGCCATTTTTAATTGTTTCCGGAGTGATCGGAGAAGATGTAGCTATCCAACTTATCAAATCAGGGTGCAGCGATTATTTGTTAAAGGATAAATTAGGCCGGCTCTGCACATCAATCCAACATGCTATTAAAGAAGCGGAAGAGCACAAGCAGCGGGCAAGGATGCTGCTGGAGCTAAAGGAAAGTGAAGAACGGTTTAGAATATTGGCAGATAATTCACCGGTATTGATCTGGAAAAGCGATAGCGAAGGAATATGCAATTACTTCAACAAAGGTTGGCTTGAATTTACCGGCAGTTCGTTTGAAGATCAACTCCAAACCGGATGGGGAAGCTGGGTCCACGAAGATGATAAAGTACGTTGTGATGATGTTGCAGATGAAGCGTTTGAAAAACGAATACCATTTGAGATCGAATATAGATTGCGACGTCACGATGGTTCATTTCGCTGGCTGCTTGATAAGGGAACTCCAAATTATCTGCCAAACGGAGAATTCATCGGATATATCGGATCGTGCATTGATATTACTGACCGGAAAAAAGCGGAATCGACGTTACGCGAGACAAAAGAACTACTCGATACGTTCTTTTCTCAAACATTGGATGGTTGTTATTTTGTTATGTTCGATCAAGCGGTTACATGGAACTCATCAGCTGATCGGAACGCAACACTTCAATCATGTTTGGAAAAGATTGAGATCACCGATGCTAATATTGCATTTGCCCAGCAGTTCATTACAGATCAAGAACATATTGTCGGTACTCTTTTTAGAACATTATTTGTGCGGAAAACAGAATGTGATCGATTGGTCGAGAAACTATTCGATTCTGCAAAAGTAAATTACACGGCACTGATGGTTCGTCCCGATAAAAAGGAGATTGTGGCGGAAGGAAATGCCGTCTGTTTATACGATCAATCTCGAAATATTATTGGTTTCTACGGGATACAAAGGGATATCACCGAAGAGAAGAAAGAATACGACTCTCTTCGACACAAAGCAGATTTTTACCAACGATTATTTGAAGTAGAGTCTACCGGTGATTTTATCACGAAAGCAGATGGAGCAATATCCAAAGTAAACGATCAATGTGTAAAAATGTTCGGTTATAGTTCAACAGAAGAAATGTATGGTCTCAATGTCCGAACATTGTATGCAAATTCTGAGGAACGTGATGAAGTATTGAGTACGATATTGAGGGATAAAAAAATTGAACATTATGAATTTCATGGAAGAAAAAAAGATGGAACGTTATTCGATGGTATTGTCAGTGCGTCGGGAAAGTTTGATGATAAAGGACGTTTATCTGAAATCGTTGGGGTAATCGCTGATAATTCTAATCGAAAAGAAGTAGAACGACAATTACTCCAAGCACAAAAATTAGAGAGCATTGGAACTTTGGCTAGCGGTATCGCACACGATTTCAATAATATCCTCAATAATATTTCCGGATTTAGTAATCAATTGAAGAAGTATTATAACAATCCGGACAAAGTACGAAAGTACGCGGAGACGATCAGTCAATCAGCCGACAGGGGTGCTCAGATCTCAACAAAATTACTATCGTTTGCTCGTCAAAAGAAATCCGAGATTGGTCCGATGAGTATTGCTGCAGTCATCAATGAAGTTGTTGATATGTGCAATGACACATTCATGCGAAGCGCAGAGATACAAGTAATCAAACAAGAACCCTTGTGGGATGTCTACGGTGATAAAAGCAGTTTATATCAGCTGTTATTAAATCTGTGCGTTAATGCACGAGATGCGATAACACAACGGACGGGTGAAAATCCTCCGGGGATAATTTCTATTTCTGTAAAGAACCAGACTATCAAAAATGATTCGCTTCGCTGGTTTGGCAACAAAAGACCAGACAATGCAGTGATGATCTCTGTGAGCGATAATGGCTGCGGTATATCAGAAGATATTCGTGAAAAGATTTTTGACCCATTCTTCACCACAAAAACTTCTTCAACTCAGAGGGGGACCGGTTTAGGACTTTCTATAGTGTACAATACGGTGAAGAATCATCATGGAGCTGTAACTGTTGACAGTAAACCTGATGTCGGAACGACATTCACCATATATATACCGGCAGTTGAGCCTGAAATAGAACTTGAATTGAATGCTGATAACCAAGTATTCTTTGCAAAGAATAACGAACTTATTCTTGTTGTTGATGATGAGGTTTCGATGAGAGAACTCGGCAAAGAACTTCTTGAAGAAGTAAATTTTCGTGTGTTAACAGCAGAGAATGGAAAAGAGGCCGTTGCAATTTATCGTGAACATCATAAGGAAATTAGCCTTGTTGTATTGGACCTGGTAATGCCGGAGTTAGACGGTGGCCAAACCTATATTGAACTTAAAAAAATATCCCCCTCCGTAAAAGCATTCTTTTGCAGTGGCTTTGTGACTGACGAACTTATCTCCTCCTTGCTGGCAGAAGAAAATTTGAGAGCATTACAAAAACCGTTTAAAGCCGAAATTTTCGTGCAAACAGTATGCGAGGTGTTATATCATTGATAGGTGAATAATATTAACCATGTGTTAAAAATTCTGCGAAATAAGATTCTCTGCTCTTTAGAATTCCTCTAATTTAGATAAATTCCTGCGATTACGTTATTCCTAACCCCATTCATGTTATTGATAACATGGCACATTTCTTGAGTTTAACTGTTCAAATCTCTCTCACTGATAATAAAATTCACTCTTATTGATTTCACAGTGAGAAAAGAATGTTCGTAGCTTTAATCGCAAGATTTTAGAACATGACACCATAATTTTGTGGTTTGTTAAAGATTTGGTTTCAGTAAAGCAAAATTTCGAACTATTTATTCATTGCAATGACTTTTTCAGATTTCTCATTTAAGACTGACATTGAGTATGGCATTTATAACAATTGATAAACTACAGATAGGAATGGTTCTTAATACTGAAGTATGTGATCGAACAGGACGAGTTCTTTTAAAAAGTGGATGTGAACTAACTGATTGGCATATCGGAAAATTGGCTT
>CAYPEM010000093.1:0-8475 GCA_964409765.1 uncultured Chitinophagaceae bacterium
GCGCTTGGGTTTTCCCTCATCAGTCCATTCTATTACTTTTCCCCGATCAAGAATCCATTTATACGAACCATCGTGGCATCGAATTCGGTGTTCACTAACATAGATCGATGTTTCTTTCTTAAGATGTTGTTCAACCTTTTCCAGACATTGTTTAATATCGTCCGGGTGCACTCTGCTGCTCCACTCATCAAGTGAATTGCCAATTTCTGCTTCATCGTAACCAAGCATTGCCTTCCATTGTGTAGAATAGAAAACTTCATTGGTAACTGCGTTCCAATCCCATACACCATCACCTGCATTCTCCAAAGCAAAATGCCATCGAACTTCGCTTTCAATGAGCTTTTTTCGTTCTTTGTGAAGTGATCGACTCCAAAAATACAATACTCCCATCAACGCGATCCATACGATTCCGTGAATTGCTGATAATGATACAAGGTTTGCTTCTTCGGTATTTTTGATTGGTTGTAATCGGATGGAAATACAAATGCCTCCCCGAACATCACCTTCTTTGTATCCCTGAACAGCATGGCATTTAAGACAGGATTTTTCGGTCATGAACGGCCGCATTACCCGCAAATAATTTTCTCCGTCAATTTTTTCCGTAGAGAATATTTTTGAATCTTTATTCTTGATTTGTAGTAACGCCGATGTTTCCCACGCATCTGCTGCGTTGCTTGGGTTCAAAGGATTCAAACTTGTGATATGAGCCCGGATATCGTTATTCGCACCGAATTGTTCATAGACCTGACGTGTCATCCATGCCGGATTCATTAATGTATATTGTTCGCCTGTACGTGTTACGATATCTCGTTTGGGAACATTTAAATACGGATTTGGAACAACCGAATCGTTCATTTCAATATACACACCACCATGGGAAGCATTCCATTTACGATATTGGACATCCTTAAAATAATATTCTTCAGCTTGCAACAGAGCTGATTCAATTACGTGGTTTTTCATTCTATGGAATTCGTAATAGAGAGAAGTTCCAATGAGCCCCGTAACGATTGCCGCAGCAATAATTATGGAAATACGAAAATGTGATATATTCTTAAAGTTCATAACTTTTTATGAAAATCATGCTATCTCATATGGCAATGGAACTTGCGAGTAATTATGCATTGATTTTATATCCGCGTTGCTCCGGATGAATGCCTAATTGTTCCATTCGATATCGCAGCTTCGATCTTGTTATACCGAGCACTTTAGATGCATGAACCTGGTTCCCATTAGTAATGGATAATGTTTTAAGGATCAGATCGCGCAGAACTTCTTTCATCGATATTCCCTGGGATGGAACAATGAGAGAAAATTTATTATCAGTCCAGCCGTTCTGCATTTTACTGATAACATGCGCCGGTTGCAGGAATTTAAAATATTCCGGAAGTAACACTTCACCGTCTGCAAGTAGTACAACTCGCTCGATCACATTGCGTAATTCTCGAACATTTCCCTTCCAATGGTAGGCTTCAAGCATCTGTGATGCTTCTGGAGAAATGGAGTGAACCTTTTTGACGAATTTGGTTGCAAACTCCTGAACGAATGAATTTGCAATCAATAGAATATCATCACGGCGTTCACGTAACGGCATAATACGAAGTACCGCAACATTTAAACGATAGAATAAATCCTCACGAAAGCGTCCATTTTCGACTTCCATCTGCAGATTTCTGTTAGTTGCTGCCATGATACGCACATCAACATGAATTTCTTTTGTTCCGCCAAGTCGATAGAACTTTTGTTCTTCAAGTACACGTAACAATTTTACCTGCATATCCTGTGAAAGTTCTCCGACTTCATCCAATAAAAGTGTTCCGCCATTTGCAAGTTCAAACTTACCCTGTTTCATTCTCTCTGTGGCTCCCGTAAAAGCACCTTTTTCATATCCGAAGAATTCACTTTCTGCCAGATCTTTGGGAATAGCGCCGCAGTTGATGGTTATGAATGGTTTATCCGATCGAACGCTTTTTTGATGGAGATAGCGCGCAAATAATTCTTTACCTGTTCCGCTCTCCCCTTCAAGAAGAACTGTTGTATTTTCTCCGGATGCCAATCGCTCTGCTGTTGTCATCAATTGTTTCATCACGGCACTTTTACAGATGATGCCATGTTTTGGCTTTTGCTCAGCAACTTCCTGTTCCAATATCTTTACTTTACTTTTTAACCGGGATAGTTCCAGAGTCTTTTCGATGATCATGCTGAGATGTTTAAGATCGAATGGCTTAACAATAAAGTCATGAGCGCCCTCTTTCATAGCCTCTACAGCGAGTGATATTTCGGCAAATGCAGTCATGAGAATTGTTGGAATATCAATTCCCTGCGCTCGTGATTGTTTGAGCAGCCTCAATCCGTTATGTTCGCCAAAATAGATATCCAGCATGATCATATCAGGATTTGTTTGCTCAGAAATTGAGATAAACTGATCACCGCGATTACAAACGATGACCGTATATCCTTGACTCGATAAAACTTTACTGAGCGATGATGTCAATATTTCTTCATCATCTGCAATCAATATTTTCCCCTTGTTCATAGTGCCTCCGTACGATTAATGTTGTTGTAAAAATAATAGTTGGACTTCAGTTCCACCTTCTGGAACTGATCCGATTTTAATTTCTCCGTTGTGTTGATTCATAATACGCTTTGATAATGCTAGCCCTAATCCTGTTCCCGTATTTTTGGTCGTTCGGAATAATTCGAAAGCATTTTTTAGATACTCATTCGATATTCCTGATCCACTGTCACGGATGGTCACAACGATCCGTGATGATTGTTTTTCGTTTGGCATTTCAAAGTCACTGGTAATGATGATGATTCCGTTTTCCGGTGTAGCTTCGATAGCGTTTCGTAGGATATTGAGCACAACTTGCATGATCTGTTTGGAATCCATTTTAATTCGCGGCAGATCACTTGCCAGGTTAGATTCAACTGTGATTCGTTTCTTATGAACGGTGAGCATTAACAGATTCAATGATTGTGTTAACACATCGTTGATCATATCATAATGGATGTCCGGTGCGGTTGATCGAGCAATATTGAGCGTGTTCTCGATAACTTTTTCAATGTGTTTTGTTCCCTCTATTGCAAGCCGCAGTGTCTCAATATCGGGATGGGCATCACCATATTTTTGTTCGAGAAATTGGAGATTTAATTTCACTCCCGCTAGTGGGTTTCGAACTTCATGGGCAATACCGGCAGCAACAGTTCCAAGCAGTGATATTTTCTCTGTTTGAAATATCTTTTCCAGGAGTACTTTTTTTTCTGTTACATCGTGAGCAACAAGAAGAATCCGCTTCTCTTTATCAAAATCAATAAGGCTTGCGGTTGCTTCTAGACAGATGATCTTGTTGGTTTTGGATGTTACTGTAAACTCACCCGAATAGTTCGGCGAAAAAACGGGAGAAGTTTGAATGTCTGATTCCGCCAATGGGAGAGATTTCATCGCAAATAGTTCTTCACGATCATATCCAAGAAGATGTACCACTTCGGTATTGACATCCAGTAACTCTTTTCCGGTAGAGTCCAGGACAAAGATTGGAATACTTGCATGTTCAAATAATAAACGATATCTGATTTCAGATCGGTGAAGTTCGTCATTTTTATGGAGCAGTTGAAGAGAATATGCTTCCAGATTCATCATTTTCTCTTCAAGTTTTTTGATCAAAATCTTGTCATGTCGTTCAATGAATGTATATTCATCCAACGATGTTGGAGTTTGGAATTGTTTTTCTTCATCGGTGTTTACAATATATTTTTTTTGAATAAGGTTTTTAACTGCATCGATCAAACCATCGCTATTCCCTGATTTTAAGACATATTTGTCCACACCGATGTTATGGGCAAGTTCCTTATCCTCTTCATCGATATAGTCGCTGGTATAAATAATGACCGGGATATTTGCAGTTGCAGGATTATTTTTGACCACCTTACATAATTGAAAACCGTCCATCTTCGGCATCATTGCATCCGAAATAATGAGGTGAACGGAATCTTTCTCCATAATCTTTAATGCTTCAATTCCGTTCCCAGCACAAATTGTCCGCAAATTGTATTCACCGAAAACATCCTCCAGCAATAGGAGATTTTCGGGAATATCATCCACAAGAAGAATTGTAAATTGTGATGCAGAAATTGTTGTCAATGCTTCTAATGTTTTTTGCATATAATCCCACAGTGGTTAATAATATCCCTTATCAAAAAATCAGTGCACAAGATTACGCAGACAAGATATTACTATTAGCCAACTGTACACAATACGTGATTTGACGTATTTTTAGAAATTGGAGATAGAAGTAAATTAGAAAGGATTAAAAATCGATTAAATGAGAAGCTTATTTAGAAAGGACCACGAGTCCATTTTTTATGGCAAAAGTAACTAAACTGACGGTATCGTGAAAACCTAGTTTTTTGAGAATATTGTTGTGGTGGGTATCAACAGTACGGACACTAATATGAAGTTTTTCAGCAATATCTTGATGGGATTTCGAATCTGCAATTAATTGAATGATTTCACGTTCTCGAGCCGTTAAATGCTCAATAGTATCAAGAACAGAAAGTTCGATAGGATGTAATAATGTTTGAAGAGTCTGCTTATCCAGATGAGGGCAATAGAACGAACGTTCTTTTAGAATGAAATGAATTGCATCTTTGAATTGATCCAGCGAAGAAGATTTTAGCAGGTAACCATTTGCTCCACCCCGGGATACCTGCAGTACGTAGCTATCATCTTGATATGCAGAAACTATGAGAATTTTTATCGAGGGATCCCTTTTCTTGATTATCCGGGTTGCCTCAATACCATTCAGATTGGGCATATTTAGGTCCATGATGATTACATTGGGAAGTAAAGATGCAGCCGCATCAACTGCCTGGTGACCATCTTTAACATCGCCGACAATTTTGAATTCAGGAAATAGCCCAAGAATCAATACAAGTCCGCGACGGACTAGATCATGATCATCTGCAATCAAAATTGATATTTTTTCAGAAGTATTCATTTCTTTATGCAAATATACTCTGAAAGAATATGGAAAAAAACACCTTTTTTATGGGGAAAGTCTGAATATCAGTTGGAAATGAAAACGGGTATTTTGAATGGTAGGATAATATAGTAAAACAAAAAGCTAGAAAATGATTTTTTCTCTAGCCTTTTGTTTCATTTAACAAATTGTTATGGAATCATTTTGAGCATAGAAATCAATAGTAATAAAGAGCTGGTGTTTACCAGTATCAAAAAGAAGATCTTCCTTGAGCAGCAATTCTTGAAGCAGTAGATCCCGGTTAGGATGTGTATTATTCATCAGAATCGTATAATTCAACAATGAACAATATACATCAAACGACAAGGTCAATCGTTCTTGGTGTTCCGAAAGCGAGTGCAATAACGCACTAATGTTGCTGATGCGCTGCTGGATATGCAAACCTTTTACTAATACTTCGTCATCAGAGATCATGGCCGGCAGATAGTTTAAGGATCAATGTGAGAGTCTGCGTAATATTTCATCGGCTACTTTTTCGGTAACCTCTTTGCTGAAATAAAATCCGGATTCGATCCGTTGTTCGATTGCCGCAGTACGTTTAATTTCGTCAGCTTTGAATCTTTCCAGTGCTTCCGGAGAGAGTGTTACTGAGTCTTCTTTGGTATTTTTCTGTTCTTCACGTTCCTTCTCCTGCTTTACTCGCAGTGGTTCTTGAAGGATCTGGGTCTGAGCAATTTTAGTGATATCCATATGCAACTCCTCTTCTTATTGATGGTACATTTTCTGATTCTGCAGATTTGACAAAGTCGTTACGATCAATTTACTTTTATGTTCCATAACAGACTGCATTCTCTGTGAACATTGTATTACGCGGGCAACGATCTCCTTCATTTGTTCATCATCAGCACCGTAGATTTTCATGCTTCCCTGTTCCATTGTATGCAATTCAGAAAGCCGCAAGATACATGCTTCTCTTCGTTGCACCAACGGCTGCATGGAAGTAAATTCATCCTGATCGGTTTGTTCTATCAGTTTTTCAGTCACTTCCGCTAATTCTGCGAAAAGTGAATATACGGTATTTCTATGTTCAAATTCAATTACAGCGTCATTGTTATGCTGAAGCGTCATAAAGGATTCCCATTAACCCATGAATATGTTGAGAAACATTGATCGCGTCCTCTGATGGTATTTGACGAATGACCTCTTGAGTTTCCGCATCGACTACACGAACAATCATTTTGTTTGATTCCCGATCGACCGAAAATGACAGTTTCGTGCTGGACATTCCCATCATCTGATTCAATTCTGTAACTACTTCATGCAGCTTTTTATTCTGTTCCCGGATCAATGCAATTTGAGCTGCTTGGTCCTGTGATTGTTTCGCGAATCCCTCGCTGACTACATTTGATTTTGATTCTATTTGTTGTATGCCTTGTGTCATGATTGTTTGCGTCCTTGCATTGATCAATCATTATTAGTACGAATAACTTTGCGTAATTGAAGATATTATTGATTGCTGTTGTGATACTTGAGCCATCACCGCTTGTAATCTTAAAAAATCATCCCGATATTTTTCTACATGCTTATCGAGTCGTTTATCAAATCGCGCAATCTGATCAGTATAATTTGTTATTTGGGTGCTTGTTGTTTTTGTCGCTACATCCATTTGACCGGCAGATGCCGACAGCATTCTTTTTAAGACTGTTTGAATTCTGGTTGCTACACCGCCTGTGGAATTAAAAATATCTGCTACTGCTGTAACCGAACTTAATTTTGTATCAAGAAGATCGGGATTTTTTAATGATAACGAACCATCTCTTGCGATTGCAATCCCAAGATCGGTGAGCATTTTTGGATTTCCGGTTAAAACACTTGAAACAGTACCGCTGGCAATATTTCGCAGATCGATTTTTAGTCCGACAAATGTCGAGTCCCCGGCTAATACTTGACGAGAATTGTTGGCTGCATCAGTACTTGTTTTTGCCTTAAGATAGCTCATAACGCTGTTGTAATCCGTAATGAACTTATTGATCTT
Organism: uncultured Chitinophagaceae bacterium; assembly: GCA_964409765.1. Taxonomy (GTDB): domain Bacteria; phylum Bacteroidota; class Ignavibacteria; order UBA10030; family UBA8401; genus UBA8401. The sequence continues at coordinate 7,018 of CAYPEM010000093.1, forward strand.
TTCTTTGATCTTTGTTTTATCAGCGGCAACAGTTAACAACACCGGTGCATCACTCTCCGTCTGAATTCCGGCAAAATTAAGAGTAAGCCCTGTCAAAACATCTGTCACACTGTTCGTTGATTTTTCAAAATCGATGCCGTCAACATTGAATTTTGAATTTAATGACGCGATACTGGTATTAGAATAACCTGCCGTAGTGGATGTTGACTGAGTTCTTCCGGTTAAGACACTGCTAGTTAATCCTAAATCATCGAGTAATGTTCCCGAGATATTTGATAACGAGATAGCTTGTTCAGCACCTGTTGTTTTACTTACCAACATCAGACGTTTTGTTGATGTTGTATCCACAACGGACGAAGCAGACACTTCTGCATCCGAATCATTGATCGCTGTTGTTATTTTTGATAGGATTGAACTATTTGTTTCTCCTGCAACCAAATTAACCGAGACATTAGTAGTTTTTCCATTAATGGTAATGCTAAAAGACTTCGTACCAGCACCCTGTGCGGTAATGATAGAAGTTGCCGAGCTTGTTAATCTATTCGAAACGATCGTATCATTCTTGGCAAGCTGGGTCACTTTCAGCGCATGTGAACTTTCTCCCGCAAGGGATGTAGCAGTACCGGTTGCGACGTCGGCATTGCTTGAAGAAACGGCAAATGCATTAATCGTCGATTCACTTCCCGTCTTGCTCAGATCGTCGATCGTCGATTGTAAAGTCGTAAGTTTGGTTCGGAGATCTGAAAGAACGGTCAGTCGATTGTTCAAATTCAATTTTTTATTTTCCGTAGCAACAATTGGTTTGCGCACACTCGCTCGATATTGCGCCACCAATTGATCTACCTGAGAAAAAAATTGTAAATTCGCTATACTTGACATGACCCGTTCCTTAATCTATTCAGGGGTATGTTTCCCCAAATGAAAAGCTTCTGCCCAAGCGGACCGAAGTTCCTGCAGCACATTTATTGCTTCATCAGAATTACCTTCTCGCAAACATTTTTTGGAGTAATCGTATAATCGATATAATCCAAGAGAGGTCTCTGCATAATCAAAATTCAAAGAAGCGATCAATTCATTGATCGCACGACGCGATAGTTCGATATCTTTTTTCTTTGCAGCGATGATCGCTATGTCATAAAGTTTACAAATGATCTGAACCGGTGAAAGATTCATGACCTCTTCTTTTCGGTACCGATCTGCTGCATTGTTCTTACGCGGTACGACAACTGTTCCAATAGCTGGATCCATTGTTTCTACAGTTTGCTGATATGCGTACATGGCTCACCTTCCAAATTTAGTGTCAATATATTTTTGAAAAAACCGGGAGGCTTTGTCACCAAAGCCTCCCGTCATTGGATACGTCTTATCGGAAAAGTGATAAGAAGTTTTGCGGGGCTGAGTTCGCCTGCGCAAGTTGAGCCGTTGATGTTTGTTGTAAAATCTGGAGCTTCGATACCT
>CAYPEM010000094.1:0-8187 GCA_964409765.1 uncultured Chitinophagaceae bacterium
AAGGAATGGGATGTGATGAAGGAACTTCATCGTTCTGCCGTATTGCGGGACGTTCGTAAAAAAATGGAAGGGATGTAATGTCAATGCTCCTCCCATCTAAATTGGTAGCAGATTTTAAAGGAACAGCTTCTATACCAATTATCTACTTTAAATTGAACGAAGCGATCAATGATCCGAACACATCGATTCACAAAGTCAGCAATGTGATCAGTGAAGATGCATCGCTTTCTGCACGGTTGTTGAAGCTAGTGAATAGTCCATTTTATGGATTTCCGCAAAAGATCGGGACAATTTCAGAAGCGGTTTTTTTAGTTGGCAGTCAGCAAGTTCGCGATGTTGCATTAGCAACAACAATGATGAGTACGTTCAACGGAATTCCCGGTGAATTGATGAACATGGAAAAATTCTGGATTCATAGTTTAGCATGCGGCGTTGGTGCAAAAGTTATCGCCGAAACCATCGGTGAACCGGAATTTGAAAGATTCTTCGTTGCCGGTGTCCTTCATGATATCGGTCGACTTGTTTTGTTCAGCAAAGCGCCGGAAGAATCAAAGACAATATTGCAACGTTCATTGATAGAAAAAAGACCAATGGTCGAAATTGAATACGATGAGATCGGTTGTTCCCATGCTGAAATAGGTCGCGCATTATTTGATGCGTGGAAACTACCGCAATACTATCAGGAAGTAGCGGCGTTTCACCATGCTCCATATCGTGCTCAACAATATCCTTTGGAAACAATTATTGTTCATGTTGCCGATACTGTTGCACATTCCTTACGATATGGAACCAGCGGTGAATTGTTTGTTCCACGAATGCACAAAGAAAGCTGGCATAAGTTAAATCTTTCACTCAATCAGTTATCAAAATTAATCCATGTCATAGAACACGAAGTGAACTTGGTACTGGCCATGACCCAAATGCAAGAGGTGGAAGCGTGAGTGGCAAGGATCGTATATCACAGCAGCAGCAGATCGAATATATCGATATGCTGAAAAGCAAGAATCGTTCGCTGCTTGATGCGCTGGATCTTGTCGTTTCAATCGATCAGGTGCATTCAATGGTCGAGCTTGAGCAGGATAAAAAAAGTATCCTTGCGGCAGGTGCGGAACAATTGATGAGAGTGAATCGTTTTATGATCGGTTGTTTTTATCTGGGCGAACCATCTTTTGCAAACAACACTCCGGAATATTTTTTTCCGGAATCCGGTTCATTGGAATCAATGAATGGTGTTGAACATGTTCTGACTGTACCGATGCGGCAGTGGCTTTCGAAACAAAAACGTGTTGTTCATGTCCCGACATCGATACCGAACAAACTCTATATCTTTTATCCTATAGCAACCAGATCAAATCATTATGGTTTCTTTGCCGGTATAATCGAAGAAGAACATGCATCGGTCAACGAAATATCGCACAGTCTGCTTCGTTTGATCTTCAACAACATTGCCAATCTTTTGGAAAAACGTGATATCGTTCTCAATCTTGTTCTACACAAGGACCATTTACAGGAATTGGTCAGTGAGAGAACTAAAGAATTAGAACTTCAGGCAATAGATCTGCGAGCTGCAAAGGAACGAGCTGAACATCAAACGGAGATATTGAACGCACAGGCAATAGAATTGATTGCAGCCCGGGAAGCAGCATTGGAAGGTTCTCGCTTAAAATCGGCATTTGTTGCAAATATGAGCCATGAAATTAGAACCCCAATGAATGGTGTCATAGGAATGGCTGAATTGCTCAGCGATACAGAATTGGATGAAGAACAACGAAAATTCCTTGAGACGATCATCCACTCCGGAAATATGTTGCTTAATATCATCAATGATATTCTCGATTTTTCAAAGATTGAAGCAGGGAAATTATCACTTGAGTCTCTTTCATTCGATCTTGAACAGGTTATTGATGAAACAGTTTCAATCCTCTCGCAACGTGCACAAGGAAAGGGTTTAGAAATTATTTCTTCTATTGGACATACCGTTCCGAAGATAGTTATTGGAGATCAGGTACGGCTCCGGCAGGTATTGACAAATCTGCTTGGTAATGCCGTAAAATTTACCCAACAGGGTCAAGTATCACTATCGGTAGATGTTGTTAGCATTTCCCACGATACCGTACAACTTCGTTTTTCTATTACCGACACTGGAGTGGGGATTTCACCGGAGGATCAAAAAAAATTATTTCAACCGTTTATGCAGGCGGACAGCTCAACCACTAGGAAGTATGGTGGAACCGGATTAGGTCTTGTGATTTCACAAACGCTAGTTCATCTCATGGGTGGTGAAATATCACTGACGAGCACACCGAATATCGGGTCGACTTTTTCTTTTGCTGTGCAATTCAAATATACTACTGCGGGTGTAGCAGAACGTTCTCAACTGCAATTGAACAGAACACATCGACTCTTGATCGTAGATGATAATGCAACTCAACGATTAATTCTTAAAGAGTATTTAACTGCGCAATCCATTCAGGTCCAGGTAGTCGATAATGGAATTGATGCTCTTTTCACTTTGCAGTCTGCCATTGAAAAGAAAAATCCGTTCGACATCGTAGTGATTGATGAAAGTATGCCGGAAATGAGCGGTGAAGAACTCATTCGAAGAATTCAACAGTCGAATGATTTTTCTTCAGTAAAGATTGTATTAATGAAAGCACTAGTAAAAAATGAATATTCGTCAGGCCAGGCTGAAAGCATTGAACAGAATACTTCTGTTGCAATATTATCGAAGCCAATACGGCGGAAGGAACTGTTAGAGAAAATCCATTTCCTTTGCGGTGATACTGTGGTTCAGAAAGCGTTTGTTAAAACATCTCATCACGATAGTGGAATTGACCGTCGAAATTATGCTGCGAACAGAATACTTGTTGTTGAAGATAATGAAGTGAATCAAGAAGTGGCATTGAAAATGCTGAAAAAACTTGGTTTTCATGCAGATGTTGCAAACAACGGCGTTGAAGCATTGGAAAAAATATCAAAAAATTCCTACTCATTGGTATTGATGGATTGTCAAATGCCGATCATGGATGGTTTTGAAGCAACGAAACGGATCAGGTCATTGCAATCGAAAGAATCCCGTACGACAATTATTGCATTAACTGCGAATGCTGTAAAAGAGAATGTGATAGAATGCCTTCAATCCGGAATGAATGATTATTTGTCTAAACCAATTTCCTTGAAATCATTGGAACAAATATTGACAAAATGGGTGAAGCCAATAGGTCTTCATAGTGGTCAGGATATTCCAACTGATGTGACAGGGAAACCAATTCTCAATACCGACATTTTGGATGAATTACGATCTCTGGGAGAAGAACAAACAGACGGCTGGCTGAACAATTTGATCTCATCATATATTCAAAATAGCAGTGTTCTTATGGAGCAAATTCAGAATGCCATTCTTCAGCGCAATGAGGAAATGGTCTATCTACATGCCCACAAACTTCGGGGAAGCAGTTCAAATGTCGGAGCACTGCGCATTGTTGAAATCACAGAAACATTGGAAAGAACAAATATGAAGAATGGATTTGATGAAGTGCAAAGGATATATGATCGTTTAGTAAAGGAATTTGCATTGACTCAACATCATCTTGAAGCGGAGTATATTCATGCAGGATAAAATGTTTAAGATATTGATGGCCGATGATGATCAGATCGCGCTTGATGTTGTAGAAAAAAAACTGAAATCGTTCGGATATTCTGTTCTCATTGCTCATGACGGTGAAGAGGCGTGGAATTTATATGTTGAGCAAAACCCGAATATTGTTATTACCGATTGGATGATGCCAAAGATCAATGGTTTGGAACTTTCTCGAATGATCCGTAATCACAATCATTTTCCGTATACCTATATATTTTTCTTGACCGTCTTAGGAGGGAAAGGGAGTTATATTGAAAGTATTCATGCCGGAGCGGATGACTTTATTACGAAGCCGGTTGATACCGATGAGCTGCGAGTACGTCTTCATGTTGCGGAACGGACCATTCGTTTACAAACCCATGCAAAAAAACTTGAAGGATTGTTTAATGTCTGCCCTGGTTGTAAAAAGATCATGCAGGAAGACAAAACTTGGACTTCCATTGAATCCATGTTGATCGAAAAATCCAACGCTTCGCTCTCACATGGTGTTTGTCCCCATTGTTATGAAACAGTCATGAAACCGCAAATTGAAGAATTTAAGAACAGAAAAAAAGATAATCCCTTGTAATGGGTTTAATTGAGGTAAGCTATGAAGATCTTAGTTGCTGACGATGATATTATTTCTTTAATGACGTTAACTGCCCGTTTAAAATCATTCGGACACGATGTGACGACAGCAGAAAACGGTGAAATTGCGTGGGAACAATATCTTTCCAAAGAACCCGATGTTGTCATCACCGATTGGGTGATGCCAAAAATATCGGGAATAGACCTTTGCAAAAAGATTCGTTCGAGAAGAAGAACTCAATATACTTATATCATCATGCTCACTTCAAACACAGGGAAAGAGAATTTTCTTCTTGGGATGGAATCGGGAGCTGATGATTTCCTCCATAAACCGGTCGATAGTGATATTATCGGCATTAAAATGTTTGTTGCTCAGCGAATACTCTCTCTTGAGATGAAAGTGATCAATCTGGAAGGATTGCTGCCAATGTGTTCATATTGTAAAAATGTTCGAAACTCCGATGATAGCTGGGAAGAAGTTGAAAATTATGTTGCAACACGGAGCAATGCTCAATTTGTATCCACATACTGTCCGGAATGTGAACAAACCCTCAAAACGCTCTCTTTAGTTTAAATGTCTAATATTGTTCAACTGGAAGTAATTCGCCAACATCATTCCAGATGAATAACTGCAGTTTATAAAAAAGGCTAATATCCTCGATTTACCCAATAATACAGCTTACTTATTTCTGGCATATCTCTTGTAGATGCACACATTGTATTTAATGATACTGTCCAATTCTGCGAAATGAATAATATGCCCGGACTTTTTAAGCTCTGCCCACTTTGTAAGAAAGAATGGAACACGGAAGATGAGTTTTTACTTGATCGGACACTTTTGATCAATGGATATCAATTTGGCGGGAGATTGACAATGCCGCCATTTCCGGATGGCTATTTACTATTTACTCACAATGTGGAAGGTTGTGGAACAACACTGGCGGTGTATGCAAAGGCATTCAAAGAAGTTAAACGAGATAAAAAAATCCAACATTTATTATCCCCTATTTAAGGAGAATCACTATGGAACCTTCAAAAGAAACAGCATCAAAGCAGACCATGTCTGATGAGCTATTGCAACTCGTCAGTTTTAATATTGGCGAAGAAGAATTCGGAGTTGATATTTTAAAAGTTCAAGAAATCAACCGAATGGTTGATGTCACGCGTGTACCGAATACACCAGAATATGTGGATGGTGTGATCAATCTTCGCGGTAAAGTCATACCAATTATCGATCTTCGCCGCCGATTTGGAATGGATCGGAAGGAAAAAGACAAAAACTCCCGGATTATTGTGGTTGAATTGAACAATAAAGTTCTCGGTTTTGTGGTTGATGCTGTCAGTGAAGTGCTTCGGATTAAAAAGAGCATCTCCGAACCGCCGCCGCCAATCATTGCTGGTATTGATGCAGATTATATCACTGCTATCGCAAAATTGGAAAACCGCCTGCTTATTCTTTTGGATTTGGAAAAAGTATTGACCACTGAAGAACATGCTGAGTTGGAAACTATTGCTGCATAAACAAAGGAATACATCCTTCATTTTCATTTGAACCGATGACGATGGAGGAGAAATGCACAGCACGAGATATATTTTAATTTATGTTTTTCTTTGGGGGATTCAACAATGGCACTGCAATGGAATGATTTGATGACGACGGGAGTGAAAGAGGTAGACGAAGCTCACAAAACATTGATCCTGTGGATCAATAAGTTGACCGATGCTATGAAATCGGGGAAAGCAAAAGATGAAGTGTTGAACATCATTAATTTTCTCGGAACATATGCAACAAAGCATTTTGCTCATGAGGAAGGCTGCATGTATCAATACAAATGCCCTACGGCGGCAGCAAATAAAAAAGCACATGCTGATTTTTTGGTGTACTTCACAAAAATGAAGACTGATATCGAAAAAAATGGTGTGACGACAATGACTGTTGTTGAATTACAAAATGCGTTAAGTGATTGGTTAAAAAATCACATTATGAAGATCGATACCGGTCTTGTAGCATGTGTAAAGCAAATGAAGAAAGCGTAAGTCAATGCACTAGGCACTACTATTTTGGTAAGGAATACGAATATGAAACGGATTTTCGGAGCGATCATCGTCACGTTCATCTATCTGAACGACGGTTTCGCTCAAGAAGGAAAAAAAGTTGCAGACATCGTCAACGAGATCAAATCGGAGATGAATGAAAAACAACAAAGCAAAAAAGCTTCCTCAGAAAATACTTCACACAAGGTTGCACCTCACACTGCGACCCACCAAGACAAACTAGAATCAAAACACACCGAATCACCGAAAACCAAATTACGGACAAATTTGTCCGATTCCCATGAACTGATTATTCGATTATTAGAAGGGAATGCCCGTTTCATTTCTGGGCATACGGCGGTAAAAGATTATGTGCATCAACGTTTTGAGTTGACAAAGGCTCAGCATCCTTTTGCCATCATCTTATGTTGTTCGGATTCTCGCGTTCCTCCGGAATTATTGTTTGATGAATCGCTAGGACAATTATTTGTTGTTCGAATTGCAGGAAATGTTGTTGATTCACTCGCACTTGGAAGTATTGAATATGCTGCTGAACACCTTCACACCCCGTTATTGATTGTTCTGGGACATGAAAGCTGTGGAGCAATTGCAGCGACAATTCAGGGAGGAGTCGTCCCCCCAAATATTGCATCGTTAGTGAAACGGATTCAACCATCGGTTTTTCGAGTGAAAGTACGGGCTTCAGCCACGCTAAAAGATGGAGCTTTGGTAAATGCGTGTGTTGAGGAAAACATCCGTGAACAGGTGAAGCAAGTTCAAGAACAAAGCGAAGTGTTGCATGAAATGATTGAGCGGGATGAATTTGCGGTTGTTGGCGCAGTCTATAGTTTAGAATCGGGAACTGTTCGATTTTTATCATCAAAAAACTCAACTGTTCTGCAAGAAACAGAACACCAGAGTTCGGAAAAAGTAATGAACTAAACAATTATCCGCTTGGGCAATACCATATTTATTACGCTTAATTTAAATGGAGTATTCTATGAAATGGTTCTTAGATCTTAAAATTAGCACAAAACTTATTTCAAGCTTTGGTTTGATCGCATTTGTTGCAGCTGTGATCGGATATGTGGGATATGACTCCACTTCCACTATTATGGAAAATCAAGACTCGTTATATAAAGACAGACTAATTCCAATTCGCGATCTTGGTTATGCAAACGCTTCTTTGTTGATCGCACGAGGAGATATGAGGAATTTTTTAGCAGCCACAACAAAAGAACAGCAAGATAAATATCTAAAAATAGTGAATGATGAATCAAAAAACGTAGATGAATTGATAGTAAAGTACAGCAAGACAGTTCTTGTTAAAGAGGAAGAAGAACTGCTACCTATATTTTTATCAAATTGGAATGATTATAAAGTTTCAAGAGATGCTGCAATAAAAATGTATTTGAATGGCGAAAAAGTGGAAGCACTTAAAACATTCGATGGGAAAGCCCGCTCAAGTCTAACAGTATCTCGCAAATCATTGCGTGCATTGATAGATGTGAATGCAAAAATTGCTGATGATTTGGATGTTGCAACAGATGTTTCATCATCCAAATCAATTACTCTTATTCTATCTGTTTTAACAGTAGGTGTTCTCTTAGCGCTAAGTTTGGGTTTCTTCATTTCCCGGATGATTGCCAACCCTGTCAATGAACTGATCACGAACATTGATAATGCGGATCTTCACAGCCAGTTCAACAGTGTACGTAAAGATGAGATCGGTGGGTTGCAGCGTTCATTCGACAAGTTTGTTCTTTCAATTAAAGAGACACTTGTGCAAGTATCTGAAGCATCATCAGCAGTCGCCAGCGCAAGCACAGAGATCAGTTCATCCACAGAACAAATGGCAGCAGGAGCTCAGGAACAAAGCTCACAAGCAAGTGAAGTTGCCACAGCAGTAGAAGAGATGACAAAGACATTAGGAGAAACAAACAGCA
>CAYPEM010000095.1:0-7852 GCA_964409765.1 uncultured Chitinophagaceae bacterium
AAAGTAAAAAAAGGATGAAGAATGTCCTTCACCCTTTTTCGTCATTCTTGTATTATCGTATTCACGAACTATTTCTTCGCGACGGTATCTTTTTTACCTGCATTGCTCAATGCCATTTGAGCCTGCATTTGTCCTTTTTGCATCTCCACCCATTGCGGTAATCCCTGCGTGGTTGCATAGGTCGTGCTGATCCGGTCGAGGATCTCCATCGCTTTATCATATCGTCCGCGGTTTTGATACATCGTGTAGAGCATATAATACGGATGATATTGATTCGTGAACGGTTCCAATCCCGGTTTTGAAACGATATCAAGCAGTTTGGCTTCAAGATTCTGCGTCATTTCCTCATACCGTTCTTTCGCACCGGCAAAATTATAGAAGTTGGTTATATCAAACTCAACACGATAATCCATCGGAAGAACCGAAATTGGTAATTTTGACATCATTGAATCCAGCGTTGCAACTGCTTTGGTATTTTCATGCGCGGTGTTGATATAGTACAGTGCTAATCTCATGAATGCATTTCGATAATTCATTGCCAGCCGTGTGACATTCTCGTCATAATGCACAGTGGTATCCTGCAGACCGCGATACCGGTATCCGCGCTGAAAATTCAAGTTCGGCACAGCAGGTTCATTCAACAAATTAGCGGAAAGAATGTTCGGATCGATGACACCTTCATCCGACGGTGCGGCGTACGGGATCAATTTCATAGCCAAACCATCCATACGGAAGAAACGGTCAAGACCGATCTTCGAATCGGGTGTTGAAGTCACCGCCATATAGATCGGACGGACCCAATTGTTGGAGCGGATAATATCATATGCCATGATATCCTGTGCGCGGATCGCTTTGATCACTTGTCCGCCTGCCTGCGGGAATGACATGGTGTTCGGAAGTACAAAACGAACTTCTCCGGCTTTTACAGCCGTATCCTTCTTCATCTGCGGCTGTTTCGGCTTATCCGAGAATTGTTCGTATTCCTTCATTATTTCACCCGGAACTGGGATCGTCATTTCTCTCGGTTCCCACTGCATCGGTCCGATCTGCTCGATCTCTTGATCCGTTAAACTGATCGCTACTTTTTTTGCCCCAAACGGTTCCTGATGTTTCAATTGGCGGATATACCATGAGGTATTCACCAGACTCAGGTTCACGATCCGGATATCACGGCGGACACCTTCAACATCCTGCAGATACCATAACGGGAATGTATCGTTATCTCCGTTCGTGAAAAGGATCGCATCGGGTTCGCATGATTGTAAGAGATTGTAAGAATAATCCCATGCAACATAATCGCCGCTTCTGTCCGATACTTTAAAGTTGGTGTATGCCATGTTGATCGGAACAAAGATTACAGCGAAGGATAACGCCGCCATGGAGATATATTTTTTCAATTGATCGCTCTTTATCGCATCGCGGACCGTATCAATGAATCCGATCGTACCGATTCCGATCCAGATGGAGAAGACAAAGAACGCACCGACATAGAAATAATCACGTTCGCGCGGCTGCGGGTTCTGCATATTGAAATAGACCGCCATAATGAAGCCCATCAGCAAAAAGAAATTGAAGAAGACCCACCACATTTTCCGGTCTTTTTTCCAATGATAAAAAATTCCGAACAGACCGAAGAACAACGGAATACCCCATAACTGTTTCCAGTTCACTTCGGCTCCCTGGAAATCTCCTTCTCGTCCGGCATACTGCCACAGAAAATATCGTCCGAACATATCGTACATCTGATAACGCATGAAATAATCGTAATCGCTTTTATAGTTCGTGTAAATGCCCTGATGCTGAGGTTCCTGACTGTGGCGTCGTTTCATGATGGGCGAATCGCCGTACTGTTCGCGATTGAGATAGGAAACGAGTTTTTTCAATGTGCTCGGATCGTTCTCATTCATCGGTGTATTTGCGTTCGCGCGGATGATCACCATGGTGTAGGTCGAGTATCCCAGAATGATCAACAGAAACGATAATGATGCAAGATTCAATAACTCTTTTTTATTTTTAACCGAATACCATACACCGTAGATCGCGGCGATGATCGCTCCGATCGGGATCATCGTCCAGAAAATACTTTTTGATTCCGCTCCGCCGCCGATGGCATATTCGCCGTCAAGCAGGTTCGGAAGCATTTTGACAATTCCGGGATAGACAATGGCGAAGATCCCGACGGCCACTGCTCCAAAAATAATATAATTGAGAATTGAAAATTCATATCGACGGAAAAAAACAATAATCAGGAACGGGAAGATCACCAGCAGTGCCAGCAAGTGGACACCAAGCGACAATCCTATCAAATATGCGATCAAGAAGATGTACCGCTGATGCGTCGGAGAATCTGCACGTTCATTCCAGCGAAGCGATAACCATGTTACCAATCCGACAAACAACATACTGATTCCGTACACTTCTGCTTCCACCGCATTGAACCAGAATGTTGTACTGAACGAAAGCGAGAATGCTCCGACAGCTGCTGCAGTATAGAGAGAGATCTTATTCCACGGGTCATCGGTGCGCGGACGCCATAAAATGATCAGCTTCACCAATGACAGGTATAAGAACATTGCTGTCAACGCGCTGGAAAGAGCGGAGATAAAATGGATACGAACTGCAGGATCGCTATAGAATGGAACCATTCCAATCACTTTTCCAACCAGTAAAAATAACGGTGATCCCGGCGGATGCGGTACCTGCAGAAGATATGTGGCAGAAATAAACTCACCAACGTCCCAGAAAACAACCGTATCGGCTAGGGTCAAAATATATGCGATCAACGTTGACAGAAAAACGAATCCGGCAACGACTTTATTCAATTTAGTATGTTCCATTACTACCTCTTTTGTGGGAAAAACAACGTACGCTAACATCTATAGTGCATAAATATACTTTGAAAGTGCCGATTTTCAAAAGAAAATAACACTCCATCTTTAGAGCGGCTCTGCGGTCATGAAGGAGCCCATGATCGCTTTTTAGACGATGCATCATTCAAAATAGTTCGTTTTTTGAATGATGGTAATGGCTTTATAATTTTCGTGGTTCGACTTCGCTTACCACAACAATATGTTTAAAATGAGTCACTGCCTGAATGTTGCTTTTCTCTGTTATTTGAAGGAGATTATTCCAATTGCATCAATCAAAATCGCCTCCACTATGAAAAAAATTTTATCTCTCTTTGTTTTTATTACAGTCATCTCCATCATTCATGCTCAACCGGCAACACCGGATTCACTCGTTACAAAAATTGAATTAAAAGATGGTTCTTCACTGATCGGAACAATGATGAGCGAAGACTCTTTAGGGATTGATTTCCGTACGCTCGGCGGAGTCACCGCACGAATTGCCCACACACAAATTCGATTTAAATTTCCGTATCAAGCCGGTTTTTCGGGCATTGACACCGTAAAGAAAAGAACGATCATCGATCCAAACCGCACGCGGTTGTTCTTAATGCCGACTGCGCGACCGATCGGAAGCGGAAACGGATATTTTTCAGCGTATGAGATTTTTTTCCCGACATTGGCCTTTGGCGTCGGAAATATCCTATCGGTTGCAGGAGGTATGTCGATCTTTCCCGGTTCAAATAATCAATTGTTTTACTTTGCACCTAAGGTAACCCTGTTGAATACCACTAACACGTCGGTCGCTGTCGGAGGTGTGTACCTCGGCGCCGGAGGGAGTGAGAAGGGATCGTCATTGCTATATGGAGCCGCAACCTTTGGAAATGAAAAAGGATCACTGACCATCGCCGCCCGCATTCCAACCGAGCAGGATCAAAATTCGCTCTTTGTCATCGGCGGAGAACTGCAAACATCCAACACCGTTAAACTCATCACTGAAAATTGGATCTTCTCCAATTCAATTCTGTATAGTTTTGGAGTGCGGTTCTTCGGAGATAAACTTGCGGCCGATCTCGGATTTATGCGGCTCGGCAATACAAACAGCGGAGAAGGATTTCCGTTTTTCCCCTGGCTCGGCTTTACCTATAATTTCGGAACGCCGACTCCTGCATCGCATGAGATCGATCAACCGCTGCTTTTCCCCGCTTCCACCTACAGGGCACGATTCTCGTTTGGGTTATTTACATCAACCGGAAATGATGAACTGAAAAAGCAATTGCGCGAACAGGGATTTCAATCGAATAATTATAACAGCGGACTCTTTTCTTCAGACGATGAAAATAATTCGAATGGCAGCGGTGTGATGATACAGGTTGAACGTTCATTCAACGAACAGATCGCATTCGGCATTACCGTTTCAACGATAGGGAAACTGATCGGTGCTCCGTCGTCGTTTCAAGCCTACAAGAATTATTCAATACCGTACTATGTCAGCACAACCATCGACGTTGAACATTCTATTCTCACGTACGGTGTGCACGTTTCTTATTCATCCCTCAAACCGGATAATAACGATCGAACGTATTCATTCGGAGCGGGAGTCGGAAACAGCGACATCACGACCGAGTGGAGATTCAGCGATTACTATCATTACAATGCAACACCTAGTCGTTCAATCGCTCTTTCACAATTTACAGGATTGGTCTTCTTTACGCTGCAGCAGCATGTCACTCAGTTTGTCTCTATTGGAATAGACGGCGCATATTTCTTTATGGCTGATTCAAAGATCAGCAGTTTCAATCTTGGATCAATGACCTATAAGGATTATTCAACAAGTCCGGCAGTCGACAGAGTTCAACCAGTATCGATCAGTTCTATAAATCCAAATTTTAGTTACGGTAAGGCAGGAATTGCACTGGAGATACATTTTTAGAAGATCAATGCAGCTGCAATTTCATCACAGACAGCATATCCTTTTGCAGTGAGAACGATCTTTTCATTGGTGTGCAAAAGTAATCCTTCACGCTCATACGCCTTTACTATTGCGTGATGCTTTCCAAGAGGGTCGGTCCCATACGAAAGGCGAAGTTTTTTCAGATCGATTCCCGTGCTTCGCAGCCCTAAGAATATTTCTTCGTTAAAGAATTTATCGTGATCGATCTCTTCCCCGCCAACAACAGGAAATTCTCCGCGGTTCAGCATTTCGCAATAACTTTGAATACTCCGAACATTCCACCACCGTTTCCCGGTTGTAGCAGAGTTTTTCCAGAATGAATGTGCGGAGGGACCTAGTCCGATATAATTTGCATGATTCCAATAATTAAAATTATGCTTCGATAAAAACCCCGGCTGTGCAAAGTTGGAAACTTCGTACTGTTCATATCCGTTTGAACGGAGCGTTTCGATCGTGATCTCATATAATTCTGCATCCTCTTCATCCGGCAGCGGAGCAACCAATTTATTCTTTACCATTGTTGCCAGCGGTGTCTGATCTTCAACGATCAGCGCGTACGCAGAGATATGTTTCGGCTGCAGCGCAATTGCACGGCGGAGATTCTCTTTCCACCGCGATGGGGTTTGGTTCGGCAAGGCAAAGATCAGATCGCAGCTGACATTTTCAAAACCTGCGCGATACGCACTTTCAACAGCACGCTCCGCTTCTTCAGCGGAATGGATGCGGGTCAAAAATTTCAGATCGTCATCATGGAATGACTGAATGCCGAAACTGACTCGATTGAATCCGACAGCACGGAATTCGCTCAGCTTATTCAGCTCTACCGTTCCGGGATTTGATTCGCAAGTAATTTCCGCATCCGATTGAATTCGAAAATGTTTATGGATAAGAGAAAATATTTTTTCGAACTGCTGAGCGGAAAGCAGCGACGGTGTTCCGCCGCCGAAAAAGATCGTCTCAATCGTTTCTTCGGAGGAAAACATCTCAGCACGGCGAACGATCTCCAGTTCCAATGCAGAAAGAAAATGATCCATCGAACTCATATTCTCAATGGAATAGAAATCGCAGTAGATGCATTTGTGTTCGCAAAAAGGAATATGTAAATAGAGACTTGCCATGATTATCGTATCAACGTTCCGATCCTATTCCATTGAATTCCATCATCATTCTTTGACCAATAGATCATCATCGCTTTTCCGACAATATATTCTTCAGGGATGAATCCCCATGCACGGCTGTCTGAACTGTTGTTGATATTGTCCCCAAGTGCAAAAAAATAATTTTTTTTCACGATGTATGAAGAAGATTCCTGCCCATCGATCACGATTGTCTTGTTCCGCAGATCGATCGAACTACCTTCGCGTTGTACGAACACTTTCCATCGGGAAAATGATGCCGAATCAAGATCGATCGTCATTCCTTTTGCCGGGACGATTGTCGCTGGAAAATCTTTCGACGCATTATTCAAACCTCGAGCAGTTAATCCATTCACACGAACCGTTCCATTTATGATTTCAATAGTATCACCCGGCAGACCTATGCATCGTTTTACAAGGAACAAATTTCGCACCTGGATCACCTCGTTTGGCTCTCCCGGAAATTCAAACACGATCACATCGCCGCGGTGAACATCAGACGCTTTGGGGAATTGAACATGGGGGATAGAAATATACAGGAATTTTTGCGGTGTCCGCGCGCCGTAGATAAACTTATTCACTAAAAGATAATCGCCTACAACAAGCGTTTCACTCATTGATGCAGTTGGAATTTTATACGCATCAACAACACACGATTTTAAACACGCGGCAAACAGCAGCGTTGAAAAAACGATGATCGCTCCGTCGCGGATCTTTCGCCACATTGTTATTTAATCCTAACTGATAACCGTACCGATTCGGCCAAGACGGATCGTTTCAGGATTGAATACGGTAACGACGATCTTTGTCAAAATATCAAGGATAATGTTGTGTCCTGAAAATGTTGTATAGATCCATTCCATTCTCATCGATTCTCCCTGCATCGCCAGTTCAGCGCGGTATTCATCCGTCAACTGCACCGAAAAATAGACAAACATCGGAGTGCCGACAATGTTCTCGCGCGGAATGAAACCCCAGAAACGACTATCAAGCGAATTATCGCGGTGATCTCCCATTCCGAAGACATAATCCTTTTCAACAACATACGTGTTTGTTGTTTTTCCATCAATTGTTATGGTACCGTCTGAACCTAACGCAGGAGAATGTCCATCGCGCTTAATGAATGTTTCCCACATTGCAAAATTATTTGCGGTAATATTCATAGTCATTCCTTTTTTCGGAACAACAAGCGGTCCGTAATTATCCTCATTGAATCCCGAAGTTGGCGGAAATGAACGCTCATCCTGATACGATGGAGGAATGATCCGCATTTGATCGAAAAACATGTTCTTCGGAATCGGTGCCGGTTGTCCGTTGATATGCACAACGCGGTTTCGTATCTCAAGCGTGTCGCCGCCGAGTGCCATACAACGTTTTAGATAAAATGTGAATGCGTCCGGCTTTACCTCTTCTCTCATTCCGGGAAATTCAAATACGATCACGTCGCCGCGCTGAACATCCTTGAAACTGGGAAGGGTTGTCCACGGCAACCGGATATCGGTGAACATGATGTTGCGGGGAGTTGATGGTCCATAGATGAATTTGTTCACCATCAAAAAATCGCCGGTCAGCACTTCTTTTTCCATTGAACCGGTCGGGACAAGGAACGATGCAATGACAAAATTATTGAGCAGCAAAAATCCGCCGAAGACGATCACGAACTCTTTGATCTGTGCGGTCATGTTCTCTTTCCACGTCAGTTTCTTTTCGGGTTCTTTTGTTTTGGTCTCTTTTTCTATTTTTGCCATTTAGAATCCTAATTTATGTTTTGGTTTTACTTCTTCCTTCATTAACAACCGAATCGCTTCAAACACAACCTTAAATTGCCCGTCGTATTTCTTTTCCATCGAATCCAATTTTCGCTCCAACTCTTTATGAGACGAAAGCCACTGACGCAGTTTCACGAACGTGCGCAT
>CAYPEM010000096.1:0-7184 GCA_964409765.1 uncultured Chitinophagaceae bacterium
GAAAGAATGAAATTACTATGAAAATGGGTTTAATTTTTTTAACAATAATATCTTGGCAGGGTTAATATTTATGAAAAGTATCAGATTAAATTTCCGGAATAAACTGATTGTTGTAGCCAGTGCAATGGTAATTATTCCGCTCATCGCAGTCGGTATCATCACGCAGTCTGGATTTATCAGCTCGATCAATTCGATCATTGCAAAGGACCTTGGTCCTGTTGCACGGATAGGAGTCAGGATGGTTGAAGCAAACCATGAAAGCGGTCAGGGAATATCCCATCTGGAAGGAGATCTCCTTTCAATAAAACTTGGCGAGACCGGTTATATTTATGTGATGAATAGCGAGGGGACTCTTATTGTTCACCCGAGTAAAAAAGGAAAGAACGTCTTTAGTTACGACTTCGCAAAAGAGATTGTTCAAAAAGCTCATGCATTGAATGAGAATGAAGTCGGAGTGGTTCGGTATGATTGGGTCAATAAAGAGGCTGGTGAATCGGAAGCACGTGAAAAAATCGCGGTCTTCACCTATTTTAAGCCACTGGATTACATTGTTGTTGCAGGAAGTTATACCGGAGAATTTACCGATGAAGCAGTCTCATCCAATTTACGGACGTTGGTTATAGTTTCTGTTACATCCATTGTGATTGCAGTTATCTTTGTTGCATTGTTCTCAAAACGATTTTCAACTCCTATCACAGAGTTGAATGCAGTGGCTATTTCGATGGCTGAAGGTGATTTGACAAAACAGGTCAATGTTACGCTGAATGATGAAATTGGTGAATTGGGAATGGCATTTAATAAAATGATTAAAGACCTTCGTGAGACTATAATGCGTGTCGGGGAAGCCTCGGCAGCAGTAGCCAGTGCTACAACACAAATAAGTTCAAGCACAGAAGAAATGGCTGCAGGATCGCAAGAACAATCATCGCAGGCAAGTGAGGTTGCCAGCGCAGTAGAAGAGATGACAAAAACAATCATAGAAAATTCTCGCAATGCCAGTGACGCTGCAGACACAGCAAAGCATGCAAAACAAGCGGCAGAAGCCGGCGGACAAGTGGTGAGAGATACGGTTGAAGGAATGAAACGAATTGCTGATGTTGTCAATAAATCTGCAGAAACAGTTCGTGCCTTAGGAAATTCCAGTGATCAGATCGGAGAAATTATCGAGGTCATTGATGATATAGCAGACCAGACCAATCTTCTTGCATTAAATGCAGCAATTGAAGCGGCACGCGCCGGAGAACAAGGAAGGGGATTTGCAGTTGTCGCCGATGAAGTGCGGAAACTTGCTGAACGAACAACGAAAGCTACCAAAGAAATTGCAACAATGATCAAACAGATACAAGCAGACACTAAGGGTGCAGTTGTATCTATGGAAGAAGGTACTAAAGAAGTTGCGTCAGGTATTGATTTGGCTGACAAAGCTGGCAAATCATTACACCAACTAGAGACGATCTCTCAAGAAGTAACTGATAAAGTGACACAAATTGCTGCGGCAAGTGAGCAGCAATCAACCGCCAGTGAACAGATCTCAAAGAATGTGGAAGGGATCAGCACGGTCACTCAGGAAACGGCGAGCGCAACTCAGCAAATTGCCCGCACTGCTGAGGATCTTAACAGGTTGACTGAAAACCTTCAACAGCTTATAGAACGATTTCAATTGGGTGAAGAAAAAAATGAACAACGGTACACAGTTAAAAAAAGCTCATTATTAGTTAATCAAAATGGAAGTTTGCAGAGATCATCTGCATTTGATTTTGAAGCAGCTAAAAATGCACATAAAATGTGGCGTATGCGTGTACAAAAGTTGTTAATGGGTAGAGAAAGTATTGAAGAAAAAGACCTGGTTTCGCATCGTGATTGCAAATTAGGGAAATGGTATTATAACGATGGCAATCGTACCTGTGGTCATGTAGATTCCTTTGTAAAATTAGGTATTGAACATGAGAAGATGCACAATCTTGTTAAAGAAGTAGTGCATTATTACAATCAAGGAAAAATTGAGCAGGCACAACAATCTGCAGAAAAAGTTTATGATTACTCGAATCATGTAATAAGTTTACTCAATGAATTGGAAAAAAAATGTGCACTTCAACATCAAGCAGTATAACAATCAGATTATCATTATAGGAGAGAAAGAAATAGAAAATATATTCTAATGAAAGTGTTCTTAAAAACACATGAAGCTAAAGATGAAACAGTATCTAACCAAATCTGTATAGTAACTGCATTAGTTAGAATATCATCTGATACATGAATTATGTTCCTACCTTCTCAAACAGTCTTTGGATACGTCTTGCAATCTTTACAGTAGGTGTGAATGTATTTCATTTTAGTAAATTATACGTTTAGGAATTTAAAGTAATCTGCATCTTCATACCTATCAACTTCGGTATCATCCACTCCTTGGTATGTAGAATATAACCATCAAAAGATAATTTTATCTATGGTTTATGGAACTCTCTTTCGCAAGCAATGCCTTACATTTGTTGGAAGAGAAAAAGTTTGGTGTAACGAAAAGAGAGAAAAATTGATTTGGAAATTACAGGGCTGTACACTAATTCTTTTCTCAAGCACAACAAGTGTCACACTAAGGGATCATATATTTATTCTCGTTCACAAACACTCGTTTTAGAAACCCCATTTTGTAAATAGATCAACCCATTCTATTGCAACGAAATATTACCCTTATTCTGCTACTGTCACAAAAATATAGGACGTGGATATTTTACATGTCTTTGACGTAGTATCACTTGTAGTGCTACCTTCAGAGTTACATGGTGGGCTACAAGCGCGCTACAAGCTGGCTGCAAGCAGATGATCAAGCCTGCTTACAGCAGATCGTGCCCAATGCCTAAAGGAATTATAAATCATAATCGTGATCAATGTTCTTTCGTCCAAGGAGAATTTACTCATAATTAGGCAATACTATTCCAAGAACATTTATGCAAATGTTGGAATGAAAAACCTTTCTCTGTAAATATTTGTTATACAATTTTACTTCTTGGATTTTCAAGAAATATTTTTGAATTCCGAAATCAAAGAAATTAATATTTCTCTTGCGTTGATCATTGATCGTTTCGTAAATTAGCATTGATGAAAGGCAGGAATAGAAGGAATACCGTTAAAAAAACTTCTTTCATTTAGAGTTACTCAGGGACTTAAAAAATTACTCTTTTTTTGAAGAGAGTAATAAACACTTTTCCAAAAACAACACATATCTTATACTCTTACTCTTGGGGGGCCGGGATCGAGTAGCGGAGAGTTTTATGCAGTTCCGGGATATTTTTACTCCCGATCTACTCAGGGATTCACACCTGAGCTCTTTGTTCACTTATTGCTTAAATGAAGTTGGCGAAATTGAATCGACCGTAATGGTCGGCGATGATTGCGTCACTTTAAAACCCAAGGAAGTTTTGATCATCGTGGATGAGGTGGTTAATAAGCTTAATCTCACGAGATCGATCGTTCTTGATAAACTAAATCTCCTTGAGCGTCTCAAAAGAATAAAAATTCAGTATTTTGAAAATTATTTTGTCGTTACTGTTCTTGGAATCCAATTTCCTATCCTGGCGACACTTCAAAAGCTGGATCCCGTTAATAATATTATTCCAATCAATATTATTGACTGGAAACACACCGATATCAGCACTATTCGAAATAGATTTGCTGCCAACACCGTACAATTAACGGGAATAGGGTTAGATTTATTCATTCAATCTACAGGTTCAGTATACCTGCATGATCTTACGATAAATCATGGCTATGATTTCATCGCTTTCCTTAAAAAGAAAAATTTATCGATACATACGCTGAATACATATTTGAGGACAGTCAAAGCAAGTCTGCAAAGAGCTGCATATAAAAATTACATCAAAGAATCTCCACTGATAAAAGTAAAATCGCTTCCGTCATCGCATCGTCCACCGGCAGTAATTGAGGACTATGAAATTGAAGAGATTCTCAAAAATATATCAAGCGACTTTGGGAAATTTGGAGTTTTGATGTCCCTTCATACGGGAATGAGGCGCGACGAAGTGACAAATATGATGTGGAGTGATGTCGATTATGAAAACAATTGGATTCTCATCCGGAACTCAGAGTATCATCAGACGAAATATTCGAAAGAACGATATATACCGTTGAACAATGGATTAATAGAACTGATAAAAGAGATTAAGCGGTTCAACACAGACAGTAACTATACATCGGTATATCTTTTCGTAAACCCGCATGGAAAAAGGTTTTCAAAAAATTATTTCACCAAAGTTTTTAACCGGGCTTTAAAAGAGGCAGGAATAACTAAGAAAGTCTCTTTTCATTCGCTGAGAAAAACATTTGCTTCGCGATTGAAATCAAGGGGTGTTGCGACGAACACAATTAAATTGATCCTGGGGCATTCGAACACGATGACGACGGAATTATATATCGGAGCTTTGGAATCTGATATGAAAATTGCAATGCAAGAGATAAGTTTTGAAAATTTTTCGAATAAAATGCAAAGTACATCTTGCATCCAAGGGTGATATGTATTATATTTGTAACACTTTTTAATGCCTTACAGGTTACCTAACACTTTACCTTACAGTAATTTAGGAAGTAACAAAAAAAGATTTAAAAAATGGCAAAAAAGAGGCGTTTTACTTTGGGGTCGTAGCTCAGTTTGGTTAGAGCGCTTGCCTGTCACGCAAGAAGTCGAGGGTTCGAGTCCCTTCGGCCCCGCAACAATCCCTAAAAACAACGCTACTATATATCACCAATAATTAAAACAGTTTATTGATGAAGATTGGTACAACCTGCGGAATACTCAATTCTCAATTCCAAACAGCGTTGGATAACTCACAATCATTTGAATGTAGGTTCGTATAATGAACAAGTCATATCTTGATTATTTTCTCAAGATTCGCCTTCCTATAATTATTTTTGTTGCTCTTGCCTCGTTGACGTTTACATTTTATGTCTCCCGTGCCGAGCGCGATGGTGTAGGATACGCTCCGACACAGCCAATTCCGTATTCGCATAAAGTTCATGCGGGAACAATGGGAATCGATTGTCAATATTGTCACACCGGTGCATCGAAATCGCGCCATGCAATGGTCCCGCCGCTGAATACATGCATGAACTGTCATACCATCGCCCGAAAGAACAAACCAGACATCATCCGTTTGACGCAATACTTCAATGAAGGGAAACTGATGCCATGGAAACGAATACACAAAGTGCCCGATTACGCATATTTCAATCATAGTGTTCACGTCAATAAAAACATTCCATGCCAGCAATGCCACGGCAATATTCAGGAAATGGATGTGGTAAAACAGGCAGGTTCGTGGACGATGAATAATTGTATTACGTGCCACCGCAATGCTCCGACAATTTTAGCAAGTATTCCCGGGATCAAAAAAGGTCCGGAAAACTGTTTCGCCTGTCACCGATAATTATAATCCGTATGAAGACCAATACCGAACGTCGAAAGTTTTTTAAAAAAGCAGGAGTAAATGCGATCAGTGCCGGAGTGTTGGGTTTGCTTCCGTTCAAACTATTCGCACATTCTCAGGATCAAAATGGATCGAAGAATCCTCAGTCAAACGTCAACATCACTATTAATCCGATGGCAGTGAAACGGGAGAAAAGAAAGTAACAATGGAAACTTCGAACGATAAAAATATGAACGAATCGAAATATTGGAAGAGTCTTCGCGCATATCACAACGATCCTTCTTTGAATGAAGATAAAGCGCGTGAGTTTGCAAAAGAAGTTACCGGCGACTTTGATATTGATTCAATGTCTCCCATCAACCGGAAACAGTTTTTGGCATTGGTCTCTGCATCAGCAGCGTTTGCTGCTGCCGGGTGTACCAATTACAGAGATAAAGGTGAAATTGTCCCCTATACAAAAAAACCGGAAGAGATCACTCTTGGGACTGCAAATTATTATGCTTCAACATTAGTTGAGAACGGACAAGAATACGGTATTCTTATAAAGACCCGTGAAGGTCGTCCCATTAAGATCGATGGAAATCCCGATCATCCCACAAACAAAGGAAAGATCACATCAAAAGGTCAGGCAAGCATTCTCAATCTGTACGATCCGGAACGTTTGAAAGATCCGATGTTGGTTGAGTCAGGGATCCTGTCGAAAAGTTCATGGAAAGAAATTGATGCAAAGATCATTGGTGCATTATCCGCCGCAGTGAAAGAGGGAAAAGAGATCGCAGTTATTTCGCATACGGTGACTTCTCCGACGACAAAAAAAGTATTTAATGATTTCACAGTAAAGTATCCGACAGCGAAATTCTATTCGTATGAGTTGTTCAACGATCTCAATCGAAAATCTGCATGGATGAAATCGACGGGAGGAACTGTTGTTCCGTTGATCAAATGGAATGAAGCAAAGATCATACTCACGCTCGAATCGGATATTCTTGGATACGAAGGGAACATGCCTGAGCAGACAAGAATGTTTGCTGAAAATAGAAATGTTGACAAGACAAAGAATTTCAACCGTTTGTATTCCGCAGACGGAACGATGAGTTCCACTGCAATGAATGCAGATTATCGTTTGAAAGTTCGTCCCGATCAGCAGTTGGAATTTGTACTTGCATTGATCAACGAATTCAAACCGACAGGAAAAATTTCGCTCAAAGAATTTGCAGTAAAATATTCTGTTGACTCAGCCATCCTGAAACAATTGGTAATTGATCTTGGTGAGAATAAAGGGAAATCAATTATTCATGCTGGGAATGGTCTGCCGGAATCGGTTCATATTGCGGTTAATGTGTTAAATGAAATTCTCGGAAACTCTGCACTCTATAATAAAGAGAAAACAGCAGTTGAACATATTTCGCATTCAACAAAGAGTGAATGGGAAACATTGGTTTCCAGGATGAATGATGGAAATGTCGGAGTAATTGTACATTTTGATTCGAATCCTGTCTATCATTTAGCTCCTGATTTCGGATATACCGAAGCCCTGAAAAAAGTTAAAACAGTTGTTTCGCTTGTCGAATCCCCAAATGAATCGTCTGAAGGAAGTCAGTTTGTTCTTCCTAGCAACCATGAATTTGAATCGTGGGGCGATCATAAAACACGCACTGGAATTTTTAGTGTGCAGCAGCCTGTTATTTCGCCCCTTTATAATTCACGGCAGAAAGAAAGTGTTTTGCTCACTTGGACAGGCGGATC
>CAYPEM010000097.1:0-7171 GCA_964409765.1 uncultured Chitinophagaceae bacterium
AAAATAGATCCCACTCGAAAGCTTCGATCCATCAAACGAAGCAGAATATATTCCTGCTTCCTTCACTTCGTTCACTAATGTTGTTATTTCCCTCCCAATAGCATCATACACTTTTAAAGAAACCGCACCGGTCAATGGTATCTGATAACTGATAGACGTTGAAGGATTGAACGGATTGGGATAGTTCTGTTCCAGGACGAATTCCTTTGGAGCACCGATAACCATCACTGACACTTCCTTCGAGTATTCAATCGCTCCGTTCCGATCGATCTGTTTCAGGCGATACGAATATTTTCCCTCTTTGAGATTTTTATCAGAGTACGAATACTCTTTCGGTAAATTGCTGCTGCCGTTCCCTTCCACGAATCCTACATTACTCCAATTGTCAATTGTCACTTCTCCATTCTCATTTGTTCTTTCAATCTCGAATCCATAATTGTTCTTCTCTGTCACTGTCTTCCATCTCAATTCCGCATTCAAGTTACTTGATGACACAGTGAATGAAACCAACTCTACTGGAAGAGGCGTTCCTCCCCCGTCGGTTTCGTCCAACGTGATGCTTTTAATGAGGTTCAGTGTTTCGGTACTGACGCTGTTATCGGTTTTCCTGACGATAATTCCACCGCTTTCATCGAACGTTATTGCCTTCACCTCAGTGATGAGCGTATATTTATTTGTGTTGTTTGAAAAGTTGATGTTAACATACGATTGAGCAGTCGATTGTTGTCCGAATATCAGCAGAAGGAATACGATCACCGCCGTACGTTGTTGTACATAATATTGATTGAGTGTTTTCATAATCCATCATTAGTAGTTATGAGTAAATATATTCTATCATTGTAACGCAAGATGAAATGATAAAACACTAAAAAGCGCGAACTGCACGGACTCTGGCATCCAGCGTTTGGTCCTTGTCAAATTGGTATCCATTCCCGAGATCATTATAATTATAAAAGAATTGCGCCCACGATTTCGATTCCGGCCAACCTGGCCAGGAGGTGGAACTCCAATAATGACCATCGGGGGCAAAACCGCCTATCACATCGCGGTTTTCAAATATAAGGTTCAGTTCGAATTTCGATGGTAAATACCAATCTGTGTAACCGCTAGTTGTTTTGAGATAACAATAATATGCAGCATAGATACCGCTTTGTTGGTTGTAGAAAACAATGTTGTTCGTATTGTTATAGCCGGCATACAATCCGTCTGCGGATGCATTTAATGCATTGTAATTGTAGTTTAGAGACCACGGCATTTGTACTGTTGCTCCGATTGTTTCGTCGGTTTGCGCTGCAACAAGTCCGTGCCAGCCGGTAGCATCCACATAGATAACGACTCCTCCCTGCGCAGTATCACCGACAGAGTAGCCGAATTTAATTGTATCAATATCGCTGATCTTGATGATCGTATACGAACTATCGTTCTTTCGAATTTTCATGCTTGGCTGTGCAAATGTTGTTGTCAAACCAAGCACCAGAACCAAACAGAATGCTGTACTGGTCAAAGTTATTGCACGAATCGTTCCTTTGATGTTCATTGGTACTCCTGACAGATTGTGTTGGTGTGCTGAGTATGTATGTTAAAAATATATGTTGCCATCGAGTATTCTCTTAGAGAACAGAACAATCGTTACATGGTGCTCTATATAGCTGGCAGCGGACAAAATTGTCTTAAATCAATATGCAATAATCCGGAGATAATCGAAAGTGGATATAACAACAATTTATTTACAATTAGACTTCAATTATCGTTTGTTTTTATAAAGAAAATAGGATGGAAGTTGATTATTCCTATCCATTACAATTGATTTTTTACTATAGATTGGTTTAAAAAAGAAACACTCGAAACGTTAATTTCGAGTGTTTGGAGTGGGTAGCTCCCAGATCCAGCCAACAGTTCGAAACATTTCATACTGAATTTGCCAGTATTTCAACATAAAACGCGATATGGTGAAAGAATAATGGCTGTTGACCCTAATGAGGTGAAAAAATACCTCGATTTAAACGATGAAGATGTCGCACGGTTAACACGTAGATTCATCTATCCGGCTCAGACTCCTTCACGATTGAAGCACATTGTCTTAGATCGAAAAGCGTTAGCTATGAAATATCAAGAACTTATTCAAAGTGGTCTGGTCAACAACCAAGCCGAACTATCACGACATTTAGGGGTGAGCCGAGCTTGGATAACAAAAATTATGAACACGTTGAAATCAAATCCGAACCAACATCAATAGTTAATTCTTTTTTTCTTTTTCTGGTTCTTCAGGTGGTTCTTTAAGAATTTTCTTTTTGGATTTTTTCTTTTTTACTTCGCGTCCTTCGTCTATATCTTTTGCAAGAAGTTCAAGAAATACTGGTGCCATGATCCTTGCGTAATCTTCTGCTACTTCTTTCATCGTGACATTTTCTCGTAATGCTTTTGCAATACGAGCAACTTTGAATGAAGCAGGCGTTTCTATTGCTGATTTTGCATCGATTTTCAAATAATTGATACGTCGGAAGATCTGTTTTCCCTGAACAATTGGAGGTACATCCCACATCTTCTCGGTTTTGTAATACTCTAAAAGTCTCTGAACTTCCTCTGACAACAAACCCAAATCCTCGGTCGAGAATCGGTCTCTGAACTCAGAAACAAATTCATTAAGACTTTCGAATAGCCCAGAAAGTATTTTTATGTTTGCTGGTTGAAGTACTCGAGCTGAACTTAATGCAATTGCAGCATCGGCAAAATGTCCCTCTTTTTTCCAATGCAAACCTAAAGTCTTCCAAGCCTTGAACCGCAGTGGTTTATTCACTCCATATTCATCTGCAAGCTCTGCTAATCCCGGAAGCTTTTGGAAATTTTTTATTCTTAACTGTTCTTTAACAGCATCAGTAAAAATTTTTCTTTTAAACTGCCTTTTTTCGCTGGTTTTTGCGCTCATTGATATGCCTTGTACGGTGAATCAATTCTACAATTGATGGTTTTATTACCAATTCAATACAAATTACACTATTACACTTTATTTTAGACTATAGCCTACAATTCCGAAAAATCTCTAATCCCTATAAGTATTTGCCGTTTTTTGATTAATTTAGGCATCTTTTGATTGATGATTACATATCCTTCGATCAAAACGTATTATTCCAAAAAATAAGTGTAATTCTGTAATGCTATTCCATTTATCCAAGATCGTACTGATTTTTAGTATTTTCGCCGTATTGATAAACATTTTGTCCAATATATGATTCCCAATCAAGCCCGAGCTTTTCCCATATTCCTACTTTTTCACAACCAAGCCCCAATTTTTCTTTGTGTTCCCTGAATACATCAATAAGATGAGTGTAAATTTCAATTCGATCCTCCTCCGAATACCTCATTCTTCCGTCCGTCCCTTCAGGATCCACTAAACCATGTACATCATCAATTAAATCCGTGCCCGGATGATTTCGTTTTATTTGAGTGGCCAAATCTTTACGGTAACGAACACCACCAAATTTGATGTGTAAAAGATTTCGGTTCTCCATATCAATTTCAGCATTTATTCGCTGGGCCAGTTCCACATAATCTTTGATGTACCCGTCATATTTGATAATGGGTTCTATTGTCAGCTTTACCAAAATCGTCCCTTGGCTTAAGATTTTTTTAATCGCATCAAATCTTGCATCAAGCGAAAATACACCTCGTTCATATTTATTGATGATATAATTGGTATTAAGGTTAATTATTATTTTAAGTCTTCGATCCCAATTTTTTTCTAAAATCGAATCGACATTTGGTGTTTTTGTGTACACAGCTACTTTTAGTTCTTTCTGTTTTTGAATCAAACCGTGGAAGTGATCCATATAGTGAGTGTATGAATCAATCGCAAAGACATCAGAGTACTCACCAATATTTATCCACAAAGGCATTTTTATATTTTGATCATATAGACCAGTAACAGCTTTTTCAAGGTTTGAAATGGAATCTAATTCAACCTTAACTCCCATTTTTGTCATCCACGTATGGATGGTTTGTTTTAAATATTGTTTGGCATCTTTATCTATTTTAATTGTTGAATCAACTCTCAAATAATTTTTTCGTATTTCTTCACCAACCTCAAAAAGTGTTTTTGTATTTTTTACTTCACTTATATATACTTTCCCCAGTGGACGCTTTAATATAAATGATGTTGCACTCCAGAGCGTTAACATTGTCTTATGCACGAGTATTTCTGTTTCAAATTCTTTTTCAATTCTATCAATGTCAACAAACCATCTTCTCCACCGTATCGTCGCACCACCACCGGCGAACTGCAAATAACAATATTCACAATCACTTGGGCATTGATATGATATTCTGCACATCGTATTCATTTCCTCGATGATATCGCCCGGAGAAGGAAATGTTTCAAAATACTCACCCGATCTTGCACCTAACACAACAGTCTGTCTCAAGTATTGATGAATGTCCTTATCATCAATTAACGTTTGTGGAAGAATAGGATTGCCATCTACCGACTCGGAGAATTCAATATCATTGCCTGCTTCCTTTAGTCGTTTTATTATTTCATTCGTTCGTGGAATTTCTTTCGCGGAAGGTGTAACTATAACTCTTAATGGCTTGAATAATTCATTGTGCATTTCGTTGCTGATTGACTGCGTTGTAGATCCTGTTTCGACTTCTAGTCCGTATCGTTGCCCTGTTGCAATCAATTGGTCCCGATCAATACCATAACATCGTGCAGATTTATTTCCGCCCACATTTTTGTTTTCACAAGCGATAGAAAGCTTACTAAGCGCTCGAGTGAGTTTAGACTTGGTACTCAAATATTTTACTTCTTTTTGGCTCTTGAAATGATTGAAGAGGTCATCTGTATTAATCCATTGTACGGTACCCTCCCGTTTGGCCGGAAAGAGTATTTTCATTGCATCAAGTATCGCAGATATAAGTATGAGTGTATTACTTTCTTCTGAATCTACTACCTTGTGCATTTCAATATCTTGTATTAAAAAATGTTTCGCTTCATCAAGAACGGTCTGTTTAGAATCACCGCGGGATTTGTCAATAACATCAGCTATGATAAGCAGCGGTGACCATACATCTGCTCTGCGTGTGTTCAATCCTTTAAGGTATTCCAGTGTATCAAAATCCTTTTCATAAAGATTGCCGATTTGAGGACCGTTTGTAAGCCCGAACAAATAAAGATTATCCCGCATATCGGCTTGCTGTTTTTGCGTCTGTTCATTATCCCGGTAATTCGCAACATGTTCCGTTGAAAGCTTCCGTCGTATCTGAATCATTATTGAGCGATCTGATAATGTATCGCTCAGATTCTCGATGCCTGCAAACATTTTTGGCGAATACGTATTGAATAGTTTTAATTTTTTTGTTTTTGGTTCATAGCGATCTACTTTCCCTGACTTAGCATAACCGCTATTCAAGATGCTCATGTATGATGATCTTTCTTGAGTTCCAAGCTTTTCAACTTCGTCTAAAAATAGTGTCGGTGCTGATGAATGAACTGTACGGAAAAGAGCGGCACCGGTAATATGGCTGCTGATCTTACCATTGAATGCGATAGGACGTAACACCTCAAGTAAATGTGATTTGCCGGATCCCCTTTCGGCATTGATATGGATATACGGAAAATGCCTAAATATCCTGTGAATGTATGTACCCATCACCCATAAGGACAATGTTGTATATATACTCTGTTCTTCGAAAAAGACGTATCGTTTGATGTAGTCTCGGATAATTGTAAAGATCATATTTGCAGATATTGCACTCGAACCCATCAAATATGATGTTATTCCGGTAGTGGAAAATTGAAATTCGGCTAGTTCATCCGGCTCAAATTTAATAATTCCTTCTTTGTTGATTTCTTCAAACGATTTAGAGGTACCCTTGGAATCAATAAGACATTCTTTATTACCAGACTTCACACCATAATAGAATACTCCATTAAGAAAATCCTGAGATGGATGTATTGTCGATACTTTAATCTCCTCGGCGAGTTCCTTTTCATAGCTTTCAATAAGGTCAATATTCTTTTTATTCAATTTCCTTATTGCTCCAACGATTTTGTCAAAGTCACTTTTCCCTTTTTTCTGTTTCGCAAAATAATCAGAGATAGATGGAAGACCATCGGTCTTCATCACCACAAGTGAGCTACAGAATTCAAGAATCGAACGAGCAACTTTTAAGGCGGGCCGAAACTCTGGAGTTTTATTCCCTACTAATAGAACCACATCATTATCAAAGAATTGATTGGCAAGATTATCGTTCCACCCTTCGTATCCGTCAAACAATGCAATAACTTGATATCCCTGCCTTTCTAGAACCATTGCATCAATTGGATCAGTCGTAAGATATATTGGTTCGGCATCATTCGATCTAAGAAACTCTTTGTACCCAAATATTCTGGCACCGCCTACCACCCTGTCCACTTCAACATTCATTGAATCAGACAATTTCAAAGTCATCATACCCGCAATACCTTGACCGGTTGCATTAATAATTGGAATAACCAGTTTCTTTTTAGCTTCATCGTAGCCAATCAAACGATCCTTTAGATTTTTTACATCGCATCCTCTTTCATTTTCTAAATAGTCTAATACATTTTTTGAATCGGGACTGAAGAGTTGTGCATTCAATTTTTTTATATTGTCGATACCGAGAATATTTTTAGGGCTATTCAATAATTGAAAGTGGGTTTTTAACCCATGTATATCAATACCTTCCAACTTCTTCATAAAGTCAGTGACTTCTCCATAAGCTTTGCAATTGCTACAAGAATACGCTCCGTCTTTATTGATTGTCAAGGTGTTCCCACAATTCCCAAAGGGACATTCAACGAGAATGTCAAAATCTGTGGCAATTATTTGACCAGGATAATACGTGGGATAACAAGTTGATCGAATGTTTTCTGGAATGGGGGGCGGTACATTTTCGGTTTCGGGATTGAGCATGTTGAAATCCAATTCGACTTGTGGTTATTATCTATTTGTCTTGTTCTACAACACCATATTTAGAACCAATCAAACCACATGATGAATAAAATGTATTCGTATTCGTCTATGGAGGATTGGATATTTTTCAAAAATTATAAAACTAAAAATCCGCAGCTCGACTTTTAACGCCTCCCCTGCGGATCTCATTCTTGATAGAAATGTAACTCATTTAATGTGTGTATTCAAGGATACAAATC
>CAYPEM010000098.1:0-6681 GCA_964409765.1 uncultured Chitinophagaceae bacterium
TCTGTCGTTTTCCCATTTTCACCGCTTGCTCAACTGCTGGAACCATCAAAATTTCTATGTCGGTTCGCACACTTGGCGTAATGATCGTTGACTGTTCACAGATCAACAGACCGCCAGGTTTTACTTTTGAATCGAACTTATCCAGCGACGGCTGATTAAGTATGATCGCAGAATCGAATACGGTTAGGATCGGCGAGCTTACTTTTTTTTCTGATACGATCACCATGCAGTTTGCCGTTCCGCCGCGCATTTCCGGACCATACGCCGGCATCCAGCAGACTTCTTTTCCTTCTTTCATCGCTGAATAGGAAATGATCTGTCCCATGGATAGTACACCTTGTCCGCCGAATCCTGCAATAATTATTTCTTGTGTTGGTACCATACAATTGCTCCTTAAAATCTTCTCTGAGTTCTCTGTGGCTGAGAAGTAATATTCATTTTTTTATTTCATTGATGCCGGAACTTTGATGTCTCCAATTGGATAATACGGGAACATATTTTTTTCCATCCATTCATTTGCTTCCAACGGCGTCATTTTCCAGCCCGACGGACAATTGGAAACAACTTCAATGAAACATGTTCCCTTCTTTTCTTTTTGAGCTGCGAACGATGCTTTGAATGCTTTTTTCAATTTGCGAACTGCTGCCGGAGTATGAACGGAATGCCGCGCAACGTAATATGCGCCGGGTAATTGTGCGATCATTTCGGTGATCTTCAATGGATGACCGATGAAATGTTCATCTCTTCCATACGGCGTTGTTGATGTTACCATTCCGCAGAGGGATGTCGGAGCCATTTGACCGCCGGTCATTCCATAAATCCCATTGTTGATGAATACCATCAGAATATTTTCACCGCGATTGACTGTATGGATCGTTTCGCCGGTACCGATCGCTGCAAGATCTCCGTCTCCCTGATAGGAGAAAACATATTTATCGGGGAGCACTCGTTTTACACCGGTCGCAACCGCGCTAGCTCGACCGTGAGGTGCCGCCTGCATATCAACATTCATATAGAAATAGGCAAACACCGAGCAGCCGACCGGAGCAACTCCGACGGTCTGTTCACCAATTCCCATTTCGTCAATAACTTCCATCAGCACGCGATGCACAACACCGTGTCCGCATCCCGGACAATAGTGTGTTGGGGTTTCGGTAAGTGTTTTTGTTTTTTCGTAAACAATTTCCATTAATTCATTTGCTGTTGTGCTCATAAGTACCCCGCAGACTGGCTCATCGTTCGTTGTTTTTCCGCTAACGCTTCGATCTCCAATAAAATCTCTTCCGGTGACGGGATCATTCCGCCCGATCGTCCTTTAAAATAGACTGAGGACTTTCCGTTGACCGCTAACCGAACATCTTCCACCATTTGTCCTGCATTCATCTCCACCGTCAGAAACATTCTCATCGGATCAGCAAATGATGCGATCGTTTCATACGGAAATGGATAAAGTGTGATCGGACGAATCACTCCAACATTGATACCTTTCGCGCGGGCCATTTCCATTGTTTTTGTGCAGATGCGGGCACAGAGACCGAACGCAACCAAAATAATATCCGCATCTTTTGTATTGATCTCTTCGCAGCGGACTTCCTGTTTCAATTTTCGATATTTGTCCTGAAGATGGTGATTGACCAATTCCATTTTATCCGGTTCCATATGGAGCGAAGTAATGAAGTTTCGTTCACGACTGGGAGTTTTTCCGGTGGTTGCCCACGCAACATCTTTTTTGGGAAGAGAACCATACTTCGGCAAATGTACTTTTTCCATCATTTGTCCAAGTGCGCCGTCGGAGAGAATCATTGCGGGCATTCGGTATTCTTCTGCAAGACGGAATCCGTCGAACACAAAATCTGCCATTTCTTGAACTGATGAAGGTGCGAGTACAATCATATGATAATCGCCATGTCCGCCCCCTTTCACTGCCTGAAAATAATCTCCCTGCGCCGGCTGGATCGTTCCCAATCCGGGACCGCCGCGCTGTACGTTCGCGATCAAACATGGAAGTTCTGATGCGGCGATATACGAAATTCCTTCCTGCATCAAACTGATTCCGGGACTTGACGAAGTCGTCATTGTTCGAACGCCGGCACCGGCCGCGCCATATACCATATTGATCGATGCGATCTCGCTTTCGGCCTGCAGAACAACAACATCTTTATGTTTTGGGGCTTGCTCTGTTAAATATTCTAAAATTTCTGATTGCGGTGTGATCGGATACCCAAAATATGCTTTCAGTCCGGCACGAAGCGATGCTTCCGCAAGTGCTTCGTTTCCTTTCATCAGCTTTGGGTGTTCGTCGTGCTGAATTGTTGTTGACATGATTTCTCCCTAATTTTTTATGCTGCCTGAGTGGCAGCCGAAGGCTGCGGTGATTGAGGTGGACGCTTTGCGGATTTTATTTCACGATAGACTGTGATAGCGGAATCCGGGCAAACAAGAGCACAGTTGACACAGCCTGTGCAATTATTCTTGAGCAGCGTTGCATACCGATAACCTTTTCGGTTGATCGACGAAGAGAGACCTAAACTTTCCTGAGGGCAGGAGGCGATACACAGTTCGCATCCTTTACAAATTTCTGTGGCAATGATAACCGTTCCGGAGATCATAGTTCCTCCATAAATTATAATATTATTGAATATCTATCCTTCAACAATGGTGCCACAGAGATTTTGAAGATTTACAGAGGAAATCCTCATCTTTGCACTAGTAAAATTTTGCAAAAACAGGAAGTAAAAAAGTGGATTCTTATTAAATGAAAAATGGCTGAAATTGAACAGAAAATGATAGGATAACGCGTTGAATGAGCGGTGAAAAAATGAACATAGTAGTCTTCAGTAAAGCGGTTTTTGCAGTTTCAAAAAGACCAAAAATGTCTTGTTTAGTTTCTAGAAGAGAACCGTTCGACTTAAACGAACGGTTCTCTTGGAAATCACTGAATTGTGGACAATAAAATCGGGGTGATTGGATCGGTGATGCTGTATAATAGAACCACATTATTTGCGATAAGATATAATATTCCATTGTGAATGATCACATCATGCGGAACGATCTCTTTTACATTTGTTTTCTGTTCAAGCGTAGTTGCATTTTTAACATTGTAGATCCGTAATCCTTGAGATCCGTCGCAGAGGTAGATATACTTGTTGTATACTGCCAGTCCATACGGACTTGAACATTGATATGTTGATAGCAAGACCGGATTTTTTACGTTTCCAACTCCAATAACAAGCAATTGATTCGTTCCTGCTCCACAATTACTCCCATCCCGAATTGTCACATACGCAATGGTATCATCAACAACAACCGGGTCGCAACCGCGGGCATGACGAAATTGTGAAAGCTGAACCGGTTTTTCAGGATCAGAAATGTTATAGACATACATTCCATTCATTCCGCCGATAAAGAGAAGTGAGTCCTTACTGAAAATGGTTTCAATATCCCAGCCGATCGTAATCCTGTTTCGGTAGACAGGTTTTCCGGAATCAGCAATGGAAAACACTACCAGAGAACTCAGATCGATACAATAAAGATATTCTCCAACGATCATAAACCGCGCAAGCGAACCACCTTGTCCCGGCTGAACTGCCGGTGCTGTTACCGTATTGGAAGAGCGCGGAGCTGGAATACAATCGACACAACTCCAACCATTATCATTATCAACAACTCCATCAACAAGCATTGGCATTGTATCAAATCGATACGAATTGAATATCTGTGGAATGGAATCGATCTGCTTCGGCTGCGAAATATTGCTCACATCATAGACGATCAGACTGTTCCAGCGATCTGCATACATTCTATCATTGAAGATTGCAACATCATGCGTTCCGACAACATTCATCGTAGTGACTGTCGTCGGAAGCGATGGATTGCTGACCGAAAATATTTGCATTCCCTTGTCGGGATGAGTTTTGATAAGGGTGTTTTGATACAGATAGATTTTTGCAGAAGTATCTGTCTGTTTTGAATTCGTCTTGAATCCAACAGATAATAACATTGCCAATGTTATCCAGATCGCATTGATTAATTTTGCTTTCATAATATTACCTCATTAACACCATTTTCTTTGTCGATATAAATTTTCCGGAAGTCATCGTAAGAAAATACATTCCGCTCGCACATTGTGATCCGTTCCATTGGACAGAATAATGTCCTGCATCTTTTACTTCATGAACTAATGTTGCGATTTCTTTTCCATTGCTATCGTACACTTTTAAAGTTACAAGACCGGTCTTCGGTAATTGATAATTGATCTTTGTAACAGGATTAAACGGATTGGGATAGTTTTGTTCAAGCACATAATTTTCAACAATAATATTTTCTCTTTGTACTGATGTTGTTGTGCTGTAGAGTTTTCGCTCGAATACTCCGTTGCCATGGGTTGCAACACGGATCGATCTGTTCATCGGCGAAATACTCAGATCCATCGCGTTGATCGCATCGGGAAGTCCGTCCGAAAACTGACTCCACGAATTTCCTTCATTCGTTGAGAGATACACACCGAGATCGTTTCCGACATAGATCTGGCTTGGTGAAAATGGATCGATCGCTACGGAAGAGGTCGGCACATCTGGCAATTCTGTTCCAATATCAGTCCACACCGATCCTCGATTAGTAGTTTTAAAAAGATGTGATGTCCCGAATCCGGATGCAGTGATGTACGCGATGGAATCATTCGTTGGGTGGATCGCAATATCGATCAAATACCGGTCCGGAAGAGTGCCCGTAATATTCGACCATGTTGATCCGCCATTCGTTGTCAGAAAAGCGTGAGCAGGAGGAATCAGCGGTGTTGTTGTTGCATAGACGACGTTTGCATCATTCGGTGACACGGCGATCATCATCACCGGATTTCCGTCAATGATTTGATTACTATTTGTGGCACTCCAATTTCCTCCACCTGTAGTAGAACGGAAAATTTTCGATCTCCCTGCATACAAAATTTTAGGTGCCGATGGTGCAACAGCAAATGGACCGACAAAATTTGTCGTCCCCCCTGAAGGAACACTGATATTCGTCCAATCTTTCCCGCGGTTTATCGATCGAAGCAGATTCAAATTCTGGGAAGTACCGTACATCGTATCTACACTGGTCGGGCTCATTCCGGTCATACAGCCATCGCCGCCAATCACGCGATACCATGCAACGGTTCCCTGATAGATCGCTGTAGCGTTATCCTGCATCCCCCCGAGTGCAATGGTAGAATCTTTTACTGCACTGGTAAATCCATTATAGAACTGCGTCGTTTGATATCCGCCGTTTCGTCCTTCAAATGATTCACCAAAATCTGTTGTGCAGAATACTCCGCCGTCACCGCCAAAATAAACGATATCGGGATTGGTTGGATGGATTGCGAACGCATGATGATCGGCGTGAGAATAATCCGACGGACCTTCGGGATCGCCGGGAATCGTTGTTCCAAAATACCATTTATACCAATATGATTTTTGCGTTTGCGTTACGCCGCCGTCAAGTGATTTGTACACATCCACACCAGCGCACAATATTTTACTGGAATCAGTCGGATGAAACAGCGCAAAATGTGAATACCAACCTTGGTATGTGGTATAATCATTTGTTGAAACCGTTGTCCAGGAATCTCCACCGTTCGTTGTTTTGCATAACCATGTTCCGAATTCGGCGCCATTCCCGATACTGGCAAGAAGAATATTCGGATCTTGTGGATACAAATTCAGCAATGCTTTGCCGCCGAACGAAGCGGGTAAGCCATTGGTAAGTTTTGTCCAGTTTTTTCCGGCATTAATTGATCGATAAATTCCATTCCCCGGACTTCCCAATCCGCCGCACGATGCGTAAACAATATTTGTATCAGTCGGATGAAGAACAATATCCATTGCCATTGTTACGGAATGTACATTGAACCAAGTTAATCCTGCATCGGTAGATCTGAAAATGCCTTCCGAAGTTCCAGCCCAGATTTGATTTTTAAATTGGGGATGGATCCTTATAACATTTACCCCTCGCTCTTCAAACTTAGACCAGTCCAGACATTTTTTCCAGGTGACACCGTTGTTTGTTGTTTTGAGAATTCCAATTCCGTAACTGCCGCGGGTTGTGCGGACAGAAACACCGCCAAGCGCATTTCGATAACCGTACACTTCGCCGGTTCCGATATAGATCGTGTTGGAATCGTTTGGCACAATAGCGATTGAACTTACACCGAGCACGGGGAATCCGGTTGAGATATATTCCCATGCATCGTCTCCTCTTCCTTCCGTTGTGCTTCTCCACAGTCCGCCGCTGGCAGAACCTGCATAGACCGTGTTCGGATTTTGCGGATTGATCGCAACAGCAAGCGTTCTTCCTCCAATATTATGCGGACCTATTGCGCGCCACGAATCTGTACCGATCTTTTTCAATGCCTCATTTTTTTTATTGTTGTTAAATGCCGCAAAATACACCGCGTCATTAACCGTTTTTTTTGGATATGCACGCTGCGCTTCCCACAATTGCAACGATTGATATGCACCCGAAAGTTTATATGGATGCGGTTTAAGCAGCGTGAAAGCTGCAATAAAATAGAGCGCTGCTGCACCTGCCGCAATCAGAAAAGATCGTAGTTGAATATTCATTTGATATTATTTCATTAACAATAGTTTTTTTGTTGCGGTAAAATTACCAGTTCTCATTGTAGCAAAATATATTCCACTCGAGAAT
>CAYPEM010000099.1:0-2797 GCA_964409765.1 uncultured Chitinophagaceae bacterium
TTCTTTTCCTTTGAACCATTTTGCAATTGCTGTTGTCACTGCAACGATCAATGATTCGGCACCAAGACCGAAGACCAACCGTCCTGTTGCCATCATAAAAAGAGTTCCGCTCGAGACTGTGATCGCTGCACCAAGAAGACACAATACCGCAAAGATCAGCGTCGATTTTTTTGTTCCAAGCCGATCAATAATGAATCCGCCGATAAGCACCATAATGATATTCGGCAGACTATAAATTCCCTGCAGCAAACCGATATCGGAATCAGTAAAATGCAACTGTGTAACCAGAACATCGGCAAGCGGACTTATCGCATCATAGATATAATAGTTGCCGAACATAGCAAGACTGATAAGAATAAGAACCAGCCATCGGTATGCACGCGGAGGAGGCGGAAGTGCGGTGTCAATCTGTTGTGTCATCATGGGACGGATAATTGAATGAATGAATTTTCGTAAGATTAAGATAAGAAAAAAAAGCGCCGCACAAAATGTGTACGACGCTTTTTCATTACATTTAGAAATTCATTGTCATTGGTCAGTTGACATTTTTCAAAATCTCAACTGTGAACTTCCAAAATTTATCGACTGTATCAATATGGATCTTCTCATCCGGTGAGTGAACACCTTCCAATGTCGGTCCATACGAGACCATATCCATTCCGGGGTATTTTTCTCCGATAATTCCGCATTCCAATCCGGCATGAATCGCTTTCACAAGCGCTTCTTTGCCGTACAAATTTTTGTACGATTGCTTTGCGATAGCTAGAATCTTGGAATTAAGGTTCGGTTTCCAGCCGGGGTATCCTTCTGTTTGAACGAATGACGCATTGCCAAGAGCAAAGATCGATGCCATCGTTTGAAGTGCTTCAACTATTTCAGAGGAAACAGAACTGCGCTGGCTGGTGATTAGTTCGATCTTGTTCTTTTCTGTTTTAATGATCGCAACGTTCGTAGATGTTTCGACAAGTTCTTTGATATCAGCGCTCATCTTCAATACGCCATGCGGCAGGGCTGAGATCGTCCGATACACTGAAGCTTGAAGATCTTTCTTCAATACTTTTGCTTTTTTCAGTTCAACATTTTCCGTGATAATCTGAAGATCAGGTTCTACTGACGAAAGTTCTGCTTTGATCGTTTCATTCCATTGCGCAACAATTGATGCAGCTTTCTTTGCATCTTTCTTCGGAATAAATACAATGGCTTCTGCTTCACGCGGAATTGCATTGCTTTTGTTTCCACCTTCAATCATTGACAGACGCGCGCCTACTTTATCCAATGCCATTAACACGCGATTGATGATCTTGATCGAATTGCCCCTTCCTTTGTCGATCTCTAACCCTGAGTGACCACCCTTCAATCCTTTCACAACAATCTTCATTGCAACAGTTCCTTTCGGAGCGCTGTCCGTTTTCAATTTCCATGTGCCGATCGTGTTGCGTCCGCCGGAGCAGCCGACATATAATGAACCTTCTTCTTCGGAATCAAGATTCATCAATATTTTGCTCTCAAGAAATCCCGGTTTCAAATTATTTGCTCCGGTCAATCCGGTCTCCTCGTCAACAGTGAAAAGCAGTTCCAGAGGACCGTGCACCAGCGATTTATCTTCCATAATGGCAAGATAGGTTGCAACGGCAACGCCGTTATCGGCGCCGAGCGTCGTTCCGTTCGCCATCAGCATATTCCCTTTGCGGACAAGTTCGATCGGATCCTTTTCAAAGTTATGGACTTTATCTTTGTTCTTTTCCGGAACCATGTCAAGATGTCCCTGCAGACACAGTGACGGTGCATTTTCTTTTCCTTTGGATGCAGGAACTTTCACCACAACATTCATGAACTTGTCCTGCTTTGCTTCAAGACCAAATTGTTTTGCAACCCCCATCACGTATGCCGCGATCGCTTTTTCATGTTTTGACGGACGCGGAATCCTGCTGATCTCAGCAAAATATTTCCATAGTAGTTCGGGCTGTAACCCTTTAATTGCTTCTGACATGACACACCTCGTTTTGAAAGATTATAAATGAACGGTGCTTGATGATCCCGCTCGTTCTACAACAAGAAGATCGCCCCGTTCCAGATGGTTAAGAAATTTATTGATTCGTGCATCAACAGGATCAACCGCATCGCCGAAGGTTTGCTTCAACGATTCAGCGATCGTTGATATCGATGTCGCTCCGTCGCATTGCTTCCAGATAAGACTGCCGATTTCATCGAGCTTGATCCTGAAAAATGGTTTTGCAAGATGAGGCAGCACCCATTTCACAAGGAATGGGTTTTTGAATTTAGGAACGAGCACAACTACTTTTCCCTCTTCGGTAGTTTCCCATTTCGCATTGCGGAGCGGTGTCAATTCCCACAGATTTGTTTCTGCTGCTTCCTGCTTTTTCAATTGTTCGCTTTCGTTAAGAATACAAGTCCCGATATTTTTGATCGGGACCTGTATTGAAGAATGTTGTTACATCATCGCACTTGGCGGTGCCGGTTCATCCGGGCTGCCTGCATTTTTTACCGGGATCATCACTAACACATATCCGACAATAAGGAACACTGCAAGACTGCCGAGGAACGACGGTTCCTGGAAGATGACCGGAGTCGGGATTTCCCAGAATGCCATTGCCGCAAAGACAAGACCGACGAGCGCTTCACCGGCGATCAATCCTGCTGCGATCAGTGTTCCATTGTTTTCCACTCTGATCTTTTGTGCTTCGTTGAACTGTCGTTTTGCAGTTACTCTGTCAACAATTCCTTTGATCAACCCGCCGATGAAGATGGCGAACGTTGTTTCCAACGGAAGATACAT
>CAYPEM010000099.1:2897-5660 GCA_964409765.1 uncultured Chitinophagaceae bacterium
ACCGCAGAGGAAACAATAACACCGATAAGATCGCCTACCTGCATTTTCCATGGTGTGCCGCCAAGAATGTGGCCAACTTTAAGATCTTGCAGCATTTCGCCTGCAACCGCGGCAGATACGCAAATGACACCCGCAACACCTAACACCGTTGCAATTCCTGCGATTCCTTTTTGTCCGAGAGCCACCATCAACAAGGCAGCAATAATGACTGTGGACAATGTCAGTCCGCTGATAGGATTGTTTGATGAACCGATCATTCCAACAAGATAACCGGAGACTGCTGCAAAGAAGAATCCTGCAATGATCATCACGACTGTTGCGGTCAATGCAGCAACAATATCCTGCGCAAAGTGATTATAGAGGAAGAAGGTAAGAATTGCTGCACCGCCGATTCCTAAAAATACTTTAGACATGCCGAGATCTGATTCGGTGCGATTTGTTTCCGGACCGCTCATTGCAGCTTTTTTCACATCACCGACGGAACGTTTCAATCCGCCGATAAGATTTTTTCTCATACGGAATAATGTGAATGCAGCGCTCATCAACATTCCACCGATTGCAATTGGACGGACAATAAATCTCCATACCATTGTCGCTTGTCCAAGCCAAGTGTGATCCGTCAATCCTTCCGGATGTGCTGCTTCAAGACTCGGTCCTAACCAGAACAATAATAACGGAACAAATAATCCCCACGCTAATAATCCGCCCGCAAAATTGAGAGACGCGAGTCTTGGTCCAATGATATATCCAACACCCATATACGCCGGACTGACACCCGGTGTAGAAAGAACGAATCCGCCGCTGGCATTCAACGAAGTGCCGGTCTTGCCAAGAGCGACAGGGCCCTTTGCGAATGGAATGAATTTTTCCCACGATGCAGCGAAGAGCGACATTTGTTTTAAAGCCTGGATGACTGCACCGACACCGCCCGCAATCATAAGATAGACGGCTCCGCTTCCTCCGCGCTGACCGGCTTTATGAATTTCTCCCGCAG
The DNA here is from genome assembly GCA_964409765.1 of uncultured Chitinophagaceae bacterium. Taxonomy (GTDB): domain Bacteria; phylum Bacteroidota; class Ignavibacteria; order UBA10030; family UBA8401; genus UBA8401. Next base: position 3,892 of record CAYPEM010000099.1, read on the forward strand.
CAACAGATTCTGGAAACGGAAGTTCAACATCTTCAACCATAACGCGACGAAGAAGTGTCACGAATAACACACCCATAATTCCGCCGACCATCATGATTGCTGTTGCTTCAATGTAATGGCTTGATAGATCTGTCCATACTCCGGAAATTAAAAATGCAGGGATCGTGAAAATCGCCCCAGCAGCAACAGATTCTCCAATGGAGCCAACTGTTCGCGCAATATTTTCTTCAAGGATCGATCCTTTAAATACTCTTAGCAGTGCCATACCGATTACGGCCGCCGGATACGTTGCTGCAATCGTCATGCCGGCTTTTAAACCAAGGTATGCGTTTGCGGCGCCAAGAATGACAGACATGACAAGCCCGATCAGTACAGCCCGTATCGTAAACTCCTTCATATCCGTTTGTGAGGAAACGTACGGAACATATTTCTTTCCGTCACCCGTTTTCATTTCAGCCATGAGATTCTCCTTTTATTTTTTATCGTTAATTAAAGTATTGTGTATTTTTGCCTATCATTTTTTATTGTCCGATTCCAAAGATCGCTTTAAAGACATTTCCCGCCATCTGCGGATTCTCTTTCAAACGGCGAACTGAATAACCGTACCAATCTTTACCGAATGGAACGTAAACGCGAAGGCGATGTCCTTCCGCGATCAGAGCATTCCTTGTTTCATGACGGACACCAAGCAGCATCTGAAATTCATACCGTTCTTTGGGAATGTTCAGCTCTGCGATCATTTTCTTCGCGCCGTTGATCAGAACATCATCATGCGTGGCGACTGCAGTATAACAGCCGGTCTCAAAAAGAATGCGGAGCAATTTCAAATAATTATCTTGAATTCCTTTTCGATCCTTGATCGCATCTTCCGGCGGTTCATTATAGATCCCTTTGCAGAGCCGAACATTGGCTTTTTCGGCAGCAAGTTGCCGAATATCCTTTTCGCTCCTGTGCAGATACGCCTGGATCACGATACCGACCTTTTCATGTCGTGAACGCATGAGTCTGTAGATCTCAAGCGTCTCTTTGGTACAGGTCCGGTCTTCCATGTCGACACGAAGAAAATTATTGTTCGCTTTTGCCTCTTCAACAATGGTATCCACATTTTCAATGCAAAACTGCTTATCGATTTTCAGACCGAGCGAGGTCAGTTTGATGGAAAGATTTGAATCAATATTGTTCTGAGCGATTCCTTTGTAAACGGCAACGCTTGCATTACGGCTTTCAATCGCCTGTTCTTTCGTAAAGATATCTTCACCAAGCACATCTATAGTTGCCATCGCATGGATTGCATTAAGCTGTTGAACGGTTTTTACTGCATCGGGAAGTGTTGCGCCGGCGATATATCTGCCGGCAACTTTTGCTACAATTGGTTTCGGAACATACGGAAGTGTTCCAACGATAAGATTATTAAGAAGATTCATAAGATCAGGTATATTTCAGATTCACAGATTTTTTTAATCTGTGAATCTGTGGCAATAAATTTACAATGGAAATACGAACGACACTTTTGGCGTGATTCGTTTTTGCGGTTTATATCCGGTGATTTCCCCGTCAGCATTTTTTTCCGGCGCAAATGTCCATGTGTACAACGTTGAAACGATCATAAACGGATATGGTTTGTAACCAACTTCTGCATACAATAACGATCGCTCATCAAGAGTGAAGACATCTTTGTTGCTCTGAATATTCCGTTTATCATATCCAGCACTGACCATGATCAGCGGAATTTTGCTTCCGGTATTTGTTCCGAGATGCATAATTCCGCT
>CAYPEM010000100.1:0-5611 GCA_964409765.1 uncultured Chitinophagaceae bacterium
GCGTTTCATCGGGTCGTTCCCGGTTTTGTTATTCAGGGAGGTGATCCGAATTCAAAACATCTTCCTCGTGAAACATGGGGAAACGGAGATTCTTCGCAGAAGAATGTTCCTGCTGAATTCAATAATGTAGCCTATGCGCGCGGTATTCTTGGTGCCGCACGAGATACCGACCCGAACAGTGCTAACTCGCAGTTCTTTATCTGCGTTGCAAATGCATTTTCGCTGAACGCTCAATATACGGCCTACGGAAAAGTTCTCTCGGGAATGAACATCGTTGACACAATCGTTGCTGCTCCTCGCGATGCGAATGATAATCCGTTGAAAAAGATCGATATGTTCGTCACTAAGATCGGGATGAATGATACTGTTCCTGCAATTCCTACTCTTATTAATCCGGCACCAAATGCGAACCGTATCACGTTGGATTCGAATCTGATCTGGTCTGCAGTGAGCGGTGCTGTTCTATACCGGCTGGAGATAGCATCGGATTCTAATTTTTCTTCGATAGTGTTTACCTCTGATGTTGGGACATCGTCGTACACATTAAAAAGTATTCAACTCGGTTTGAAAAAATATTACTGGAGAGTATTTGCCAATAATGGCGGTCATGTGAGCGGATTCTCTGCAATTCGAAGTTTTACAACTGCAATTGCTGTTCCTTCGCATCAGTCCCCCGTCAATGGAAGTGTTGGCCAGCCCGGAAATGTATGGATCAGATGGAATAAAGTTTTCGGTGCAGTCTCATATCATCTGCAGGTTTCCACGAATTCCATATTTACACAGGCAGGACTTGTATTCGATCAAAAAGGAGTTACTGATACAGCAAAACAAATGTCCGGACTTCAACTTACCAAAAAGCATTACTGGCGTGTCTCTGCCGAAACACCGGACTATGAAGGAGCATTTGGATTGCAGTGGACTTTCAACACTGGAACATCTTCAAGTGTTGTTGGAGAACAAACAACTCCGAAACAATTCTCTCTCGGACAAAACTATCCCAACCCTTTCAACCCAACAACTACGATCAGTTATCAGTTACCAATTACTGCAAATGTTTCTTTGAAGATCTTTGATGTATTAGGAAAAGAAGTTGCCGCTCTGGTAAATGAGACAAAACAATCCGGAACCCATGAAATTGTGTTTGATGCATCCGAACTGGTGAGCGGAATATATTTCTATCAAATGCAGGCAGGGAATTTTGTTGAAACTAAAAAATTGGTACTGATGAAGTAGATAGTGATACTATTGATTCTTTGGCTCTAAAATATCATCATTCCCGCATAGAAATCCCGATGCGGGAATTTTCATTTCATTTATTGCCATCTTGCTGAACTCTTGGTGTATCGTTATATTATACCGAACCCACACATTGCCGGGAGCGGTTATGAAGCACGTAATGTTACTCCTCACTCTTTTGCTTTCGAATAATCTCTTCGCACAAGAACGTTTTCTTCTCCATATCGGTCAGGATGGAAAACAAGAAGCATTTCCACTTGGTAGAGGACAGCGAGCGCAGGATGTTATCTCCAAAATTGAAAAATCGAAAACCTTATTGATTGAACCAAGCAAAACTACTGGACTGATAGATATTATAAGAAATTATCCGGATCGGGCGTATGGACTTGTGTTGAATACAAATTTTGGATTTACACCCCAAGATATTGCATTTCAATGGTTTGTTCCCGGTGCAGGTGGAAAAGTGAAAGAATTCTGGTGGTTAAATTATTCTCAACAAGGATTCATCAAAAAAGGAACTGTTCGTGCATGGTATGTTAATCCAAAGCTCGCTAATCGTCCTGCTTCAGTGATAACAAAGTATTTAGGTTCGTACAAAGATGCGGCTGATGATTTTGGATTTGTAACTCCATTCAAACCAATTACAGGTGATCAATGGTTCTATGGAAATGGTGCTTCCGATTCTGCAACATGGCGGTTTGATCCGTTGGGAACAGAGGTGCCTACCTGGCTTCCCGGTGGATTGCAAGTTTCATTAGATTCGGGTAAATGGCAAGGAGTTGTATTGGAAGCGTGGGGTGATTCAATGTTTGTAAATCAAGGACAGATGTTTGGATTTACACTTTCAGATGATTCCAAAAAAACAGACATGTACCCTATTGGAGTAGGTGTCCGAATGGAAATACTCTCATGGGAAAATACAAATCCTGCACCATTCCACTCTTACAAATTCTACGAGACCGGACGAACAGGTTCAAATGACAAAGGATGGCATCTCCGCGGAGATTATGAATGGGGAATGTACGTTGTTATTGAATACACAACCGATAAATCGCCATCGATCGTACTACAAGATTTAGTTCAGACAACCTTCAAAACAACTCCCCGTCCAATAACAGTTACGGTGACCGATGAAAATCCGGGAGGTGGTCCTGCAGGTTTAGCATCAGTGTATTTTAAATGGAAAAATGGTGCAATGACATTGTATGATTCTGTCGTAGTAATAGGGAGCGGCTCGAATTATACCGGAATGGTTCCTGCAACTTCTTTGGGAGATACAATCTATTGGCAGTTCGCTGCTACAGATGTGAATGGAAACCGAACTGTATTTGGTCCGCGCTCATACGTGGTGTTCAAAAATACAAAGCCTAATTTATTTTTATACAATTTTCCGGGGTATTCTTCTCCTTTTGGCATGGACTTTATTTATGTCGGGAATAGTTCACAGTTCAATCGTTGGTCAGCAATTAATGATGGAACTATCGATCTGGCTGATGTATTGGAATTATTTAATAATATTGTGGTAGTTGATGGCAGTTTTCCATCACGGAATATTTATCCGAGTTTAAAAACATGGATGAAGCACGGGACTGCCACATCAAAGAAAAATCTTTTCTTCACCAGTCAGGATTATGGATGCTACATCACCAATACTTGTCTTGATACGACATTTGTTGCGGGTTCATTCGAATATGATTTTCTCGGAATTCAAACATTGGGTCCGCAGGATTTAGGTCCAACCAACAAACCATTTAAACTCATTCCACAACCGGATCCTTCAACGAACTATTTGATCAAATATAATACCGACAGTTCAACAACGTTGTGGCATCATCCCACATTTGAAATAATGAGTTCATTTTTAGCATATCCTGATGGAATGACTCCTAAATTTGGTGCAAAAGCACTTTTCAAAGATGGAACAGGTACAAATACCCTTGGAGTTTTGAACCAAGGAGCAACATTCAATTCAATGTTCGTTGCATTCGATCCTGCTGGACTACAGTTCAGAAGCGATACTTCTATTTCACCGATGGCTGATCCAAAATATCGATGGATCCTGGATGTGGGGTCGCTCCCTGTTGAGTTTTTGAAACAGTTTAGTGATGTCAGAGCTGAAGATGATGTTGTTCTTAGGAAATTTGCTCTGTTTCAAAATTATCCAAATCCATTCAATCCTATTACCACTATTGAATATGAAATACCGGTGAACGGAGTTGTGACACTGACAATATTTGATCTGTTGGGTAGAGAAGTTACGAAGTTGGTGAATGATGAACGGCAAGAAGGATGACATACAGTTCGGTTTGATGCAGCGAATATTTCGAGCGGATTATATTTCTATCGGTTGCAGAGCGATACTTTTATCGGCGTTAAAAAAATGATGGTATTGAAATAATATTCGGGAGCATACTCACTCCAAAGGTTATTATGAAAACGATTCTATCAATTTTACTCTTTGCATTAGTTCTTCAAGCGCAAGAGCGCGTTCTCCTCCATATCGGTAGGGATGGAAAACAGGAAGCAATCCCACTCGGTAAAGGTCAACGTGCGCAGGATGTTATTGCACGAATTGAAAACCAGAAAGCTGCGTTATTAAATCCTTCCAGCCCAAACGGATTAATTGATACGTTGCACTATTATCCCGGATATGCCAATGGTGAGAATATATTAACAACTAATTTTGGTTTTACTCATCAGGATGTTGCATTACAATGGTATGTTCCGGCGGCGGGCGGAGTGGTTACAGAATTTTGGTGGAGAAATTTTGAAAAAGTTGGGGACTCAAAAAAAGGAACGATTCGAGCCTGGTTGGTTGATCCGAATCTTGCAACACGCCCAGCCAGTGTAACCACAAAGCATTTAGGCTATTATAAAGATCCAACCGATGGAGATGGAATGGTGACGCCATTTAAACCTGCTGCTGGTGATCAATGGTTTTATGGAAACGGTCTTGCAGATTCTTCTACATGGAGATTCGATCCATTGGGGACTGAGGCTTCTTGGCTTCCAAACGGATTACAGGTTTCACTTGATACAAATACTTGGCAAGGAATAAAACTATCAGAATGGGGTGAAAAATTTGGGGTCGGGCTGGGACAACTTTTTGGTTTTACAATCTCGAATGACTATAAAATTCCTGAAATTACCGGATCTGGTGACACGAGGATGGAAATTCTTTCATGGCCAAATACAAACTCGGCACCGTATCATTCCTATAAATTTTACGAAACTGGTCGTGCAAGTTCTTCCGACAAAGGATGGCATCTCCGCGGAGATTATGAATGGGGAATGTATGTAGTGATTGACTATTGTACCGATCACTCACCAGGTTTTACGTTAACACGAGTACCGTCAAAAACACTTAAAATGGAATCCAAAAAAATTGATGCATATTTTTCTGGATTCTCAAACTGTTTTTATCGGGATTCTACCATTGGATTGTATTTACGATATAAGAATAAAAGCACGCTTCCATACGACAGTGTGTTGATGAATAGAATTTCCGAAACAAATTTTTCTGCTGCTATCCCTCCGTTTGGAAAGAATGATACAGTATTTTACAATGCGGTTGCAATTAGTTCTAGGGGACATAGACAATATTCCACAACGTATAAATATCAAATTTTTTCTCGCACTCGTGCAAATTTATTCATTTATAATAATGCTACATTCTCAATTGGAAATAGTGGTGCAAATTTGATTTATAATGCCGGAAATCCCAATTTCGATCTTTGGTCTGCACCTATGGATGGGATCGGTGAATTGGATCAAGTGCTTGAGATATATAACAATGTTGTTGTTGCAGACGGTTCATTTCCATCACGCAACATTTATCCTAACTTAAAAACATGGTTTGATAAAGGAACAGTGACCGTTAAGAAAAATTTGTTCTTTACCAGCCAAGATTACGGTTGTTATATTACTAATACTTGTGCTGATACAACATTTCTTCCCGGATCATTTGAATACGACTATCTCGGAATTCTAACCCTTGGTCCGCAAGATCTAGGACCTACCAATCGACCGTATAAGATTGTCCCACAAACGGATCCTGTTACGAATTACTTGATCAAATTTAATATTGATAGTGCTACCACCTTGTGGCATTACCCCTCATTCGTATTGAATTCAAACTTTTTAGGATATCCGGATGGAATGACTCCAAAAGCCGGTGCAAAATCTCTCTTTAAAGATGGGTCAGAAGAAATTACTCTTGGTATTTTAAACAGCGGTTCCTCATTCAATTCAATATTTGTTGCCTTTGATGCAGGTGCGCTTCAGTTTAGAACTGATACAGCTAATATTGGTGATGCATTTATTTATTGGATTGTTGATGTAGGAGCACTTTCAGTTGAATTCTTTAAACAGTATA
>CAYPEM010000101.1:0-5587 GCA_964409765.1 uncultured Chitinophagaceae bacterium
ACCTTCATTGTGCAAGAAAATAGTTGTTATAAAGTTCTCATAAGTCCTTTTCGTGACTTTTGTCACTGGGAATAATATAGTATTTCGAGAATTGTCAGCAAAAATGAATCCAGAAGGAATAATACTTGATGTAATTAAATTTTGAATATTATTGCAGGATAATTTCAATTATTCAGGATGAATAATTTTTCTAAAATATCTCCAATCTCTTCAAACTTATAGGGTTTATTCAATACATCAACAATCCCGTTTTTCATCATTTGTGATCGAAGGTTTCGTTCAAGATAACCAGAGGAGATAATCACTTTTACCAAAGGATTAATTTTTTTCAATTCCGTATACATCTCAACACCATTCATGTTGGGCATATCAAGGTCTGAAATGATAGCATCAACATCCGATATATTTTTTCTGTACAATTCAACAGCTTCTATACCGTCTGTTGCGGATATAACTTTACAACCGATCTCTTCCAAATACTCCTTAAGAATTTCAATTAATATCTCTTCATCATCAACGACAAGAATATTTTTCCCATGGCAATGTCCATTCGTATTTTTAGGAGTCATTTCTATGACGTTTTCAGCCACCGCGGGGAAATAGAGTGTGAATGTTGTACCCTCACCCTTTTTAGAATTAACATCGATAAAACCGTTATGGCTCCTAACAATTCCGTTAACGATTGAAAGTCCCAGTCCGGTTCCTTTTCCTCTGTCTTTCGTCGTGAAGAATGGGTCGAAAATTTTCTGCAAATACGGTTCATCGATACCACTACCAGTATCGGTCACAGAAAGTGCAACATATTTATCCTCAACAGCATCCGAGAATCGTTCACGAACGATTGAACCGGAGACACTTCGTTCAACGATGGTTAAAGTACCATGTTCACCCATGGCATCTTTTGCATTGATGCAAAGATTAATGATCACCTGGTGAATATGCCCAATGTCGCATTTAATACATCCATTTTCCCTATCAGTCAACGTCTTTATCGCAATAGTCTTAGGAATAAAATGTTGCAGCATTGTTTTTAATTCTTCAATGATCAGTGATACTGAGATCGTCTGCAATTTCAGTTCCGACTGATGAGAAAACAGCAACATTTGCTTTGATATCGAGCTTCCTCGATGCGTTACATCAATGATACTTTCGATATATTTTTTTGATTTCGGGTCCGATACAAGATGTTTTTTCAACAATTCCGCATTACCAAGGATCATCGCCAGGAGATTATTAAAATCATGAGCAATACCGCCCGCCAATATTCCCAAACTTTCCAGCTTCTGTGATTGGATCAATTGACGCTGGACAATTTTTTGTTCTGTGATATCTTCAAAAATACAAATGACGCTTTCAAGTTCTTTTCCCTTTGACATCACCGGTCTTGTAATAAGACGAATAGTATAAGCTTTTTTTGACACGGGAGAAACATACTCACCTTCAAAGAATCCTGATTTCCCATGGAGAGAATCATTCATTGTTTGTGCCATCTGCTGATCATTGATTCTATCCAGCATATTGTAAGGATTCAATCGGTCCGGAGAAATTCCAAAGATCTCTTCAACGATCTTATTTGCATTGAGTAGCAATCCTTGCCGATCGATATGTGCGATGCCTAACGGGGATTCCGAAAAGAGAAGACGATAACGTTCTTTGCTTTCGTGCAGAGCTTCTTCTGCTTTTTTTTGTTCAGTGATATCTCTGGAAACACCGACAAGTCCAAGCAATTCATTTTTTTCATTCTTCAATATTGAAGCAGCTAAATAACTGGTGAAGATTTCTCCATTCTTTCTTTTATTACGAATCTCACGTGTAACATTTCCACTTCCTACTGAAATGTTGTGAACATTCTTCCCTTCTTCAGCATCTGCATAGAGCATGCTGATATTCTTCCCGACTACCTCTTCCCGTGTATATCCAAATATTTTTTGAGCGGATTCATTAAATTCAACGATATTCCGTTCATTATCTACAGTAACGATCATATCAAGAGAACAATTTATGATGCTGCGTGAGTATTGTTCAGACAACCGAAATGCTTCAACGGTCCGTTTATGATGTTCAACCTCATTGAGTAATTCAGCATTGATCCTTTCCAACTCATTTGAATGCTGTTTCAGTAACTTGTGCGATTCACGTAGTTCATCTTCACTTTTCTTGATCCGTTCAAAAGCACGGACACGGGACATAAATTCCTGATTTTTCACAGGGAGGATAACATATCCGTCTGCTCCGGAATCAAGCCCTCGAGACTGATCATAACTCTCAATTTCGAGACCAGAAACTAAAAGGATCAAAATGTGTTTAAATACGGGATCGGCTTTAATCTGTTTACAAATTTCTATTCCGTTGATATCTGGCAGGACAACATCGAGGATAATAATATCAATATTGTGATCTTGAACAAACTGGAGGCATTCTTTTCCATTAGATGCCTGTAACACAGTATACCCATTTTTTTCCAGCAACATCGAATGCACAAGCAATCGATTTTGGGAGTCATCAACGACAAGAATGGTCGTATTTTTATTTTTCATTTTGGGTACAAAGGTAATTAACTACATTTCATCTATTGACCCCCCAATAAATTGATGTATTATTACTTAACAATTAGAGCTTTTTTCCTTCAATTCAAATGTCGGACATCACAATTCAAAATGTACTCTAAACAACATTTAATAGCAGACTAGAATAATTTGTCAGATACTACGGAATTAATTCAACAGTGATTACAAGATGTATCTATCCGTTTTTAAAACAGAAAACCCCAATGAATATCAGGGTTTCTTAAAAAATTAAATGCAGATAATAGAATTTAATCTTCTACCAGAATATACAAAATATAAAATGTTTTTCTTTAATTTTTATTATCGGTACACCATTTCTATTTTTGCAGGTAGATTTTCTACAATGATATATCCATTAACAGGTTGAACGTCTTTTCCATTAACAATTGTACTTTTCAAAGAAGAAGAGATCAACGAAACTGGTATAAAGATTGGGTTCTTCTTTGCATCAATGGTGCCAGAAACAAGTATTTGTTTAATCCCATATGGTAGATTTGATATTTCATACGAAAGCATTCCATAATGTGTCGGAAGATTTTTAATTGATAATCCCTCATTGACCCACTCATCTTTTAATCCTGCACCAAGGACGATCGAATGTTCATCATCAATCTCGTAGACGAACATTGCACGGATAGCATTGATATAATCTGAACCGACCCACGTGTGCGGCATATCACCGATGAATCGCTGTGTGCGATATCCGTTTGCCACGACTTCCGCCCAGTGATTCCATCCCTGCGGACGCTGATCGTGAAGGAACCATTCCATGACCGTGTGCGCTCGTTCCTTTTGACCGAGATAGACAAACGTTCCGACATTTCTGATTTCGTATGGTGTGTATGCATCCCACGATATTTTTTTCTCTGCGCGTTGGACAAACCAATCAAAATATTTATCGAACGTATTGTTGTACGTAGGCTGAGGAACAAAATTCATCTCACCATTCGGAAACAATGCGATAGAACTCGATGTCGCATCAAAGTCCCCTTTCTCAACGCAGCCGGGAATATAATTGATATTTTTATTTTTCATTGCAAGAGCAATTGAGTTGTAGAGATCAATACGAAAAGCATTTGCAAGACTGTCATATTCATGAGCTTCTTTTGTTTTGCCGAGTATCGCTGCGGCAGATGCTGCATCCTTCAATCCTTTCCGGACAAAAAAATTATCCCAATATGAATGCATCGGTTTATCGGAATATCCTTCGTGACTGATCGATTCCGTTACCAACCCATAGAATGCTCTCTTCTCATCATTGCCGTCTCTATATTCTGGAGTCATTCGTTGCGCGCGGAGCGATTGGATGAAATTCACCGCGCCAACAATATTTTCCCATCGTGCCCATAAAAATGATGTATCATTCGTGAACCGGAAATATTCCATGATACCGAAGATCAATTCTCCGTGACTGTCATGTTCCGGAACCGGATCAGGTCCGCGCCAATCAACAACACATGGAACGGCGCCGCTCTCGTATTGATAGTATGAATACCATTCAAGATATTTTTTGGGTTCTTCGGTAATTCCAAGTTTAAGTAGCGCATCGGATGTCATTGAACCGTCACGGATCCATGACCGTTCGTACGACCGTGAACCGGGTTGGAATCCAAACCGGTCTTTGTTGATAAGAATGTACGCCAGGTTCGACCGAATAATGTCTACGTATCGCTGTGCTTCTGCGGGAACCGAAAATTGCACGGTGTTCAATCGTTTTTTCCAAAATGATTTCACTTCTGAAAATGCGTCTGCAAATTCTTCAATTGAAGGGTTTTTCTTTTCCCATCGATCTCCGTCCGGTGTAAATGGAACTGCAGCAATCACAATAATGGAATCACCGGATTTCAGATTGAATGAATATTGAAATGCGCCTGAAGTCATTCCGTTCTTATTTGAAGCTGAAGAATTCAATGGAAGTTTATCCTGCGCGATATAATCGGTAATATCTCCGGCATCAATTGTTGTTGCACCGAATGCTGTTGGTGAATCAGAGACATAGAGAGTTTTCTCTCCAACGGTCGCTTTGTTTTTTTCCATCGAGATTGATTCTGTCTTTGCGAAGCCGCCGTCATAATTCAACCATTGGGAAACTGGATTAACTTGAAATGGACGAATTGAAATGTATAGTGAACCTTTTTGATCTTTTGGCGAAATATTCTTTACAACGTATTGTGCAAGAATTGCTGAACCTTCTGCTTCTCCGTTTGCCAATATGGTCACATCCAATGTAACATCATCGTATGCTCGATGAACTTTCGGAATTGGAATGTAATTTTCTTCCAACGATTGTGTTGTCGTTGCATTTCCCCATGTGAGAATTTGTTCTCCTCCCTCGAGTGTAATAAATGGTTCTATTGAAAACCGCTGCTTATCAACTTCAAATGCCCCACACTCGTCAACTAATGCTTCCCTTGTATCGGAAGGGACTCCGACAACTGTCCAATACGATTGTTGTTTCAAAAAATAGCGGGGGTAAAATCCTTTAGGGTTTATTGTTGAAATGTGCTGATATAATTGATTCGGCGTTGAGAGAGAGTCACTCGAAAGAAGAGAGAATTCTTCCAATCTAAATGGCAATTTTGATCCGTTATTCTTCAATTGAATTTTTATATATCGCCCTTGTGACTCCGGAGTGAAATGAATAACCGTGCCGCCAATTCCTTTATTCACCGAATAAATTTTTTCATATTTCTTCTTATCATAGGAAGTAAAAATATCATAGTTCAGATCTCGTAAGGATTTATCCCAATTCAATTGGACTGCACCAAACTCTTTTTCATACTGAAGATCAAGTTCGATCCATTCGTTCAATGCTGTTTTGGAAATCCATGCACCATCGTTTCCCGGAAGGATGTTTTTCGTATTTCCTTTTTTTACAAATGAAGAAGCAGAAACAATCTGCGGTGGAATCTGCTTGGGCGGCAATGGAACTGTCGTCAAGGTGATGTCATCAATCCAAACACTGCCGCTGCCGCCGGTTCCGGCAGTGACAACAATTTCTATTCTACTGATTTTTCCAG
>CAYPEM010000102.1:0-5200 GCA_964409765.1 uncultured Chitinophagaceae bacterium
AAATAGTTAGATTTCAGATTGCGAACCCGCGTGATGAACGCGGGTTCTTTGTTTGGCTTCCATATTGCTTCTCGAACAATCCCTCTCTATCTTCATCCTGCCTTTGGGAAATTTATGGAATTTCACTCATCACATATTCCTCCTTTGTTGCGCAAAGTCCTTACAGAAAAGGCATCGCTTACTGAAATCAACGTTTTGGTCCGCCAAACCCACTATTTAGCTATTGTTCGTTTGAAACAATTGATCTCATCTGGCAAACTACATCTTCAATCATTCCCAATTACATTAGAATCTACTGCGATCGATTGTATTGCCGAATTGTTCGAACGGGATAGCGATGGTGTGTTCATTGAATTAGAACATTTCTTTTGTGTTGAACGCGATTTGAAACTATTGATGGACGATGATATCATTGCACATTATCGTTCCCTTGTCTTTACAAAACTTCATGATGGTATCTTTCGATTGTACCGCGAAAACGATCCGGTATTGAGTAAAATTATTCGTAATGTGAAAAGCAGCATTGAACTGCATCCGAAGTTCACAATCAAGCACATTTTAGGAATCTCGGTGTTGAAATACATTTCCAATGATGACCGTACACATTTTCCGGAATTGTCAGTGGAGGCAGTTGAGGTTCATTTTGCCGAAAACGTTCACAATGGCAATCATATCAAAGAGTTTATTGTATCATTCGAAAAATTAATGTCAGAATCTACCGATGCCGGAGATACATTTTCACTGATTGATTTTTGTGTTTGCATCAAGCGGCATTTCATGCGTCATCAAGTGCCGCTTAATATCGTTCTTACGACGGATAGTATTTTGTTCAACAATGATGCGAACACTCTTATTGAAAATACGCTTCATGAGATCAGGCAAAATCTTTACGACCGTTACGTTGTCAGGCAAAGACTTGACGAACAATATTTTACGGCATATATGAATGCGATTGACCATATGGTACGTGATACATTTTTACAAAGCGATGGAAGTGAAAAGAATTATGGGGAGTATTTGCGGCAATATTTACCGAGCATTTCGTATGAAGAATATCGGGAACATCATAGAAAACAATTTGAATATATGGCAAAACTTACCAAAAAAGCTGTTCGGGAACGGATGAAAGAATTATTATAATTTTTTCTGCGATGGTATTTGTTTGATAGGATTACAAAAAAAAAACAATTTGATGAAACATTATTCGGAACATATACTGGATCTGTTCGTTCGCAATAGCAATCTGATCAGCGATTCGAGTGCTGAGATTGAATCACATCTATCAGTGTGTGTTGGATGCAGAACTGTTGCGGAAAATCTGCGTGAATTTTATTTGCTGGCAGAAGAAGATAAAAAACTCCTTGCCTCTGGTGATGAGACGGATGATGCATTGATTGTTCAACCGGGATATATACGAACGAGGCCGTTGGTTCGTATAACCGAAAAGAATGCTTTGCCGGTGCGGTTGTGGCAGTATGCGCGGCACAGACCGTTCGCTACAACAATGTCGATGTTTGCACTTACAGCAATCCTGTTATTTACCCTCCGACAATTTGGCGCAATAAATGATACCAATCCTGTTGAGTTTAATTATTCAACAGGCGAAAAAAAGATCATGGTGTATAATAAAAATGGAATTCAATTATGGTCTGTTTCTGTAAAAGATCTTGGCCCTGCAGAAGATTTCAATGTTTTGCATCGGAGGGCAAAATTCGATCTTTTGTTGGATATCGATCACGACGGGAAGAATGAATTTCTCACTACACGGTTTCTCGTTGCTCAGCCAACAGATGGTGTTCGAAAACTGAATATTGTTAATAGCGATGGTTCATATCGTCGTTCGATCGTTCTTTCTCTGGATACCATTCATTTTCGGTCGTTGCAATATAGCCGTCCATTCGAACCGACATTCTTACTGTTTGATTCTACAACACAGTCACTGTTTATTGCAGCATCCAATCTTCGATCTCCGTGGGTTCTACAGCGGTATGACCGATCTCTCTCGTTGCTCAGTGAATACTGGCACTTTGGAGGGATCCAGTTCGGACAGGTTGATATTAATAATGACGGAAGGCAGGAAATAGCACTCTACGGTAAGAACGATGTAGATGATGTAACGATGAATGATTTTCCATTTCTTACTATTCTGGATCCGTCAAAGATCACTGACGTAAAAGAAGATGCTGCGACACAAGGATTCGGTTTGACTGCTTCGGACGCAGCAATTATGTCGATACGCTTTCCTTCACCGGATATCAGTCTTGCGTTGAAACGAAACCCCGCCGCTGTTCATATTTTAAATGAAAATAATGAAGGATTCGATGTGTTTGTCGCTGTTGAATATAAACCTGGAGAACCGCTGACCGGATTGGAATATCATTACTCAAAATCTCTTGCACGAATAACAGGTGCCCGATGGAATACCGGCTTTGAGGCATTTCATCAAAAACTGAAGCAGGAAGGGCGTATATCGAGTGCATTTGGAGAACAATACCTAGAAGAATTAGCAACTAAAGTGGCGTATTGGAATGGAAAGAACTGGATTTTGAAGACGAATGCGTTGAATAATTGAATGATTTGGACATATTGCTAAATAATAAAAAATCCGCTAATGGCGGATTTTTTATTATTTATAATTTCTGCCAGAAGTTGAAAGCGGAAGGATATTTAAGGAATATAATTCACTATTAAGGAGATATAAATGCTATACATTATTTTTGGCTCTATTGCTTTGTTGATGGGTATTTTTTTGATTCACAATAATCTGGAGCAACTTACATTAGGTTCAAACCTAAGTAAATTGATAATGCTATTATTAGCGATATTTTTTTATACACAAATTGATAGATTAGATTCGCTAGGCTTGTTTAATCCACTAAACACATTCTATACACAATATATTCCAATAATAATTTTCGTGGCGTTATTGATTTTTTATGGATATAGGGCAAAGAAAAACTTTAAAGAAGAAGTAGTTACGATTATAAAAAATTCTAGAGTCATTACATTCATTGTTTTTCTAATCCTCCTTTCAAGATTTCTTTTCGGGATGATTACTCTATAAATCTACTATGAAAACTTTTTTATTTGTTTTATGGTTTTGTCAAATTATGCTTGGACAACCACTCAATGGAGAATATACTATCGGAGGTACATCCCCAAATTATGGTACAATAAATGATGCTGTTAATGCGTTAACCATCAATGGGATATCCGGTCCAGTAATATTTAATATCAGATCTGGTGTTTATCAAGAGCAAATCAATATAGGTGCTATTACAGGAGCATCTGTCACAAACACCGTTACCTTTAAACCGGAAACAAATGATTCTTTGAGTGTTGAATTAAAATATGGTGCCACAGCACCCCCATGGCATGTATTAAGCCTTACCGGTAGTTCTTATATCTCGTTTGAAAAAATGACTATTTCAAATACAACTATTGCAAATCCATATGGTAATTATGGTCTTGTGATCAGATTAGAAAACACTAATCAAGTAACTTTTAGTGGATGCATTTTTAATGGAATGGTTAATCCTAGCGAGGGGTCAGGACTCAATGCAATAATTTATAGCGGAACAGGACCAAATAATTATCTCAGTGTTGCTAATTGCATTTTTTATAATGGATTCAATGCAATTATTTTGTCTAGCAATAGTTTGTACAGTCAAGGAATAATTATAAGTGGTAATCAGTTTTATAATTCTTTACACAATACAATACATTTAACGCACATGATATCACTTGTAATTAAAGGAAACTATTTAGAAAACTATGGATATAGAAATGGCAAAACTGGAATACTGGTTGCCTGGTCGTACAGTCCTATTGAAATTACTTCAAATAAATTATATTCAGAGAATGATATCGAAATAGATATTGAAAATTGTGGAAAATTAAGCGGTACTAATTTGATAAGCAATAATTTTTTAATAAACTGGTATGGTCTTTACGTATTGAAAATTGGGAATGGTACTGATTTTAACGTTTATCACAACACGGTATTCGCATATCATACAGACATAACATTTATGTTTTATTGTGCGTCTGACAATAATTGCAATGTTAAAAATAATATATTCGTTTCAGAGGGTGGTTTGGATATATATAGAATTCCGGTAGACAAACCCTTAAGCTCAGATCACAATATATATTGGATGGACTTTAATTCCAAAATGGGTTATGCAAATGGAGAATTTATTGATTCGTTAAACCATTGGAAAAGCTCTACTTTATTAGATTCTCATTCAATTCTTAGAAAAGTGTTCGTTAAACATTTTTATGATTTACATTTAGACAGTAGTTCTATCGGTGACACCTTGTTAAAGGGTGTTCCGTTGGGTATTGGGAATGATATTGATGGAGAACCAAGAAACCTCAGCGCACCTTATATTGGGGCTGATGAAAATGTTCAATTTCCGCTACCAGTTGAGTTGGTATCATTTAATGCGAAAATAAAAAGTAATAACATAGAGCTTCATTGGAAAACAGTAACCGAAATAAACAACTTTGGCTTTAATATTGAAATGCATGAAAATGAAAGTTGGCATAAGATTGGCTTTGTTGAAGGGAATGGAACATCAAATATTTCACAAGAATATTCGTTTGTTCATGAGCCTCAAAAAGAAGGGAAATTAAAATATCGCTTAAAACAAATAGACAGAGATGGCGCGTTTACTTACTCAAATATTTTAGAAGTAAATTATACTCATAGACCATCAAAATATATAATAGAACAAAACTACCCCAATCCATTTAATCCAAACACAAAAATTCAATATCAATTACCAAGAAGTAGTTCTGTAAAAATCACAGTTGTCAACACACTTGGTCAAACGGTTGCAACTTTGCTTAACGAACAAAAAGATGCCGGTTATTACGAAGCTGAATGGAATGCTACAAATTATCCATCGGGAGTGTATTTCTATCGCATCGAAGCAACAACAATTGATTATCCCAACAATCGGTTTGTAGAAATAAAGAAGATGCTGCTTTTAAAATAAATTTCGATCTAACCCTTGTCAAGGTTCTAAAACCATGACAAGAGATCGTTAATCTTGAGTGCAAAAAACCCGCGTTCATCAACGGGGTTTTTTGTTTCTAATTCCATATTGCTTCTCGAATAATCACTCTCTATCTTCAACGTGTCTTCGGGAAATTTATGGAATTTCACTCATCACATATTCCACCCTTACTGCGA
>CAYPEM010000103.1:0-4696 GCA_964409765.1 uncultured Chitinophagaceae bacterium
TCTCAACATTCCATAACACATAGCGAATATCCACCGCAATGGATCTGCTGTAACTTTCATTCCAAGCATAATCATTGATCGTTGCTTCGAACGCACGGTCGAAGTTCACCCCAATCAATTCGCCTTTTGCGTTCAACACCGGGCTTCCTGAATTTCCTCCCGTTGTATCCATATCATAGAGTATGTTGACCGGAACATCGTTCAATTTTTTGCTTTTATACCTCCCATGATCCTTCTTCTTTGCAAGGTCGCGGATCTTTTGCGGCGTGTTATACTCCGGATCGTCTGATGATTTCTGAAGTACGCCGCTCAATGTGGTGATGGGGGAATAATATGTTGCATCCATCGGGCTGTACCCTCGAATCTTCCCAAAGGTCATCCGCATGGTGGAATTTGCATCTGGTATAAAGTCCGCTTTTTTCCACAACTCTTTCACCGTCACCAGCTTTGCAGAAAGGCGGTTCAATTCTCCCGTCCTTTTACGGTTGATGGTATTTTGCAGTTCAATTTCGGGTGATAAAGAACGTGCAAATTCGATCAGCGGATCGTTCAATTGTTTTAACTGCTCCGGTGTCATCGTAAATGCTTTCTCGATGAACGAAATATCGGTCAGTTTCGAAACTGCAAATGCGCTGTCGATAAATTGACGGCGATCGATGAGCGAAGCAACCGACGAGATCGTTTGTTCTTTAGAAAGTGCAGACGCATCGTCCAATATTCCTTGCAGAAAGAGTTGATCGATCGAACGATTATAGCTTCGGAGCGATGAACGAAAATTCTGCATCAATGCAGAAAGATTCTTTTCCATATATGCGGACTGGCGCTCGACATCCGGTTTTTTCCGTTCTTCGGCAAGTTTCAATAATGAATTACCGATGGTCAGCAGTGTTGAACTGCCGATGATACTGGAAAGAATATTTGCGCGTTGTGCGTCACTACGGATCTCATCATACACAGATTTTATCCCGACAAGGACATCGCCAAATTCTTTTTTTCGAACAGGATCATCGTTGATGTACTGCTGCAGAGCCTCTTCCTCTTGTTGTTTGTTCTGAATGATAGGTAGATTGTTCATTCCTTTCAGTTTTCCGCGGAAATTCTTTTCAACATTCGCCAATGATTTTATCCGTGCGGTCAATGCCAATGCAACGTCCGGATCGTTCTTTCCAGCAGCTTCCATCTGCGCGATCATCCATGCATTCCTCTTCTGGGTGAATGGGAGACGAATATCCCGTTCATATTCCAGATAATAGGATGTTTGGTGGCGGAATGTTCGACCGGGATATCCAAGAATAAAGACAAGATCGTTTTCATCAACGCCGTTCGGATTCACGGTGAAATGATTCCTCGGTTTGAACGGAACATTGTCCGAAGAAAATTCTGCCGGAGTTCCATTCGGGGAAACGTACGCACGGATAAAGGAAAAATCACCGGTATGACGGGGCCAGACCCAGTTATCATTCTCTCCGCCAAATTCACCGACCGAACGGGGCGGAACATAGACAAGCCGGATATCTTTGATCACTTTGTGGATAAAGAGCACATATGTTTTTCCAGCAAACATTTCTGCCACCGATGCGATAATGCCGAATTGTTTTTTTTCAGCATCGGCAACGAGTGCTTTTGAATTCTTTTCAATGATCTTTGTCCGTTCAACCGGGTCGGTCGTATCTGAAATTCCATGCAGAACTTCTTTCGACACATCGCGATAGGAATCGATGATGCGGGCTGTCAATCCTTTTGCGGGAATTTCCTGTTCGCGGCCTCGGGCAATGAATCCGTTCGTGATATAATCATTCTGCACCGTGCTCGCCTGCTGCACCGCACCAAACACACAATGATGATTGGTAATGATCAATCCTTCAGCAGAGATGAACGAAGCACTGCATCCGCCGACATTCACACTGGCATCGACCAGACTGATATCGTTAGGATTATAGATCTCTTTTGCAGTGATCTTGAATCCTTTTGATTTCAAATTTAATTTGTGGATTTCCGAAAGCGGATACATTCCCTCTTCGGCAAGAAGAAACAATGGAATGATCCATAGAAGAAGATATTTTTTCATAACAAATGACCCTTTACGTTAGTTATTCTAAAGATACGCATTACTTTGTTTGGGATAAAATAAAAACGCCAAGTACTCGCCTTGGCGTATTGTTCAAATAATCTGTTATCGTTTGAATGGATTTATTTCATGACCAAATCTCTTACCATGTTCGTTGTCGTACGGAAATCGATCTTTCCGGTTCCCATCTGAGGCAGTTCCGGAATGACCACGAATTGTTTCGGCAGAGCGATATTCGGCAGCTGTTCACCCATTTTTTTCAAGGTTTCTTTCTCATCGATCTGTCGTGTTACCGCTGCTACGATCTTTGCCCCTTTCGTCTGATCGGGAAGTTCGACAACACAGCATTTTGTATCTTCAGGAAGAAGTTTTTCGAGCACATCTTCCACTTTGATCAATGAGATCATCTCTCCGCCGATCTTAACGAATCGTTTCAGCCTGCCGACATGCCAGAGATAACCATCTTCATCCATCCATCCCATATCACCGGTGTCATAATATCCATGTCGAAAAGCAAGAGAGGTATTTTCGAAATCATCAAAATACCCCTTCATGATATTATCACCTTTTACAAGAACTTTACCGATCTCACGCGGCTTGCATTCATTTCCATTCTCATGATTCTCTATACGAACTGAAACTCCGGGTAACATGCGGCCAACGCTTCCTGGTCGGTTGTGTGATGGTGTATTCACTGCTAGTCCGGGAGAAGTTTCTGTGCAGCCATATGCTTCGAGAATGACTTTATTATGTTTATCCATGAAGACTTTCCGCAAAGCATCCGGACATTTATCGGCACCCGCAAGAATAATTCTGCAGGTATCATAATCACCGGGATTTGATTTGCTGACATATCCCCAAAAGAAACTCGGTGTTCCTGCGAAGATCGTCACTTTTTCTTCGCGCACAGCTTCGTTGACTCCTTTGAAATCGAGCGGATTTGCATACGTTACAACGGTCATACCACAATAGATCGGAAGCCAAAGATGTGCCGTTTGTCCGAATGAATGGAACATCGGCAGATTGCCGAGCATAACATCTTTATCGCTCACTTCAAGCACCTGTTCTAAGCTGTGCAGATTGGCGGTAATATTCTTATGTGATAATTGTACTGCTTTTGGTTCTTTTTCACTTCCGCTCGTAAATAAGATCACCAGATTATCATCATCATTCCCTTGCGCGGTAGTTTTCTTCAGCATCGAAGCCGGAAGTTTTGATCGAACAGCTGCCCCTAATTTATCCAACGTAGAGATACTTTCCATTAAATCTTCAAGGAATACCATACCGGGAACAACCGGACATTGGATCTTTTCAAGGAGCGCTTTCGATGTTAAAATTGTTTTAAAGGCTAGTTTCTTCTGTGCAAACTCACAGTTCTGCGCCGCCATTGCGGAGTAATTGATCATCACCGGAACCCGTCCGCTCATCAGCGATGCCAGTGAAGCCAAAATGCATCCGGCAGAGGTTGGCACCATGATGCCGATAAAACCCTTGTCATATTTCTGAAGCTTCTCAGAAAGGATCAATGAGGCAATCAACGCACGAGAATATGTGATGCGTCGGTTGGTTGTACGGTCAACAATGTACATTTTGTCGCCAAATTTCTTTGCCGTATCGATGAAACGATGATGTAACAGCATGCGAAGTACTCCTTTTTAGTGATGCATGAATTGGGAAAATGTAGCGCATCCATCAATAAAAAGCAATGTTTGAATTTTTTGAAAAATATTTTAAAAAACGACTTGACACGGGCACTTATTTTATTATCTTTATAGGTAATAAAACTTAATAAATAAGGTTATTTCATTTATTAGATTATTTATTAAGGTTAATTGGTAATTACGCATTTGCTTGCGAATTACCGGCAGCACCACCTCCGCTGCAATAACTGATCCGTTCGATGCTTCTTTACAGGGAATGCTCGTGACGATGGCTCTTTCGAACGAACTCTTTTTCACTATTCTATCATTTATTTCTAGGAGGTTTTTATGGTGCGTTCCTACACAAAACACATTTTGCTGTTGGCTCTTCTAACAACGACCATTTCGGCAACAATGGTCGGTCAGGTAAAAGTAGGTACGGATATTTACAGTCGGTATATTTGGCGCGGTGCTGATTATGGAAATTCTACAAGTTTGCAGCCTGCTCTGACATATGCAATCGGTAATCTATCCGTTGGTGTTTGGGGCTCTTACGCATTAACGGGGGGATATTCGGAGGCTGATATCTGGGCTTCGTATGCAATCGGTCCCATATCCCTCTATTTCACCGATTATTATATCCCAGCAACTCCGCCAACAATTCAATTCTTCAATTATAATGATAAAGCTGGTGCACATGTTTTGGAAGTTGGTGCCGGATATACCGGAGGAGAATCGTTTCCGATTTCTGTAACAGGATACGTCAATGTTTTTAATGATGCAAACAACTCTATATATATCCAAGCATCATATCCCATAGTGACTGATTTAGGATTAACGATAGCAATGACTCCGACGAAAAGTATCTATGGAACAACCGATGCAGGGGTTATCAATGTTGGATTTACCGGGTCAAAGACCATTAAACTTACCGAAACATTTTCGATTCCATTCAATGCACAATACATCATGAATCCGTATGCAGAAA
>CAYPEM010000104.1:0-4686 GCA_964409765.1 uncultured Chitinophagaceae bacterium
CACAGAGGGGATTGCAATTCACAAATCTTACATTATAAAGTTCAACTCCCCTCTGTGCGACGCTTGAGGCGTATGCGAGAGGAGCATGGTCCAAAGGATACCTTTGAAGGAGTTTTGCTTCTTCATTCATTAAGAGATTTTGATAACGGGATTAATCTGCGAAAAAAAAAACAGTTCCTTCAATAAGAACGTAACGAATATTCTTAACCATCTCTTGCTTAATTATTAACTCTATTGGGTTTGTAGGTAATTTTATATGCAAAATCATCAACATATTTTTTGGTTATTCTTTCAACATTCTCTTGTGTGAATATAGATAATTCAAATCCTTTGCTTTGAACATTTTTGAATACTTCTCTTCTACCAGCTATAATATTATTTATTAATGCAGCTGCACAAACTGTCGTATGAAAATCTCTTTGTACATCAATTGTGTTTATAACTAATTCATATTTACCATCATTTTTAGAAAAATATGTTAATGAATCTTTTAAATTAATTTTTTTAACTTCGCCATGAACCATTGCAGATGCCTCTTTCCCTAGTGGGAATGCTCTTATCGCATGTTTTAACATGTTATATACCGTTCGATCAGTAAAATATTGCGCTAGGACAATTAATATTTTTTCAATGTAAGGAAGTGATGGTTGAACTTTGATTTCTGCTGAATCTTCTATGCCAAAGTAAAATAGATATTGAATTAAGGGAACATACTTTTCAATTTCGTTATTAATTTTTATAGATTTAAATAAATTAATCGTCCCGCCCTCAGAAATATCTTTTATTTTGTCATAGTTATCTTTCCAATTAGAAGAACTAAGCAATTGCCATAATTTCCCATTATCAATAACACCATTCCTACCTTCCAATGCAAAAATAAACTCAAATAATGTCTCTATGCATTGAAAGCAAGTTGATTTAACTTCATACTTTAGCATAGTTGAATAAGTGAATTCGTTAAATGCGTCCGCTTTAAGCTCTGTGAAATTATCAAGGAATTCTGTCTTGAATTTATCGGTTGATTTTAAAATACTCATATATGTTTGCTGTTTATGAATGAAATAATCAGCAAGATATAATTGATAAAACTCCTTCTGGAAAGGGATGTTGGGAAATTCGCGTGGAGTCTTTTGTTTTTCTTTATTTTTCTTTTTTGATCTCACAAATCCAACCTTTCTTGATTCTTCTTGAGATCTCGCTCACTAAATCTGTTTGGAAACGGTGATTTTTTAAAACCACGTTTCACAGATATCTTCACTAGCAAGAACTTCGTTACTACATCGTTCCCAAAGAGAAATTAGGAACCAGCTAGCTTCTATTTTTTGTGCTTCAACGTATCATTATGTTGATTTACCACTTTCATTGAGTCTGGTTTTGTTTTATACCCATTCAATTGAAGAGTTAAACCTTCGACTTTTTAATATAGTTCTCTATTTTCTTTTTCTAATTGCCATTGCTGCCAGTTATAACCAACTGCAAATGAAATTGAAATTATTGTAATTATTCCACCAATAATTGCAGACCATTGAGAGATTGTTAAAGAATGAAATAATTGAGGAAGTGTATAATTTTCAAGATTAACTTTGGTAGTCGGTTGTGTCTTCAGTATTTTTGGCATTTTTAACTGTAAAACTTCTGTCTTTTTCAAAACATCAAACTCTTTAAGATTTTCTTTAAGTATCTTCAGGTATTCGATTTTCGGAATAAGTTCAGTGCCAATATAATAATTGATATCTGGTTGCCAAGAAGAGCTGACATATTCCACTTTACTCGATTTATGATCTTCAAATTCAGAAGCGTAAGAATAATCAACAAATATTTCCTGGAGGATGTCTTTCGTGAATGCTTCCCAATGTTTATACTTTATTTGAAAATTATCTGTTGTAATAGTATTCCTATATGAATTACTTCCTCTTTCAGTTGTTTTCACACCTTCCTCAACAAGATCAATCCCTTTATCAATTTGCGATTGAATTTTAAGATCAGAGTCTTCTTTTGAAATTTTTAATTGTCTTTTTGACATAGAGAATTTTGATTTAGCGTTGACTAACAGACTGGAGCTAAGCAGCGTTGTAACGTTCCAGCGCGCCGCGATTGTTTTTTAATTTGCTGATAACTGTTTCTATCGTAAGTTGTCATTTGAGAACTCAACACTTGCAAATTAAGAGCGCAAGCGATAGCCACCTCAACTTGAGTGACTGGTTAGGGCGCTATAAAAAAGCATTAAATAAATTATAAGTACCAATTACATACAATACTAGAGTTAATGAATCCATTGGAAAATCTATAAGCCAAAATAAATCAATTTGTCTATTACCGCTTGCACCCGTCCTGCCAGAGTTTGTTTCGGTAATCTGTAATGTCAATTGACCGGCAACTGGTCTGGTTTGTTGATTTTCTCCAGGAAGTTGGTATGTAAATTCTCCCGCCAGATTACCTATGTTTTGATTCGCTACAGATTGAGAAGTTCTACCAGTTATCTCGTTAATATATAATCGATAATTATACAATTTATTTATATATGCTAATAATATTTGACACGCAGCTCCAAATAAAAACCACATTGCAATTGGAGATACGCTAATATTTTTTCCATTTAATATTGGAATTATATCTTTGGATGTAATAAATACTATAGCACCAATACCATATGCAACAAACCAATTACGAAGATCTTTGGAGTGTCTCCAATATTGTTCAAATGTTGAATTATCTTCTGCCATTTATTCCTCCTATAATACTAAATGCGCCCTAACGGACTGGAGCTAAGCTGCGTTGCAACGTTCCAGCGCGCCGCGATTGTTTTTTAATTTACTGATAACTGTTTGTATCGTATGTTGTCATTTCATTTCTCAACACTCGCAACTCAAGCGCGAGCGCGGTTACAACGCCGGTTTGAGCGACTGGTTAGCCAGCAAAATATATTGGGTTAAATTTAATTTTGACTACCTATTTGCTTCACCATCAATTCAAACTCATTAGTGAAATAAACGTGTCCATATAATTTCTCTCCCACCGTTCTTACCAAAATGACTTCCAATATTTTCTCTTCAAACAATATTATATCGCCTTTAACAAAAGATCGTGTAGAAATAATTGTACCTATGATTTTGCCATCCTTTTGTGTTATATCGTTCAATCCATAGACAATTTTGCCTTTTTCATTCAGTTTTTGTTGGATTTGATTTAATGTCGAGTCAATTGTGTTAAACCGATGCTCTGCAATATCATTTTTTTTTCTATCCTCACAACCAGTAAAAAATGATATAAAACAAAAACTGAGAAAAAAGAAATTGATTTTCATAGTATGTTCCTTTTTGCTGGCTAACGGACTGGAGCTAAGCTGCGTTGCAATGTTCCAGCGGGCTGCCGCCGTTTTTAAATTTAAAATCTGCTTTCGTATCGTAAGTTGTGTTTAGACTTCTCAACAATTTCAGTTCAGGCGCGCCCGCGATTGCAACGTCAGGTTGAGCGACTCGTTAGGCAACAATTTAAGGTTTCGCTGTTTGTTGAACTACTTGAACAATTTGCTGCTGGTCTCTCTTAAATGTAATTTCAGAATATTTTATTTCGTCACCTGACACATTATAAAATACTCTTCCGCCTTTCATTATCCTACCATCGCCTACAACCTCTAATAAATATGCCGTCACACCAATTCTCTTTCTATCAGTATGTTCAAGAGTCAAAAGAACAAATCTATCTTTAAGTGTTCCTGATACTTTAAATGTTCTGACTTTTTCACTAAAACTATTTACCGTGGATCCATCAGTATATGTTGCAATGCCTTTAATACGATGAGCATACTGATCTAATTCTAACTTTGCTTCTTGAGTGCTATTTGGGACAGAACCTGTATACCATTGTCCTTCAACAAGGATTCCTGAATAAATTAAGGATTGGTACCACGGTAGAACTATTCTATTAAATATTCGTGATCCAATTAATATTGCAATACTTGTTAGTATACCGCTGATAATGCCAATGACAATTGATTCAGTAATGCTCATACTAATACCTTTCAAATTATTTTTGTTGCCTAACTAGTAATATACTGCTGCAAGTCAGTTTATATGCACCATTGAATATTATGCAAATCTATATATTAAAAAAACCGAATGTAGTGACAAAACTGCTACACAGTGCATCCTCAATCTGCCGTCAATGTAGTCTTTAAAAAGCCGTAGAGCAATGTTTGAATTAGCACTCACGGTTAAACTCTGCTGAAAAAAAGCAATTAATCTTAATAAATCCTCAGCCGTTAATCAACAAAATTCCATTGCCGATAGCGGTCAATTTTTAAATGCTTGGGATTGGCTTTGTGGTTGCGATTTTACGATTTATTATAGATGAGATTTTTACAGCGGCAGTATAACACACCCCTTTTTCCCCTCTCCCTAACACACATTCCAACCCACAGAGGGGATTGCAATTCACAAATCTTACATTATAAAGTTCAACTCCCCTCTGCAGCGAAGAGTTGTGCGTGAGCGAGAGGGGCAAGGGGTGTGTCGCTTCTTCGCTCCTAAAGAGATTTAGGAATGAGAAGAATTGCTCTAGTAAGTGAGTTTTATTGGAAGCTTAAACTCCTTATTACTTAGTTGTAAATAAAAACATAATCCAGTGTCTTTTGAACTCGGTGTAATATTGGGAAGTGCGGCTAGTAAAAAAGAAAAATTTGTAGTG
>CAYPEM010000105.1:0-4581 GCA_964409765.1 uncultured Chitinophagaceae bacterium
AAAGGATGAGAAAAGGATTAATCCTTTAGGATGAGTACCATCTCATCATTCGT
This sequence comes from uncultured Chitinophagaceae bacterium, assembly GCA_964409765.1. Taxonomy (GTDB): domain Bacteria; phylum Bacteroidota; class Ignavibacteria; order UBA10030; family UBA8401; genus UBA8401. The sequence continues at coordinate 54 of CAYPEM010000105.1, forward strand.
ACGGTTTTTGCATTATTGATCAACAAACAGTAATGGAGTGATACCCGCTTGAATAATCACCGTCGTTCGTTTCTCTTTTTTTCCGAAGAATGTTGTTGATTGAGATCCGGGTTCATTGTTGATGTATGCCGTTGCAACAACGATCCCTTCAGCAATAGATCTGTACGCCGTTGTTTCGCCCGGCAAAATATCATTGAATGTTATCGTTAGCCCTTCCGATGTATGGATCTGCACATTGGCGGTATCCGACCGTTCATTGCGGATGCAGAACTGCGGAGTCAGAACATCCGGCGAACATTCCCGTAACGAAACGAATAACAAAATGCTGATTATACCAAGAATGATGTATTTCATACCTCTCCGATCATCAGCAATCGATGCTTTTTTAAAAATAATATCTCGCGCCGATTCCGGCATCAAGACCAAATCCGCTGGAAGAGGTTAACTGCAGCATAGGAACCAATTCTAAAAATACATCGATCGGCGTTTCACGCGGCAGCCATTCAATTCCAAGCACCCCTCGCACTGCAACCGATGAATTATATCCAGCGCCGCTGTTGATACGGCCGCCAATCCCATAATACAGTGGAAACCGCTCCGACGAATGGATGGCATGAAACGAGTGCCATAAATAATCCATATGAAAGTGAACGCGGCTTGTTCCGTTGTAATACCTATTATTGATCCGGTCCCCTTCAATCGACCAGCCAAGACCAAAATCAAATGCAGTTTCTTGCGATGTCCATAATTTTGCACTTATTCCGGTCGGTTCACCGATGATAATGCCAAGTCCGAAACCGCCCTGTTGTGCCACTGCATTTTGAATGGCGAAAAACAAGCAACAAGTGAAAATGAAATAGGTAATGTGTTTCATGTCTGCAACCCTTTTCTACTGTGAATGATTAATCTGTATGGTAATTATTTTCAATGATTGATTGTTTCCGCCGTAAACATTCCCATCCGGAATGTTGTAATTTTTGTTTTGACCGTCCAAATCGAGCCGGTCTGTAGAACACGTCAACTCCATTGTTCATTGTCGGCAGTTGATATGCCGGAAGTTCTGAACAATCACAACGTTCTATCTCTGTTTTTTTTTCATCGTTCATCGATTGATAAGTTTGTTCGTACACTGTAACTGCATTTGGGAGCAAATGTTCCACTCGATCCATATCATACACGGCAATACTAATTGTTGTCTGAACTTCTATCGACAACCGATCAAACGCTTGACGCGCAAATCTTTTTGAAAATGAGGATATGTCCCGCACTTGCAAACTGGTGTCCAAACGTATCATTGAATGAAGATCAAAATATGAGAGATGAAGATTTTCAGGAGAGGCAACAATAAAACGGGCGTATGGTCCAAGGGTGCTGATCGTGTACGGCGTTCCGCCATAACACGTCGCAAGCGATAAAAGATCGAACTTTGCAGAATTGCTTGTAAAATTTTTTAATCCGGTGGCAAGGTCATTGACTGTAAATGATTTATCCGGATATGACCCATCATATCCTTTACCATCAAACTCGGGAATTTCGTGGCCGAAATAGAGGAACATGCTCATCATTTCACTTTGATATTCCCCATGAAATTGTTGATACAGCGCTACTTCACGGTCAAAATTCGATCGCTCATCGTCGCGCCAATATAATTCATTGGCTGCAAGCCGGCCGTTGTGGTAATAAAAAAACTCACCATCGTGGATTGGAAAGAAAAGCAAGAAATGAGCGCTTGGCTTTTGATGAAAGATATAGACATCACCCTCAGGATTTAACGCTGCAACCATTTTTGCATCGGCCAACGCCAATTCGTCTGCCTTAAATTCATCTCCTCTGGTATCGTGTAACAGATAGTCACCGTCACCATGAATGACAAAGACGATTGAGTATAACGCAGCAGGCATTTTTCCTTCAAACGATTGATCGTAGTGTTGGACAGAGAGGTTGCTGCCGCATGAAGTGAACATAAAAATAAACGCTGAACAACATCCGATGATGAAAAGCATCGGATGCCGAACAGCGTTCAAAATTCGTTTGTGCTCAGTTCGCATCGTAAGTACCATCCCTATTCCAGAGCAGTCGAACTATTTTACAATAAGCACAATTAAGAGAATGATCAGCAGCAGCGTAACAAGACTGATGGTTATCACTTCCGCTTGTTCGATATCCTGAACCGTATAATCAGCAAATGCATTCAGTTGATCGTCCGAAACCTGAACGTAGCCATTATCGCCCGCTAATTCATTCTGTTTTTCCTGCAGAGATGATTGAAAATGATCAATAGCAACTTTATCGTTTTTTGAGATCAACGATGAACCCTGTACAGATTCTAATGCCTGCGACATTGTTTGGAATGAATTCTTTAAAATTGCCCGTTTTTCGATGGGATTGTTTGTCGCTTTGACTTTGGTTGCGGTAGAATTGAAATATTTTTGCAACTCGTCTTTACCGCCGGAAATTGCAGAAATGGTGAGAACCACCATCATGATGATCGATCCAAAAGTTATTCGTGTTGTCATTGTAGTACCTTTCTAAAAATTGTTTCTATGAGTTATATGAATTGTTATTTCATTCAAAGAATATTACAGCTTTATGGTCATGTCATTACAGATTAAACAGCAGACCAATAGTTAAGACATAAAAATTACTGTTCACGCCGTTACTTCCCGGAAAATTGGTAAAATCATAATCCAAAAAGACATATTTAACGTCACCGACAAGTTTTGCACTGGAACCTAAAGGAAGTTCTACTCCGCCGCCAAAATGCCATCCAAATTCCTGCTGCGTCTCGCTGGTAATTGTTAATGGAGCATTGGGGTATCCTGCAGGAAAATGATATTCAATGTTACTATTGTACCAACCTGCACCTACTGCGCCGTATACAATCGGAGCCACATAGAATAATCCGGTGAGCATCACGGGCCAGCTGTTTACTTCCACATACCCGTTATAATATTTTTCCTTTCGAAAATTGATCGAACCTTCAAGTCCAAAACCATCGGAAAGTTTCGAACGCAGCGTCAAACCGCCCAATCCACTTGCCTGGTCTGCATCCCTAGATTTATAAAAACCGATCTGTGGACCGAAACTCACCGAACTTTGAGCTGCGGCCGGCAGGACAGTAACAGTGATCAGAATTACTATCAACATTAACCGTGTTACCATTTACTCCTCCATGATAATTATGAGATCGAACGAAACTTTTAATTTTCAAATCAAAAACAATGGAAGAGCTGGACAGAACCACTTCTCTTCCAAAGTTTTTGATATATAATTGTTGTAACAATTCAGAACTGCCGCATCGGGAAGGTCGGACAGAACCACTACTTTCCCGAACTTTCTGAACTTGAGAAAGGTAATAGTTAGCCTACTACAAAGTAATCGTCCAAAGGAATGAAAGAGTAGTTAATCCTTTTTTGGGAAGAATCACCGACTAATCATTGGTTTTGTTGAAGAAGAGTGTATCGACTTAGAATGGATACCCGATTGCAATGTTCAACAGAAGATTATTTTTTCTCCAGGACGGATCACCGAAATCGATCTTCTTTAACACCCAACGCTCATTCTCCGGTAACGAAGGAATACGAAGAGGAATAGCAATATCCAGGCGTATGATGAAAAACGAAAGATCAACGCGAAATCCAAATCCCGTTCCAACTGCAAATTCATCGAAAAACTTTTTACTCGAGAATGTTCCTCCCGCGCGGTTCGGATCATCCCGTAACAGCCAAATATTACCGGCATCGACAAACAGTGCTCCCTTTAGAATACTGACCATAGGAAACCGGTATTCAATATTCGATTCAAGTTTGATGTCTCCGGCTTGATCAATAAAAGAATTTGCCGCAATACTGTCGGGCACCTTATACGAACCCGGTCCAAGTCCGCGTGCGATGAACGCACGTATACTGTTGCTTCCGCCGATATAAAATTGTTTCACATACGGGAGTGTTGCGGAATTGCCATGGGCGACACCAATGCCCGCAACCACTCTACCGACCAATGACGATGTTTGATCGACCGAGTTGTAATACAAGCGAGAGTCAAGATCAAATTTATAGTATTGCGAATAGACTGTCCCGAATATTGTATATGGCTCAGCTGGTGTCGCCCGATGATCGTTGAACAATGATTGCACAAGATGTAATATATTCCCCGAGAGATCTATTGTTCCTTTGAAATAGAGATGATTTTTTTGATCTTTTTCAAACTGATCATTGTAGGTAAAGGAATAATTCTCTCCGATGATAAACTGTTCTTCAAAACTTTTTCGCAAGAGCGGATTTATTTGCAGCAGAGCATTGAATTTATCTGTCGTTTTTGTGAGATGCGCAAAGGTGATCGAAAGAGGATTGAGATTATGTTCTTTGGTGATAGTTTGTTTCCAATTATATCCAAACGATGCATCGACCGAGAACATTTGGTAGTATTGAAGCCGATGCAGCACATGAAACCCGAGAGCAATGCGTGTCTTTGGAACAAAAAGACTTGATATATTGTCAAGTGAGAATGGAGTTACAAATTTTGGAAG
>CAYPEM010000106.1:0-2149 GCA_964409765.1 uncultured Chitinophagaceae bacterium
TGGGAACCGATCATGTTATATCACTTCACACAAAATATGGAACACGAAGCGATGTTCCTGATTTTGAATTATCGTACTCAACACCGATCCGGTTATGGGATCCGCAATTAACAACATCTGCTCGATTATTCAGATTGGATGGATTCAGCGGCTGGCAGTGGATCATTGAAAAAACATTTGATGCACAGAAAAATCTTTCCAGAAGTTACGCTCAATCATTTACGATCACAACAAGCATTCTCTCCATACGTGTCAACGATGACCGGTATCTCGGCAATCCTGCCGATTGGAACCGCGCGGGAAATCTTGACGCGGGATTCATCAGCTTGAAGTATTTCGAAAATTTCTCCGGCGGACGATTCTTTTTTCGATTGGACGATGAGTTTGGAACTCCGACATCAACGTTCAGTTATTCCAAATTGACCGCCGAAGCAAAGCTCAATCAACAACTGTTCGGAATAACAATGAACTGGAGATTCTTCGGCGGAAGTTCAACAGGAAATGTTCCCGTACAAACTGCGCACTCTCTGACACAATCAACCTCTCTTGAAAAATTCGACAATTGGTTCCATCGCACGCCGCTTGTCGGACGTTCACTTCGCGATAATTTTATCAGTCCCGGCGGAGGAAATTTATTCCTGCAGCGCGATACGATTGCAGCAAATGTGATGGCGGTAAATATTGCACTGTCCAAAGGTCCATTGGTACTGTTTGCCGACGGCGGAACATTGTGGGATTCTACAAAAACACGATTCAAACAATTCGCCTACGATGCCGGGGTCGGTTTGCAAATAAGTTTCGGAAGCATTCGTCTTCCCTCATTTCGCAGCGGAAATATTGGAATGGGAGTATATTTTCCTCTTTGGATAAAAGATCCCGCACGGCCGAATGATAAAGAATTTGAATATCGCTGGCGGATTGTGCTTGGCGTGAGATTGTAACTCGTTCAAAGAAATTTAGTCATCCTGAGCAAGCGAGTCTGTTTTTTAGACGAGTGCGTCGAAGGATGATTGTATTTTCTATTTATTTTTTTTCTGTGCATAAGTTGATCGGGAAAAATCATGGAGCAGTTTATAATCACCACGCATTAAAGCTTCTTTCTTTTTTCTTGACCAGCCTTTGATTTGGCGTTCTAGAATACTTGCATCTCGAATATCAATAAACTCTTCCGACCACAATATCGCAACAGGTAAGCGGTGCGATGTATATCCTTCATATTTCCCTGTGTTATGTTCATAAATTCGTTGTTCTAAATTTGTTGTTGAACCGGTATAGTATGTCTTATCAGAACATTCAACAATATATACCCAAGCTTTCATTGCAACCTATTTCCATCTCTGATTTTATTTAATTATTCGACCCTTCGACTCGGTCGCTTTGCGACCTCGCTCAGGGTGACTTTTTTGTAAATGTTGGAAATAATTGATTGAGAGACAATGAGCAATTATAGTTTCCTGTAACGATAAAGAACTATTTCAAACTCCCTTCTGTTCTCCTAAATATCTATATTTCTATACAATATCATCCATTCACCTTCGTCTTGTCATGTGAACAACGATATCAACAATACGGAACAACCAGTGGTAAATGCTATCGCATTAGAAAAGCAACCGTCCGGAAATCTTGCCGCGGAACAGACTTTCCGAACGGAACGAAAACGTCTTTTCGATTTTATTCGGCGGCGTGTGCGCACGGAGGAAGATGCGGAAGATATCCTTTCCGATGTCTTCTATCAATTGATCTCCAGTTACAGCGTTACCGAACCGATCGAGAAGATGACCTCGTGGCTTTTTACTGTTGCTCGCAACAAGATCATTGATTGGTACAGGAAGAAACGTCCCGAATCGCTTCCGCGCGATCTGAACGATCCTTCGATGCCGTTGAATCTTGAGGACATTCTCTACGATCCGACACAGAATCCCGATCAGGTGTACGCCCGTTCTCTTGTCTGGACGGAACTGGCGGAAGCCTTGGATGAACTGCCGGAAGAACAGAAACAGGTATTTGTGATGCACGAATTGGAAGGAAAAAGTTTTAAAGAGATCGCAGAGATCACCGGTGAACCGCAGAATACGCTTCTTTCCAGAAAACGATACGCGGTGTTGTATCTGAGAGAACAGCTTCAAGAACTATACGACGAATTTGAGTT
>CAYPEM010000106.1:2249-4525 GCA_964409765.1 uncultured Chitinophagaceae bacterium
TTACACTTGGAACCCGCAACGTAGAAGAAACGAAAAGCAGGTCCAAAGCAGATGCGATGGGAAATGTTTCGTTTCAAGAATGGATCGGAAAGAATTCATCGGTAAAAGTTGCGACGTATGCCGATGCCGCATCATTCGGTGAAATCTTGGTCAATGCCACAAGCGGAATGGGATCGTTAAGCGCATTAACTTCCGCAGGGGAAAAGAATCTCAATGGAAAAATTCTGATCGATATTTCCAATCCATTGGATTTTTCAAAAGGATTTCCTCCTTCGCTTTCCGTTTCCAATACCGATTCGATTGGCGAACAAATTCAGAGAACATTCCCCACAGTAAAAGTAGTGAAGGCGCTCAATACACTTTCCAATCCATTGATGGTAAATCCGTCGCTGGTGAACAATGGCGATCATACGCTTCCGATCTGCGGAAATGATGATGAAGCGAAGAAAAAAGTCACCGATCTATTAAATACATTCGGATGGAAGAGGGAAAACATTCTCGACCTCGGCGACATCACCAACGCACGCGGAACCGAAGCGTATCTTCTCTTATGGGTAAGAATGTACGGAGTATTACAGACGCCGATGTTTCAATTTAAAATTGTGAAATAATTTTTCAACGATAGGAAGCGGCGTGTCACACCAATCATCAACAAAACGAAAAAGAAGTATGAACGAACTAACAATGTATTTTATTTGGATGGGCATCATGATCACGGTGCTCAGTATCGGGTTCTTTTATATGGCGTGGCGTCTGGTCATTCCATTTCATTTTGCAACACCATATAAACAGATAGCATGGACGGTGCTGGCATTGATGTATCTCATCCCGTTCAGTTCCTTTTTTATGGTCCGCTTTGCCGAAAAATACAGCGGATTATATTCCTGGATCGGATATGTTTCGCTCGGATTTCTTTCATTTGTTTTTGTCGCGCTCGTGTTTCGCGATGTTGCAATGTTGCTGGGATTCGGCGGTCAAAAATTATTTTCTCTCTTCTCCTCTGCTCCGCAGACATTCGATGCCGCAAAAAGAGAATTCCTTTTACAGACAACTAATCTTGGTGTGCTTGGTGTTGCAGGAACGTTGACTGCGTATGGTGTCTATGAAGCACGGAAGAAACCGGGAATTGTGAATATCGATATTCCCATTGCAAAACTTCCCATAGAGTTCGATGGTTTCAGGATCGTACAGATCAGCGATATCCATGCTGGGTTGACCATCAAACGGGATTTTATTGAAACAATCGCCGAAGAAATTAAAAAACTCTCTCCCGATCTGATCGCATTTACCGGTGATATGGCGGATGGTTCGGTTCCACATTTGAAGAATGATCTTGAACCGCTCGCCAATGTCTATGCACCGCATGGAAAATTTTTTGTTACCGGAAACCATGAATATTATTCCGGTGCAGATCAATGGGTTGCACATGCGCGCGATATGGGATACGATGTATTAATGAATGAACACCGAATGGTAACAAAGAACGGGGCATCATTCGTTCTTGCAGGTGTTACGGATTACAGCGGCGGCGGATTCTCTCCAGCCCATAAATCTGATCCAACAAAAGCATTAGCGGGTGCACCAACAGATTTGGCAAAAATTTTATTGGCTCATCAACCGAGAACATTATTTCATGTCAATGAACTCGATCTTGATCTTGTGCTAATGGGACATACACACGGCGGACAATTCTTCCCGTGGAATCTTGTCGCTACCATTGGTCAGCCATTCATTAAAGGATTGAACAAATACAACGAACGAACCTGGGCGTATGTAAGCAAAGGGACAGGATATTGGGGACCACCGGTTCGGGTTGGTGCACGTTCGGAGATTACGGTGCTGACGCTGAAAAAAGTTTGAAGTGGAAAATTACAACGCTTATTATTAACGACGGACTTGTTCCGTCGTTTTTATTTTAAAGAGAATCAAATATTTTCAATTGGGGAAGCAATTTTTTTGAGAGAAATTTGCAGTGTATCTCTGCTCATTCTTGCTTTTTCTTATCGTAATACTTACTATCTGTTATCAAAAAATTATTGCGTCATAAAAAAAATAATATGCACAATTTAGTGTATCGAGTTTTGTTAGCCGTCATTATTTCTCCCGGCAGAGCAATTATCAAACCAACGACAAAGAACAAGGAGCTAACATTATGACAGAAGAACAACATTCATTACCCAAATGGATACTTATCGTATCGGGACTTTTTGCAGTAATGGAACTTGGTGTAAGCGTATCATTATGCGTATCACCGCAATCGGTTGTGGAGACGGTTG
>CAYPEM010000107.1:0-3986 GCA_964409765.1 uncultured Chitinophagaceae bacterium
TAAAGATTGCAGCAGCGACCGAAAAAGTCACTCAAGTTTTTAAGATCACTAAAGTGAGTAATGTTATCGAACTGTACGATTCAGTAAAAAGCGCAGTCGAAAGCTTTAAGTAAAACAATATCACATCTGTCATTCCCGCAAACGCGGGAATCCTAAAAGAGGCGGCTAATGACCGCCTCTTTTGTTTATTACCCATTGCTTTAGCGCGGGGAAACAATGAACAATAAAAATATTGGGCTTTAGTCCCTGACAATATTTGGACTAAAGTCCAAATAATTACTGGCAACTTCTCATCCCGCGATAAATCGCGGGGCTATAGCAATTTACTTAGGATGGGATACATCAAAAGATATTATCCATTTAACGAACCAAATAACTCCGTCTTTTAAGACGGAGTTATTTAACGTCACAAATACATTGCGGGCTTAAGCCCTGCCAATAACATATCCCTTTTCAAAAACATTTCCATTCCGCCATTCTATTGCACAGACGAATAAAATATAATACTTTAAATCTATAAACGGTCTCAAAAATGGATGGTCATTGCGAGGGAGCAAAGCGACCGAAGCAATCTCCAAAGTTTAAGACAAAAGTAAGATTGCTTCGACAAAAAACGTCTCGCAATGACAATGAATTAATTATTTTTAAAATCAATTCAAATAATAGCGATCAGCACAGAATGAAACTATCAAAACTCTTCAGCGATTTTTTTGAAAGCGAAAAAACCAGCGGACTGATCTTGCTCTTTGTAACGATTCTTTCGTTAGTTCTTGCAAATTCTCAATGGCAGACTTCCTATATCAGTTTTTGGAATTTTTCCGTTGGCGGGCATTCAATTGTTCATTGGATCAATGACGGACTGATGACCATCTTCTTCCTGCTGATCGGCTTGGAATTAGAACGCGAAATCTACATCGGTGAAATTTCTGATCTGAAAAGTGCTGCACTGCCGTTGATCGGTGCGTTGGGCGGAATGCTGGTTCCCGCCGGATTATTTTTACTCCTTAATTTCGGAACCGCAACACAATCCGGAGCAGGAATCCCGATGGCAACCGATATTGCCTTTGCAATCGGAATTTTGTCGCTGTTGGGAAGTCGCGTTCCCGCTTCACTCAAAATTTTCCTGACTGCGCTGGCGGTGATCGACGATCTCGGAGCAATCATTGTTATTGCAATTTTTTACACAACATCGTTATCTCTTCTCAATTTTTTTATTGCTATGGGAATTTTTGCTTTCCTCCTTATTCTTAACCGATTGAAAATTCTCAACCTCATCCCCTATTTAATCGGCGGCGCTGCAATGTGGTACTTTATGCTCAACTCCGGTGTTCACGCTACACTTACCGGAGTGTTATTGGCATTCGCCATTCCCTTTGGTGACGGCGGAGAAAAATCTCCTTCATTCGGTCTTCAACATTTTTTACATAAGCCCGTCGCATTTTTTATTCTTCCTCTCTTTGCAATTGCCAATACCTGCATTGCAATCGGCTCCGGCTGGCAGAGCGGATTAGGCGAAACAAATAGTTTGGGTATCTTTGCCGGACTGATCATCGGTAAGCCGCTCGGCATTTGGCTCTTTACTTTTATTGGAGTCAGCATAGGACTTTGTTCGCTCCCCGAAAATTTACAATGGAAGAACATCATCGGTGCAGGATTTTTAGGGGGAATCGGTTTTACAATGTCAATCTTCATTACCCTTCTTGCGTTTACTGATGGAGAGATTATCGACAATTCTAAAATTGCAATTCTTATCGCTTCGGTTGTTGCAGGGACAATTGGTTTTCTGATGCTTAAAGCAACGCTTAAAGTGCAAAGTGAAAATGGAGAATAACCTCTTGCATTCACCAAAAAATACCTCAATCAAGGTATTGTGCTACGATAAAAAATACAATACCTTCCAACCAACGCATTAATGAAAAACCAGTAGACTATTTGCTCGTTAGTGAGTACAAAGTCTTCTGAGTAGATCTAATCACTAGTTAGCCAGCACAATAATGTCAACAGATATTTCAAATATAACTTCAAAGGGATTCATAACATTGCTGAACAAAAAAGTAAGTGAATCCACGATCTCAAAATATTTAGCAAAATCACCTTCCGTAATATTTTATACTGTAAATCCAACAACGGGGCATCTTCGCTACTTGCTAAGAGAATTTCCCCTAGGTTCAAAGTATAAAATAGATTATGTGACGTTATTATGTGCATCAGGTGGTTGGACAGTCAATTTTATTGAACTTGAACCTTGCCATTCAACCATATTCAATAAAGACAGAACTCCTACACGGACACTATCAATAGCATTACGTCAGATAAATGATTGGAGAGATTATATTGATAACAATCCGAAGGAGCTTAAAGAGACATTGTTTGAATGGATTAAAAAAAAAGATTTGTTTAAACAATCTGACCCTATTTCAAGAAGGTCATATAAATATTACAATATTCTTAATCCTGGCGCTATAATATCTAAGAATTTCAAGGTTATAATCGGACGCAGAAAAAACGATAATCCATCTTGGGTTGATCCTCGGGCTAGGTATCTTGCTTCGAATGGTGTTGAAATAATTTCATATGACAGATTGCTTGAGTTCGTAAAAAGAAGAGAATCAATAGAATGATTTATTGTGCTGGCTAACCAGTCAATCAAACTGACGCGCAAATCTGCTTGCGCTCTGAGTTAATGAATGTTGAGTTGAAAATTGAAGTTACGTTTCATCAACAGTTATACGTAAAATTAAAAAACAAAATCGTGCCCGCTACAACATTTGCGCGCAGTTTAGTTCCAGTCCGTTAGGCAAAACGAAAAGGCATTCATATGCATTCAGATCATCAACCATATTTAAGGTTTTCATCTCGGGCTCGAATGATGAAATCAATTGAATCTCTTTTAGGTCTAATTGAAGGGATTGAAATTGACAAAGATATTAACAAAAAGGAACTCACTTTTCTCGATGAGTGGTTGTTGTCGCTTGAGGATGTAAAATCGAAACATCCTTTTAATGAAATTATTCCTATGGTTGAAAATTCCATTAAAAACCGTAAAATATCCGAAGAAGAAAAAGAAGACATTCTTTGGCTTTGCAAAAAATTGGCTTCAGATTCTCCTTACGATGATTCAGTTTCATCAGATATTCGACGATTACACGGTATTCTTGGGGGTGTTGCTGCTGATGGCAAAATATTAAAAAAAGAACTTGTTGGTCTTCGAGAATGGTTATCTGATCACGAGGATTTAAAAACTTGTTGGCCATACGATGAAATTGATTCTCTAATTTCATCGGTTATGGCTGATAAAAAAATCGATGCAAAAGAACACAAAATGCTTCTTCATTGGTTTTCTGAATTTGTACAAAGAGCGGATGAACGAGTCGTAGGTACTCCACCAATTAAAATCAATGGTACGATAACTGGTTTGTGCGCCGTAACTCCAGATATAAAATTTAATGGTTCATTATTTTGTCTTACGGGTGCATCTTCGAGGTATAAACGATCTGATTTAGTTGAGATTATTAGAAAATTTAATGGAAATTACACTGATTATATTAACAAGTCGGTAAATTATTTAATTGTTGGTGCTGAAGGAAATCCTTGTTGGCAATATGCTTGTTATGGTCGTAAAGTTGAAAAAGCAGTCGAGTTTCGTAAAGCAGGTTTAAAATTACTTATCATCCACGAAAATGATTTTCACGATGCAGTTGCAGATTATACAGGCGAATAATACTAACGGTTTGCCTAACCAGCTACTGTGTGAAAAAAGTAATAATATTTTTCTCTCAATCCCAAACTCTCTCAACTGAACGACACATTTAGATAGACGTTTGGGAACGCTTATTAATCGGAATCACCAATGAACCCGACAACAACCGTTAATCTCAATCAGAAATTCTCTCTCTTTACTGAACATTGGCGTCCAAAAGTGATCGCGGAACTGAACGGTCAGGAAGTGAAGGTGGTAAAATTCAAAGGAGAATTCGTGTGGCACC
>CAYPEM010000108.1:0-3673 GCA_964409765.1 uncultured Chitinophagaceae bacterium
TGAATTGACAATAACAGATTTTATAAATCCAGGATTCACATTTATTTCTGCAACAGCAAATGTCGGTACATTGAACAGCAGCAACAATCCCATTCTATGGAATATTGGAACGGTTCTTCCAGGAGCAACAATTTCTGTCACGGTTACAGTACAGGTCAATACAAACGTAAGTGTGAACACCGTGCTTGGTAATCAATTTGTTTTGCATTATACCGTTAACGGTAACGTATATACACTTGGCTCAAATATGGGTACTGTCACTGTTGGTGGAGTTTCATACTCTGGAGTAGAATTGACAGCATCATCACATGGTTCTTCAAAAGAACCGTTGGATACTGTATGGTATCAGTTTAAAATTCGAAATTCCGGTTCTAAGAAAGATATTTTTGAACTTCATTTTTCATCTTCACTTTCATTCAATTGGAAATTGTACAAAGATGGTAATAATAATAGCAGTTGGGATGATAACGATCCATTATTGACTAATACCAATGCAATCTTAGGAGTTGATGTTGATTCAGTTGATGCCAGTGACAGTGTGAGGGTATTTGCTGTGGCATTAGTACCTAGAATGCTTGTTGATCAAAGTAAAGATTCTATGCAATTGACTGCGGCATTGAGCGGAGATGGTACAAAGAAAGACGATGAATGGGTAATAACAACAGTGAATGTGGAAAATGTTGAAATAAGAAAAACTGTCTTTCCGCTTGGAGATCAACCGGCCGGAACTGAAATGACTTATTCAATTGAATATTCAAACACGGGAAGTGCAGCCGTCAGTGACTTTTCAATTGTTGACACATCCCCCAAAGAAACAAATTATATTTCCAATAGTGTAAAAGTGAATGGAATATCAAAGTCGGATAATTCCAGCGGGGTAAGTATAACTAAAGATGCGAACAACAATACAGTAATTGCCGTTAGTATAGGAACGCTTGCAGTAAATACTACTGGCACAATTGAATTTAAATTGAAGATCAAATAATTGACGCCTTAATTATGGCAGTAAAACCAAATATATCAAATCGTATTTATTGGTCAGTAATCTGTATTCTACTGTTGAGCGGATTTCTGCTGTCCCAAACAGCACCCAATTCAGCGATCATAAATCAAGCAAAGGCTGTTTATACATTCAAAACATTTGCAGCAGATACCATACGTTCAAATACCACACAATTTTTTGTTCTTGATGCTCCAAATTTTGAATTGAATTTTGGAACAACAAATACATTTGTGTTTTCAAAAGAGACCGTCACTGTTCGTTTAGTATATAAAAATATTGGAAATAAAAAGGGAGACACAGCATCGATCGAAGGAGTGCTGCCTCAGGCAGGATTACGATTTGTTCCCGGATCCACGAAGGGTGTCATTTCCGGAAACACCGTTCTTTGGAAAGTATTTGACGTAGAACCGAATCACGTTGATTCTGTTGCAGTAAAAGCAGTAGTGGATAGTAATTTGGCTATATCTACTGAAATGCAATTAAATGGTTCAATTAATTGGTCTTCGTCCACTGTCAATTCGAATCACTCGTTAATAGTAAGTAGTTTTCCGAGATTATCCCTTTCAATTACACCATCTTCTTCTGTAGTTGGTTCTGGAAGAACGATAACATATTCACTATCAGTAAAAAATACTGGAAATATTTCTTCGAATAATATTGTTTTGTATGATACTATTTCCAGTCTTGGAACATTCTTATCTTCCAACACTTCTGTAGATAGTATTTCTTCAGATAAGCGTTTAGTGAAATGGAATATTGGAACAATTCCTGCTTTCAGTGAACGAATAATTTCTCTGAATGTCGTTACGTCACCAAACCTCAGTCATCAGAATATCGCAAATAGTGCTTTTGTGTTTTCATCTTCACAACCTGATAACGATAAAAAGAAGATCACAAATGTCATTGTACCGATCGCTCCTAAAACTATATCGTTTGCTGCTAATCCAGCATATATCTTTGGAAAAGTAAATGCAGATAGTTCAAAAATAGATATTATTGTTAAAGACTCTGTTGATTTAGTATTACCGGATGGAGCTCCTGTACAGTTAGGGACCAGTTTTGGAACATTTTCTAATAATACCCAATCTTTTTCAACTACCATTCAAAATGGAAAAGTCACAGCATTTATTCGCTCTGGAGATGTGACAAATGAAATTGTACGAGTGAAAATTACCGCCAATGCGGGATCACTTGCTTCCGGTGTTAAACAAGATACTGCAAATATCTTTATGTATCCTGGTGCAGTTACCGGTGTTGTTGTGAATGGTGCAAATAGAACTCCGTTTGCCGGTGCAATTGCTCATGTGTTTAATCAACGCAATAATATTGTAGGCGCAGATACAACAAAATCAAACGGCAGTTTTTTTATACCTCTCAATAAAGATGTTGCGATGTATAAATTGGTCATCTTTGCCACAGATAGATTTGGTGATACCATTTCTACTACTTCGGAGATAGATCCATCAAAATTCCCACTTCCTCCAATAGTCATTCCTAACATAATCGCAGGTAGGATTTTATATAGAGTCAGTAACCAACCGGTTGCAGCAGAAGGTGTAACGGTCTTCATTGACTCCGTTTCTCAACTCGCGTCTCGACCATTACGGGGTGCGGGAAATATTAAAAATGTATCTAGACTTAACACGCTCTTAAGAGTTGCGGATGTTGTGACAGATAAAGAAGGTAGATTTAAATTTGAAAATTTACGTCCCGCAAAATACGTTATTTCAATTGATAGTTCGCAGTTCCCGAGTTTTCAAGGATATAGTTTCCTCACCGACACTGTGTCAGGAACATTCACTGTTAATCTTGCAATTGAGATCCAATTGGATTCTACGATGACGATCAATTCGTATGCACGAGCTGTTGCAAACGCAAAAGATACACTGACGTACACTGTTGGTGTTATGAATACTGGAAATGCCGAACATTATTCTGTCTCAATCATCGATACTTTACCTGCATTTACATCATTTCTTTCCACTAGAACAAATGGTTTTAGTGTTGTCAATTTTGATTCCGTAAAAAATATAATTACGTGGAAGTTAGATACACTAAAAATCATTGGAACTGATTCTCTGACATTAACAGTAAAATTGTCAGACAATATTCCCAATGGAACCAAAATCAGGAATAATTTTTGGTATAACTCCAATAAATATGCAACAAATAGTGTTGCAGTTACTACGGTAAACTCGAAGGCTACATTTGATTTTAGAAATACTTTTTCTTCAATAAAGGATTCGCTTGTTGCGGGGGATAGTATCCGTAATGTATTGTGGTTCAAAAATACCGGTACGGATAGTTTGAGAAATGTTAGAATCGTCGATACGATCTATGCCGCAGGAAAGAGCAGATTATCTCTTGCAAAATCTTCTCTCGATTCCACAAAAATTGTTGACAGTGTTTTGACTATCTATTTTAGTGCAATACCACCGGGTCAAGAGGATTCTGTAACATTAAAGTTGCTCACTGATTTCACCTTAAAGACTGGCTATACGATCATCTCGAGTGCACATTTAATGAAAGGTGACTCATCTCTATATAATAAAAAAGATTCGTTGGTGATCATTGAAAATTCAAATGTCGCCTCGTATTTGAAAGTAGTGAAGACGGCGAATAAAAAGGTTGCAGAGATTGGAGATATAGTTACATATCAAGTACAAATAA
>CAYPEM010000109.1:0-3657 GCA_964409765.1 uncultured Chitinophagaceae bacterium
GAGTCGCTTGGACGGTTCACATCATTTCTTGAAGATCTAAAAGGGAGAAAAGAGCCGGCGCGAGCGTACTCCATGAGTTCATCACCGCATGAAAAGTATTTAGCAATTACAGTAAAAGAAGAACGTTATACATCCGGCGTCACAAAATATCCGCCGCTGTTGTCCCCCTTGCTCGTTAAACGTACGCTGAAAGGTATGCGGCTTATTGTCACCGGATTTACCGGTCCGTACACCCTGCCCGATGATATAGAAATGCAGACAGATCATGTCGTTCATATATGTGCAGGTTCAGGGAGCGTTCCTAATTTCGCAATGTTGAAATTTGCACTGGCACATTATCCAAAACTTCGACACACATTCATATATGCCAATAAGATGTGGGAAGATATTATTTTTCGGGAGGCATTGGCCGATCTTGAGAAGAAAAATCCTGATCGCGTTCGTGTTGTTCATTCATTGACCCGAGAATCTGAGACATTTCACTATACACCCTCAGTTCGGAAAGGAAGAATTTCAACCGAACTTATGCGGGAACTCATTCCGGATACAAGCAGTGCGCAGGTGTTTGTATGCGGACCTGCTATTTCTGTCCATGACAGAAATGCAGCAAAGGAAAAAGGAATATCCCCCCAACCAAAGTTTTTAGAAAGCGCATTGATTAGTTTGAATGAACTTGGAATGAGTAAAGAGCAAATCACATACGAATCGTACGGGTAATCCCGCAAAAGTTGAATACAAAACAGAAAACCCAATCAGTGCTGATTGGGTTTTCTGTTTTTGGTGCATGCTTTATTTTATGCTACATCTTCCTGTTTCATTTCTTCAGGAGCTTCACCGCTGTCATCTGCCTGAGTACCGGAAGAGAAGAGAAGTTCATCTTTCTTTTTGTTCAGTTTTACTTTGATGAAACTTCCTTCGCTGAAGGTTCCTTTCAAGATCTCTTCGGCAACCGGATCTTCAACATATTTCTGCAATGCACGTCGTAATGGCCGTGCTCCGTAGAGTTGATCGTATCCTTTTTCCGCAAGAAATTCCTTAGCCTGCTTCGTCAGTTCAATGGAAATGTTCATGGAACTCATCCGTTTGAACAGTTCCTTCACCTGAATGTCAATGATCTTCGTGATCGCTTCTTTGTCCAATTGATGGAAGACGATCGTGTCATCGATCCGGTTCAAAAATTCCGGATTGAAGACACGCTTTACCGCTTCATCAACGGTATCTTTCATATGTTTGTACTTATCACCAACTGCTTCTTCACCGAAGCCGAACCCTTTTGATACTTTAATATCGCGCGCTCCGATGTTGGATGTCATGATCAGGATCGTATTTTTGAAATCGACTTTTCTTCCGAGTGAATCGGTCAATTGTCCGTCATCAAGAACCTGAAGCAGAATGTTGAACACATCAGGATGTGCTTTTTCAATTTCATCCAGTAAAACAACTGAATATGGTTTACGTCGGACCTTTTCGGTAAGCTGTCCACCTTCTTCATATCCAACATATCCGGGAGGAGCTCCGACAAGACGGGAGACCGAGAATTTTTCCATGTATTCGCTCATATCAACACGGATCAACGCTTCGTCTGAATCGAACAGGTATTTTGCCAGCACTTTTGCAAGCTCCGTCTTTCCAACGCCGGTTGGTCCAAGGAAAATAAATGAACCGATCGGACGTTTCGGATCTTTCAATCCTGCGCGTGTTCTCCGGATCGCTTTGGTCAATTTTTGGATCGCTTCATCCTGACCAATGATAATAGATGTCAATGCAGAATCCATCTTCAACAATTTCTGAGTCTCGGATTCTGCAATCTTGTTGACCGGAATGCCGGTCATCATCGCTACGACATCGGACATATGATCTTCGGTAACTTCAAAGACCATTGATTGGGACTTCAATTCCCATTCACGTTTTGCAATTTCTAGATCGCTCAGCAATTTCTTTTCGAGATCACGCAGGCGAGCCGCTTCTTCAAAGTTTTGATTCTTTACAACGCTGTTCTTTGAAAGTTTAATCTTCTCGATCTCTTCTTCCAATGTTAAAATTTCCTGCGGGACAACAATATTCGATAAGTGAACGCGTGCACCAGCTTCATCCAATACATCGATCGCTTTATCCGGTAAGTTTCGTTCGGTGATATATCGGTCACTAAGTTTTACCGCAGAGACAATCGCTTTGTCGGTGTACCGAACACCATGATGCTGTTCATATTTATCTTTGATGTTGCTTAAGATCTGGATCGTATCATCAACGCTGGCAGGATCGATCATGATCTTTTGGAAGCGTCGATCAAGAGCGCCGTCTTTTTCAATGAATTGTCTGTATTCATCCAGTGTTGTTGCGCCGATACACTGCAGTTCACCCCGCGATAACGCCGGTTTGAACATATTGGAGGCATCAAGCGAACCTGAAGCACCGCCGGCTCCGACGATCGTATGAAGTTCATCGATGAAGAGAATGACGTCCTTGGCTTTTTCCAGTTCGTTCATTACTGCTTTCATTCGTTCTTCGAACTGTCCGCGGTATTTTGTTCCTGCAACCAAGGCAGCAAGATCCAGTGTTACAACGCGTTTGTCATGAAGAACACGTGAGACTTTTTTATTGATGATGCGAAGCGCAAGTCCTTCCGCAATAGCTGTCTTACCAACACCCGGCTCACCGATCAATACGGGATTATTCTTTTTTCTTCTGGAAAGGACCTGAGCGACACGTTCAATTTCTTTTTCACGACCAACAACCGGATCGAGTTTTCCTTCGCCGGCAAGTTTGGTAAGATCTCTTCCAAAATTATCAAGGACGGGAGTCTTTGATTTTTCCTGTTTCTTTTCCTGAGTCTGTGCCTGTGCTCCTTGTACCGGGGGATTCGACGGTTTACCGCTGATGATGTTATCAAGTTCTGCACGCACTTTATCGTAATGCACTTCGAATTGATGCATGATCTGTGCGGCAATATTATCATCATCACGGAGAAGAGATAATAATAGATGCTCTGTTCCGATCACATCGGATTTGTACAGTTTTGCTTCTAAATAGGTGATCTTTAAAACTTTTTCCGCTTGTTTTGTCAGCGGTATATTTCCAATTGTCAAAGTCCCGCCCGACGTACGGACAGTATCTTCAACAGCTTTCTTCAATTTATAGAGATCGCAGCCAAGATTACGGAGAATCTTAACGGCGATTCCTTCACCTTCGCGAATGATACCAAGCAGTAAATGTTCGGTGCCGATATAGTCGTGACCAAGGCGCAGTGCTTCTTCACGGCTTAAACGGATAACATCTTGTACTCGATTCGAAAAATTACCTTCCATTGAGAATTTCCTTTACGTGAGAGAATGTCGAATACTATAACAGACGAATTGAGTGGTACGTTTCTTTTAAATGAAATATACCGAAATGCATAAGGGCAGTCAAGCAATGGACCATTAGGAAAATCTTAGAAAGAACAAAATAGTGTGCAGAATATGAAGATTTCGTTGACTTTTTACCATTGGTTGAGTATATTTGTAAGCCAAACCTTAAACAACTCAAAATTGTTTTGATTCCGCGGTAGCTCAATGGCAGAGCACGTGACTGTTAATCACGGGGTTGTAGGTTCGAGCCCTACCCGCGGAGCCACCCAATGAAGGCACTCGAAACTTGTGTTTCGGGTGCCTTTTTTAT
>CAYPEM010000110.1:0-3383 GCA_964409765.1 uncultured Chitinophagaceae bacterium
GTCACGAAATAGATTTCAAACCGTACAAAGTAATGAACAACTCGGTTTTCTTTTTACGTCCCGGTCAGGTGCACCAGCTTGCACTGAAAAAAGGGTGTACCGGTTTCTTACTAGAATTTAACAATATATTTTATCACCCCAATAAAGATATTTCCAATCAACGGTTACGAAAAGCTAGCAGCAAAAACTTCTGCAAGCTTGATGGAAATAGTTTTAAAAAACTATATTCCATCCTGACTTCAATATTTAATGAATACACTAAACGGCAGGAAGGGTATCAAGAGATCATTAAAGCAAGTCTCGATATTTTATTCATCGAGCTTGTACGCCAAAGCGGGAGCGCTAAAAATATTTCAAACGATGCAAAGCAGTATACGCAGGAACGGCTTGAAGAATTTCTCGGTTTATTGGAAGCCCATATTGCAACGCATAAGAACGTCTCTGAGTATGCAAATATGCTGCATCTTTCCATCTATCAATTGAATACTATTACGAAAGAAGTTCTTGGCAAAACGCCATCAGAACTGATCAATGAACATATCATTCTTGAATCCAAACGATACCTTCTTGCAACATCCAATCAGGTGAGCCAAATAGCATATCACCTCGGCTACGAAGATATTTCCTACTTCATCAGATTCTTTAAAAAACATACCGGATATACCCCCAAGGCGTTCAGAGAAAATTTCAAATAAGTCCTATTCAACCTCAGTTTTGTCCTATCCTGTTTTCAACCTTTCGACGTATTTTTGTGTGTCGTTAAAATCAATACACAAAAAATAAATGAAGGAAGCTGTATGAAAACAAAAATGAAATTAATTGCATCGGTTAAGATATGGGTAGTGATCTACCCGTCCATTACGCTGTTTCTCTATCTCTTTGGAGGACCATTATCCGTTCTGCCATTGTATCAACGGACTGGGATTTTGACGATTGCTCTCGTGCCGTGGATAGTATTTATCGGTGTACCATTTGTGGATCTCATTCTCCGTCTCTTTTCACCACGAGCAATCAATAAACAGGTAACGAATGGATAATCTGTCTATCTGTTTCATTTGTGCAATTCTTATTGGACTTGGCGCAACTCTCACGTTCGATCTGTGGGCTCAGTTGCTTAAGTACGTTTTTAAAATTACTCCATCCAATATCTGTCTTGTCGGACGCTGGATTCGATATATGCCGGAAGGAATCTTTATCCATTCAAATATCGGTGCTTCTCCGAAAAAGCGGGGAGAATGCATGGTAGGATGGTTTTCTCACTATATGATTGGCATCTCGTTCGCTTTAGTTTTCATTTCAATAGTGGGGAACAATTGGCTTCATCATCCGACGTTGATTCCCGCAATAAGCTTCGGGATTATTACAGTTATGGCGCCATTCTTCATCATGCAACCGTCCTTTGGACTTGGATTTGCTGCCTCAAAAACATCAAACCCTGCTCAGTCTAGAGTTCGTAGTCTGATGAATCATAGTGCGTTTGGTGTTGGTTTGTATATTTTTGCGAAGTTGTTCAACTGAAGAAGAGTGTACCTATTTCATGGAATATAAAAAATTGATTTGTAGTTAAACCGGACTATTATGTCCATTATACATCAATTAAAAAAGGAGAAAAATTCAATGGCTGCAAACGAAATAAATGCAACTACAGCAAGAAAAATTTCGATGACCGCCGGCGTGCTCTACCTGCTCACCTTTGTTTCGATACCGACCCTCGCTCTCTACGGTCCGATACACGAACCGAATTTCATACTTGGTTCCGGATCGGACACTGCAGTTTTCATCGGCGGCATTCTTGAGATCATCGTTGCCCTCGCCGGTATCGGCACTGCCGTTGTTCTCTATCCTGTTCTCAAGATACAGAACGAAGGGTTTGCACTGGGCCTCGTTAGTTCCCGAGTTCTTGAAGCCGGGACAATCTTTGCCGGTGTCGCATTCCTTCTGTCGGTCGTATCACTGCGGCAAGCCGAAGCCGGTGCAGATGCGTTGGCCACAAGTCATGCGCTGGTCACCTTGTATGATCGGATATTTCTCGTTGGGCAAAGTTTCTTACCGGCCGTGAACGATCTGTTACTTGGTTTCCTATTATACAAGTCGCGATTGGTTCCTCGAATTCTTGCTTTGGTCGGAATTGTAGGAGGACCGTTGCTGATCGTTGGTTTCATCTCTGTGATGTTTGGTTTTATCGGGCGATTTGACTCAATGGCTGCGCTGTCAGCAGTTCCGGTTGCGCTGTTTGAATTTTCGCTCGGTGTTTGGCTCGTTGTTAAGGGATTCAATCCTGCAGCTCCATTAATTATGTCTGCTCAAACAAATAAATAATCAATAGAAAGGAGATAAAAATATGAATTCAAATAGAAAGAGTGCAATAATTGTTGGAGTATTTTTTCTTTTTGCGTTTGCAGGAGCAATAACAATTGCCCTTACAAAACCGATTCTCGATGACCCGGATTATCTGACTAAAATTTCTGCAAATGAAAATAAAATTATTCTGGGGGCATTTTTCCAATTTGTGATGGCGGTAGCGTGTGCTGGAATCGGAATTTCTCTCTATCAGGTTTTAAAAAAATACAATGCAGGTTTGGCGATGGGAGTTTTTGCGTTCAGAATTATCGAGTCCGTTTTGCAGATCGTTGATTTTATCATCCTGTTGTTATTCTTGACATTGAGCAATGAATTTGTGAAAGCAGGAGCCCCGGTTTCATCATATTTTCAAACTGCAGGTGCATTGTTGCAGGGAGGGAATTTCTTGTCGAACCAACTGGCTGCGATACTGGCGTGGAACTTTGCTGCACTGATGTATTACTATCTGTTTTATCAAACAAAACTCATCCCCCGCTGGTTATCGGTTTGGGGACTTGTGGGAATCATATTGATCTTTATCGTAAACATGTTATTGCTATTCCGTATCGTCGAACCGATGGCACCGATCCAGGTTGCGTTAAGTGCTCCAATAGCGCTGCAAGAAATGGTTCTTGCCATCTGGCTGATTGTTAAAGGGTTCAATTCATCTGCAATTGATCCATTATTGCACAATAAGTAATAAAAATCTCCAATAATTTTGTTGGAGATCATCACCATTTAGTAAAGGAGATACCAGTGAAAAAAACGATGCATATAGTTGTTCTCATGGTAGGAGTTTGGTTAGCGGGTTGTACGCCATACCAAACCACGTTGACCAATGAGGAACGTTCATACCCGGCAACGGTTGCACAGAATGTGCAAATATTTCTGCAAGGGGAAACCACTCCGGCAGCTACAGAGGTTGGACAAATTGTAATACTTGAAAAATCTGAAAAGGAAGGGATCGAATATTTACGGACAAAAGCTGCGGAAATGGGAGCCGATGGCGTGGTCAATGTAGAGGTAAAAGTTCAAACTCAAAC
>CAYPEM010000111.1:0-3071 GCA_964409765.1 uncultured Chitinophagaceae bacterium
ACATTCTACAAACGCGCTAAACGTTTCACGCAGCTTAGCTCCAGTCCGTTAGGCAACAACAAACAAATTGAGTACGAAATCCAAAAATCTATATTTTGTAAATGTGTTTAACAATTCTGGTTTTACGGATAAGAATTATCCAGTAATTCGAGATATAATTGTTAAAACACAACCTGATTATTGGCAATTACTCCAACCGAATGATATTGTTGCTTATTTTGTGGAATCTAAGAATGGTCAAGAGAGATGTGAACATTTGATTTCTATGATTAGAGAGTTGAGGAAATCTTCAGTGACATTCAAAACGGTTGGTTTTGCTTCATCGGTTGATCAATTTGTTTTCGAAACAAGTTGGTTGGGTAAAATAAAATCTCAACCAATTGGCAATACAAGTAAAGTGTGCGAATTAGCGAGAGTAGATTCATCAAACTAATGTTGTTGCCTAACCAGTCGCTCAAGCAGACGTTGCAACCGCCGACGCGCAAAAGTTTTGAGTATTGAGATTTCTAAATTCAACTTACGTTACGAAAGCACATTTTACATTTAAACTTTTAATCAACGCGCTGGAACGTTGCAACGCAGCTTAGCTCCAGTCCGTTAGGTTGCCCTCAAATACTGTAGAAGAATGAATAAAAATCAAAGTTTAATAAAATGGATTTCGATATTGATTAGTTTTGATATAATTACCAAAATTGCATTTTATTTACTGGGTTTTTTCTACGTATTAAATCCAATAGGTTTTGGTGGAGATTACGATAGAATATTTCAAGGCCATAATTTTGTAGGACCTATTCTATTTTTGGCGAGTCTCGGTTCTATTTCAGTTTATTTGTTATTGAGTAGAGAAAAATTAAATAAAATGGTCAGATTGCTTGTGAGCATTATTTCATTTCCGCTTTTAGTTATAAGTCTTGTTTGGGGAGCGAAATTCTTCATTGGTACACAGCCCGAATCTACAACATCCATTCTGATTTCAAGAATTATTTTAACTATTATTGTTTTTATTTTTCTCCTTCGAGCAAAATTCAAATATTTCAAATTTAGTTGGTCATTAATATTTTCCGCCTGCTTTGGTAATACGCTTTCTTTGTTTTATCCACCATACAAAATTATTGATTTTATATATTTCCCAGCAGTTTATGGCAAGGCATTTAATTTTGCCGATTTATATTTCTACAGTGGGTGTTTCTTATTGTTTGGCTCACTTTTGTATTATGTATTCTCAAAAATATTCTTAATAAAAAGGCAGGCAACCTAACCAGTCGCTCAAGCCGACGTTGTAACCGCGCTCGCGCTTGAGTTGCGAGTTTTGAGTTCTTAAATGACAACTTACGATAGAAACAGTTATCAGCAAATTAAAAAACAATCGCGGCGCGCTGGAACGTTACAACGCGGCTTAGCTCCAGTCCGTTAGGTGGCTGAGAATATCATTACAAATGACTTATAAAACAATTCGATATTTAATATTTACATCTTTAACCATATTCATATTAGTGAATATTGTTTTAATTGGTCTATTGACGAATTGGTTTCGATATAGTCTTTCGTTGGAATCAACAGTCATATTAATTCCCCTGTTAATTACTGGTGGTGTTGGTGTGATTTTGCATTATAAATGTTTGAAAAGAAATCCTAAAAATAAATCAGTAATTTGGCTTCCCTTCTCAAGTTTTATTCTCACCCTGTCCATTTTTACCATTATGAGTTATTCTGCATTTGGTGAATTACCGTCCAGAATATCCTTTGATGATATTGAAAGAAGTCAACCTTTAACAATTTCTACTCCAAAAGGTGAGTTAACATATTGGATTGAATTATGGAATACATTTTCTGATTCTCACGCAGAGTATTTATTGATCGAACAAGGAGGCATAAGAAAACGGATAAAGGTTTCCATTTTTGGGCAGAGTAAAGTTGGTGGATATTCTAGTTCTGGTGATCGTGCGAAATGGGCAACGTTAATACCAATGCAATGGGAGAATGTTTATGAACTAAAGGTTCATTTATCTTCCGATTCAAAGATAATCATTAATATAAAAGACGACGGATACATAGAGTAAATCAATTAATATTAATCAGCCACCTAACCAGTCGCTCAAGCAGACCCCGTTTAGAGGCATAACGGGGCAGGCTGTTGCAACCGCCGACGCGCACAAGTTTTGAGTGTTGAGATTTCTAAATACAACTTACGATACGAAACAGCATTTTTAATTTAAACTTTTAATCAACCCGCTGGAACGTTGCAACGCAGCTTAGCTCCAGTCCGTTAGGCAAACTGAAATCAGCATATCCAATGCACTTAAATAATGTCATAACTGCTCTATCAATATTCATCTTTACTCAAACTCCAAACTATTCAATTGATATTACTCAGTTAAAGGGTTTTTGGATCGAGAAAGAATATCTCACAATCTTAAAATCATCTCTTTCTCCAAATAAAGCATTAAAAGATTATAGTGGAACGATACCTTATATAGAGATAGGGAACAACGGAATTCAGTGGTTGTATAATTTTCACGATGGTGACGGCTATGGATTTGATAGTATTGAATATCCAGGTCAAAATGTTATTTCATACCGTGGTCGAAAAGGCATTTCAAGATTTATTATTGATACTTCAAATGTTAATCTTTTGGTTTGGGAGAATAGTGATATTGATAAACGGATTATGTTATATAAAGTCAGTAAATCCGATATTAATGACTATATAAATAGTATTGTTATAGCTGGTCAATACTCTGATAATAATAATTGTTTGTATTCATTTTCTGATTCTGGGAGATGTGTATGGAATAACAAAACGTTCAATTATAGTCTGGGATTAGATTGTAAAAATTGTGAACTTGATTGGTTTGTTAATACATCTGAGAAAGAAGAAGATGGTAGTTTTGTTGTTTATGGATTTAAAAGGTTTGTAAATAAATTAATGTTCTATAAAGTAAACTTAAGCGATGGAGAAATGCTATCATTCAATAAAACTCCGTTTCTTGTACTCAAAAAAATAAAATAACAGTTTGCCTAACCAGTCGCTCAAGCAGACGTTGCAACCGCCGACGCGCAAAAGTTTTGAG
>CAYPEM010000112.1:0-3068 GCA_964409765.1 uncultured Chitinophagaceae bacterium
CTTCAATTTTGAACACTGATTGAAAATGATTGAATAATGCATTGATATAGTTATTCCTTGAACTTATGAGCGTTTGTTTTGCCTGAAGATATTCAAGGTATGTCAGCTCTCCAGCATCGTAACTTTTAATTGCGGTTCTGTATATCTCTTCTGCTTGTGGTAAAATATCGTTTACATACAATTTCACCTGTTGTAGATTATTCTCATGATCAGTGAAAGCGTTTTTTAACATCAACGATACTTCATTTTTCGTTACACGCTGTTCTGATTCCGATATGGCTTGTTTGGCAGCCGATTCTTGTATTTTTCCATTTTGATCCAACAAGAACCATAATGGGATTGAAACTCCTAATGCTGCCCCATAGAATCCATTATTTCCGTCACGGGTTTGTTGATAATAGGCTACATTAAAATTCGGTAGAAGTGATGACCATGCAAGGGAATTCTCTACGGATGAAATTTGAGAATTTAATTCTGCAATCTTTATTTGGGGGTTTGTCGACTCCATTATTTGATAGAGTTTATCCAGACTTATATTATGGTCAACGAATACCATCGAATCGGTTAATGATTGGTTAGAACTATAACTTTGTTTACCGAATCCAAGAGCATAGTTAAGTTCAGCAAATGCAATTGTAAGTTCGTTTTTAATTACCTCAAGATTATTTTTCGATTCGGTATACTGAACTTTTGCTGTTAGTCTTTCAAGATTCGTTCCTTCTCCAACGCTACGTTTTATCTCTGCTTTCTTTAAAAAATCCTCTGAGATTAAAAGATTTTCTTCTGCCGATTTTAACTGATATTGTTTTGTTAACACCTTGTAGTAGTTTGTTTTTATTTGATACATGACGTTTCTTTCTGTCAGACTTAACCGATGCACTTCAATTTCTTCCTCACTATTTAATTTGGATCCTTTTAAAAAATAGTTTGAAGGAAACTCAAAGGATTGTCCGACTTCGATTGTTCTTTCGGTTGCGCCTTTCAGACTTTTCCCAATCGGTGCCCATTCATGCTGAGTAGATATTTCTGGCTGAGGTAGTGATATTCCACTCCAGAATCTTCCTTTTGCAGAAGATATTCTTTGACGCGCTGATTGTATTTCAGGATTGTTCTTCAAACCCAATTCTATTGCATCCTTCAATCCTAAATTGGTTAATGATTTTTCCTGTCCATAAATGATGCTGAATAAATGCACCAACATGAACAAAGCAATTACTTGCTTCATGTATTCTCCGAGAGTATTTAAAGTGTATGATTGAGCATATTCTCTCTGATCAGAGAGAATAAAATCTAAAGATGAAATAACTATAGAATGGTGTTACGCTTGTTTAGGCGGCTGCCAAACAGAAGTGTTATAACCAGAGGGATGTTCGTTTATGAGCAACGAACCAAATGATGCTTTAAAGACAAATGGAGATGAAACGTTAGGAGCAGATACAATATTTTCAGTGACCACACCACAACAGTTGCAGATGCAAAAGATAGGGCATTGATCTTGTGTGGGGTTTGACTGTTTATTGGTATGTGTTGCACAAATAATTCCTATATCCTCGCAGACATCGGCACAAGGAAACACTGAAACTGTAAATAGGAAAAGTGAAAATATAAGTGCTAGCATCTTCATATTTATAAATATACTCAAATATAAACAATATTCCTAACTACATTCTTTAGGATCGTAACCTTCGTTACAAAAGAAGTGAACTTGAAAAGTGACGAATTATACTTCGGTATCAGATATTCGGTTTTATAGAAGGAATCACAGATCTCTATATTCGTCTCGCTGACAAATAGAAGACCTTAAATTAAATGAAATTCAAAAAAAAGTATTACCTCACCGCTTATTGAATGTTCGTAGACGATAATGTAATGGAATATGAAAGCGAAAACTTGATTATAGACTTGATAAAATTTTAATTTATGCTGCCATTGGAGAATAAAAGAGTGATGTACTGGTAATAGCAGAGATATCAATTGTAAGTGTTACCGTCAGTCGTGAAAGAATTATTCTATTTACATGCTCAATCGATGATGCAAATCGATTAACTACAATAAAACAAAGGATTTACATAGCATACTATTTTGTCATCCATTCTCTACTAAGTTGTCAGTAATTCATCATCGATTTTGACCCATCACCCATCCTGTCACTATCCAAAACGATCCTTCAGCTATATACAAGCGTTAAAAATTTCAAAAAATATAATACCGAAATCACTTCTTATCTTCAAAAACGCAGTAAGGTTCGAATTAAAAAAATAAATAAAAATTATAGAAACTCGGTGTTATCCAGGATTCGGTTTCGATGGCGGGCTATTTCGATATTGCGGCTACGTGAGATGGCACCAGGTAAGGCTTAAACGGTTGAGGCTCTTTTACGGGTCCTCTTTAGGGACCCCTTTTTTGGTATAAGAACTCTGATAACTATTTATGGAGTTCAAATGATAAAGAAACGAGGGATTCAGCGTCAAAGAGATCCGGGAACCTGCGGCCAACATGCCCTGAAGAATGCTTTATTGCAGTTAAACCATTCTATCTCAAAGCGTGAAGCATTTACGGCTTGCGGTGTTACGCGAAAAGAAGTCAACGATGGTGGAACGGACGAAAAGGAATTGATCCGAGCAATCCGCCACTTAGGCTTCAGATATTCTGTTTTAGATACTTACTCCCGAAAAGCAGCACATCGATTCATCAACAAGCATCTGGACTCAGGTTCGCCAATTATCATCTGCGTACAATACTTCCAACATTGGGCTGTTCTGGCTCAAAGAGATAACGGCAAATATGTCTGGATTGATTCATCTGATGATGAACTGGTGGGGTCTTGGGAGATTGGGGATATTCTTTGGTGGATGAGATGTCTGTTTCGGTATTATGCGATTGCGATTAACCCCCTGCCGTAGTATGGCAGGGGTGAGTTTTATTAAAAGTTGGTGGTGGCACCAAGAAGACAAAAAAACGGTGATGCTCATTTGGGTCCTAATTTTCTATTCATTATTCTAACTTTTTGCAATTTTGTCGAAATTGAGACCCACTAGATTACAATTCCTACTTAATAGAATGAATAA
>CAYPEM010000113.1:0-2841 GCA_964409765.1 uncultured Chitinophagaceae bacterium
AGAAGACGACGATCTGTAAAACGTCATTCCTCATCATGGAGTCGATGATATTGGACGGAAACGCATGGACGAGAGTTTCCACAAGAGTCATCGGGTGATTCTCCGCGATCTTTCCCATCTGCATCATATCGCCTTTTAATTCAACACCATATCCGGGCTGCGTGATATTCACTACGATCAGACCAACCGCAAGTGCGAGAGTCGTAACCACTTCAAAATAGAGAAGTGATTTCCAGCCGATCCTTCCGACCTTTTTGGCACTTCCTCCGCCTGCAATTCCCGCAACAATGCTCCCGAAGATCAGCGGCGCAATGATCAACTTGATCAAATTGATGAAGATCGTTCGAAGGAATGCCGTTTCTTTCGAGAATTCAGGCGCAAGCCATCCGATGAAAATACCAACAACAAGGCCGACAAGAATTTGTTTGGTGAGAGAAAGATGGTACCACTTTTTTTGTGAAGTCATGATATTTACTCCATTGCGGGCATACCAAAAGCAGCCCATTCTTCTTTTGATGGTCCATACACACCGGGAACTTTCAATCCTAACAAACGCATCAGTACCGTCATTTGTGCTCGATGATGCGCTTGATGAGTGATCAACGTAAAGAGCACTTGACCAAGTTTCCACTGTTCGCCGTACATCTCCACCAAATTCTCAAGCATTCCGTCATTCCACTGAAGTTTTATTTTTGCTTCGGCTTCATCGCATGCTTTTCTATAATTCAACAGAATATCCTCGACCTTGTCGTACCGCAATATCTCTTCATGATATTCAATGTTTAATCCTGCCCGCTTCGGCATCTCTTTTAGCGTTTCTACGATATGTCCTGCAAGCCTTCCAAGCGTTCGAACATTTTCATTTCCTTTGTTCGAAAGAACATCGTTGGTTAAAGCAGAGAATATCTTTTCCGTTGCAGAACGTTCATAATTCCATGTTTTAAAAAAATCAGATAATTGTCTGAACATACATTTTCCTTTCGAACTCTATTTTATGATCATCATTTGTGTCGTACAAGTAGCAATTAATTTCCCTTTGATGTTTGTTGCTTCTGCTGATAGATGCATCGTTGACTGTCCGCGGGAGACCACCCGCGCGGTTACGACCAACGCATCGTTTTCTAAAATTGGGCGAATGTAATTCGTGTGGAGATCAAGTGTCGTGCAGGGAGTCCTCGCTGCAAGATAACTCAACGGACCAAAGACATTATCGAACGCAGCAACAATAAAGCCTCCCTGCATCCCCAGCATTGGATTAAGATAATCTTT
The DNA here is from genome assembly GCA_964409765.1 of uncultured Chitinophagaceae bacterium. GTDB lineage: Bacteria > Bacteroidota > Ignavibacteria > UBA10030 > UBA8401 > UBA8401. The sequence continues at coordinate 1,270 of CAYPEM010000113.1, forward strand.
TTCAACGGGAAAAGAGATCTTCAACAGCTGCCGCGATTCATACTCCAGATATTCCGGCTTCATCAATACAAAACAATTCGGCGGCAATTGTGCATTGGGAAAGTGTTTGTTGCATGATTCCATTTCCGAATTGAATAATTCAATTGAAGGATTCATAGAATTAAAAATCGATCATAAATTTTCCATCGGTCATGATGATCTTCTCATCAAACCACACTGTCGGCGATTTAATAAGACCATCCAGATGGCTTGCAACGCGGACAGATCCACCCATCGATTTATTATCACCGAATGCAATATGAATTGTTCCCATCACTTTTTCATCTTCAATGATCTTTCCGGTAATGATCGCTTTGTCGTTTGTCCCGATCCCGAATTCAGCGACCGTGTAAGCATCTTTTCCATGCGGCTCGAGAAGTTTTTTAAGCTTCTCTGCTTCTTCTCCGCCGTCAATCGTTGCAGCATAACCAGCTTTCACAACAATCCGAATCGGTGTCGTTACCAGGCCAACCTGAGCCATTGAGCCATCCACAACAACAATTCCGTTCGACAATCCTTCCAGCGGTGCGAGATACGCTTCACCGGTCGGGAGATTTCCCGATTGTCCTTTTTCACGGAACAATCCTGAACTTGCGTGTGCCGTTCTCCCTTTCATCGGCATTGTAATATCTGTTCCTGCAGGAGATGTAACGCGGATAGCCGATGTCTTTTCCATCAATGCACAGAGTGCAAATGTGCGGCGTGCGATCGCGTTATAGTCTGCATTCATGCAGCGAACCATTATTTCTTCCGTTACGCCGGGAAGCGTAGCAATGCGAACTCCGCCAGCGCTTGCCGAACGGCGTGCATCCGTGTGTGTCAACGATTTTGATGTTGGACAAAAGACAACATCGAATTTTTTCATCAACTCAGCCACTTCTGCAGGCGGTTCTTCTCCGTTCGATTTTCTTGGCAGGATTTCGGTAAGAAGAACTTCATTGCCAAAATCTTTTGCCGCTTTCCACAACGCATAGCCTAACATGCGAAGAGGTTCATCGGTGATAACAAGGATTCGTTCGTGCTGTTGTACGCCCATGCAGTCTCGAATTGCGATCTGAGAGGCGGAATAGAGTTCGTTTGAGATTGTCATAAAAATATATATGTAAGATGGTAGACGTGAAACGTGAGATGATTATTAATTTTTATTTTCTTTTATATCGAATCAATCCGCTAAGTAAAGCATCAACCGTTTCAATTTTTTGATCAATGAGGTGTTTAGTACTTTCTGAAATAAATTGTAATGAATATGATAATTCTATTTGAGTATCTAATTCGCTTAACGATGAACGTGCAATAACATAAAATTGGATAGTATCTTTGATCCCGGTTCTCGCAGAACCCTCGGCAATATTAGAAGGGACCGAGACAGAACTGCGACGCATTTGCGAAACAAGTCCGAACTTTTCGCTGTCAGGAAAATGACTTGTGATTTCATAGATCAACTCCACCAACTTCATCGCCTCTTTCCAAGCGTTCAGTTTTTTATGAGCTTTTTCCATATTAACTCACATTTTTCGTTTCACTTCTGCCATC
>CAYPEM010000114.1:0-2672 GCA_964409765.1 uncultured Chitinophagaceae bacterium
TGTTCGATTCTGCACGAGCTGAACAGCGGATCAAATTCATCGACAAATACCGAAGCTACGTTATTAACTATAATCTCGGACAGGATCTGGTAAAGAAATATGTTGAGAAAAAAGCGGGGAAAAATCCGACAGCAGCAAAACGATGGAAAGTGTTCAGCGATTTGATCTCATCACCGAGATTGCCGGGAGGGTTGAGATAAATTATGAAAAAAAATAAATGGATCGAAACATGAAGAATTATTTAATACTATTATTTTTAGCTTACTATTCCTTAACATTTTCAAAAAATACCGATAGAGTTGTTGGCCCGGCCCTTAAAGAATATGAACGAATCTCCTCTCAAATAACCGGCCTTGCAACGAAATCAATACCGTCTGCTGAGATTGAAAACATTGTCTTTAAACGAGATGCGGCTACATTCAACCTCACCAAGGGAACATTATACCTTCTTCCTGAAATAGATCAAAAAGTTCATGCTCTTTTGTTCGTTGGCAAAGGATTAGTAACAGTCATCCCTCCGACAGAAATCGAAATGAAACAATTGAGCCGGTTTTTCGAGGAGAATATTTTTCCGATGGAATTCAAAACACTTTTTTTACTTTTTAATGATTCAACATATGAAGAGATCACATCAACCTGCAATTTTGCAGAGGACAAACCCTCGACCGAAATTGAAACAAGCGTAAAGAGATCCTTAAAAATGATCCGAAATAAGAATAATGATGAATTTGATTTTGATATTTTAAGAAACTTTTTATTTAATGACAGACAACAGATGTTCTATGCTCATTTTTACAAGAACATCAGCGATTCATATTTTTTCAAAATCGATCCGTATGATTTTGAAGAAGTATCTTTTGGCACGAAATCTATCGAACGGGAGATCTTTTCCTCGTCTGGCTTTCGTGAAACCATACTTCAATTCCACACGGCTAATGAGTATCAATCGAAACTGCTCTTGAGCGAAGAACAAAAACCAACTATTGATGTACTCCATTATTCTTTGGATAATACCTTTGCCAGTGATTTATCGTTACTAACAAAATGCACAATGAGGTTCAACAATAACAGTGACGGAAGAAAGTGGATACCGTTTCTGTTGTTTGAAAAAATGAATATCGATTCAATATGTTGGACATCCGGTGCAAAGTTAGAATTTATCCGTCTTGAGGAATCAGATATTTTTTGGTTGTTTGACGATGCTGGTTTTTCTCAAGGAAAAACATACTCTGTCGACATTTATTATCATGGAGAGATCATATCGAAATCCGAGGGATGGTATTCGCTGAAAACCTCAGTGTTGTGGTATCCAAACTCTTTTGAGTATCGTGATAAATCTACATTTGATATGAAGTTCTCCGTTCCATCAAAACTCACATTCATCGGGTGTGGTTCAAAGGTATCATCAGAAACAGTCGGAGATAGAAATATATCTCAATGGAAATTAGCTACACCAGGAAGAAATGTTTCATTTATGATCGGAAAATTCAAAGAGTACGGAGTCACACCCGACAGCACACCGCCAATTTCAGTTTTTGTTTCAGACGCTCACGACGCTTCTGTAAGAAATAATCTCGCAGCAAGAGGTGTTTTATCAGGAAGAAATATGGACCAGCAGGTTTCGGGGGATATTGAAAACAGCATTCGCTTTTTTCAATTTGTGTTCGGAAAGTCGGGCGTCGATCAATTCAATGCGGTGGAGATTCCGGATGGTCACGGAGAGGCTTTTCCCGGATTGGTTCATTTATCTTGGTCGACTTTTCAAAATACTGAGTATGATGGTTCCGACGAAATATTTCGGGCACATGAAGTTGCTCATCAGTGGTGGGGAATCGGAGTCAGCTTTAAAACATATCATGATCAATGGTTAAGTGAGGCATTTTCTGAATATTCAGGGCTGTGGTATATGCAAACCGTTGTTCGAAACAATGAAAAATTCTTCGATCAGATGAAAAACTATAAAAAATTGATCATGTCGAATCGGAAATATCTTTTTGGAAGCGGTCAAGAAGCTGGGCCAATATGGCTGGGATATAGAACAAGTTCCAGCAATACTTCCGGAGATTACGATCTGATTATTTACCGAAAAGGTGCCTGGGTTCTTCATATGCTCCGTAATATGGCAATTGACCTCAAAACAATGAAAGAAGATGCATTTCAGGGCATGATGAAAGAATTCTATCAAACGTACAAAGGAAAATCTGCATCAACACTCGACTTTCAACGGATCACGGAAAAATATTTTAATATCCCAATGGATTGGTTTTTCAAACAATGGATCTACAACACTGAAATACCAACGTACAATATCATATATAAATTACAAGAAATGGACAATGGAAAATTCAAAGTACAGTGTACTGTTAAACAATCCAACGTTCCGAATGATTTTCAAATGTATATCCCTTTCATGATAGACTTTGGAGAAAACCGATATGCGAGGGTTCGATACCTCATTAAGGGTCCTGTAACAGAGTTTGAATTTCCTATTCTGCCGATAAAACCCGAAGAAATAAAATTCAACGATCTTGAATCTGTCTTGTGCGAAATTGAGGATGAAGACTGGGATTAAAAATTCCCTGTCAATTTTTCGGTTGTAACGTCTCTGTGGTTCGTCGTATCTTGCAATAAAAAAATTATGACACTCTCAGCCGATACAATGTATAATGCCC
>CAYPEM010000115.1:0-2506 GCA_964409765.1 uncultured Chitinophagaceae bacterium
TTTATCCCAAATCTTTACAGTTTTACACCCTCACACTTGAAGCGGTTATTTCTTTTTTTTACGTTGAATTATTCTTTACAATCATTACAAAGGAAATATTATGAATCGCTTGCTGATCATACTGATGCTCGGTTGTTCATTCATTGCCCCCCTTCTTTCTGCAGAACGCACAATGCCCTTTTTTGTCTCAACACAATGGTTATCTGATCATCTGAACGATAAAGATCTGGTGGTGCTGCAGGTCGGTTTCAGCAGAAATGAATATAAGTATGCCCATCTTCCGACTGCACGGTTCGTTTGGTTCAATTCACTTGCCATTTCAAATCCTGACTTGAACACTGAAATGCCGGGTGTTGAAGAAGGGAAAAAAGTTCTTGAAGAACTTGGCATTGCTCAGAACTCTAAGATTGTCGTAGTATTTGCCGGACAAAACGTAACAACGACAACTCGTATTATCCTTGCACTTTCATATTTTGGTTTTGCCGATCAAACATCTCTGCTTGACGGTGGTTTGGAGCTTTGGAAAAGTGAAGGACGACCAATTTCTAAGGATTCACCCGTCGTTAAGAAAACAACTCTCAATTTAAAAATCGACCCGTCAGTCATTACTGATGCCGATTGGGTGCGAGATCATTTATCTGCTTCGAATATCACTATTATCGATGCACGTTCAAAAAATTTCTATGACGGCAACGGCGGCGGCGTGGCACGGCAGGGACACATCAAAGGTGCAAAAAGTCTGCCGTTCTCGGCTTTCGTCGACACGACCAATAAAATTAAGTCGAAAAGTGAACTTCAAAAGATTTTTGACGACGCTGGAATTTTAAAAGGAAACACTCTCGTTACTTATTGTCATGTCGGTCAGCAGGCAACACTTGTCTACTACGCTGCAAAATATCTTGGCTACAATGCAAAAGTTTACGATGGATGTTTTGAAGATTGGAATGTGCGGGATGATAGTTATCCAGTTGAAAAACCAGAACCGGTAAAAAAATAATGCGGGCTCCAAAACCATATATGAATCCCTATCTTGCCGGAATTGGACTTGGTCTTGTCCTGCTTTCGGCGTTTGTCATTATGGGACGAGGACTTGGCGCATCGGGAGCTTTAAGTTCTGTTGTAACTCTTGGAGTCAGCACGATTGCTCCGGCACACGCACAATCAAATCAATTTTATCAAAATTATTTGAACACGCCAAATGAAAATCCGTTGAATGATTGGCTTGTGTATGAAATTCTCGGCGTGCTTATCGGAGGATTGATCTCGGGATTGATCGCCGGAAGAATCCGTCGAACTGTTGATAAGGGAATGCGAGTTACTGACTCGACAAGAATGGTCTATGCTTTTTTCGGTGGAATATTGATGGGATTTGGTTCAAAAATTGCGCGGGGCTGTACCAGCGGGCAGGCATTGACCGGCGGCGCACTGCTCAGTGTGGGAAGCTGGGTATTTATGATCGCGGTGTTTGCGAGCGCATACGCGGTTGCATTTTTTTTCAAGAAGCAGTGGACGTAAATCAATGAATGCACCATTCTATCAATTCGGATTGTTTGGAAATGACACAGCGTTGTTGTTTGCTGTACTTGTCGGTATTGGGTTTGGATTTTTTCTTGAACAGTCAGGATTCGGTAGCAGTGTAAAGCTGGCGCAACAATTTTATTTTCGTGATCTCACAGTCTTTAAAGTGATGTTCACCGCTATCATCACCGCAATGTTTGGCCTGTTTTGGCTGTCATGGTTCGGCGTGATCGATCTTTCGCTCGTTCGTGTTCTTCCGACATATCTCGTACCTCAACTTGTTGGCGGATTGGTATTTGGGGTTGGTTTTGTGATGGGGGGATATTGCCCGGGGACATGCTGCGTTGCATCCATAACAGGAAAAATGGATGCTTGGATTCATCTCTTCGGAATGTTTGCTGGAATATTCCTTTTTGCTGAATTATTCCCATATATCGGCAATTGGTATTCCTCCACTTCTATGGGGGAAATTACCTTGTCGCAAATGTTTAATCTTTCACAGGGAACAATGGTGATGATGATTGTTCTTATCGCTCTGATTGGATTTTATGGAGCAGAAAAACTTGAAGCACGTTTTCGGTCAGAACATTAATTTATGTCTTTCAATAAAATTCTCGCTTCCATTGCGTTGATCCTCGCCATCCTTACCGCATTGATCGGTACTCCTCAACGGAATGAAGTCAACACTGATGAAATTGCCTTGCTCATTGAGAATGAAAAAGATCATATTACTCCGGTTGAACTTGCTGAACAAATTTTTGCCGGAAAAAAAATTCGGTTGATCGATCTTCGGGATTCTTCATCATTCGCCCAACAACACATTTTCAATTCGGAAAACTTATCTATTCGACAAGTTGTAAATGGTGGGATAAAACGAAATGAGAATGTTGTTTTGTATTCTGAAGGGGGAATTCATGCTTCACAGGCGTGGACGTTGTTGAAAATGAAACATTTCGACAGCGTTTACACATTGCTTGGAGGATTTAAC
>CAYPEM010000116.1:0-2348 GCA_964409765.1 uncultured Chitinophagaceae bacterium
TTTACACACCCCTTTTTCCCCTCTCCCTTGCGCACGTTCCAACCCACAGAGGGGATTGCGTTGTTTGTGAAACGGAGTTTTTAAAAACTTGCATCCCCAAACGCCTGCCCGACTGTGTCTTTCAGGCGGGGTAGTTTGGGAACGAGATGAAAATTTTTCTACCAAAGACTTTTTGCTAAAGGTAAAAACAAAAAACTTTCTTTGATTGCTGTCACTCGGAAACTGCTTCTGCTGATCTACACACTGTGGAAAAACAACTCAGCGTTTGATCCACACTACAAATCTGTTTAGTTCGCACTTTCTTTCTTTGACATATTACCAATCTTACTATTGACTTTTACCGCAGTACCTGGTTAGGCAACGCCACCACTACTCGTATGCTCTAAAATATTATCATACTTCTGAAAACGTGATAAAATTGATTTCACAGAATGAATCCGCTTCTCGAGATTTCCTTTTAGTGTAAAATATGGAATACGTCGAATTTTAAGATCTGCAATTATCTGCTTCTGAAATGTAATCCTATCAGTATCACCAGAACGATCCCAAGTATCGTCATATGGAATGTCTGTGTCACAAAGAAAAAACAAATCATATCGTTTTTCAGCTATACTTGCAAGGTGACGGAGTTTGTCGTGCGCATTTCCATGATATGATAATGAAAACATCAATGTTGTAATCGCATTCGTGTCTGTAAATAATAATTTATTCGATTGCAACAACAGCGTGTCTTCGTGTTCAATATGTCCTTCGGCAATCTCAAGAAGTTGATCGACTGAGAGTCGTCGATTAACTTGATGACGATCCCAGTACTCTCGGCCATATTCAGGCATCCAAGATGTATTGAATATTTTTGCCAATTGTTGTGCAATCGTAGTCTTTCCCGTCGAAGGTGCACCAAGAAAGACTATGTTGATAATAAGATCTTTGTAAACAACAGGTGATACATAATTACGGTTTGTGTAGGCATCATTTCTAATCTCAGTGGCAGAGATCTGAAAATGCTTTCTTGTATCATCAACTATACGATTTTTCGCGCCTAGTGCACGACTCATATGATCACCATAGAATTCACTTGAATAGAAATGTGTGATTTTAGTGCCACCGAGTATTCCGAGAATATACTTCTCTTGCTTCTCACAAATTTCTGGAGTGTTACCAACATCAGGTGGACCATCCCATCCTTCAATTACTACTGTCTTCGGATAAAGTGAACGTATCCATTTTGCACGAACATTTAGAGGAATAGAAGTTACTTGAGGAGAATCATAAATGACCACGATTACTTGATCCATCTCCTTAAGTGCAGTCTCGATCACTAATTGATGACCTAGGTGAAGGGGTGCGAACTTGCCAATAAATAAACCAACGGTCTTTGTTATAGTGTTCATAATCATAGTGCAACAACTGGTGTGGTCGTAATTTCTCGAAGTGACTGTTGCCACTTCCGTAAACCAATAATGCACAAAAAAAGAAATATTGTATAAAGCCCAACAGTCAAATAGAGGTCTTTATACCAATACACTCCAATCGCTATAATATCAACAGCAATCCAAAAATACCATGATTCAATATTCTTGCGCGTCATCAGCCATTGTGCAACAAGGCTTGATGAGGCAATAAACGCATCGGCAAACGGGGCCGCCGCATCCGTAAAATGATTCATAAAGAATCCCCAAATGGCGCTACCCCCTATAGCAATAAGTATCCACATAACGATTCGTTTCCCTAGTAAATTCACTTGGAGTGTCGTTGCATTCTCACCACCATGAAGCCAATGATACCACCCATATCCTTGCATGACAACATAAATAATATGCAAAATCATATCGGAATATAACTTGGCATTATAAAAAACAAAAATGTAAAAGAATACTTGCACGAGTCCTGTTGGCCAACACCAAACATTCTGACGTGTAGTAAGCCAGACACATAAAAGACCAAATACTGTGGCGATTGCTTCAATTAGATTCATATTGAAAATTCTATATTCGTTTAACGGCGTTGCCTAACTAGTAATTGCATAGCTGAACGTTGGATAATATTCACGATTGAATATTATTCGACAACATGATTCTCAATATACAACTCCATTCCAGCCCAAGCAATCATGGAAATTTCTTCTATTGCACTTCTCCCAAATTATATAAACTTTACGTCGGTGTCATTCTTTCTTCCATTCCTTTATTCGAATCGTATGAAACGTTTTTTCACAGTAACAGTTTTGCTCTTTACAATTATATCAATCGCTTTCCCGCAATCAGACAAACCTCTCCCGATTAAAAAAGTGATTAATGATGCGCTGGAGTTTTCACTGAAACAGAGTCTCCGCATGGCGGAATCACTGA
>CAYPEM010000117.1:0-2207 GCA_964409765.1 uncultured Chitinophagaceae bacterium
AGATTTTCCCTATTTTAAGCAACCCTCTTCGTATTTTTGAAGTCTAAACCAATGCACATACTATCCTATTCTTAAATGACTGCTGAACCTATGAAAACATATCTTTACTTTTTTGGTACACTTTTATTAATAAGTTTCCAACAATCCATGGCAAAAGAACAAACACGCCTTTCCACCGGAGCTCCGTCATCCGCATACTGGCAGCAGCGGACTGATTATACGATCAATGCAGAACTAAATGTGAAAAAAAAGATCCTGTCCGGAAAAGGGACGGTTGTCTATTATAATAACTCTCCTGATACGCTCCGATCGATCGTCTGGCATCTCTATCAGAATATCTTCCGGAAAGATTCTTCGCCGAGAAAGAATGATGAACAATCGAGCCGCGCGTATGGCGTTACCGATGGAATAACAGTCGAAAAGATCTCTGTCAATTCTATAGAGATCTCTCCAACGATCGACGAAACTATTATGGAAACTGTTCTTCCTCAGCCGATGATGCCGAAATCCTCGATTGAAATTTCGATGGAGTGGAACTACGATATTCCAAAAAATGCAGAACTCCGCACCGGCAGTGAAGGAAATGATTTCGGTATCAGTCAGTGGTATCCGCAGATCGCGGTGTATGACGATCAGCGGGGATGGGATAGAACACAGTACCTCGGCATTGCAGAATTCTACACTGAATACGGCAATTGGAATGTGAACATCACCGTTCCGAAAAATTTTATCATCGCGTCGACCGGAACACTGACCAATCCAAACGATGTTCTCACGCCACTACAGCTGCAACGATTCAATTCTCTTTCAAGCGATTCGACAACACACATCATTCTTCCCGATGAAATCAAAGTAACAGCAGACAGTATGAGTGAAGAAAAAACGATTTGGAAATTCACCGCGGAAAATGTCCGTGATTTTGCGTTTGCCGCGTCGGCAAATTTTGTGTGGGACGGAACGATAACGGACAAGGGTGTTCGCATCTATGCGTTCTACCATCCGGATGAATTCCGTGCTTCAATTCCATTGCTGATGAGCGATGCGTCCAATTGGGATGAGGGAGCGCAAATGGCGAAACATGTCATTGAACATTTCTCTAAATATTTCGGCAGCTATGTTTATCCTCAGGCAACCGTCGTTTCAGGACCTGTTGACGGAATGGAATATCCAATGATGATCTACGCAAGTGCGGGCGATCCGGTAAGCAATCTATTGTATTACACAATTGCGCACGAACTCGGTCACGAATGGTATCCAATGATGATCGGCAGCAACGAAACAAATTATTCGTTTATGGATGAAGGATTCGATACGTTTATAACGGCAACTGCTATTGAAGACCGTTACGGTAATAACGGACTTATCCATAAAGATTTTTTGAAAAAATATTCGTGGATGAATCTACCGGAAACAAATGTGCAATTGCTTGAACAACGCTTGTATCTAATAAGTGCTCGCGAAAACAACGAAGCTGCAATACAATCACATCCGTATTTAATCCCATCACAACAATACGGAACAATGGCATATCAAAAACCCGGCTCGGTGCTCGTGATGCTGGAAGATATGATCGGTTCGGAAAATTTTTCAAAAGGAATGAATGAGTATTACAACCGCTGGCTCTTCAAACATCCGTATCCCATTGATTTTTTCAATACGATGGAAGATGCTGCCGGACGAGATCTGGATTGGTTCTGGAATCAGTGGTTCGATCAAACCTGGAAGCTGGATATCGCAGTTGATGATGTCCGCAATGAATCGAAGAATGGAAAAAATATTTCAACGATCGTGCTCCTCAATAAAGAACAGGCAGTGATGCCCGCAATGCTTCGTCTTACGCTTAAGGATGGAACAACGCAAGATGTTCGCTTTTCTGAACGTGTTTGGGACAGAGGACGTCGGGCGGAAATCGTGATCGATTCTCTTTCGTCGGGAATCGTGAATGTTGTCGTTGATCCTGACATGAAACTTGCCGATGTCAATCGTTTGAATAATTCGTGGCGCATGCCTCCGGTTGTGTTTGATTATGGATTCAATATCGCCAATAATCTTACCTATCCGCTTGATGCATATCGTATCAATTTCGCTCCTGCTACCGGATTCAATCTTCGGGACGGAGTTGAGATCGGAACGAACGTCACCGGAAGTTATATGGGAACCGATCATGTTATATCACTTCACACAAAATATGGAACACGAAGCGATGT
>CAYPEM010000118.1:0-1989 GCA_964409765.1 uncultured Chitinophagaceae bacterium
GAATGAACGCTCAAGTGATCAAATTCATCAAGAAAGACCTGAAGAGTATCGAAGGGGGATTAGAACTTCTTCGCATCAGCAGAAATCTGGAGCGTGTTGCTGATCTAACGACGAATATTGCGGAAGAAGTGATCTTCCATACACAGGCGAGAATTGTAAAGCATCATGCGGAAGAATTATAATAATATTACAGCGACAATTCCTTTACCATCCCCCGAAAAATTAAACCGTGGAAAGGGAGAATCGAATACCAATACATGCGTCCCAACAAACCTAATGGACGAAACGTTGCAGTTTGAATAAGTGTATTATTGACGATCTTGAATTCCAGCCACGCTTCTCCGGGTAATTTCATTTCAGCATACAGAAGCAATCGTTGTTCGTCTTTATTAGCGTACAATACTCTCCAAAAGTCAAGAGAATCACCCGCCGAGATCATTGTTGCGCTCTTTCTTCCTCTTCGTAATCCAACTCCACCAAAAAGTTTGTCAACAAATCCACGCAGCACCCATAGCCAATTTGCATAATACCATCCGCGATCTCCGCCAATCGACCAAATATTATTGATGGTTCGCGGCATATCGGTGATCGTATGCGATCGTTGATCGACGAAGCATCCAAAGGTAGGAATTTGAATAAGCTTAGAAATTCCGCCGCCAAGCACATTGCTCGAAAGTGCATCGGACCAGCGCGACACTACTTCTTCATTTTGAATTTTATCGAACGCGTGTCGTATTGCCTCTTCGTACGACAACAATGTTATGCCGAGCAGCTCTGCTAAATTGTTTTTTCTGCAAACGACCTCTACACCCATACTTTTTACAAGGTTTGCCGCTAGCGTGAACGATGTGGATGTCATAAAATAGAGCCAGTACGATGAAAGTTTTGGAGTCAGCACCGGTACAGTAATGATTCTTCGTGTAAGATTCCGAACTTTCGCAAAACGCAGTAATATTTCTTTATAGGTGAGGATTTCGGTTCCGCCGATGTCGAAGCTTTTGTCATATGAATTTTCATACAACAGCACGCCCCGAAGAAATTCGATGACATTCCTTATGGCGATCGGCTGTGATTTTGTGTTGAGCCATTTCGGAGCGATCATTACCGGAAGTTTTTCAACCAAGTCGCGGATAATTTCGAACGAAGCGCTGCCCGATCCCAATATTATTCCCGCACGCAGTGTTGTAAGATGAAATGTTGCAGAGGAGAGGATCTCTTCAACCAATTTCCGTGATGTTAGATGCTTGGACAATTTTTGATCGTTAACGATCCCGCTTAGATAGATCACTTGCCCTGCATTGGTGCGCTGAATGCGTTCTTTGAAATTATTGGCAGAGATTTTTTCGAGTGTTTCAAAATCCTCGTTTTCAACAGACATCGAATGGATCAGATAATATGCCGCATCAATATCATCCGGAATTGCTTTCAGGGATTGTTGATCTAAAAAATTAACTTCGCATACCGTGATCTTATCCGAACGATATTTCTTTGGATCAAATCGAGCCTTATCTCTCACGCAACAGATAACATGATGACCATCGGCAAGCAGCACGGTAAGAAGCCGTTGACCAATGTAGCCGGTCGTTCCGGTGAGCAGAATTCTCATTATTTACACTTTCACGATTGAATTACTACGATCAACACTGGTAATTTGAAAATCCGGTGTTTGGATTCCAAATACCGCACCACTATTGATATATATTTTAATGAAGAGGAATTCTCCGTGGTATTTGTAACACTCGAAATACCAGGGGAGTTCAACAATTTGAAGCGCTCATACCGGTCATTCAGTACAATGATTATTTTCCGGCTCTTTTCTGTAATTCATCCCGCTTCAGTGTAATCAAGTGCCCGATCGGTTTACCATTGCGATACGTAATTGCCCGGAGCGTGATCGGTCCGTCCGGAAGTTCAATTGGATCTGTATACTGCAATGAATGATCATCAGGCATTGTATCGTCGATCGTAAAATATATTTTCAGGTCGGAC
>CAYPEM010000119.1:0-1531 GCA_964409765.1 uncultured Chitinophagaceae bacterium
ATGCTTTCCCAATTTAATATGCGATCAATAGTTGCTCAAAGTATTGATAGATAAAGTATGATATTGTGAGTATAAAGATAGATGCACTGAGCCAATGGACAACCAGTTTTTTTGTTGGAGAATGAAAAAGTCTAACGTCTCGAACAATCCGCAAAACAACATATTGGCAAAATGCCGACCCAAAACCAACAACACCACTGAACAATGTGAATTCTCGAATTCCCATATCCATCAAAATGGATGAGCGCAGCACGTGTGCCATATTTACCCAGAAGGCAAACATTGTTGGATTTCCTATTGCCGCAATCAGCACAATTAGATAATGTTTAATATCCGACGTCCAAAATGACTTTCGGTCAGGTTCCGGAAGATCAGCATGTTGATTATTTTTTTCTGTTGATTGTTTTAACGGAAGAATCTGCTTGTAGCCGTAATATAATAGAACGAGCAGACTTAATCCTTGTACGAATGACCGTACTTCGATCGAATCAAAGATAAGGGATATTCCGATGAGGGAGATTTCACAATATATTGCATCCAGTAGTGCTGCGAAAACACCGATTGAAAATCCTTCCCGAAATCCTTCTTTCATCAAACGATTAATCATCAATTGTCCCACTGCACCAACTGGAATCGAGGTGATTACCCCCAAAACAAATGCAATAATGACGATTAATAACATTATGAGCCTATAATTTTTTAATGTGTCTTTGCGTGTCCTTCAATGGCTGAGTAAATATCGGGAAGTGCCGCTGTTGCTGCTGCTTCTCCAGAAATGACCGCATCCTTTGCACGATGAAAATCTAAAAAGTTTATTTTCCCTTTTGTGGGTACAATCAACACATTGACCGGCCATTGTGATAGATGTAAATTCTTAAGGTGTGTCTCTACAATTGCAATTGACTGCAATAGGGTTTGAAATACATTTGGTGAGGAGGTGTCTTCATAACCTTCCGTCATTGCACGTTCATCATCTTTCAAACGAGTATGCTTATCAGCTATTTTTACATCTAACATTTGAAATTGTTTGGGCAGCCGATTTTTTATTGCCAAGAACGATTTATCGAATCGAGAAACTTTCGGATCATCAACGATCTTTCCATTTGTCGATGGGCTATGGGAGACATCAACCGCAATGATGACATCTGCTCCGAATTTATGAGCAACACTTACCGGCAGTGGATTTACCAAGCTACCATCAACTAAGTGTTGACCATTATAGAAAAAAGGCATAAAGAGAGCGGGAACAGCAATGCTTCCCAAAATGGAATCAACAAGCGGACCATTACAAAAAACTACTTCTTCGCCCGTTTTCAGGTCTGTCGCAACAGAATAAAAAGGGATTTTTAGATTTTCGATTTTCTCTTTTCCAAGAAATCCCTCGAGATATGATCGAACCCTGTTGCTGTCAACAAGCCCGGATGTAGAAAAACTGGGAACAAACATTTTAGCGACAAATTTTTTATCCACTGTGAATGCAATTTGTTCCATTTGTTCAACGCGAAATCCTTTTGCATAGAACCCGCCAACA